>NZ_QTVN01000022.1:0-19230 GCF_003460605.1 Ruminococcus sp. AF31-8BH
CGTCGAGTAGACTTTGTCTCGACTTTTTCACATCCTTTCATCATATATTGTTTTGCGATGAGAGGTTCAAGTCTCAAAAGCCCCTCACAGAACCGCACGTGCCCTATTAAGGCATACGGCTCTTCAATAAGCCATTTACCTAATACGCACTTTTCAGATATATCCTTGGATACTCCAGTGGATGTATCTTTAGAATATTCATATATTTCTTCCACGTCAGCCAATACGTTTGGTCTCTGCGTCTCTTGCTTTTCCATAACTCCTGTCTCACATATTTGTAATATTTTTGCAAACCTATGTAGTTCCCATAGATTCCATAGTATCTGTAATGCCCCGTCAGTTTCACATTCAACGCTTCTATGGTATCGGCTATGCTTTCGTGCATATGCTCCCATAACCATTTCTTGACTGCTTCTCTTTTCATTTTCAGCTTCTTCCTGCTTGTTCTATGCAGTACACAGTACTTGCCCCAGTGACTTGTCACATTGTAGTGTGTAAAGCCGAGAAAGTCAAAGGATTCCTTTGTTCCCTTGTATCTGCCAAAGGGTAGAATTCTGCTTTTATCCTCTGCAATTTCAAGACCGAATTTACGCAGTCTTTCTATCAGAAGCTGATAAAACCTTTGTGCTTCATTCTCGTATTGGAACAGACATACAAAATCATCTGCATAGCGTACCATGTACATTTCTCCCTTAAACTCATGCTTTTTCACATAATCAAACCATGTATCTAAGGTATAGTGCAGATACACATTTGCCAGCACTGGCGAAATCAGCCCGCCCTGTACTGTTCCAGCTTCTGTATCCAGTCGCTTACCATCCTCCATAACTCCCCCTATCAGAAATCTCTTGATATATCTGATGAAGTTCTTATCTGCTATGTCATGCTCAAGAAATTTTATCATCCACTCATGGTCTAGGTTATCAAAGAATCCCTTGATGTCTGCATCTAAAATGTAATTGACCTTGTCTGCCATGATGTGTTTGTTTACTCTTTGAATTGCATCGTGACAACTTCTGTTTGGACGAAACCCAAATGAAAACTCCTTGAACTTAGGCTCATAAATCGCTTCCAGTATCTCTTTAAAGACACCTTGAACGACTTTATCCTCAAATGACGGAATGCCGAGTCCTCGCATCTTGCCATTACCTTTTGGGATATAGGCTCTGCGCACGGGATATGGTTTATAGGAAAACTTCTTCATTCTGACAAGCAGACTCTCTATGTTTTCTTCTAAGTTCTCTCCGTATTGCTCCTTGGTTATTCCATCCACTCCTACTGCTTTCCCTTTGGGTTGTTTGTTGTAGGACTCTTTGAGTGTGTCACTGTTGACATATTTCATTAGCGACTGAACTCTGCCATATCTTTCTACGAGACTGGCTATTTCTGCTTTCTCTTTTTCCATAGATTTTATGCCTCCTGTGCTCTCTATGTTTTGATTGCAAAAGCAACTTATTGTCCGTCCCTTCCCTCCAGCGTCATTACTGCTTTCATCAGTACTATGGACGAATCCGACTCCTCGATGGTCTTCGTTCATACTCACCATTGCATTGGTCGATATTCCCTACTGTCTCATGTACAGAACCATCCAGGCCTCCCAGGTATGTCAAATATAACAATATCAGGTATGCCGTGCTCTAGGACTCCGGTGTGTTTTCATAGTCTCGCTTTAACGACTAATCCTTATTGGTGACCCAAGGAGGTAGCAGACCACCCCACACAATCGATATTTTAACGAAGCTCAATCACTTCACGCTTACGCATTACGGCGTTCCTGTTCCCTGTCCTACGCTTAAACACCATTGTTAGCCTTTGGCGCTCCAAGGACTCGGTACTGGCGACTTGCTAAGTCTTACCAGACTGGATTCCCACCAGTTATATATTTGGCACCGAACTGGCGCACACCTCCGAGGCTATTGTAACACATTCGATTTTGAGTGTACAGTTACAAAAAGGTGCGTACTTGTTTTTGTATGTGTCTCACACTATACTAACACCAAGCAACCAGAAACTACAAATTAACTATGGAGGTTATTATGGCAAATTACACAAAAACAACTATTGGAAAGGAAAACCGAATTGAGCTGCACGAAAAGTTGTCTTTAACAGGTGCAGAAATCAGTTTAAACGAACTACCTGCAGGAGCAAATGTCCCATTTGTTCATTCTCATAAAGAAAATGAAGAAATCTATGGAATTCTTTCAGGTAACGGCAAAGCCATAATTGATGGAGAAGAAATTAGCCTTTCAACTGGAGACTGGCTAAAAATCGCACCTGCTGCAAAGCGTCAGTTTTTTGCATCCGATATTTCCGGAATTACTTATATCTGCATTCAGGTAAAAGAAAATTCTCTGGAACATTTTACAGCAGAGGATGCCGTAATCGGCTAATTAAAAGTATTTATATACAGAAATGCACAGTTCCCGATATGCTAAGAACTGTGCATTTCTTTTTTGTTCAATATTACGTTTTCTCAATTTTTCAAACAAGAAGTTAGCGATTTCTTTTTCCAGTATTCTCTGTCCCACGGATTTCCTCATGATAGAAATAATCTACGATCACCGGATGTCCCTGCGGGACTCTGCCATAAGGCATTTCATTATCCACAAAGGCACAATCATACTTCTTAGCCATTTTCTCAGCTTTTACTTCAAGTGCTTCAAAGTAGCTGCGGTTATGCTTGTTATAGATCTCGTCGTAAAGTGGTACAAGATCAGGATATTTTCCGGCGATATAATCCATAATTATCTTTTTGAAACCGCCTCGAAGATTGAGATTTTCGAGCCAGAACAGATCGCACTGATCCTTTACCCGCTCAAAGATTGCTTCAAAATCCGTGATACCGGGGAATACCGGGGATACGAAACAGACTGTACGGATACCTGCCTCATATACCTGCTTCATAGCAGCGATACGGTGCTCAATGCTCGAAGCAGAATCCATATCGTTCTTGAAATTTTCATCTAGTGTGTTGATCGACCATGAAACGGTTACACGTCCAAGCTTCTTCAACAGATCAATATCCCGTACCACAAGATCCGACTTTGTGCAGATCAGAATATCTGCGTCACTGCCGATCAGCTGCTCCAGAAGTTTTCTGGTATTCCCGAATTGCTCCTCCTGTGGATTGTAGCCATCTGTCACAGAACCGATGACCACCCGCTGTCCGGCATATTTCTTCGGATTTTTAATTTCTGGCCAATGCTTCACATCAAGGAAAGTGCCCCATTCCTCCTTGTGCCCGGTAAAGCGCTTCATAAAAGAAGCATAGCAATACTTGCAGGCATGTGTACAGCCCACATAGGGATTGACCGAGTAACCGCCTACCGGCAGACTAGACTTAGTCATGATGTTCTTTGTTTCCACCTCACGAATGAGGATTCCATTCATTACTTCTTCCATGATTTCTGTACCTCTAACACTTTATTAAATTCTTCCGGCATTTCCTGAATCATATTTTCATCTCCTATGATAGGGACAAGGTCTTCCTTCATAAACACCGGAATGCCGAGCTTATGTGCCTGGTCCGTCAGAGACCATGCCCATTCCGGCTCCGTATGAATCTTCCTACTCTGAGCTCCGGTCATGGTGCCGACAACGATCCAGTTGATCCCGGAAAGATCAACTGAACCTGGATTGTCGAATAGCGGCTCAAAGGTAACATGATAGTGTTTTGCTCTGACATTTTCCCGTAGTGCGTCAATACGCCACAGTTCTGCTTTTCTCGTCACCGTAACACCAAACCATGCGTTTTCCAAATCTGTATCAAAATCCAGCAGATCTGGTCGCTTTGTAAGGAACAGGAACTGATGCTGTGGATTTTCACGGATTTTTTCAAATACCTCGTCTCTCCATTCTGACTTCCAGCCGGAAAGATCGCTCATGCCGGTAAGAAGAAAGTTCTGCGGACGTTTCTTTTCCATCATCTTGAGCTTACCCGGAAAGAATTCAGGGTCAGCAAAGTCATCAATCATATGCCAGCGTTTCACATTATTGCGGGCATAGCAATATGCACACCCCACTGTACATCCGATGACGATATTCATGTTTTGAATCTGATCTTTGATACAAATACTCATGATTTCTGCCACTCCTCAAGATTCTTTCTGATACGGTCGAGGCATTCCTCAAACTGGGTAATTTCTTCCTCCGAAAAACCTTTGTAGTAAATACTGCCCATTTTATCAGATACAGTATCGTATTTGTCCTTTAAGGCATGTGCTTTTTCAGTCAGAAACAGGAGTGTTTTCCTTTTGTCCGTTTCAGACTGAACACGTCTTATCAGCCCTTGATTTTCCATTCTTTCCAGCATCGTAGTAAGAGAAGTTATCGCTAATCCACATTTAATCGAGAGTGACCTGATTGAGATTCCATCTTCCTGCCACAGTACATAAAGAATACGCCCCTGGGCTCCGTTAAACGCATCAATATTCTTTTCGCTGAGAATCTTCTCAAAGATTCGATCTCCAAGTTGTTTTATTTTGGTAACAAGAAATCCGCCATTCATTTTCGCACAAAAACTCCTATATAGTATATTATCAAATAATACTATATAGGAGTTTTACTGTCAACAGTTTGTATGTCTAAGTAGAAGTAAATACCGATTTGCACCTCAACCGCATTAAAAATCAGGTGGTTATGAACATGTTCTTTGTCTATATGGGTGGTAAGCACAAACTCATACTTGCCGCCCAGGATTTCTTTTGCAAGCTCCATGCCGATCTCATGGGCCTGCTCCGGAGTGACCTCCCCAGGTTGAAAGGCTTGGATCAGGTGGCGGCCCAGGTTCGTTCCCTTGTCGATGGCGTGGCGGCGGGTCCAGGAAAATTCGATATCCGCGGTTTCGGCGGCGCAGCCATGGGCGGATACAAGCAGCTTTCCATCCGTCTTTTCTGGGTTGCAGATATAGTCAATGGCCGCTTTCAGCGTTGACTTGATAGGATGCGTCTTTGTAACTGCCATATCTCATCCAGCCTTTCCCGTATCTCCTCCATGTCGGCCTGATACGCAGGGCCTCCGGCATTGATCCGCTTGGCAATCTGGTTGATATTCCGGCCGATGGCGGAAAGTTCCGAGGTAAACGCTTTGATCTCCGTGGTGTCGGTGTAGATGATATATCCGTCAATCGCCATCTTCCGCAGGTAGGCGCCATAGCGCCGGGTGGGGAGCTGGGCCATCTTCTTGTCAATGAGGCGTTTTTCTTCCTCCGTGACATAAAACTTCATCTGAATATTCCGTTTCCGGTTCGCCATGCGCCGCCTCCGTTCCTCATAAGGGTTTGTGACTATCCCAACAAGCAATTTTGAATTTTCGGGTAAGGGACCTGAAAATCTCAAAATTCGCAAGCGGGTACTCGCTTGCTGTGCTTGCTATCGTTTCTTTTTTCGTACCTAAGTAATACCAAAACCTTCACTTTGGCTACCAAAATGCAAAGAAAAAACGCTACAAACTTTATCCGTTCATAGCGTCCATCAGTTCCTATTCAGTTGTGCTGGGAGCATGGTTACTCCCCCTTTTCTCTGGCGCCCAACACGGCCTGTACGGTGGCAATGATGATCCCGATCTCCCGATCGGTCAATTCATCTGCCAGGATGTCAAGCTGCCAGCGCGCCGTGGATTTCCCATCTGCCGTATCCCCAAAGAGAAGTTGATCCACGGAGATGTGATAGCGGGACATGAGCTCAAAAAAGATTTGGAGGCTCGGATGTTGCCCCTTGTTCTCAATATTGGCGAGATAGCGGGGAGAAAGATACATCTCGTCCCCCACTTTGTTGCGGGACTCTTTTTGCCCCGTCCGTGCTGCTTTTATTGCTGCCCCATAAGGGCTAAAGTCAATTTTTTGTACTGGTCTCTTTGCCATATTCATTCACCAAACTACATTTTACAGTTCACCTTTCTTTCTGGATATGTCTTTATAGTTCCCGTTATTAGCTAAAATAATTCATATTTTAGCTTTGATATTATACGGATTTTCGTATATAATTATACTGATAGAGTTTAGAGAAAGGGCGGATGAAGATGGAGTATATGTCCTGTCCCGAAGCAGCGAAAAAGTGGGGCATTTCTGAAAGGCGGGTACAGCGGCTTTGTGAGGATGACCGCATACCTGGCATTTCAAAAATCGGTTATATGTGGCTTATACCAAAGGTAGCAGATAAGCCAGTAGATAAACGGCAAAAACAAAACAAAGGCGGCGAGAAATTGTAACATGAGTAAGGTGCTATTAGTAGAAGATAATACAAGTGCAGTAAAGAAAATTGTGCGTTATATTGACAATATATCTGCCGATCTTGAGGTACATTCTGTTTCCGAGGCCGGAGAAGCCTTGCAATATGCAAAAGCGAACGATGTTTCCCTTTTTATCCTTGATATTCAGTTAGAGGACTATAAAGGAACCAGCTTAGCAAAGCAGCTCCGCGAATTGCCGGAATATAAATATACGCCGATTATTTTTGAAACGGCATTGGCAGGAGAAGAACTTTCAGCTTATCGAGATGTGAAGTGTTACAGTTTTCTTGTAAAGCCATTTAGCGAAGAAGAATTTGTAACGGCATTTCGTGACGCGTTGGGATTGTCTAAACAGATGAGCCAACAAGCAAAAACCATTCAGATTGAGCAAAAGCAATTTATCTTAGAATATGTTACACAGGATATTGCCTATATCGAAGCCTTTGGAAAAAAACTTGTGATCCATACCAGTAGCCGTCTGTCCGGCATCAAAGAAGATACGATTTCCGGGTACACTTTGTCTGGTTTATTGGCGTTGCTTGATGATCCAGCATTTGTTCAGTGCCATAAGAGTTATGTCGTGAACAAATCCCATATTGAGAAAATTGACAAATCCGAGCGGAAGATTTTTCTGAAAGGATTTACAGATACAATCCCCATCGGAAATAAATATCAGGCCGAATTATGGGGGAAAACATGAACTTTCTAATGAATCTGATACAGTTAGGATTGGATGTGGGAATACTGGCTCTCTGCTGTGAAGCCGTTTTCCGGCAAAAATCAGAAATAAAGGCAAAAGATTTTTTCATTTTTCCCATTCTTCTTGTTCTTTGTGTTGTACCGAGAGTGGATTTTTCTGTCGGAGCAAATATGACGGCATCTTTCCGCAGTGAAGGCTTTGAAATACTACCAGCAGACAATATTGTTGGATTGCTGTTTTTGATTTTTGCAGTATTGTTGTTGAGCAGTATTTTCTTCGGCTCCAAATCCAGCGGAACGGTTTTCTGCGGCACAATGGCGGCCTTCTCCATTTTCCTGTTCGTCAAATGCCTGTGCGCGGTTCTTTTTGCTGTCTGCGGAGCTACGGATATTTTACTCCTGTTGGGCAGCCGTATAGCGGCGTTGTGCCTTATAGTCGTACTGGAGTTCACGCCACTTTTCGGCTTGATCCATCAGCTCGTCCAAAGAAGCGATTTCACAGTTCTGATCGTATCTGCCAATATCGCTGTCCTTCTCATGGCAGTGCTTTCTATCCTCTCTTTTGATGTGGATAGAATTCTTTCCCATCTGTGGGTGATTATAATTCTGATCCTTGCGGTACTGCTGCTGGACAGTATATTGCTGTTCCTACATCAGCGTCGAATGCAGGAGCAAAAGCGAATCCACATGATTGAGCAGTATGTGCCTATTGTAGAAGAATTGATCTCACAGGTTAGGGCAAGACAGCATGAATTTAATAACCGGATGATGGCGATTGAAGCTGTCGTTACCTCTGCTGATACTATAGAAGAAGCCCGGAAAGAAGTGACGGCTCTCACGGGAAGCATTGGAATCAGTCTTAATGACCGGGAACTGCTCTCATGCGACAGCAAAATGATTGCCGGGATGCTGTTTGGGAAAATAAAACAGGCAGAAGCGGCAAATCGTCACATAGAATTATCTTTACATGGTCTTTTCAAGAAAACTGTTACCCCGGAAACAGAATGGATCGAGGCCATTGGAATTTTATTGGACAATGCAATCGAGGCTTCACCGAAAGGAAGTACGGTTTTTTTATCCAGTAAGAAACAGGGGGACTTTCTGGAATTGACAGTTGCCAATCCAGCTCCTCCGCTTTCAAATACTGAATTTATGGCCTTGTTTGGAAAAGGTGTAACTACAAAGGCAAATCGGGACGGCCACGGATTTGGCCTGTATAACATCCTACGCATGACGGAACGGTATCATGGGAAAATCCTGACCCGTAACGAATCCATTTTGAATGAAAATTATGTTGTCTTTGGCATACTCATGCCATGAGAAAAGGGTATGAACGAGGGTTTTAAGGGAACGAAATTTATCTTGTTCCCTTAAAACCCTCTCTTGTTTCCGGGCTATTGAAGCGCCTGAAAGAGTTCGATATACTGGAAAAAACAAAGAAAGGGATGAATGAATATGATAGGCCTTGTGAGAAATGAGTGGAAAAAAATTTTTCTGCCGGTGCTATTGACAACAGTTCTTCTGGCAATCGCCATGAGTGTGTTGTCCTGCACAATTTATCAAAACTATACACTACACTACGATTTAGAGGCATGGGAAGTTGGAACAGAACTGTTTTCTCTGCTTTATCCGCTATTTGTTGTGGTGCCGCTATGCTGGAATTTGTATTATGAGCGCAAAAATAACTTCCTGCTCTATGTCATGCCGCGAGTGAAAATTAAGAAGTACCTGACTGCTAAATGGATTGCGTATGCGCTGGGAACTCTTTGTATTATTGTGATTCCCTATATACTATCGGCGGTGTTTGCCATCTATGTGAAACCGCCAGTGGTTCCTTTCGCTGAAAATCCGTTTAGCCATATATTTGAAAACGCATTTATAAAGACCCCGCTGTTATATGCAGTTGCCCTGTCCCTTTGGAGAGGCATAGTCAGCCTTTTTGTAATGACCTTCGGATTTGTCCTCGCTTTATACTGCAAGAACATTTTTGTAATCCTTACCGGACCGTTTATGTATTCCATTTTAGAGAATTTTGTTCTGGCTATTCTTCGTTTAGAGAGATACCGGCTGGTCGTAGCTTTTGATCCCACAACAGTTGATCCACGGGTCGTGTCAATCTCCTCTTTCTTCTTTGGCCCAATCGTTTTAAGCATTGTGATTGGCCTGACAGCGTTTCTCCTTTCTAAGAAAAATGCTGTCGTAACCGTTTAGGAGTCCGTTATGATTGCGCTTATCAGAAAAAATCTTCGTTTGTGGGGATATGGAAAGTCGCTTGCCCTATTTGCCGGATGTATACTTTTTTCCATCAGCGGGAGGTTAAACGGAGGTATTGCATACGAGCGGCACATCTTGTCGGCGGTATCAGACCATTACTATCTGACCTATTTTGTGCTGCCGATTGTACTGTTAAGCTGCTTTTCCTTTATTGATGACGACGGAGAGCCAGTAATCTTACGGTTTCAAAGTTACCATTCTTATTTTCTGAAAAAATGGATTGGGGTCGGTTTGATTGCAGTCATTCTGACGGCTGTTCAAACTGGGGCAATTCTTCTGTCTGGTATAGGATTACCTTTAGGCAACGAATGGAACCTTGCTGCGGGTGCAACGGAAGCCGAATTATTTTCCACTCTGGAACAGCTTTTTGCCAGTCCCTTGCAGGCGTTTGTCTGTTTTACCCTCTATCAGCTTATTGGAAGTTGGCTGATATTTGGAATCTGTATGTGGATTGGACATTTCGCTGGGAGAAAGTGGACGATCCGAATTGTAATCGTTCTTTATGTCCTCTCGGCTGTGTGGATCAAGCTTCCGGCAATTCAAAATATACCGCTGACGAGTTTTAATCATTTGCTGATTTTACACCACAATTTGGTCGTGCCCCATCGTTTCGAGATAACCGCCTGTACCTTGCTGCTCCTTGTTTTGATAATTGCTATATCTATTCGGTTTGCGTGGCGGGGACAGTTGCCGCATATACAGTTATCCCACCGTGGTATAGCTGGCTACTATTTCCATGCGCTCATGATCCCTCGTAATCTGCTGATTCTTTTAGGTGTTGTGTTGGGAGTTTCGATTTACAAAGGCTTAGGCAATGGCACCGCCCTATCAGGAGTGGAATGGATTTATGCCCTGTTTGCAGGACATGGAACCGGATATTTTCAAGTTTTACCTTTTCTTGAACTGCTGATTACCGGCGGTGTGCCCCTTTACCTGCTTGCCGCTTTTGTGGAGCAAACAGTGAACGGGCAATCTATATTTGTTTCTGTGCGCTCGAAGGGCCGCAGGCATTTGATGAAGAGCATTTTATTGGTCAGCATAAAGTTTCTCATGGTATATGCAATCTTTTGGCTTATGGCTGGCCTTATAGGGGCATCCCTATTCAGCACTGGATTAACAATCGTTTCTTTCAGGTTCCTGCTCTATGCGGTTTTGATGAAGTGCCTTGATATATTGGCGCAATATCTGATTATGCTCGGCATCTACATTGCCACAAGACAGGTTACAATCGGTTTCCTTGTGTTAGTGGCGGGAAATCTGCTCTGTGTCCTTCCGGGGAATTGGGTAGCTTATTCGCCTTTTGGCCTTTCCAGCCTGACAAGAATTTCTGTTGTGGAACCGGGAATTGGAATTTCCGCTGTGTCCGCCTTTGGGATAGAGGCCGCTATTTTAACGCTGATGATTGCAGGAATCCTTATGTGTGGCTACAAGAAAATATTGAATTAGGAGGACAGAATATGAGTTCATATATTGAAGTGAAAAATGTATCAAAAAGTTTTGGTGGCAAGGCAATTCTTCAAGACGTTTCACTGTCCATAGAACAGGGAACAGCTGTTGGTTTGGTTGGCGCTAACGGCAGCGGAAAGTCGGTGCTGTTCAAGATTTTATGCGGTTTCGAGAAGCCTGATCGGGGCAGTGTTTACGTGCGCGGAAAACAGCTTGGTAAAAATGGCCGCGACTTCCCCGAAAGTTTGGGAGTATTTATCAATTCCCCCGGTTTTATTGGCATTTACAGTGGTTTTCAAAATCTGAAATTTCTTGCGGACATTCAAGGGAAAATTGGAGAAAAAGAAATCCGACAGGCCATGAGCAAAGTGGGGCTTGACCCTGATAATAAAACGAAAGTAGACAATTATTCTCTTGGTATGAAGCAGAAACTGGGGATTGCACAGGCAATTATGGAGGGGCAGGATATTCTGATTTTGGATGAGCCTTTTAACGCATTGGACTACAAAACCTATGAGGATGTAAAGGCCATCATCCGTATGCTGAAAGCGGAAGGCAAGACCATTTTTCTGACTTCACACCATTTCAAAGACATTGAACAGCTATGCGATCAGGTGTACTCGATTGAAGATTGCAGACTAATTCCGATTACGGAGGAAATTGCTGCCCGCTATAGAGAGATGGAATAACCCGTTAAAAGCAATAAGAAAGGTAGCTGCCGGACGGCGGCAAAGAAAAAAAGTCGTCGTCCAGCAGTCCTATCAACACGCCTATAAGAAACGGCGGCTTTGAATTTCAGAGCCGCCGTTTCTTTGCGCTTGCACAAACCAATGACGACCTACAGGGACACGGTAGCCAATAGGAGGTAATATTGCCGTGTTCATTTTGCCTTCAACAATCTGCCTAATATTTTACGGTCAAAAAAAGCTCATATCCTCCATGGGGGTATTCTAGGCATGAGTATGAACATAAAAATCATGTAAATAGATTTTATAATTCCTCTGCGCCTGTCTGCGTTTTGCAGACAGGCGTTTTTTGCTGTTTATGTAAGCCTTCGCCATGTAGTGAAGCCTTTCATAAAAACTTTCTTCCCTCTGCGGTTGCCAAAATCGCAAGCCTTGCATTACTGAGGCGAAAGGGAGGAAGTCACCACCCCGCACCTGTGGGCGCGAAGGGAGGTGAGAAAATGAAAGACTCCTATGAGCAGCGTATTCAGAATCAGTTTGGCGCCTTCTGTGTCAAGGTTTTGAAGAATGAGGCCGGGTATATCCAGCGTGAATATACCCGGCTCCGGGATCAGGAAAAATCCCTGGGCGAGCTGACAGCTTTCGAGCTGGAGCAGACCGCCGTATGGGACAAGCACTTCTTGGACGAGCATGTCTTGGACATGCAGGGCCTCCCGGTCGTTGTGACCGGCAATCTTCTGGCCGACGCTCTGGCGCAGCTGCCGGAGGGCAAGCGGGATGTGATCCTGCTGTCCTACTTTCTGGGGATGACGGACCGTGAGATCAGCGACAAGCTGAATATCGTCCATCAGACCGTATCAAAGCGGCGCCTTACTACGCTGAAAGAATTGCGCGAATATCTGATGAAGGAGGGATTTGAATGGCCGGACAAGTGAAATCTATCCCGGTGCCTGTGATCCTGGCAGCCGTGAACGGCGACGAGGACGCCCTTGCCGCCGTGGTCGCTCACTATCAGAAGTACATCCGGGCTCTTGCCACCAGGCCGCTGAAGGACGAATACGGGAATACATACCTGTATGCCGATGAAGATATGCGGCTTAGGCTGGAAACGAAGCTGATCCACAGCATCGTGACGGGCTTTGAGGTGCTGCCGGTCTAAAACCTGCGAGGCAAGTTTTTCTCCCTTTCCTTGCTCCAACGGTTCGGCATTGAAATTCCATGCTCTTTGACAAAGAAAGTCAGATGGGAGGCTATCTGTGCAGCATAAGGCAAACGGATGCATTCCTGTTTGTGCCGAGCCATACGGCCGGTGCGCCATGACCTCGTTTCAAGTCCGCAGGACGGGACCACTGTAACGGGCGAGCGAACAACACCAGACCGCAAAGCAAGCGTGGCAGCTTGCGGGCGATGACACACGGGCAGGGTTAAAGATACTCGCGCATTGAACGCCCACAAAGCATCGTGCGCCGCACCCATCAGCATGGGCCGGGGTTAGACTCCCATGGAGCTGTGCCAACAGCCGTCCGTAAGCCTACTTTTCTTTTTTGAAAGTTTATGGATAGATCGTAAACTTTTCAATTAGCAGCAGACAAACACGGAACAGCACGGTAAAATAATAGTGGAAGTTATATTACCCACACATATTCGTGTTGTTCCTTTTCATAACTGAAAGGGGGTTCTCATGTCTCAAACATGGAACGGCACGAAGAAAGAAACCCCTGAAAGAAGGACGTATACGGTTGACGATATTGCTCAAATTCTGGGCATCGGAAGAACTTCCGCATACATCCTTGTAAAAGAAGGGCACTTCAAAATCGTGCGAATTGGTAACGCCATACGCATTTCCAAGCGGTCATTTGACGAGTGGCTTGACTCCCTCGACCTGTGATCCAAGAAAGGAAGAACGATATGGCATCTATTATCAAGCGAAAGAAAAACTATTCCGTTGTTTACAACTATGTGGATGAAAACGGAGAAACCAAACAGAAGTGGGAAACCTGGCATACCCACAAAGAGGCCTTGAAGCGCAAGGCGGAAATCGAAAATCAGCAGCACACGGGAACTTTTCTCCCGCCAAGCAATCAGACAATCACCGAGTTCCTTTATGACTTCGTATCTCTTTACGGAGAAAAGAAATGGGGTGTGTCTATGTATGACAGCCAAACAGCGCTGATTGCGAACTATATCAATCCGATCATCGGTGATATGGAGGTACAGGCGGTTACTCCCCGTGCGGTTGACGGTTATATCCAGACCTTGCAGAAAACCAAGTCAGTGTCCACCAAAACCCGAAAGGCCGTTACCACCTATGTCAGCGACAAGACCATTGAAAAGATCATCAAGCTCCTGCGGTGTGCGTTTAAGCAGGCGGTACGCTGGGAAATCATTGCAAGAAATCCCTTTGACAATGTGATCCTCCCGAAAACGGAGTATGCGAAACGGGATATCTGGACAGCGGATATGATCCGTCTTGCCCTGGACAAATGCACGGACAGCAAGCTCTATGTAGCAATGAACCTTTCCTTTGCCTGCTCTCTGCGTATGGGTGAAATCCTGGGGCTGACCTGGGAGAACGTCCATATTTCCGATGAAGATATTGCGGCGGATAACGCCTATGTCTACATCGACAAGGAGCTGACACGGGCTTCCAAACGGGCGATTGAAACACTGGGTGAGAAGGATATCTATTACATCTTCACTCCGCTCATGCCGAACACCAGCACAAGAATTGTTCTGAAAAAGCCGAAAACCAATTCCAGTATCCGTAAGGTGTGGCTGCCGAAAACGCTGGCTTACATCCTGCGGGAATGGAAGAAGTCCCAGGACGAGCTGAAAGGCTTCCTGGGCGACGAGTATCAGGATTTCGATCTGGTGGTGGCACTTCCCAATGGACGGCCCTGCGAGGATCGGATCATCCTCAAAGAGTTTGCAAAGCTCCGTGAGGACGCAGGGCTGCCGAAGGTGGTCTTTCATTCTCTCCGTCATTCCAGTACCACCTACAAACTGAAACTCAACCACGGCGATCTGAAAGCCACCCAGGGCGATACAGGCCATGACGAGATTGACATGATAACCAGTATCTATGCTCACATTCTGGACGAGGATAGAAAGGTCAATGCTCAGAAATTCGAGACTGCCTTCTATACCAAGCCTGATCTTCGCAACGTCCGTCCGCCGGAGGAATCGACAAAATCGGAGCCTGCGACCCTGGACCTTGAAAGCCTTGTGGAGCAGCTTCAAAAGTCGCCGGAGCTGGCAAGTGCGCTCGCAGCCCTGATAGCGGCGCAAGCCCCGGCAAAGTGATCCGAAAAATCGAATTAGCAAAACATAGAATTTTCTTAGCAAATTTCTGAAAAGCGTTCGAGTCCAATTAGCAAATATACATCATGCGGCGCATAAAAATCTCCCGGTAACGGAAGTGAAATTACCGGGAGAAGGAGGAACAAAAAACGCTGCAAACCCCGAAAAAAGGCTTGCAGCGGTGCTTTCTGACGTCCCAGAGAGGATTTGAACCTCCGACCCCACGCTTAGGAGAGCTCCAACCTATTGTCACTCTCTGTCAATCTGAGGTAAGGTAAACCCATATGGGACACTATTAAAAACTGTTTCCGATTCAATTTGAGTTATTCTGAATACCCCCTCTGTCAAGCTCTGTAAAGCTCTGAAAGTTAGCTGATTGTTTGCTCTAGCTAATAATTGGGGAATGCCTTGATATTACCATCGACATCTGTTATATGACCACCATGCTTCGTACGTTCGATCATGGTAAACAGTATTCAATTAAACTTCCTATCGAAAGCACAAGATATTTTCTTGTCTATAAATAATATAACGCATACGAGACGGTTTGTCCATGCGTTTTTGACTGGCAAATTTTATATTTTATTACGATATTTTTTTCAAAATCTTTTTCGCATTTGTCTTTGAAAAATCACTTAACCGATAAGATCGGACTCTTGTCTTTACAATGATTGGAATTAACAAACCATTATTTACCAGCTTTGCACATCGATTAATAATCGTTTTGTTGGTTACACCTAGCATTTTGCTGACTTCAATTGGTGTAAACTCATATAATCGCTTTTTTAACAGAAATGCTAAGAATTCTTTTTCTTTTGCATTTAAATAAGATAGACTTCCATCTAACTCGTCGTTTTCGGATGTTTTTGATAATTCATATACCTTTTTAGAATACAATTCCATCATCCGCAAAAAATAATTGATCCAAATTTCCGGATGAGGAGGGTTTTCTCTTCCTGAATAATATAACGCCGGTAACCCCA
Source organism: Ruminococcus sp. AF31-8BH (assembly GCF_003460605.1). Lineage (GTDB taxonomy): Bacteria > Bacillota > Clostridia > Lachnospirales > Lachnospiraceae > Blautia_A > Blautia_A acetigignens. The sequence continues at coordinate 15,617 of NZ_QTVN01000022.1, forward strand.
TTTGCAGTGATGCATAATACTCATCTGGATCATAGGCAAAATATTCTTCCAGAGAACCTATTCCATTAAAACCATATCCATAATAATCAAGAATATAGCCTGACATTAATCTGGCGGTTCTTCCATTTCCATCTTCAAAAGGATGAATAGTAACCAATTGATAATGAACTACAGCAGCAATAATCAGCGGATGATCATCTGTAGTATTTACATATTCAACAAGTTCATCCAACAAGTCTGGAATATCAATATACTCTGGTGGAATATATTCCGCTGCGCCTGTTTCGGAATCATATACTGCAAATAACATTCCAGGTGGCATAGGGCCTCTTAAGCCTATCTTTTCTTTTGACGCACCTTTTTCAACCATTGCCTGCACTTCTAAAATCATTTCTTTTGAAAAAGCTTCTTTCTTTTTCAGTTTTTCTTCTAAAAAATTTAAAGCCAAAAAGTAATTACGAACTTCCTGTTCTGGCTTTAAAAAATGTTTGTGAGGATCACTATCAATAGCCTCATTTGCCTGTTTTTCAGTTAATGGATTTCCTTCAATCTTATTAGAAGCATAGGAACTTTTTTTCTTAGAGTTTTTTCTAAGTCTGTTTTTTATAACAGGTGGCATTTCTATCGTACTAAGAGAAAAACGCTTTTCGTCTATTTCCGATATTTTTTTTAAAATTTCATTTGTTAACGTAACCTTAATCACATGATCCACCTCCATTTCATCCATATATTATATCGTTTTATGAATTGTTTTTCCACTAAAATTACACTATTTTTTCACTATTTTTCATTACTTCATTGTCTTCGCCAGCGAATTGAGTAATGCCCGCATCTCTGGATTTGCCAACACTTTTGCCAAAAGTTCAGGATCGACTTCATCAGCAACAGTTGCATTATTATTTTCCTGCTGTACATGCATCTGTGGATCCAGATTCTTCTTCTCATAAAATGCTTCTTCAAAAAGCTCTGCATTTTTCCTTCGGTCATCATCCAGAATATGAGAGTACACATCCGTAACCATATTGACCTGAGCATGACCGGAATCACCCTGTACCGCTTTGATGTCCCCACCATTCAGTTTCAGCTTATAAGTAACGCTGCTATGACGGAAACTGTGAAACACAACCGGTGGGAGATTATAGTCCTCAATCAGTTTCTTTAAAGGACCACGGATTGCTCCATCACCAAGAGGAAGTCCAAAGGTACTTGCCATAACCAGGTTATAGTCCATATATTCATCACTCAGGATTTCTTTCATTTCATCCTGTTCAGCTTTCCAGTCTACCAACATATTAGCGACACTCTTTGGTAAGAATATCTTACGCACACTGCTTTCTGTCTTTGGTGTTTTCAGAATACGGACCGTAGAATTCTTCTTATGATTTGTCGGGAATACCAACAACACATCTTTTCCATCCAATGCATTCAACGATTCTTTTCTTATACGCTGTGATTCTTTGTTGATGAAGACATATGCACGGTTTTCTTCAATTGCCTCAGGAGAAATATCTACACAATCCCAGGTAAGACCAAGCAGCTCACCAAGTCGCAGGGAACATGAGAAAGATAGATTAATTGCGAGCTTTAATCGCTCATCTTCACAGACACTGAGCGCATACATTAATGTATCCGCTGTCCAGATGTCTCTTTTTTGTGATTTATGTTTTGGTACAGTCGCATGGGTGCAAGGATTCTTCTCCATCAACTCCCATTTCACTGCCTGTTCAAAACAGTTTCTAAGCAGCTTATTAATATCCCTGACCGTACTGGAAGATACAAATTCATTTCGACTGGTTTTATTCAATGGATTGATAACTGCACGTCTCTTCAAAAGACTCTGATAATATCTTTCGATGAATCGGGTATTGATCTCTGAAAGTTTCGTATCACCAATAATTGGAAGAATATAGTTATTGATAAGAGAGACATTTCCTTCATATGTAGAAAGCGCCCAGTTTTCTTTTCCATAAAGTGCAACATACTCTGTAATAAGCTCATCCAGTGTTTTGCATTTACGAACGACAAATGATCCCATCTCTTTTTTATATTCAATTTCTTTTTTTCTTCTCTTTGCTTCGGCTTTCGTTTCATAGGTTTCCCATTTCTGTTTCCTCTCACCTTTTTCATTCGTATAAGAATAGATTACATTAAATTTTCCGTTTCGTTCTCTTATTGATGCCATATTATTGCATACTCCTTTCCAAATCTCTTTGCTCCATCCAGTCCTCAAATTCATCCCGACGGATTCTAACTCGACTGCCAACTTTTATTACTGTGAACTTTCCTGTATCCGCCCACTTGTTGATCATGCTTCTGCTGACCTTTGCCAGATAGGAAGCTTCATCAAAAGTAAGATACTTTATATTTCCATTGCTTCCTCGTATTCCGGTCTGTGATAATTTCTTCCGCCGGTAATTAGCCAGGGCAATATTTTGTTCCTGTGCAAGTTCTTCATAATCATTCGATGGATCCAGCTTATACCGATCCTGACCTTCCAGAAATTTTTGAAAACTCTCTTTTGTGATCCTTTTCTTTTCTGCAATCACAATGAATTCAAAAAAATGACTATACTTCGGATTATCAAGAATTGTATATACTGAGCTTCTGGTTGTTCCTAGCAGCTGTGCCATCTCTGGCATCGTAATAGTTGCATCTTCCAGAAGAGCGTCCTTTTCTCTGTCTTCCTTTGTCCGATACCGGGACTGGCTTTTATACCAATTCTGAAAAGATTCTTTTGGTATACGTTTCCAGTAATCGACAATAACAGCTTCCATTTGATTTTTCTTGAGTAAATCATAAACAAGATATTCATCAACACCCAACAGATCCGCGACTTCCTTAACAGAATAGGACCAGGATTTCAATTCTTTCCCCGGTTCTTCTCCGGTAACTTTATGGTATTTAATCTGATTGGCGTACCATTTTTCAAAGCTGGCAATATTGATTCGTATCTTTCCGGCAATCTCTTTTGATTCAAAAACATTTTTATGCACCAGCCAGTATCGATCTGTCTTTTTTAATCCCAGTATCTTTCCCATTTCCGGCACGGTCATCCAGGTTCTCTTTTGTGTCGGACGCCGTTTGTAAGGACTGTCTTCTGATATCTTTGAAATGATTTCTTCAACATCGTCCATTTCCGGAACTTCTTTTTGTTTCATAATCGCTGTTGCCATTTATTCTTCACTTCCTGTCTTTTTAGTGTTAGTATTTTTTCTTATATCATATCTCAAATCCAGATAAAAATTTAGGATGTCGATTGCAGACAAAATCTGCCTGATCAACATCCTGTTTTTTACTGCTCCAAGTTATCGAGCCAGTCGTCAAAACTCTTCTTAGAGATGCGATACTTTCCGCCATCCAACTGGATCCACCGGAATTCTTTTTTCTTTAAAAGGTTATAAATAGTAGGTCTGCTGACTCCTAAGATTTCCTGTAACTCTTGTACTGTATAACATCTTTTCTCTAACATTTCTTTATCCTCTTTTCTTTGAAATATGAAAGAAAAATTATTCCTTCATATAACGAAACGCTCAGAGGTTGTTTTACAGTGGTCAAAAGCAAATTTTTTTACTTTTTTCTTACGAGTTTTCTTTAATGCAACTCGTAACATTAGA
>NZ_QTVN01000022.1:19240-67592 GCF_003460605.1 Ruminococcus sp. AF31-8BH
TACTGTATAACATCTTTTCTCTAACATTTCTTTATCCTCTTTTCTTTGAAATATGAAAGAAAAATTATTCCTTCATATAACGAAACGCTCAGAGGTTGTTTTACAGTGGTCAAAAGCAAATTTTTTTACTTTTTTCTTACGAGTTTTCTTTAATGCAACTCGTAACATTAGATTTTTACATTTTTCATGAAATTAAGTAAAGAAAAAGAGCATATGGAATTGAATCCATACACTCTATGATTACTGGAACTTTATTTCATTTTTAATTCAACAAACTTGAATTTGTTAATTAGAATTGCTCTCAAAGCAACAATTATCTTAACATTCCCCAAATACACTCCAGTAATGTTAGTGCAAGGATAATGTTAATAACACGGAAATGCCGTAGATAAAACTTCTGAATCAGTGCGCCCAAGCCAGTCCAAGTACAGGTTGCGATCGTTCCGATTGTTGCAATAACCAGCTCAAAAAACAGCAAAGCCGGAAAAGAGGACATATATCCTACAACATAACCCGTTAGTGCGGTAACTCCGAACATATAGATCTTCACATTGACAAATTGCAGCATGAAGCCTTTCAGAAACGATGCCGATTGCTCTGCGTTTTCTGTTGACGGCTTACTAAAAGCAATATGAATCGCAAGCCACAGGATATAGGCTGCTCCGATGTACTTCAGCACTTCCATTACATTTAGAAGCAAAGAATTAACCCCATATACAAAAATTGCGCAGTACCGCCATAGGCATAATCATCAACCACCTTTCTGCTGTTATTATATCAGCAAACAGCGGTACATACATAACACCTATTTTATATGATTATCCATAGCATACGACTATGGATTGGCTGGAGCATATTTCCATAATTCTTCCAGATAGCTTTTTCCAAGTTCATTTAATTCCTGATTTTCATTCAGCACATATCCAATATGCATTGTTTCATTTTCTGCAAGCGGAACGGAGATGATATTTTCTCCATTCAAATATTTCGGGAAAATGCCACTTGAAATAGTATAGGCATTCATTCCTTTCGGGCCGCCGTCACGGGCCTGTGATTGCCTTGCGGTAAATGACAAGGGAAATGATCGCAGTAATCGCTTCCGTGATCCAAAACGCATTCCAGACGCCAACCGCTCCGAAAAACCTGCTGAGTAAAAACGCAGCCGGGATGATGACCACTACATACCGGCAAAGGGAAATCAGTAAGGAGGGAGTTCCTTTCCCAAGTCCCTCCAATGCGCCGGAAGATGTAACAGAAACCGCCGAGACGATAAACCCAGCCCCGATGATGCGTAAGGCGGTTTCCCCGGCCTGAATCGTCGCTTCTGTGTGGGTAAACAGCCCCATCAACTGTCCGGGGATCAGCAGACATATTACTGTCCCAAACACCATAATGATACCACTCATGCACAAAACGATCTTAAAGATCTGGCTGACCCGTTGGTGTTCCCCCGCGCCGTAGTTATAGCCGATCAGGGGGCGCATCCCCTGCACAATGCCATTCGCTGGAAGATAGACAAATGTCTGCAATTTGTAATAGATTCCCAAAACCAGAATATACACTTCGGAATATGCCGCCAAAATCGCATTGAGCGCCGAAATCAAAAGAGACGGAAGCGCGAGATTCAGGGTTGCGGGAATGCCAATGGAGTACAGCTTTATTACCATCTTTTTGCTGGGGAGAATGTACTGCCTGCGGATATGCACGCGAATTGGCCGCGCAAGATAGACTACAAGGTAAATCGTCAGCGTCAGAGCCTGTCCGATGCCGGTCGCCAGCGCAGCGCCTTCGATTCCCATTTCCGGGAATGGTCCATAGCCAAAAATCAGAACGGGATCTAAGACAATGTTTGTGATGCACCCGCACATCAGGCTTATCATGGTCGTTTTCATGTTTCCTACTGCCTGGAACAATTTCTCAAACGTCATGCTGACGGTAACAATGAGTGTAAAGGCGAACGCAACGACAGAATAGCGGACGCCAAGTTCAATGACCGCTTCGGATGAAGTGAACATCCGCAGGAAAACCGGCATGATCGTAATACAGCAGACTGTCATAACAACGCCATGAATCACGGCAAGCACAAGTCCCTGCGTGGCTGCCTGATCCGCTTTTCTGTGATCCCCCGCGCCCAGATACAAGGCGATCACTGCATTGATCCCAACGCCAAATCCAATTCCGGCAGCATTGATAAAATTTTGAACCGGGTAAACCAATGATAATGCCGTCATAGCCTCCTCGCTGATCTGCGCGACAAAAAAGCTGTCCACAATGTTGTAGAGGGAGTTGACCAGCATGGATAACACCATCGGCAGGGACATGGATAAAATCAGCGGCAATATCGGTTTCTCTTTCATGAAAGTGTCGTTCATAATTCCTCCTTCGCAAAACACGTTATGAGATATTTTTGCGTCGATGCCATGCCATCATCACAAGTGCAACGAGCAAAGTGGCGGTTTCCGCAACCGGAAATGCAAGCCAGATTCCGTTCAGCTGGAACAATTTGTCCAGACACCACAGGGCAGGCACAAGGAAAAGCATTTGCCTGCATAATTGGATTGCCATGCTGGACCCTACTTTTTCTGTGGTCTGAAAATAGGTGGAAATCATCGTAGAAAGGCCGCAAAACAGATAGCTTGCCGCCATGATCCGCATGGCGGAGATTCCAAAGGAGCGCATGGCTTCCGACGCCATAAACAATCCCAGAATCTGCGCCGGAAAGAGGAGGACAGCCAACGTCCCCAGTATCATCATGCCGGTGACCAAAACAGTTCCATATCGGAAAGCTGAATGCAGCCGTTCGCTGTTGCCTGCGCCGTAGTTAAACCGCATGACAGGCAAACAGCCTTGAATCAAGCCGTTTACCGTCATAACAATCAGCTGCTGCACCTTAAAATATGCGCCGAAGAAAGCGATCGCCGTATCGGAATACGCCACCAAAAACAGATTGACAAAGGTCACCACAAACGAACTGAGGGCGTTCATGATAAAAGATGGCAGGCCAAAGGCAAAAATACGGTAGATCATCTGCTTTTTCAAATGAAAGCCTTTGATTTTTACCTGCACTTTCTGCTTTTTGCCCAGCAGTAAAGCAAATGCCAAAATCATGGACAGCAGATAGCCTGCAACGGTAGCTACCGCAGCGCCGCGGATTCCCATAGCCGGGAAAATACCAATCCCAAAAATCAGAATGGGGTCGAACACGAAGTTAACGACCACGCCCGCAATCTGGAACCACATGGGAGCGACCATGTTCCCGGTGGCCTGTATCATCTTCTGGATGGCGATATGCACCATATTGGGAATTTGCATGAAGGAGCACACACTCATATAGGCGATGCTCAGCTGATAAATTTCTTCATTATTGGTGAATGCCCGAAAATAGGGTTTCATAATCAGTAATGACATAAGGTTGAGCAAAGCACCTATTCCAAAAGCCAGTAACAATCCATGTGTGACAGTTGCATTTGCCTCATCCTGCTTTTTCTGTCCAAGATACCCTGCTATCAGCACATTCACGCCGACACCGATCCAGATAGACGCTGCATTCATCAATGTTGTAATCGGGAATGACAGAGAAACAGCGGTCAATGCATTCTCACTCAACCGCGCCACAAACGCGCTGTCTATCAGGTTATAGGAATATTGCAGGAACATGGAAATCAGCGGCGGTATCGACATTTGCCAGATGAGCTTTCCAACAGGAGCGACCGCCATTTTATTATTGGTCTGCATACTTTCCCTCCTCTCCACAAAGTGTCCGGCAGCTTCCATCCTCCGTTCTGCCAGATTTTCCAGTATGCAGACAACAAAAAAGCCACACGGCTATCACAAGATAGCTGTGTGGCAAAAAGATGACCGAATCCGGAAAAGTCCACTCAAATTTTACGCTCAGTATTATAGCATTCTTTCAGGAGACTTTCAAGCATTAATCATTACGGAATTGTGGTGGCATATTTATTGTTTTATATGTTATTTCTCTATTAGTTCTGCAAACTTGAATTTGACTTGCCTATTTTCTTAAAATCTCATGTGGAGCTTCTATTTCATTTGCCAAGGTATGCTCTGTTAATTCTGACATCAATTTCAATTTTTTATTAATCAATGGTCGCATACAATTAGGAACATGTTCTTGATGTGCTCTGTGGATTGCTACACATTCCTTACAGTTTCCGTGATAACGACAGGCTTTCAGGCAAGGACAGTGATCTTTGTCTTTATACTCCTTACGAAATTCCGCTGCAAATTCTTCTTGCAGTCTCAGCCCCTCGACACGGTTTCCCTTATGAAATTCTACCATTGCATCCAGTTCTTTCTGGTTCCCTTCAATCTTCATGTTATTATAGCGCCTCCATTTCAACTATTCCTCATTTTCTGATAAATTCCGATTTTCTCAATTCTCCAAACTTGAATTTACCTTCTGCTCATATAAAATATATCAATAGCTTTACTTGCAAACTCTGCTGTGCCAACTCCTCCAACATCATCAATATTTTCCGTAAGTTCTCCTCCACCGGCATACATTCTTCCAAGACCGCATAAAATCTTATCAGAACATGTATAAAAATGATCTGTAATGTAATCCTGAAGTTTCCTTACCTGCAACTGCACCTGTTCATCTTCTGGGTCCATTTCTTTCATTTGTCCGAATTCAACAAATAATTGCATAAACTCATTTGCAACAGTAGCTTCATCGTCTTTCGTCCAGTTCTTTGTTTTCTCTTCAAACTCCTTATACTCAGAGGTTTGTCCCCATTGTTCTTTTGCTCGTTTAGAATACTCATCAATCTTTGTTGTATCAAATACTTTAAAATCCATATATTTCACTCCTATTCCTTTTATTCCTCGAGCGAAACTAATAAGATTTTCAAGATGCTCTTTTTTCATAGTTAGCAATTCAATCTGCTGCTCTAATGCTTTGTTCCTGTCAAAGTTAGGGGCATCAATTATCTTTTTAATCTCCTTAAGCGGAAATTCCAATTCCTTAAACAGTAAAATTTGTTGCAGCCTTTCCAAGGATGTATCGTCATACAACCTATAACCTGACTCTGTATATTCAATAGGTTTTAAGAGACCAATGGTATCATAATACTGCAGAGTGCGTATACTCACTCCTGTTAATTTACTTACCTCATTCACTGTCATCATTGTCATTTCCTCCTCTCGATAAACATATCGTAAACTATTACGTTGCGTAGGAGTCAATAGTTTTTCAAAGAAATTTTCAAAATTAACAGCTTGATAAATTTAAATTTTCCTGTTATACAAACTGAAAGTTTCTTTTTCTTGATAAATGGGGATTAGTTTTCCTTTTTTCCAATCAGCAATAACCACCTATGGTCAAAGCATATTTGTCCCTCCTTGATATAGGGATTAAAACCTGTTTTATCTCCACCATTCAAATCGTATTCCATTTTATCAATAATATCTTTTTGAATATCCTCTGGTGTACTTGTCAAATCCATCCAACTTTGTAGATTTACAGGAACAAGTGTTGTTTCTTCAAGCTGAAGCTCAAAAGCATCCTCAAACAATGCTTCAAATTCTTCTCTGCTAAGTATTCTTGTATGTGAGTTATCACGCATCGTTTCAATAGCGTCATTAGTTTCACGCAATTCTTCTGTAGTCGCTACCATATCCCAAATAACAAGTTTTCCACCTTTTTTCAAAACTCGTTGCATCTCCCGAAAAGGCTTTTCAGGCTCAACAAAATGATGCAATGAAAGTCTTGTAATCACAAGGTCAAATGTTTCATCTTCAAAAGGTAAGCATTCCGCATTCCCCGATACAAATGATATGTTCTGAATACCTTCTTGCTTTGCCAGTTTTTTTCCCTGCTCCAACATTGCTTCTGTCAAATCCAAACAAGTAATGTCCTTAACATAAGGAGCCACTGCTCTTCCACATATACAGGTTCCAGCAGCAACCTCCAATGCATGTTCATTGCCCTTTGCCTGAATACTACGAATCAAATAATCGGTATATTCTGCCTTAGACATATGATATGAAGCAAATTTCTCTGCTTGTGTACCAAATGATTTTTTCACTTCATTATAGTTATTCATAAACTTTTACCTCGCTGTAAACTTCAAAGTTTCTGTTCCTTACAAACTTCGATTTTAATGTCTCTATTATACCATAATGATACTATTATAAAAAAGGAAAAAGAGCTCCTTCGAGCTCTTTTGGGTCAGTTCTGCAAACTTGAATTTCTATTTGTGTTGCCATGTCATTACATAATCTTTTTCTCCGGTAGCCTCATCTAAGCCACTATGCTGAATCTCAAATTCTTCTCTCTTATAAAAAGATATTGCCCGTGCGTTCTTTTGGTATACGTTCAAGTACAACTTATTCCTTTTATCCTTTGCATAATTCAGCAGAATTTTACCTAGACCCTGCGATTGCATTTCACCAGAAACAAAAATGCCCTCAACATATTCATCATTTAACCCTAGGGTTAAACTTAACTACTATTTTTTCTTTGCGATATAAAATACATAACTGTAATAATCTACTACTAATCTAAAATAAAGCGATTATAAGCTATCCTTTTTCCTGTGTTTGTTTTAAAGTTTTCATCTATACACTTTTTTATCTTTTCCTGTTCTTTTTCTTTATCCATAACCGTTAAATTTTCAAGCAAATCAGCTTCCCATTGTATTTGAAAATCAAGTCCATCAATTTTAGATGGAGTATGATGGTTGCCTATTATAAAGCATATTCTATCAATATTTTTGTTATAGCCTACCTTTTTTAATATTTCTTTCGCTACTTCTGGTCCTTCCTTTTCTTGATAGACACCATCAATAGAACCGTATTTTTTTGTGCTTCAACCGCACCAATATCATGTAGTATAGCAATAATACTGATGAATTCTTTTTCTTCCTCTCCGATATTTTCTCCTTTCATTATATCTTCTGCATTTTTCAAAACTTTGAGAGTATGCTCTATGCCAAAAGGAATTTCTTTGAATACTTCTTTCATCTCTATAATAATTTTTTCTTTAAACATAAATTACCTCCATTTATACCTTATAGGTGTTTTAGTTCTATCTATCCACTTTTTTGTTCGCCGATACAATCAGCATCATGGGACGGCGCATTTCATCCTGCATCCCCGGAATATCCATCATGTATTCCGGCGGCTGCGGCTCCACAATATGATTTATTATAAAACCATTTGAAAGCAGTGTATTTAGATATGTGGTCAGTGTTCTATGATATTTTGTAACCTTTTCTCCCAAAAACACAGCTGCCCGTTTGCCCTCATAATAATAATTATCCACCGGAAAATGCAGTATTTCTCCTTTTTCGTTATAATGCCAGTCTTGTGTTCCATAGGCAGTAAAAACAGGATGTTCAACCGTAAAAACTAGCTTACCACCAGACTTCAGTATTCTATATATCTTTTTTACTAAAATCTCATAATCTGCTACATAGTGAAACGCAAGTGAACTTAATATTACATCAAAACTCTCCTCTGGGAATTCCGCATCTTCTATAGCACAGCATTTATATTCAACCTGTGGAAAATGTGTTTTTTCTTTGGCTACCTCGAGCATTTTATGAGAAATATCAACACCTACAACAGAAGACGCTCCGTGTTCCATCGCATAAATACAGTGCCATCCATAGCCGCATCCTAAATCAAGCACACGCTTATCTTTAAAATCCGGCAGCAGCTTTCTCAATGTTTCCCATTCTCCTGCACCGGCTAGTCCCTGCTGTGAGCGACTCATTTGACTGTATTTTTGAAAAAATATATTATCGTCATATTTGTTTTCTTTCATCTGAATTCCCCCTCGTTTAAAAAGTTATTTATCTCCGTTGCAATTTTTTTCACTTCTTTATAAAGCTTCTCGGTCATATCGTAGCATTTAAAAATTGAAAGACCGAGTACTTCAAAAACATGATTTACCCTTTCGGCATATTTTTTAGGTTTATATTCAAAAGTTTCAAGCAGTTTTATAGCTTTCTTTTCATTAATGCAATAAAGCATTATTGCATGCAAATAGTACTTGATTTAAGCATGAAATAATACGAAAAACATGGCCTGCAAAGAATTTACACCTTATTTATAAATGTGGGGCACTTCATATTGTCCTATAAAAATATCATAAACACAGAACTTATATTTACTACCTATGCAAAGTAGAGAAACAGCTCAATTTTTTCTTATTTAAAATCAGAAAACAAGCAACTAAAATCTAATCATTATGAAGCGAGATCCCTTTTTGCGTAAATCATACCAGCTCCCACAGTCATAATCACAATCATTATCGTCCCTAAAATCAAAGCAACACAATCCCTTGATTCTCCAGCAAAAATTGATGTCGCATTTGAATAGGAAAACGGCGAAATAAAGATAGCGTCCTTTAAATCAGGAACAACTCTTGCCATCAAATCATACACATACAGCAGCATGGCAACTGAAATTCCAATTCCTAACCTGTTCTTTTTGCTTACCGCAGAGATCACAAAGCAAATAGCCGCAATTTCGATATTCATCATTAACTGAAAAAACATACACTCTGTGAATATGCTTCCAAAATCCGTTTCTCCAAGAAAAACAAACCCGACTTCATAAAGCATGCCACAAATCAATGTAAAACAAATAAGGTTTAGTAGCACTGCAAAAAACTTCATTGCTATTACCTTGCCCCGTGAAACCGGAAGTGTAAACGTATATTCCGCAGTATGCCCATCTTCTTCCTTTGAAAGAATTACTGTGGCGATGGAAGCTGCAAACATACTGCTTCCAAGTGCATGAATCGTTCCGATTTCTGTGGCAAAATATCCTTTTAATGTTGCTATACTGAGTGTACTCATTCCAAAAGCATCAGAAAACGTGCCCATTGTTGCAAAACTCTCTGCCATATCTGCCATGCTATCTTCCATACCCTTATATAAAATGATGCAGATGAGCCCCATTCCACCCACGGAAAGCGCCCATATCAAAAGACTTTTCCAACCTGATTTCCATTCGTTTTTTAATATTACCGGCATTTATTTTTCCTCCTTCAAATAATAGTGCATAAATACTTCTTCTATGGACGGTTCCTCGATAATAATATCCTCGATATGATGTCCTTCCAGTTCCTTGTATAAATTGTTTAGGTTATCCTTATAGATATAGTCAAGCTTTTCGCCATCCCGTATCATTTTGATTCTCTTTGACCGACTGCTCAAAAGATTATCGACGGTATCTGTGACAACCAACTTTCCTTCCTTCATGATTGCCACACGAGTACAGTGATTTCTCACCTCCGATAAAACGTGTGTGGAAAGCATACAGGTCGCACCCTCATTCACATACTCCTGAATCAACTCAAAGAAAACATTTTGCATCAGAGGATCAAGTCCGCTGGTCGGTTCATCAAAAACAAAAAGCTTTGGTCTATGCTGCATTGCACAGATGATGCTGACCTTTTTCCTGTTCCCAAGTGAGAGCTCATTGATTTTTCTTTTTACGTCCACCTGAAGTCTGTCGCAAAGTTTTTCTGCTTCATCGGTGCAATCAACCTTTCTGACTGCTGCCGAATACTTCAGTATTTCCCTGATTTTCATGCCCGGATAAAACCATGCTTCACTTGGCATATAGCCAATGTCTGCAAGGATTTTTTCTCTGTCCTTTACGCTGTCAAGACCATTGATTCTTATTTCGCCCTGATCATACTTTATCAATCCAAGCATTGACCGAATAGTCGTTGATTTTCCGGCACCGTTCGGTCCAAGGAACCCAAAAATTTCGCCTTCCCGAACCGAGAATGTTACATCCTCCACACCTCTGTGTTTTCCATAAGTTTTTGTTAAATTTTGAATCGTTATCATATCTTTCATTTCTCATGTACCTCCGTTTGATGATAGAATAGTACATAAAAAAGATGGGCACAATAACTGTACCCATCAGTGACACTTTTTCAACTCTAAGTTGCACTATTTATTATCTGTCCTTGTTTTAAATAATTTTAAATCAGAATTCAATATTTTGTCATCAATTCTGCGCCTGCATTTATATACCAGATAAGTACAAATATATACGAATACAATATAGGCAGTGAACCCCAAAGTCACATAAGAATTTCTATCAAACCATTTTCCTATGTATGACACTGCCGTATATATTATTGTGCAGATTATTATACCAAGCAGTTCCTTCTTGCTTATTTCATCTGACTCATCAAAATTCCAAAGTACATAAACCTGAAGATACCCAACTGCATAGGTCAAAAAAATCATTTCCGCCATATGCAGTATTTCTGCCACAGTCACCCCAATGCAGAGCCGATATGTACAGTAGTAAAAAAGAACTCCGAAAAAATAAAGACATGCCTTAAACTCGATTCCAATTTCCTTTGTAAGATACCTTTCCCAGAGGGATACTTTTTTCTTATAACTTTTTTTCATGCCATTTCTCCTTTCAGAAGCTTCCTAAAATCCGATGCGTATGTACGGGAAATAATGATATGCTCACCGCTGACAAGTGTTGCATCAATCCTATTCGACGGCATACTTTTTAGCATTTCCACCTTGTTTACATTGATAATCATCGACTTGCTACAGCGGAAATAACTCTCATCGTCTAGAAATAATTCGATTGAATATAATGACATCTCTACTTGAATTTCATTATCATCTGTGTAGACAAATGTCTTATTATCCACCTTTTCTATATACAGAATTTCCTCCGGTGTAAAAACAATTGTCTCATCGTTTTTTCGTCCAATTAGTTTTCTTTGACGTTTGTCCATAAAAAGCAACACCGCCTCAACCTCAGGATTTTTCTCCTTATAATTTAAAATCAGCTCATCTTCGCCTTTATTAATCTTATTAATTGTGTATCGCATAGAACTCCTTTCTTAATCATGCAAAGCAAAGAACTTGCTGCAAAGTACTTATGGCCTTCTTTTGATCCCTTATAACCTGTATAAAAAGTTCCAAGCATTGTAATCAGTGCACCGATAGACCAATATTTATGTGATTTCATTCAGATACCTCCTGCCGTTTTTCTTAAAAATATACCTTTTAAAAGATATATACAAACTTGAATTTGACTTAATATCCATGGTCAACATGCTGCCACTTTCCGCCATCTGTTCTAACTAAAATCCACTTCCAATCACTGTATGTACTATTTGGATTCAAAGACCCGTCTCCACCAGATGAATCAACATCGAATGAAGATAATAAAACAATGACTTCATCTGCATTGTTTCTGTCTGCCCAATCTTTATGATCTTTCGTGCAGTCATCTCCGGCATAGTAAATTTCTGTGAGAGTGCATCCTTTCCAGTCACTCTTAAACTCCTTTTTTATTGTGTCAATAGCGGCTTTAATATCCTCTTCTGAATAGCTCTCAGATTCAACATTATGAGTTTTTACTTCACTGACATCTCCACCACAAGCACTCAAAACAAATAAAAGCATAATACATAGCATTGTACATACGATTTTCTTCATACAAGACCTCCTTAAATACCGATTTCTCAGTTTCAAAAACTGGAATTTCATAAACGCATTTGCTTCTTAAACGCAAACATTCCCTCATTGCCATCACCGACAAAATCGTCCGGTGTATCCGGCATAGGATGTTTTTCATTAAAAAATTCTGTAATATGAAAGCCGCAGACATTCACATAAAAATGAATGTTGCGCTTATCAAAGTACGGCGTACAGGTTTCCCATACTTTCGTGTTCGGATATATTCGTTCCAATTCAAACCATATCTTCTTACCGATACCATTGCTCTGAACTCCGTTCTTTACAAAAAGCAGGTCAAGATGGTTATGCTGTGTACTCTCATTGATAATAACAACAGCACCGCCCACCATTTCTCCATCGACAACGGCTTTATAGACAGCAGAACCCTCCGCATTCAGCGACTGGTCAATGTCCTTTTCAGGCAGAATAACAGCATCTGTTTTCCCAAAAGCATCTTCAAAACCTTTCTGAAATGCTTCCTGCATATCCGCCTTGTATTGGGT
Organism: Ruminococcus sp. AF31-8BH; assembly: GCF_003460605.1. Taxonomy (GTDB): domain Bacteria; phylum Bacillota; class Clostridia; order Lachnospirales; family Lachnospiraceae; genus Blautia_A; species Blautia_A acetigignens. The sequence continues at coordinate 31,224 of NZ_QTVN01000022.1, forward strand.
TAATTCTTTTGGTTCTATACAAACTAATTGGAAGGTCATTTTATATCTATCTCCTCAAAAATTCCGATTGAGATTTCACCTGTTTTAAAAGATTTAATAGCTGTTATATTTTGTTATTAAATTCTCCGCAAATCCTTGAAAACACTGGATTTATCGCAGGTGAGCTTTCCCTTATTGTTTCCCTTGTGTTATATCGTCCCATCAGTGTTTACGAACTCTGATAAGGGCAAATACAAGGGCAAGAAAATCATATAAAACAGTATAACACAAAATAAAAGTGACATGGTGAACTGATTGAAATGCTTCTGAGTTTTTAATTAGGGATTGATTGAATGATATTAAGGGGCTGTCGGTTAATAGCAAATTCCGGCATCCCCAGTAGTAATTGAAAGGATCCCAGCAAGGGCAAGGCTTGTTAGCTTTCTACCTTGCGAGGGATCCTTTTTTTCTATAAAAGATGAAATTTATTTTTGGCCGCAAAAATCCCTTGTCTGGATTTTTACAGCCGCACTTTTGATCAGGCTGTTTTTTCCGTTGTTTTTCCCTCAAACTTCTTTAGTTTTTCATTGAGAAAACGACAGTATTTATTTATATTCCTTCCGATTGCATACAACATGAATTCTTTGTACACTTTATCTGCAGAACGGTAATTAAAACGCCTAAAGTTTTCGTTTTCTTTGATATCACCGAAATGTCCTTCTGTCTGGATCGAACGTGTCTGCCGTTTTAGGATCCCACGCTCACTTTGGATGTTTGCATGGGATTTTTCACGCAGTTCTTCCCACTGCTCATTGATCTTCATTACCTTGTTTTTCTCAGCATCCTTTTCGGCATTATATTTATACAGACAGCGGGCTTTATGTTCGCATCCACTGCAGTCGGCGCAGGCGTACACCTCAAAGGTCTGGGTATAACCATTCTGCTCTTTGGTTTCCGTTCTTATGTGACGCAGTTCACGTCCGTCATGGCAGATATAGAACTGCTCATCTTCAAATACTTCGACCTTCATGTTGTAATATTTACTGATATTTTCGGCATATGCGCGTGTTTTGCGTTTTTCATGATCCTGCAGTTTTATATAGCTTTCTATCCCTTTTTCTTTTAAATAAAGCAGATTTTTCTCACTACAGTATCCGCTGTCAGCAGTTACCTCTTCCAGGATGCTGCCAAAAACCTGCTGGTGCTTTTCCAGGACTGGGATCAGGGTATTGTAATCCGTCCGGTCATTACTTACGTAACCGTGAATGATGAAATAATTTTCCACGGCAATCTGTACGTTGTACGCCGGCTTTAACTGTCCGTTCAGCATATGATCCTCTTTCATCCGCATAAAAGTAGCTTCCAGGTCTGTCTTGGAATAGCTGTTCCGGTCTTTTCCCATGATCTCGAAGCATTCTTTATATCCCATCAGACGCTGGCCGAGATGCTCCAGTTCCTCATACAGCTGCTGGATCTCAGGTTTTCTTTTTCCTTTTCCATAAACGAACTCTATCCCTTCTCCAGTGGCAATCGTATTAAGGTTCTTCTGCAGCTTCAGGATTTCAAGAGGAGAGCAGTTATCAATCTCAATGACTGTATTATTTGCAAGTTTCTTATGCTTTGACAGCTTCCGTTTACGGTTCTTTTCTATTACACTGCGGACTTTATCCATTCCCTCGATCACTAACATCTGTGCATTCCCTATATCATACTTTTGCCCATAACCATTCTCTTACAAAAATATATTATACCTGGCAAAGTTCAGTTCAATAGAATCTAGCAGACCAGCCAGATGGTAATTGATCGTACCACGCCAGACAAATGTATAACGGTTTGCATTGGCTTCAATCTTAGTCCCATCAATAAAAAGTTCTTTCAGTGTAACAAGGCCTTCTTTTTGAAGCCGGCGCAAAAACTGGTAATTAAGGTCATCCAGTATTTCAGAGGTCAGCTTTTTCCCTTTAAACTCATAAAAAGCGTCCCGTTTTGGTTTCTGCCCACGGGTCAGCCAGATAAAAGCCAGATCTCTTTCACATAATTCTACAATACGGTCAACAGAACGTACCCCGCGCATGTTTGCGTAAGTAACTACAGCATACATCATAATTGGGTTATACCCGGTTCTTCCCTTATCTGAACAATTGGCCAGCAGACCAGAAAAATCTAAATCCTCCATCACTTTTTTCAGGGTATAGACTGGATCGTCGTCGGGTAAATTCAATTCGAAGAAACTAAAGTTCATTTTCTGTTGCCCAAGCTCAAAAAAGTCGTTATATAATAATTAGTCGATACTTACTATTTTTGCTTGGCTACATAATTCTTTTTCCTACAAAGTCCTGCTATAGATGTAGTTATCAAGCCCACAAACAATAAAACCATATATAATTCCAACGGTGTGTCATCTCCTGTTTTTGCCCCAGAAGCCGCTCCACTTCCAGCATGATTCACATCTGTGCTATTATCTGCACCTGTTTGTGTTGGCTGTGTTGTTGGTTCATTTGGAATATCCTGCTCTGTTTTTTCTGCCAGCACATAATAGTAACTGCCATCCGCCTGAAAACTTATCTGTCCATCTCTGCTTTGCACAGATAATGTCTTCAAAGTCCCATTGCTGTTTAAAGAAAAAGCAGAAGAATTCTTCAACGCATCCGATAAAGAAATTGTCACTCCATCCACCGCTATTCTGTTTCCCTTTTTATCTGTAAAATAGATTTCAAATGGTGAAATGTTTTTCCCCTTTCCTTCCAGACATGCAGCAAACCACTCCCATGCCTCTGTATCCTGACTGGTTATCGGATAGACCACCAGCGTCAGGCTATTGTCTGTAACTCCACTGACCACAATCCTTCTGCCATCCGGTAACTGAATCTCAGCTTTCCCTTTTTTGACAGGTGATGTTAAATATTCTGTTTCTCCTGCAATATAAATTGCATAAATGCCAAAATCTGTCTGACTCTGTTCTCCTGTCAGGGCAGAGTTCCAGGCATAGCATATCGTAGTTGAATATACTGTAAGTATGCAGATCAGAAAAAATGTTACGAACCGTTTCATTCTGCCCCTTCTTCCCTGAGTATTGTATTTAGAGTAACCGAACCGGCACTGTAATATGTATCTGGCTCATAAGCCATAATCTTTAATTTAATTGCAGTACCATCTTCCACTTCGGAAGTAAGTGATACAGATTTTACATATTCTCCAGGCCTGATAAGTCCTGTCTCTCCCAAAAGAGTTCCATTTGCAGTCAGGACACGAAGCTTCAGCCATACATCAAATTCTTCTGAATTCGTAAAATAAACATCTGCTGCATCGTCTTTCACAATCACATTTCCACAGATATATGCCCTAAATTCCATTCCATCCTGATAGATTTCCGACCATCCAAGGTCCTCCGGTACTGTCGGCATGCCACTAACCGCCGCTTTTTCGAAAGGCGGTGGTGAGAACGAGCGAACATCATCCTGTTTCCCATTGTTTATTAATGCCAGTACCATAGCACACAATGACAACACACATACCATACAGGCAACAGGCAAGCTCCAATTTTTATTCATTAAAATCCCTCATTTACATTATCATCTGTCATATTTGCCTCAAACAATGCGGTTTGGAGTAAATATCACAGATGATCTGCACAGACCGTTCAGCCTGCACAGATCTCTGCCTATTTTAATTTGCTTTCTATCCAGCAAACACACTCCAACATATTGTCTAAATAACTTTTACTGTCAATGTTGGATTATTTTCATTTCTCAAATCAACCGTGAGACGGATAGTTTTGCCAGTCAAAGCCATTGTACTCGGTAAAGAAACACCATAACTTCCGTTTCCACTATTTACCTTCTGCAGGGAATATGTACCCTCTGCCTTTATGGTTCCATCTTTAATGACATATTTTTCTTGTGAATTTACTTTATTATAAATATAGAAGATGCTAGCCGAATAATTATCCGCTGTACATTCTTTCTCTACAGTGTATACACCATCTGTCAATGTAGTTTTTAAAAATCCCCAGCTTATATCGCCATTTCCATCCCACTTATAATTCGAGGAGGTACCAACATAATCCGAAATAGTCACCGTCACATTGCCAATCTCTTTCTTTTCGGCTTTTGTATCTGAAAGAGCCCCCTCCAAGGACAAGGTCGTTGTTTCACTTGGACTTTCCCCAACGTTTGTTCCTTCTGCTGATTTTAATCCTATTTTAGAATTCGTAAAAGTTCCGGTAATGTTACTGTCAGTTTTATCATAAGCCAGAGAAGCTGTGATATCCGCATTCGAATTATTCGTTACAGTAATCTGATCAGCCCCTTCCTGACAAGTCCATGAACTTGTACCGGATGCTTCCTTATATTTTAAAGTTGTTGGATCCCAGCTTTTTGTAACGCCCGAACTATATGTATATTCCAGACTTCCCCACTTCACATCAACACTATATACAGTATCTGTGTTTTCTTTCCCGGCTTGATAAGTTGCTTTTATATCAGCTGATTTATCCTCTACTGCATATACAAGATTTCCCATAGACATGCTCAAAGTAAGAGCGAGTGTTGCTGCAATTATTTTTTTCATCATTCTTTCCGCCCTCCTTCTTATTCCTGTGATGCTGTATCTGCATCTGCGATTTTTACTGTTACACTACCGATTTTTGCTTTATTTGCATTTTTATCTGTTAATGCCCCTGACAGAGAAATCGTAGTCGACGCAGTAGATGCAGTACCCGCTACTGCGGTTGTCGCACCAATAGACGCATCCTTAAGACTCAAAGAATCATTATCAACTTTCGCAGTGATACCTGTATACGAACCCGACGTTGCTGCTTCAACAGTTGCAGTCAATGCCTTATTAGAGCGATTGGTAACTGTCACCTTGTTCGCTCCATCTTGATTCGACCAGCTTCCTTCTCCGACAGATTCCGTATACTGGTGTGTTGATGGATTCCATGTTTTGGATACAGCTCCATCCGTATACGTGAATTCCATGCTTCCCCACGATACATCAACGGCATACACTGTTGCTACTTCGCCTTCAGGTTGATAAGTTCCATATACTGCATGGCGGTCTGTTCCTCCGGCTGAATTTATTGGTGCCGCCATTGCTACTGTCCCGGAGGATAACCCAAGTATAGTCGCTACACAAAGAGTTAATGCTTTTTTCTTCATTGCTTTTCTTCCTTTCTGCAAAACATTTTATTACATCTTCTTTTTGAAGTATGTTTTCGCTTAATCAGTCACTGTAATTTTGATTCCTTCGATATTTCCATTCAGGACTGCTTTCTCCCCTGAATCCGGATCATAATACAGAACATTGTATCTTCCTGTATAATCTCCCACAGAGAGTTTTGCTGCATCTTTTATCAGATCCAGCTGTTCAATTTTATATCCGGGTGACAGAGTTCCGGACTGGGCAATCACAGTTTCTGTTCCATCTTCACTGATAATAACAAGTTGAAGCACAATATCATTTACTGATTTCGATGGATTTTGAAACATCAGGTTTGCCTTATTATCAGAAAGTGAAATATGTACTTCCTTCTGATAAACCATACTGACTGCTCCCCCGCCCTTAGATACCTCCATCTTTTCTTCTGAATCACCTGTTACAGGTTCTGCATATTCTTCTTCTTTCTGTGGTGCATAGTCAGGAGCAAGTGCCGGACCGGTATTCCTGAAAAATAACGCCCAGATTGTCACTGCTAATGCAACAAATGTAACAACAAGAAGTACAGTAATGATTATTTTTGTCCTATTTGCAGATATCTTTTTTTCGGACTGTTTTCCCACTTGATCACCTCCTTACCCGGCCTGTTCATAAGATACCGTTCCGATCACCTCACCGTTTATTCCCGGATCTGGTTCCCCGTAAAGGTTAAGGTATACCGTAGCCGTATTCTCGGCAGAAATGGAAAGTTTCTGAACTGTTTCGCCTTTCTGGTCCTTGAATACTCCGGTAATTTCCTTGTGTGATTCTGACGGCTTATAAGACAGAATAAGTGTCACATCCTCATTTCCTTTATTTGTGAAACTCACTTTCCCTTCTCCCTCTTCATAAGTCCATTGCCCGGACGTCGCATTTTCATAGCAATGTGTATCTGGATTCCACTGACCTCTGGAACCCGGATGATAAACAGCATTTAGCCCAGACAATTCCATTACAATGGAATCCTCACTTTCTGTATCCGGTTCCGGTATCAGAGAACGGGAAGCAAGAGCATAGGTTCCAAACGTTCCGGTATCAAAGGCAATGATATTTTCACGGCTGTCTGCATCACCACAGATTACTGCCTGCCCATCCCTGACACAGACAAGTACCCTGTCTTCCATCTGCGCCTGTACATCGGTTGTTTCCATAATCATTGAAAGCATTTCCTGGCTTTCTGCAATTCTCAAAGGTTCCTCATCATTTTTCTGCCTGAACAGACGCAGAGAAAAATACTGCTCCACAGTGTATCCATTACTTTCTGCCCACTGTTCCAGAATAGCATTCTCCGCTTTCAGGGAATTTCTTTCTTCTTCTGAGAGTTTTTGTTCTTCTGCTTTCTCCTGCTCATCCTTCAAAAGATCATCCAGCAGGTCAGCGTATATCAGCACATTTCCATGTCCCCCCTGCCTGATCTCATCCTCCGAAAATAATGATCGTGCGAACGGTTGCTGCCCGTCTTTGAGTTTCAGCTGATTCACTCCCAAAGAAACTCTTGTAGCCAGGTCAAATGTCATTTCTGCCGGGGTTTGTGTGGAATCTTCCGTAACCGGCTCCGTAAATGTTTCATTTTCATCCCCATTTGGTTCCTTCATCTCTGTTTCGTTCTCATTCGGAACTGCCACAAAGTCCTCTGTTATAACTTCAATCGGAGTTTCCACTGGAGCCTCTGTTATAGCTTCAGTCGGAGCTTCCACTGGCGTCTCTGTTATAGCTTCAGTCGGAGTTTCCACTGGAGCCTCTGTTTCTTCCTCAACCGGCAGCTCTGTTGATGACTGGAAAGGTTCCGCTTCCGAAGTCTGTGTTTCCGACTCTGTTGATTGCTTCGTCATTTCAGTCTCGGCTGCAGACACTGTACCGGAAATCAGGCTAAGTGCTGCTGCAGCCGCAAGTATCCATCTGGCTTTTTTGAAGCAGAACCGATTTTTGCTTTCTTTTTTCATATCGTTATCCTCTTTTCGCCATTTGCGCTAAAGCGGGCATTGACTCAGATCAGCTTCCGCTTTCTGGCCTCTGTAATTGCTGCTGCTTTATTCCTGACACCAAATTTCCGATAAGTTTCTTTATTATGGTATTTCACTGTTGCCTCTGAAATTTTCAGCTCTTTTGCTATATCTGCAGACGACTTACCTTCTGACTGCAGTTTTAATATCTCCAGCGCATGTTCACTTAAAACAATATTGTTTCTGGAAGCCAGATAAGAAGGATATGATTTAGCCATCTGTCTGCATTCTGACATGATCTGGTTTCGATAACTATTGTCTTTCCATATAAATTCGCACTTTTTAAACATTGGAAGAAGTGCTGTTCCTTCCCTAGTAAATATTCTCACAAAATGATATTCTTCCGCCTGACTGATGCTGGTTTGAAGAGTATCCTTCCACTGCTTCTGTTCCAGTTTATACTGAACAATAGAAAGCAAGATCATCGCTTCCATATGAATATAGGTGCGTTTCATAATCTCCGCATAATGCAGGAGCTGCTGCAGCAGGCAATAAGCTGCTTCCAATTTTCCAAGAGAAATATATACTCTCACTTTTGTCAGATATCGAAAACGTTCCATTGTGCAAAATTCCGCATTCTCATCTGGTGCCTGTTTCATCCAGTCTGAAACATCTTCACCCTGATACAGCTTAATCCGGCAAATAAAAGCATCAATATTGGAAATCAGATTCGGTGCTTCCTCTTCCGCACGATCACGCAATGCATCAAGAGATACAAGTGCGCCATCTGCATCATTTTTCAAAACAGACAGCCATGCAAGGATTCCTGTTCCTACAAAAACCTGTTCCAGCATACCCCCCCGTTCTGCATCCATACGGCCTTTTTCCGCCTTTGAAAAAATCTCAAAAATATCTTTTCCTTTTTCCAGATAGCTCTCCGCAAGAGCAAGATATACAAGGCCCTTTCCATATTTTTCAAGAACAAATTCTACCGGTTTACCAATCGTAAGTGCCAGTTCTGTGTCCCGTTTCGACCATTCACAGAAATCTTTTCCTCCGTTCATCATAGAAGGAAGATTGCTGGTCACAGACAGCTCTGGAAGAACTGCTTTTTTATTATGAATTAACAGGTCTGCATTTTTCAGCAGATCGATCATGTTCGCTGTGCCAGTATGAGGAAGTGCTATTTTTAAATAAAGCAGCCTGCTGAGAGCTTCTTTTTTCATACTACCTGAGTGTTCTTCTGCAAATTTTTCCAGCTGATGATACCAGCGGTTGCTTTCTTCTATATTCATCAGCATAGATTGCAGCAAACTGATTCCTGCCATAAGTACCGGACTTCCCGAGATGAGTTCTTCCGGCAGTTTCAGATAGTATTTCCGCAGTTCATAAAAATGTCCACTGGAAGGATTCTTACGTGCATTGGAGATCAAAAGTCTGGAAATGCTTTCCATGTCGTTGTATTTTTCATACATGGAAAGTGCCTCAAGAGGTTTTTCCTCCAATTCATAATATAAGCCAGCTACATAATAAAGATGGTTGATCTGCTCAATGCTTCTCTTCCTCCGTAGTCTCTGCTGCATGGATTTCCTCATAGGCCATCTGCATTTCCAGATTCCATCGGTTCCTCTTATGTCAAAAAAGTTTCCAACTTCTTCAGCCCGAAAGATCAGTTTCTCCACATCACTTCGTCCTGTAAGCATGGACGCAAGTCTGACTGTAAATGTTTCTACAATGGACATGTCCATAAAAAACTCCTGCAGTTCCAAATCCCACTGATCGTATACATGGGTTTCCAGATAATCCCACTGCCGTCTCTGTGTCAGTTCCAGATTTCCTTTTTCCATTGCAAAAAATAAAAGAGATAACGCATTTCCACCGCCCAGATTCCATGCCTTCTGATGTTCTTCCCGGGTAAGATGAATATCATATTGTTCTATATATGTAATCTGCTCATCTAATGAAAGAAGAAAATCACTTTCTTCGATTTCGGCAAATATGTATTTCGTCCGAAGTGGAAGAAGCCATCTCGGAAACGGACATCTGGCGATCAGGATCAGCCATACGTTATTTAAGCTCAGTAATTTGCAGATTACTTCAAAATAACTTTCTCTTTCTGTTGTATCTGTGAGATTTTGAAGATCATCAAGTATTACTGTGTATTCCGCAGATTGTTCTTTTATTTTAATCTGGTCTGCACTTGTTTCTGATGCACTGTAATAGCTGCAGCGTTTCATATTCAAATTGTGCATAACCAGAGAAGTCTTTCCGATGCCTGTAACTCCATACAGGTATAACGGTGTTCGAAGTTTTTTGGCAGAGCGAAATTTGCAAATAGCTTTTTGAGGGCATATATATTTATCATCAGTAAATTTGACTATTTTCTGCATATTTCCCTCCTTTGTTTTATCGTATTTATGTAAATATTGTAGCAAATTGAAGGTTGAGATGGAACTATCCAAAAGGATAGTTTCGGGCAAAAATTTGCAATAAAAACAGACCCTGTCATATTTCATAATCTGCTTTATGAAATATAATGGGGTCTGTTTAATAAGGCTTTCTATTCTTCGCTTCCAAGCCGATGAGCCTCTTTATAAATCTCACAGGCACTGTGATGTACACATCTTTTATATGCACAGTCCATAAATGTGAGAATTCGTCTGCCATCCTTTTCCTCGTATTCACAGCATACCGTCTGGCTTCCGTTGCAGGTGCGGCAAAAGCCGGAAATAAATTCTTCCGTCTCCATAGCTCACCTCTGACACAGCTTATGTATAAAAATACCACTTCGAAGCTTTGGCTCAAACCAGGTGGATTTGGGCGGCATCAGCTTATTCTCGTCTGCAATCTGCATCAGATCTTCCATAGAAGTGGGATACAGTGCAAAAGCAATTCCGCGGCTCCTATCTGCCATAGCCTGAAGCTCTCTTAATTTATGGCTTCCGCCCACAAAAGAAATCCGCTTATTCGTCCTTGAATCTCCGATTCCAAGTATAGGTGCAAGCACCTGCTCCTGCAAAAGCTGGGAATCCAGCTGTCCCACTACGTCCTTGCCCTCATAAAGCTCCGTCTTCGCTTTCAGCAGATACCAGAAGCCATCCAGATACAGTCCGAAGCAGTGCTTCTCCACAGGCTTGGCCGGAAAGCCCGGAACTATGGTCATGTCAAACTTCTCCTTGATCCGGGAAAGTACCTGCTCCGGTGTCTGACCATTTAAATCCTTCACCACACGATTATAGGCCAGAATCGTAAGCTGGTCATAGGGGAAAACAACGGACAGGAAAAAGTTAAACTCCTCGTCTCCTGTATACCCCGGATTCTCTTCTCTTCGTTTCAAGCCAACCTTCACCGCAGAGGCAGCTCTGTGATGTCCGTCTGCAATGTAAAGCGCCGGAATCTTCTCCATCTCCTCCCGGATCAGGGCAATTGCCTCGTCCTCATCGATCACCCACACACGATGTGTAATCTCATCTTCCTCTGTGAAGTCATATTCTGCCAGATGATCCTTTTTCCACTGCGCAAGAAGACCGCTCAGTCTGTCGGTGTAGCGGCATGCCAGGTAAATAGGGCCTGTGTTTGCATCGCACACATCCACATGATTGATGCGGTCCAGTTCCTTATCCGATCTGGTAAGCTCATGCTTCTTCACCACATTGTTCAGATAATCGTCAATGGAAGCACAGCCTGCAATTCCAGTCTGTACCTTCCCTTTGCGAACCAGTTCATATATGTAATAACAGGGCTTATGGTCCTGGGAAAGAATCCCCTTCTCTTCCATCTGAAGCAGATTCTCCTTTGCCTTCTTATATACCTCAGGGTCATAAAGCCCGGCATCTGCCGGAAGATCCATCTCCGCTCTGTCCACATGCAAAAAAGAATCCGGATTCTCTTTTCCGATTGCTGCGGCTTCCTCCCGGCTCACCACATCATAAGGAAGTGCTGCTACTGCCGCAGCCTTTTCCCTGGCAGGTCTTAAAGCCTTAAATGCCCGAAATACTGCCATAGTTTTATACTCCTTTCAAATCTGCCTGCCTCTTTTTAAAGTGCTCCAAAGGCGGTCTTTTTCTCTGACGGCAGACTATTTTCCTCTGTTTTTACAGGTGTCGTAACTTATATTATATCACAAATAATGCGGCTTCGCAATGAAACTAAATAATTTTTGAGAAAGCTAAATTTTTTTGTATTTTTCTATTGCAAATTGTTTTATTTATGTTATTATACTATTAGAAAAACAAAAACGTAATGCAATATAACCAAATAAATCAAACACCACAAAGGAGGTTTTCCCCATGACAGAAGGACTGAAATGGACGGTCAATCATGTTCCGGAATCTGATGATAAGTTTCTGGATCTGATGTCCGAAGAAAACGTAACCAAAGCAAATGAATTTCACAAGAGTTTCCCACAGTATTCCGTTACACCTCTGCAGAAGCTTTCCGCACTTGCTTCCTATCTTGGAGTAAAGGGAATCTACTGCAAGGATGAGTCCTATCGTTTCGGACTGAACGCATTCAAGGTTCTCGGAGGCTCTTACGCCATGGGTCGTTACATTGCAAAGGAGCTTGGCCGCGACATCAGCGAGCTTCCCTATAATGTCCTCTCTTCTGACAAATTAAGAGAAGAATTCGGACAGGCTACCTTCTTTACTGCCACAGACGGAAACCACGGACGTGGGGTTGCATGGGCTGCCAACCGTCTTGGACAGAAGGCTGTAGTAAGAATGCCGAAGGGCACCACCAGAACCCGTTTTGATAACATTGCCAAAGAGGGTGCTGAGGTAACCATCGAGGAAATGAACTACGACGACTGTGTAAGAATGGCAGCTGCAGAGGCAGCTAAGACCGAACACGGAATCATTGTTCAGGATACTGCATGGGACGGCTATGAGGAGATTCCTTCCTGGATCATGCAAGGATACGGTACTCTTGTTCTTGAAGCTGACAAGCAGCTGAAGGAGAACGGCGTTGAGCGTCCTACCCATGTATTTGTACAGGCTGGTGTTGGTTCTCTTGCAGGTGCAGTTGTAGGATATTTCGCTCACAAATATAAAGAAAATCCTCCTGTAATGGTTGTCTGTGAAGCAAGCGCAGCTGACTGCCTCTATCGCTCTGCTGCACAGGCTGACGGCAATCTGGTAAATGTTACCGGCGATCTTCAGACTATTATGGCAGGTCTTGCATGCGGTGAGGGAAATACAATCGGATGGGATATCCTGAAGAATCATGTTACTGTATTTGCTTCCTGTCCGGACTGGATGAGTGCAAAGGCAACCCGTATCTATGCAAACCCGCTTGAAAGTGATCCACATATCGTATCCGGTGAATCCGGATCTGTACCGCTTGGACTTGTATACACAGCACTTCACGATGAAGATGCAAAAGATCTTAAAGAAGCCCTGAAGCTGGATGAAAATTCCAACATTCTGGTAATCTCCACAGAAGGAGACACCGATCCCATCCGCTACCGCGAAATTGTATGGGACGGATTATACGGAACAGACAAATCATTAAGTGAATAAATATAAATTTTACGGAGGTAAATTACAATGGATTACAACAAAATTAAAGAAGCGGCTCAGAATTATGAAGCAGACATGACCAGATTTCTTCGCGAACTGGTTCACTTCCCCGGCGAGAGCTGCGGTGAGAAGGATCATGTAATGCGCATTAAAGAAGAGATGGAGAAGCTTGGCTTTGATAAGGTTGATATTGACCCGATGGGAAATATCCTGGGCTACATGGGAAGCGGAAGCACACTGATCGGCTTTGACGCACATATCGACACAGTAGGTATCGGAAACAGAAGCAACTGGGAATTTGATCCATACGAGGGCTTCGAGACTGAGACTGAGATCGGCGGCCGTGGAACATCTGATCAGATGGGCGGTATTGTATCTGCAGTTTACGGTGCTAAGATCATGAAAGACCTTGGTCTTTTAAATGACAAATATCAGGTAGTTGTTACCGGAACTGTTCAGGAAGAGGACTGCGATGGTCTTTGCTGGCAGTACATTATCAACGAAGATAAGGTTCGTCCGGAATTCGTAGTTTCCACAGAGCCTACAGACGGCGGTATCTACCGCGGACAGCGCGGACGTATGGAAATCCGCATCGATGTAAAAGGTGTTTCCTGCCACGGATCTGCTCCGGAGCGCGGTGACAACGCAATCTACAAAATGGCTGACATCCTTCAGGACGTTCGTGCATTAAATGAGAACGATGCAGCAGATGAGACCCAAATTAAAGGTCTTGTAAAAATGCTGGATAAGAAATACAATCCTGAGTGGGAAGAGGCAAACTTCCTTGGAAGAGGTACTGTTACCACATCCGAGATTTTCTTCACTTCCCCAAGCCGCTGTGCAGTAGCTGACTCCTGTGCAGTTTCCCTTGACCGTCGTATGACAGCAGGTGAAACCTGGGAGAGCTGCCTGGATGAAATCCGTGCACTTCCTTCCGTTAAGAAATACGGCGATGATGTTAAGGTTTCCATGTATGAGTACTCCCGTCCATCCTGGACAGAGCTTGTATATCCAATCGAGTGTTACTTCCCAACATGGGTAATCCCGAAGGATCACAAGGTTACTGCTGCTCTTGAGGAAGCTTACCACAATCTGTATGGAACAGAGCGTATGGGAAATGCTGAGACAGAAGCTATGAGAAAGGCTCGTCCGCTTACTGACAAATGGACCTTCTCAACCAACGGTGTTTCCATTATGGGACGTAACGGAATTCCTTGCATCGGCTTCGGACCTGGCGCAGAGGCACAGGCTCATGCTCCGAATGAGAAGACCTGGAAAGATGACCTTGTAAGATGTGCAGCTGTTTACGCAGCACTTCCTACTGCATACTGCAAATAAGAAACAACAGCAATATACGCCATGGAGCGGATAGCTTGACAATGTATCTGCTCCATGACCTCCACTTTATCTGTCTTTTAAATATTTCAAATACAAATTATAAGGAGAATAACTCATGAAAACATTACAGGATTACATTGACAAACTCAACAGCCTTAACTTCAAGGAAATGTACAACAACGATTTCTTCTGGACCTGGGACAAAACAGACGATGAGCTTGAAGCTGTATTTACAGTTGCTGATGCTCTTCGCTTCATGAGAGAGCACAACATTTCCACAAAAGTATTTGAGAGCGGTCTTGGAATCTCTATTTTCCGTGACAATTCCACCCGTACCCGCTTCTCCTTTGCTTCTGCCTGCAACCTTCTTGGACTTGAGGTACAGGATCTGGATGAGAAGAAATCCCAGATTGCTCATGGCGAGACTGTTCGTGAGACCGCTAACATGGTATCCTTCATGGCTGATGTAATCGGTATCCGTGACGACATGTACATCGGAAAAGGTCACACCTACCAGAAAGAATTTATGGATGCTGTAACAGAGGGAAATAAAGATGGTATTCTTGAACAGCGACCAACTCTTGTAAACCTTCAGTGCGATGTTGACCATCCTACACAGTGTATGGCAGATATGCTCCACATCATCCATGAGTTCGGCGGTGTTGAGAATCTGAAGGGCAAGAAGCTTGCTATGACATGGGCTTACTCCCCATCCTATGGTAAACCGCTTTCTGTTCCACAGGGCGTAATCGGACTTATGACACGTTTCGGTATGGATGTTGTTCTTGCTCATCCGGAAGGATATGATGTAATGCCTGAGGTTGAGGAAATTGCTAAGAAGAACGCCGAAAGCTCCGGTGGTTCCTTTACAAAGACAAACAGCATGGAAGAAGCTTTCAAGGATGCTGATATCGTTTATCCAAAGAGCTGGGCTCCATTTGCAGCAATGGAAAAACGTACCAACCTTTACGGCGAGGGCGATTTCGACGGAATCGACAAGCTTGAGAAGGAGCTTCTTGCTCAGAATGCACAGCATAAGGATTGGGCTTGCACAGAAGAGCTTATGAAGACAACTAAGGATGGAAAAGCACTTTACCTGCACTGCCTGCCGGCAGATATCACAGGCGTAAGCTGTGAGACAGGTGAGGTTGATGCAAGCGTATTTGACCGCTACCGTATCCCGCTTTACAAAGAAGCTAGCTTCAAACCATATGTAATTGCAGCAATGATCATGCTCTCCAAATTTGAGAACCCACAGGATATCCTGAAAAAACTGGAAGTAAAAGCTGCTCCGAGAATTATGGAATAATGCTTTTTTTGGGGCTGTAGGAATACAGCCCTTTTTTGTTCTCATTTTTCGGGATAAACAGCTTTCCGACTATATTGAATGGAGGTTTTTACAATGTATAAAAGAAAACGAATCGTAGTTGCCCTTGGCGGAAATGCTCTTGGAAATACACTTCCGGAACAGATGATTGCTGTAAAATCCACAGCAAAAGCACTCTGCGATCTTATTGAAGAAGGGCATCAGGTGGTTGTAGTCCATGGAAACGGACCACAGGTTGGCATGATCAACAATGCCATGACAGCTCTTACCCATGAGGATGAGACGCAGCCAAATACCCCTCTCTCTGTTTGTGTTGCAATGAGCCAGGCTTATATTGGATACGATCTTCAGAATGCTCTTCGTGAGGAGCTTCGCAAACGCGGCTTTATGAGAACTCCGGTTGTTACCGTTGTGACACAGGTACGTGTAGATCCTGATGATCCGGCTTTTGAGAATCCAAGCAAGCCGATCGGCAAGTTTCTTACCAAGGAAGAGGCAGAGTATCAGGCAAAAGCTTACGGACATGTTATGAAAGAGGATGCAGGCCGCGGCTACCGCCGTGTGGTTGCTTCCCCGAAGCCTGTTGAGATCGTGGAGCAGGATGCCATCAACAGTCTGGTAGATGCCAATAAGATCGTGATCTGCTGCGGCGGCGGCGGTATTCCGGTTACCTTAGAAGGCCATCATCTCAAAGGCGCTTCCGC
Source organism: Ruminococcus sp. AF31-8BH (assembly GCF_003460605.1). Lineage (GTDB taxonomy): Bacteria > Bacillota > Clostridia > Lachnospirales > Lachnospiraceae > Blautia_A > Blautia_A acetigignens. The sequence continues at coordinate 47,230 of NZ_QTVN01000022.1, forward strand.
GGTTATCGACAAGGATTTCGCAAGCTGCCTTCTGGCGAAACAGCTGGATGCGGACATGCTGATCATTCTTACTGCAGTAGAAAAGGTTGCTGTCAATTTCGGCAAAGAAAATGAGAAATGGCTGGATGACCTTACCGTCTCCCAGGCAAAGAAATACATCGAAGAAGGACAGTTCGCCGCTGGCTCCATGCTGCCAAAAGTCCAGGCCTGTGTAGACTTCGCCAGCTCCGGTGCCGGCCGAACCGCCATGATCACCCTCCTGGAAAAAGCCAAAGACGGCATTATGGGAAAAACAGGAACACAAATTCATCTGTAAGAAAATCTTTTATAACGAAAAAAGCACGAGGCAGTCCATGGAGACTGCCCTTGTTTTATAAAAAAGACCTTCCGCATTTCACTCACTGAGCTGCAGAAAGTCCTTTTTTTATCATTTGTGATGTTTCTCTTCCTCTTCTTCCACCAGTCTTGCGGTTTCACCAGAGGGAGCGGAGATTACAGCTGCTGCAATGATCTCGCAGGGCGGATTCTCCTTTACACTATCAACTGCTGCCTTCACAGCTGCCACATCACCGCTGAGAAATACGGTCGCATGGCCTCCGCACTTGGTATGCCAGGTACGAAATTCCACATTTGATGTTTTCAGCATCTGGTCAAGGACAACTACTGCATTGCAGCTTCCCAGAACCTCTACTAATCCTAATGCTCCATATGACATCCTCTTATTTCCTCCTGACATATTCTATTTGTTGATGGTCATCTTCAGTGCAACTTCTGTGTCTGCAGTAGGGGATGCGATCACTGTGTGGGATACCACCTTGCCCAGGGGCTTCGCTGTCTCCAGTGCCACTTCCATTGCTGCATTTACATCTGCTATGCTGCCTCGCATTTTCACACAGGCTCCGCTTTTCAGTCGGTTTCGCTCTACACTCTGGATCTTCACGTTCGCAGCCTTGGATGCTGCGTCCAGAGCTACAAAGCAGGCTACCAGGTTATCCAGCTCAAATACCCCAACTGCCATGCCGTTATAGTTTTCTGCCATTTTATCCTCCTTACGAGACGGGAAAAGGGGCTGCCCTTTCACGACAGCAAAAAAAGGATCTCCCGACTGCTTTCTTTTTTACCAGTATACCTTGTTTTTCCTGTAATTACAAGTAATTTCTGCCTGTAATCTCACACAAATTCACAAAATACAACACAATCCCACATTTTTTTCACAATCTAATCCCCATTCTACAAATGTCGCGATAATTACATCTGCCCTCTGCCAGCTTCCGCCTTAACATCTATATCCGTAAGTTCCTTCCCATCCTCTACCTTCAGAACAGCTGTATCGTCTCTGTGCGCGGTTATGACGGATTTTCCGCCACGGTCTCCGGTGATGGAGAGAAGCTGGTCATAATATTTCTTTGTAAAAATACAGGGATTGCCAAGCCTGCCCTCGCTGGAAACGCAGGCAATTCCTTTTCCTGTGGTTTCCAAAAGCGTGATAAGCTGGCGGATCGTCCCGGCTGTAAGCCAGGGCTGATCGGATACAGTAAAAAGACAGGCGTCCGCATCCAGGTTGGCTTTCAGGCCAATTTTCAAGGAGGAAGAGATTCCCTCATCCGGATGGGGATTTATATATACCGGAACTCCTAATGCTCTCGCTTCCTCCTCAATTTCCTCATACTGAGTTACCACCGTTACCGTCATCTCCTGCTTTATGTTTTTTAAACTGCCTGTTTCCAAAACACAGCTGGAAACCTCTTTTCCCTGTCCCCCGGCCCCAGCCACCGCTATCAGCCTCTCCAGAATATATCGGTACATAGGATTTCCGTCAATTTCGTACAGCAGCTTGTTGCCTCCAAAACGGCGGCTGTTTCCGGCGGCCAGCATGATCAATGCAATCCTCATAATTTCTCTGCCTCTCTTAAACTGCCGTAAGCAGCGACAGTTCCCTGTTTTGCCAGATCTTCCACAATGTGCTCTGCCGGAGCCGGATCCGATAATACATCTGCTTTGTTCAAATAAACCCGATAGATTTTGTGATCCACGTTCTTATATAATCCGTGGACGGAAGTGGCGATTTTCTCAATATCTTCTGCCGTTACCGGTGCATCCAGATTTTTTTTGAGGAAAGCACTGGTGTATTCTGCACGGTGGGAGGTCTCACAGATAGGCTTGCCAAGGCAGTCCAGACCGATCACGCTTACTACAATATCCGCAAATTCCGGTATCACCGGCTCCCAGTCTGCCGGAACCTTCAAAGGTTTGTGCTTCGCACCGTCCGCTTCGATCAGCATCACATCACAAAGGGAAGCCAGTTTCTGCAGTTTCCCCGCTTCTATGGAGCACATTTTCCCGGAGGCTTCCTCTATATCAGCCACCGCTGCAAATCCGTGATTCTCCAGCATTTTGGGAAGCTTATCAAGCTCATCACTGCCAATTCTTGGCAGCATCGGATCGAAGGCCATATGGGTAGTAGTCGAAATGATCACCTTCTTACCCAAGACCTGCAGCTCTTCGTTCAGACGATAGATCAGACTGGTTTTCCCGCCTCCTCCAACAACAGCGATCACCGGGTATTTCTCGATATCCAGCTTTAATAAATCTAAAAAATATCCACTTTCTTTCATCCGGCCTCCTACTTCGGCAAAATACCGTTGCTAAGCAAAATTTCTACAACGCTTCCTGCAATGCATCTTGCCTTGTCTGAAATGGTAAAGCAGTTCTTTTTTTCCTCTTTTCTGGGGTCTATATCGGCAATTTTCATTCCAAAGGGAACATAATAGCCATCCTTTATAATCCCGCGCAGAACACCCGTTATAGAGGCTTCTACGGGCACATCTCCCACATAGGCAAGTATCTGCCCCTTCTCCACAATATCAGCAATATGGGCAATACCACGGATTGTACCGGTGCCAGGAGAGTGAATGACCCTTTCTTTGCTTACGCCGCCTACTATGCCCGGAACACCGGTATTGGGAATTGCACAGCCCTCTGTGATAATTCTTGCCAGATCATGTCCGCGCATAGTCTCCACCACGAAATCTACATCCCGCCCTGCTGTAAAGCCAGGTCCTAACCCAATGGTAAGAGGTGCCATCTCTTTGGTAGTTCCCAGATTTTTTTTTGCAAGGATAGCATCTATAAGGACAGCCACCTTTCCCTGTTCATTAAGTGTCTCGATACACGTTCCATCATGGTCCACTATAAGAGGGATTTCACCTGCCTGCCATATTTTGTCACATTCTTCCAGAGCATTTGCCTGTCTGCACAAAACACCCTCTACTTCTGCTGTTTTGTCATATACAGCCTCGCAAAAAGCTACTTTCCTGCGAATTGCGCTTGGCTTCTCACATTCTAAGATTAGTACACGATAACCGCAGCGATGCAGCCTGTGGATTACACCACTTGCCAAATCTCCCCCGCCGCGGACGATCACACAGTTGTTATTCATGATTTTGTCCTGCCTGTTTTCTTATTTTGTAATGGTGGAGCATATTTGAAAAAACTGCAAAGGCGGGGATGTCCCCGCCTTCTTATAGCCGCTGTCATTTATCCTCTGCAGCCATATTTTCTTTATTTACCTTCTCCACTGCATTCACAATATTCTCATAGCCTGTGCAGCGGCAAAGATTTCCTGCCATGTGCTTGCGGATTGCATCCCTTGTCAGCTTCTCACCGCGCTCCAAAAGTACTGTGGCAGACATAACAAAGCCAGGTGTGCAAAATCCGCACTGAATAGCTCCCTCTTCAATAAAAGCCTCCTGAATACGAGTCAGCTCTCCGTCTTTCTCAAGGCCTTCCAGAGTGCGGATATTCTTGCCCTCTGCCCAGACAGCCAGATAAATGCAGGAATCAATAGTCTCACCGTCAATGATTACCGTACAGGCACCACATTCGCCTACCTCACAGCCTTTTTTTACAGAGGTAAGCCCGAGACGGTTGCGCAGCATATCGAGAAGGGATTCTCTTACATCCACATACTCAGCAACCTCTCTTCCGTTTACAGTACACTGTACCAGCCTCATATCCTTTTTCATGACTGCTCACCTCCTGCTGCATTTTCATCATCGACCATGCCGCGGCGAATACTTTCTTTTAATGCTCTTTTTGCAATCTCGCCGCCAATCTGAAGCCTGAAGGCCTTCGATGCTCTCCAGGAATCTCTTGGATTGATTTCCTCCCGTACAAGCGCCTCCACTTTTGCAAACAGCTCATCACCGATTTCCATGCCCTTCAATGCTTCTTCTGTTTTATGGCAGCGATAGGGCACAGGTGCCGCTACACCAAAGGTAATCCGCACATCCTCCAGTACCTTCTTCTGCGGATCGATCCTGCTTACCACACTGCAGCTTAAGGTTGCAATATCCATGGCATTTCGCATGGAATATTTAATATAAAAGCCATGATATCCCTGATAATCCTTTCCCGGAATCACAATATGGGTAAGTACATCTCCCTGGTGAAGATCTACCCTTCCAGGTCCCAGATAAAAATCCTGGATCGGAACCATTCGTCCGCCGGTTCCATCCGCGATCCGAAGCATTGCATTCAGGGAAAACAAGGTAGGTGCACTGTCTGCGCTAACTGCACCGTTGCATACATTTCCGCCGATAGTCCCGATATTGCGAACCTGAGGACCTCCAACCTGATCCACAGCCTCACCCAGGACCGGTATCAGCTTCTGAATCACCGGGTCTTTGGTAACATGGGAAAAGGTGGTAGCTGCTCCGATGAAAATGTCACCGGAATCCATCAGCCGGATCCCCCGGATTTCCTTAATATCCCGGATACTTACCAAAGATGTTCCTGCCATTTTCCCTTCACGTATTTTGATCAGAACATCACTTCCGCCGGAGATTATCCTTGCATCAGGATGCTCCTTCAAAAGCAAAACTGCCTCTTTTATAGTTTCTGCATTATAATAATTTTCGATATCGTACATTCCTCATGCCCCCTTTCTCAGATCAGTCCGGCTTTTGTAAAACCGTCTATCAGTCTTTGCGGTGTCAGAGGAATTTCAGCAAATCCAATTCCTGTTGCATGTAAAACTGCATTACGGATTGCCGGTGCCCCCGGAATTGCCGGAGGCTCTCCAAGAGCCTTGTTTCCATAAGGTCCCATAGGGTCATTCAGTTCTACAAATTCTGCTGTAAGATCCGGTGTATCCATCGTTGTCATCAGCTTATAGTCCAGCAAAGTACCGTTTAACGGTCTTCCTGTTTTCTTATCCAGAAGAAGCTGCTCGGAAAGCCCGCAGCCCATTCCCATAGACATACCGCCGTGAACCTGCATAGCCGCAAGCTGTGGGTTCAGAAGGACTCCGCTGTCGTGTACATTGACAATATCCAGAACCTTGATCTTACCAAGCTTCATATCTACTTCCACCTCTGCGAAGCAGCATCCGGTTGCAACCGTATTCTTTTTCACTTGTCTGGAAACCTCAGCTGTAAGAACGGAAGAATTGCTCAGGCTGTAATAGCTCTCCATTGCAAGCTCTTCCAGGGAAATGGCCTGCCTGCCGTCTGCCAGAATATATCCGTCCTCCAGCTCCAGACGATCCACATTACCCGGCACAAGAGTTCTGGCATAATCCAGAATCTTCTGCTTCAGCAGCTGGGCACATTCCTTCACTGCAGTTCCTGTAACAAAGGACTGTCTGGATGCATAAGCACCTGTATCAAAAGGTGTCACATCTGTATCCTGCATCGTCACAATATGCACTCTGGAAATATCCATATGTAAGGTTTCTGCTGCCATCTGAGAGAAAACAGTATCTGCACCCTGCCCGATCTCAGTTGCTCCCACCTGAAGCTGTACGCTTCCATCCTGGTTCAGCGACAATCTGGCACCTGCAATTTCCAGAGAAATAGGCCATACACCTGTCTTATAGGAGAAAAGTGCCATACCTACGCCGCGGCGGATATCTCCTGTCTGGTCTGCATATGCCTTTCTCTTTTCATCCCAGTGTATATAAGCAGCACCCTTATCCAGACACTCAAAAATACCATTTGAATTCGCTGCGATCGGTTTCAGATAAGCATCCTCATAATATCCATGAATCAGATTCTTTCTTCGGAATTCCAGAGGATCCATTCCAATCTCATAAGCAATGTCATCCATAAAGCTCTCTGTTGCATAGCAGACCTGAGGAATGCCATAGCCTCTCATGGCTCCTGCAGTAGGACAATTGGTATAAACCGTATATGCCTCACCTCGGATATTCGGGCAGGCATACTGAAGACGGCTTGCAGTCAGACCGTTAGCTGCAATGGCATGTCCGTGGGAAGCGTAAGCTCCCTGATTGGAATAGGCAGTCATCTCTTTTGCCAGAAGATGCCCCTCCCGATCCACTCCTGCTGTCATTTCGTATTCAATGGAATGACGGGTTCTGGTATTGGTAAAGGTCTCCTCACGGGTAAGCTCGATCTTCACCGGACGTCCGCCAACCTGCATGGTAAGAAAGGCATTCAAAGGCTCGTAAAGCACTTCCTGCTTATTTCCAAAGCCGCCGCCTACATATGGCTTAATGACACGCACCTGTCCCCATGGGATTCCCAGTGCCTGACCAACTACACGGCGGACAATGTGAGGTATCTGTGTGGAAGAAACCACAACAATTCTTCCCTTTTCCATATATGCATAAGAAATATTATTCTCAATGTGACAGTGCTGAACAATAGGGGTCTTATAGCTTCTGTGGATCTGTACAGCAGCATCCTCCAATCCCTTATCCACATCACCGATAGCAAAGCTGGAACGCGCAAGAATATTATCCTTCTTATCAAGATGAATGGGATGCTCACTTCCCCGCATAGAAAGCCTGGGGCTTAGCACAACCGGATATTCTTCATATTCTACCTTGATCAGCTTCAATGCCCGTGATGCAGTCACTTCATCCTCTGCTACAACTGCTGCAATATCATCTCCATAATAACGTACTCTTCCGGTCAGAAGATTACGGTCAGCCACATCCTGATGTGCCAGTTCCACAGACCAGGGATGCCCCGGTGTAGGATAGCAATGATTCGGTACGTCCTTAAAAGTCACTACTTTTACCACGCCGTCCAAAGCTTCGGCCTCACTGGTATCAATGGACTTCACAATACCATTACCGATTGTGGCATGACAGACCTTTGCCACCAGACACTTGTCCAGGATCATATCATCTGTAAACTTCGCTCTTCCTGTTACTTTTTCATAAGCGTCTACTCTTGGAACACTCTTTCCAATCATATGCTTCACCTTCTTTACATTTACTTAGTTTGTTTAAAAAAGCCGACGCCGTTCAAAAAACAATATCACGGTTCTTCTTTGAACTGGCTGTCGGCTATGGGCTCATTGCCTTGTGTCTCAAAAATATTGTCTAAAATATCTCTTCTGCATAAAGCAATTGTACCACATTTCTCAGATGTTTTGCAATATTTTTATGCATAATGCAAGAATTTTGTACTGTTATTTTTGAAACTTTCACATATTATTCTTTTAATGTCTGATTAATTGATAATACCTCGCAGGTCATAGATAGCATGTCTTGGACATTTTACCACACACATACCGCAGCTTAAGCACAAGTCCTCGTTGATCAAAGCGCAATTGTCTGTGACCTTAATGGCTTCTGCAGTACATGTTTTCTGGCAGATGCCGCAGCCGATACAGCTGACCTGACACTGTTTTTTTGCCTCCTGGCCCTTACTTTTGTTAGAGCATTTCACAACCATCCAGTTGGCACATTCGTGAATATGAATTACCTTCTGGGGACATACCTTTACACACGCTCCACAGCCAATACATTTCTCTTCATCTACTTCTGCCACACCATATTCATTAAGAGAAATGGCACCAAACTTGCACTTGCTTACACAGGCTTTACAGCCGATGCATCCGTCCTTACAGCCGTGCTCACCTGATGTGGCTCTGCACCCTCCATTACATGCCACAAAAGCTGCTTTATATGGGAATTTCTTTTTTACAGCCATATCATCCCTTCCTTTCATATGGTGTCCCGCTAAGAGGAAGGCTGTACCGCCTTACACCATCTCTTCGGAAATATGCATCTGCAATTGCAGGTGCTGTCGGAATTGATGTGATCTCACCGATACCAATCGCGCCGCAGGCAACCTTAAGTCCCGGCTTATCGACTACAATGGCATCGATCTTTGGAATTTCGTGGGAACGGAATAAACCAAGAGAACCATATTTCTCAATTGGCTTACAATTTTCATCAATCGGATATTTTTCTCTTAAAGCAAATCCCATGGACATTACTACGCCGCCTTCAATCTGGCCTTCACAGGATAAAGGATTCACTGCTTTGCCAACATCATGAGCCGCAACGATTTCCTCTAGCTTGCCGGTTTTGGAATCCAGGATACAGACCTGGGTAGCATAGCCATATGCCACATGAGATACCGGATTTGGCACATCTGCTCCAAGAGGGTCTGTTTTTGCAAGATATTCTGCGTAATAAACCTTGCCGATCATTTCCTCTACTGTTTTTCCGGCACGCTTATCTTCCATCAGCTTCTCACAGGCTCTTCTGCATGCTTCTCCGGTTATCAGAGTCTGTCTGGAGCCGGAGGTTGTTCCGGAATCAGGTGAAATCCAGGTATTGCTCCGCTCATAAACAATATCCTCTCTTTTAATATCTGTGTTGGTAACGATCATCTGAGTCAGCACAGTGCCAAGTCCCTGGCCAATACAGGATGCACCGGAATAAATATGAAGCTTCCTGTCTTCCTCGAAAATCAGCTTCACACGGCCGGTATCCGGAATTCCTACACCGACTCCGGCATTTTTCATGGCACATCCAAGGCCCACCGCTTTGCCAGCCTCTAATGCTGCGTCATATTTCTCTTTCACTGCCTCCAGGGTTTCCACAAGACCGGTGGAATCATCTACGATCTGTCCATTAGGGAGAACTTCTCCCGGGCGGATAGCATTTCGATAGCGAATCTCCCATGGTGTAATTCCCACTTTATCTGCCATCATGTTCAGTAAGGTCTCTGTTGCAAAGCAGGTCTGCGTAACTCCAAAGCCCCGAAAAGCTCCTGCTGGCGGATTATTAGTATAATAAGCAGTTCCTTCAATCTCAAAGTTCTGATAATGATAGGGACCGGCTGCATGAGTGCAGGCACGCTCCAGAACCGGACCTCCAAGAGATGCAAACGCGCCGGTATCAGCCTTAACCTTTGCCTTAACACCCATAATATTTCCGTTCTCGTCACAGCCCATTGTCATATCCATATAAAATGGATGACGTTTTGGATGAACCAGCAAAGATTCTGCCCTTGAAAGCTTCATTTTAACAGGCTTCTTAGTCACATAAGTAAGAAGCGCTGCAAGGTGCTGCACGGTCATATCCTCTTTGCCCCCAAAGCCTCCGCCTACCAGGGCATTCTGAACCTTCACCTTATCTGTTCCAAGAAGCAGACTGCATTCATGCAATGTCTGATGTGCAGACTGGTCTGTGGAATATATGAAAATATCTCCATCCTCATCGTAAAATGACACTGCACACTCCGGCTCCAGAAATGCATGCTCGGTCCATGGTGTTTCAAAATGCTTGGAAATCACGTATTTAGAGCCTTCAATAGCTTCTGTGGCATTGCCGCGGCTAATGTGCTTATATGCACAGATATTATTCTCTTCCTCATCAAATACCCTTGGTGCGTCCGGTGCAGCAGCTTCCTCAATGGTATGGATGTGAGGCAGCACCTCATATTCTACCTTGATCAGCTTCTTCGCCTTCTCTGCAGTTTCTCTATCTTTTGCTGCGACAAGTGCAATGGCGTCCCCCAGATAATGAGTCAGGCCACCAACCGGAATCAGGGTATACTGATCGTGCTTCAAATGGCCGATCTTATTCTCACCCGGAATATCCTTAGCTGTAACAACAGCCTCCACCCCCGGAAGCTGTTCTGCTTTTGTTGTGTCAATAGAAAGAACACGTGCCCGCGGATATTTGCTTCGGAGAGCCACTCCGTAAAGCATGCCTTCCGGATAGAAATCATCAGGATATTTTCCGGTGCCAAGAACCTTTTCCCCCACATCAATTCTTGCCACACGGGATCCAAGCTCCCAGTTTTCATCCTCCTGTGGAATTACGCCCTCCCGCATAATTCCTGCGGCAATCCGCACTGCATCTATTATTTTTACATACCCTGTACAGCGACAGTAATTGTTGCGCAGGGCATACTTGATTTCCTCATCAGTTGGTTCTTTATTTACATCCAGAAGAGCTTTGGTACACATAATCATACCCGGAATGCAAAAACCGCACTGTACAGCTCCGGCTTTACCGTATGCATAGGTATATACTTTTTCTTCCCAATCGGTCAGGCCTTCTACTGTGATCACGTTTTTCCCTTCCAGGGAATCCGTGTCCGGCACACAGGCTTTGCAGGTCCTGCCATCAATGATCACGGTGCAGGCTCCGCAGGCGCCCTCACTGCAGCCGTCCTTTACAGAGGTCAGATGCAATTCATCACGCAGAAAGCGAAGCAGCTTCTGGTTTTTCCCGGACTCTACGGTCTGTCCATTGACTGTAAATGCTGCCATATTGGACTCTCCTTTCTTGCGGGTTCTCCCGGTCAGGCATACGCTTTGCCATTTTTCCGGAAGCTTTTACATTATATAGATACTGTCCACAGCCCGGATAAAGCTGTGGACAGCATTTGCCTTGTTGGTCAAGCGGATATTCGCAATCCGCTTCGCTGCTTGCTCATAACCAAATGCTGCTTCGCAGCTTGATTCGGTTAAATCACAGATCAGATCATATATCCATAATCATCGATCACTGCACAGATCAGCTTCTTCAGACCATCATACAGCTTATCAGCAGGATCATCTGCCTTGCAATCTGTAATCTGGCCTACAAATCTTACCTTGCAGGTCTTTGCTTTTTTATCAAGCACAACAAATCCGTCGTTTGTGCTGTCTGCCATATCTTTTTCATTTGCAAACAGAGTGAATTTGTCTTTGTATGGTGCACTTGCGTATGGACAGAAGCTCTTGCAGTTACCGCACTCATTACACATGTAATCTACATGGATCACCTGATTCATTGCCATTCCCGGAACCTTTACAGAAATATTTGCACGGTTCGGACAAACATCCACACAGTTCTCGCAGACCTTATTACAGGTAAGACATCTTTCTTCCTCTGTCTTCACTTCTTCGCTGTGCTTTAAGATTCCCTTCTTTGCATAGCAGTCTGCTTCCTTGCCGGTTACAGCTGCATCCCTTGTGATCTCTTTGCCAAGGATATCTTTAACTGCAAGCTGCGCATCGCGGATTCCCTCTACAATCGTAGCAGCACCCTTTGCTCCGTCTCCAGCAACATAAACGCCGCTTACACTGGTTTCAAGAGTCTTGTCGTTGACCTTTGCTCTTCCTCTTTCGTCCACTGCAATCTGGTTTGCAGTATAGAAGTCTGTATCAAGCTTCTCACCAACTGCCACGATTACAGTATCAGCAGGAACCTCTTCTACGTCTGCTGTCTCAGTAACACCGGCACGTCCGGACGCATCCATCTGTCCAAGCTCCATCTTTTGGCAGATCAGTCTTCCATTCTCAAGACTTACCGGAGAAAGAAGCTCTTTAAACTCAACGCCCTCTTCCAGAACCTCCAGAAGCTCATCCTCTGCTGCAGGCATGTAGCGTTTGGTTCTTCTGTATACAAGATATACATGCTCTACGCCTTTTGTGCGCTTTGCTGCTCTTGCAGTATCCATGGCTGTGTTACCGCCGCCGATAACTACCACATTCTTTCCGATATCCAGACTGCCATCACTTGCCTTGAAATCACGAAGGAATTTCAGTGCGTTTACAGTCTCACCCTTCTTAAGCTTCAAGGTACCTGGCTTGCCGGCTCCGATCGCAAGAATCACTGCATCATAGCCCTGTGCTTTCAGCTCTGCTACAGATGTAATTTCTGTATTGGTGCAGATCTTTACTCCCATCTTTTCAATAAAGGAAATATCTTTGTCAATGGCATCATCTCCAATACGGAAGCCCGGGATCACGTAGCGGATCACACCGCCTGCTTTTTCCTCTTTTTCAAAAACAGTTACAGCTGCGCCCTCTCTTGCAAGGAAATAAGCTGCAGCAATACCGGCAGGACCGCCGCCTACAACAGCAACCTTCTTACCGTTTGGTTCTCCGGCTTTGATCTGACCGATCAGCTCCTCATAGCCCTTCTGTGCTGCAATCAGCTTAGTTCCGCGGATATTTACAGATTCCTCATAGAAATTACGGGTACATTTATTCATACAGTTATGCGCACATAAGGTTCCTGTAATAAATGGCAGTGCATTTTTCTCAAGGATCACTTCCAGAGCTTCTTTGTATTTGCCCTCACCTGTAAGAGCCACATACTGCGGAATATCCTGATGAATAGGGCATCCCTCTGCACATGGAGCATAGAAGCAGTCCAGAAGCGGAACCTCTTTTGTGCTCTTTCTGTTTGGAATCGGCTTGATATTCTTTACATGATGTGCATCTGTGATGGCATCCGCTGCCAGCTTTTTCAGTGCATCCACATCAATTCCATCCCATTTCTTCGGAGCAATTCCGTCAGTCTTAGCTGCAACCTGAGAAAATCTCTGATAACCGCCGGCCTTCAGAAGAGTCGTTGCCATGGTTACAGGCCAGATTCCGCAGCCTACGATCCGATCGATGTTGTAATAATCAGCACCACCGGAATAGGAAATTCTCAGCTTTCCTGCAAATTCTTCAGAAAGCTTGGCTGCAAGAGAAATGGACAGAGGGAATAAGGATTTACCTGACATATACATTTCTTCGCTTGGAAGCTCATTTCTTGTAACGTCAACAGGGAAGGTATTGGTGATCTTCACACCGAATTCCAGCCCCAGCTCCTCTGATAATTTCATCAGGCGGGTAAGCATAGGAACTGCATCCTCATACTGCAGGTCATCTCTGAAATGGAAATCACCGAATACCATATAGTCGTATCCCATTTCATCCATAGTCTTTCTTGCAAAATCATAGCCCAGAAGAGTAGGATTGCATTTTACAAAGGTATTCAGATGCTTCTCGGTAAGAAGGTAGTTTGCAATGCTCTCGATTTCCTGTGGCGGACATCCATGTAAAGTGGAAATCGTTGCAGAATTACAGACATCAGATGGAATCGCCTCAATATCTTCTCTGGTGAAATTGTGGAATCTGTCTGCATTGTCCAGAAGCCATTTTTTACATTCCTGGAAGACAGCAGTATCCTTGGCTTCCATCATTCCATCGATAAAGGTGTTCACCTTGTCACCTTTGATTCCCTCCAGATCATAGCCTACGGAAATATTAAACTGGAAGCCATCCTGTGCTCCAAGATTAAATTCCTTCGCCATAACATGAAGGATAAACCATGCCTTGATATATTCACTCATTGCATCCGGAACGGTAAGCTCTGTAGACCATTCACAGTTATAGCCTTCGTCATCCGCAAGAATACACGGTTTATTTACACATGCGGAAAGCTCTGCACCATCCATTTTCTGAACGGTCTTCAGCTCAAAGAAACGTGCTCCTGCATAATAGGAAGCAATAATATTCTGGGCAAGCTGTGTGTGTGGACCTGCTGCAGGTCCCACAGGTGTCTCCAGAGTTCTTTCAAAGATTGTCAGATTATGATCTGCATTTATTGTATATGGGCGATGTACCCCAAATACTGTATCTTTCCCGCTTTTTTCCTGAAGGACCCATTCCATCAGCTGCCCGAAAGGCATACATGTCATAATATCGCTCATATTTATTTTCCTCCGTTAATATCATCAGCCAGTTCCTTGGCAGACTGTCTGCAGTCAGCCATAACCTTATCTACATCACATACCAGTACTTCTCTGTCCTTCATAAGAATCTTTCCATTGCAGACAGTCGTTACTACATCATGTCCTGTAGTACCGAACAGCAGATGTCCGTTTACGTTATCAGCTCTCATAGGTGTCAGCGGGTTGTAATCCATTACGATCACATCAGCTGCAGCACCCTCTCTTAATACGCCAAGAGGTTTCTTAAAGTAACGGTTTGCAATAACAGCATTATTCTCAAAGAGCATCTTCGGAACTTCTCCCCATGCAGCATTAGGATCGCACAGATGATGCTTATGAAGAATATTGGCAACCTTCCAGGATTCCAGCATATCATGAGTATAACCATCTGTTCCAAGTCCGGTCACGATTCCCTTATGAACCAGCTCCATAGTAGGAGGACATCCGCAGGCATTTCCCATATTGGATTCCGGATTATGGACAACCATTGTATCTGTTTCCTTAATCAGATCCATCTCATGCTCATTGATATAAATACAGTGTCCCAAAAGAGTCTTCGGTCCAAGAATGTTCCAATCATAAAGCCTGTCTACAATTCGTTTGCTATGCTCCTTCAGGCACTGATGAAGGTCATAGATTCCCTCAGCTACATGAATATGATAACCTACGCCCTCTGGCTTCAGTTCATTGCACAGCTCCATGGTCTTATCAGAAATTGTGAAGGATGCATGCATACCCATCATAGCTGCCAGCATATCGCTGTCATCATCCAGTGCATGTTTAATAAAATTCACATTCTCCATTACGGACTCTCTGGACTTGTCCATGCCGTCACGGTCAGAAATCTCATAGCAAAGACAGGTTCTTACGCCCAGTTCCTTAGCAGCGGATTCAATAGCGCTAAGGGAGCCTGTAATATGTCCAAAGCTTGCATGATGGTCAAATACAGTAGTAACACCGTTCTTAATACTGTCAATATAGGTAGCCATTGCAGAAAGTCTGGTCTGCTCCAGAGTCAGATGGCGGTCAATGGTCCACCACTGTCCATCCAGAATATCAAGGAATCCCTTGGGATTGTATCCCTTAATACTTAAGCCTCTGGCAAAAGAGCTGTAGATATGCTCATGAGTATTGATAAATGCAGGCATGATTACTCCGCCTCTGGCATCCACAAATTCTCCATTCGGATATGCTCTCTTCACCTCATCTGTAGTCCCCACCATTACTATGGTGTTACCATCCATTGCAACTGCGCCGTTCTCTATAAATGCATTGGATGCGTCCCGTGTGATCATTCTTCCGTTACCAATAATAAGCATATGGAGTCCTCCTTTACTTGTTAAAATTGTTGAATCAAAATGCACAATTCAACATTTTTTAGGATATTTTATACAGATAATGTAACATATTCTCATCCGAATTTCAATAGTATTTCAAAAAATATTTTTGGCTTTCTTAAAATTTTTGTAGTCTAACTTTTGTTGCCTGGGGGCAAACCTGGTATTTACAGGAAAAAGGGCGCAAAAAAAGCAGCCCGTTTTTATGCGAACTGCTCTTTCTGCCACTTGCTTATTCTATTTTTCTGATTTAAGTTGTTCCGAGTACATTTCCCTACAGTTCTCTGACCACATGCAGGCTTCTGCGCTCCTTTTTCCAGAGTTCTGTGTCGATTTCCACTTCGTAGCCTTTTCCATTCTTCACATGCCAGTCATAAAAGGACCGTTCCTCATCTGCATATTCTTCCATAATATTCATAATGGTGCCGCCATGTACCACCAGTGCGGCGCTGGAAATATTTTTGCGGATGCAGCTGCCAACTGCCATCTGAAATCCGGTGATGTTTCTTCGCTTAAATTCTTCCCGGCTCTCCCCTCCCGGGAATGGAAGAAGTCCGCCGGAATCGATCCATGCCTGGTAATTTGCATTGCCGTCCAACTCCAGATAATTTTTGTTCTCAAATTCCCCGAAATCGCACTCTGCAAGCTCATCGATTATGTTCAGTGGTTTTCCCGGAAAAAGAATAGACGCAGTCTGGGTGCAGCGCAGCATGGGACTTGCATATACTGCCTGGGGTTCTCCATAGTCCAGCTGCTTCAGCACTTCCTGAGACTGAGGTAAAAGAGGCTCATCGGTTCTTCTTCCTATATATCTTTGTTTTTGATTGCCAGCGGTTTCTCCGTGACGAATAAGCATCAGCTTAAGCATCCTTGATCACCGTCCCAATTCCGCAGACCACACGGGTCACTTTTTTGCTTTTGGAAGCAAGTCCCGTACAGACTCTGCCCACTGCTTCCCGGTATTTCCGGTCAAAAGCGTCCATGGGAACGACGCCGTAGCCTACCTCCTGGCTTACGACCACAATGTCCGGATTCCCTTCTGCAAGCTTCTCTGCAAGCCCGGCAACATCATGACCAGCCTTTAATTCCTTACGGATAAATTCCTGGAAATCCAGAACCCCCTCTGCCTTCATAAGCTGGTATTCCTCTAACTTGCCGCCATTTTTCCAGCAGATTTCCGGGTGTTTTTCCTTTGCATAATCGCTTTTTCCCTGAAAAGCGCCGCCGATAATCATTTCCATTCTGGTATCTCTCCTTCTACACTCACGCTTTTGTATATTATTTCTTCTAAATCAGCACAGAAGCCACCGCCAGCACTACTGCCATTCCCACCTCGCAGAGGCAAAGGAAATAGCCGGCCAAGTCTCCTGTAATTCCGCCGAAATACTTCATGGCCTTGTGATGATAAAAAAGGAAGATTGCCCCAGCTGCCGCAAATGCCAGAATCCCAAGCACAGGCTGGATCCAGACCATCACAGCCAGAAGGATCACAAGATAAACGATCAGCACATTCCGCACCGCCAGATCCTCTGCTTTTCTTGAAAACTCCGCCACAGTGCCATCCTTTCTAGCCTTTGGAAAAGTCATGACGCTGATTCCGGAAAAGCATCTGGAAACCATAAAGCCAAGCGCCATGATCTCAAGTGCAGGTTTGCAAAGCCACAGCTGGCTGTAAGCACCATACCAGGCAAGAAAGTAAACACAGGCCGTGATCACAGCAAATGCCCCAGCATGGGAATCCTTCAAGATCTCAAGGCGGCGCTCCTTTTCCTGCCAGGAGCTTAAGGCATCGGAAGTGTCCAGAAGCCCGTCCACATGGATTCCTCCTGTGACCCATACCGGAACCAGTACCAGCACAGCTGCCACAAATGCCGCCTGAAACCCAAATTTGCTTCCCGCCCAGCCCACAGCCAGGGACAAAGCCCCGATCACAAGACCGATAAAGGGAAAGAAGCAGAAGGTATATTTCATATTCTCCTTGCTCCAGTCAGCTCTTGGCATGGGGATTTTCGAATACATGGCAAAGGCCACCTTAAAATTATTCCACAGCATTTTCACCTGTTTTTCCTCCTTTGTGCCAAATCGGGATTCCATATACTACTTCTACCACCTGATCTGCCATTTCTCCAAGCTTCTGGTTGATTTTCCCAAGATACTCCTGATAGCGGACGGTATCTCCCTCATAGGAAGCTGCCTCGGAAAAAATCTCATTGGTAACAATCACAAGGTGACGGACCTGGCTTTTCAGCTTTCGGACACCTCTTAGGACAGCCTCCACAGTATCCGCTCCTGCCCCACTTTCTTCGAACATTTCATTTGCCGCAAGATTGGACATGCATTCCAGAAGAACAATGGCGTCTTGTGGAAATTCCAGATTTTCAAGTCCTGTATAGCACTCTACTGTCTCGAAGCCTTTTCCCGCACGCATTTTGCGATGGCGCTCTACGCGCTTATAGCTTTCCTCATCATAAGGGTGCATGGTCGCGATGTAGAATCGTTTTCCCTGTCCCAGAGACAGGATCTTGTCCTCGGCAAAAGCA
Organism: Ruminococcus sp. AF31-8BH; assembly: GCF_003460605.1. Classification (GTDB taxonomy): domain Bacteria; phylum Bacillota; class Clostridia; order Lachnospirales; family Lachnospiraceae; genus Blautia_A; species Blautia_A acetigignens. The sequence goes on from NZ_QTVN01000022.1 coordinate 64,876, forward strand.
GATTTCCCGCTTCCGCTTCCGCCTGTCACTACAGCCATCATGTTATTTCAGCTCCTCGTACTGGTCTACGTGAATATCATCAAACGTACTTAAGGTATTGTAAAGAGTGGCTCCCATGTCCAAAAACGGGCAGAGGGCAATGGCCCCGGTTCCCTCTCCAAGACACATATCTGCATGAAGCACCGCTTCCTTACCAAGCTTTTCCAGAACCAGATGCGCTGCCGGCTCTTTGGAGACATGGCTTGCGATCATATAATCTTTTGCCTGCGGACAGATTCCTGCAGCCACAAGGGCTGCTACTCCGGAGATAAAGCCATCGATCAGCACCGGAATCTGCAAAGCGGCTCCGCCAAGATAAACCCCGGCCATACCTGCGATATCCAGTCCGCCAACCTTGGCAAGCACATCAATGGGGTCTGACGGATCTGGCTCATTGAGGGCGATTGCCTTTTTGATGGCATTGATCTTGCGGGTCAGTCCGTCGCTGGAAAGGCCTGCGCCTCTTCCGGTCATCGTTTCCACAGGCTGATCCAGAAGTACAGAAGCAACTGCACTGCTGGTTGTGGTATTTCCAATGCCCATTTCTCCGGTAGCAAGAAGGCGATAGCCCTGTGCTTTCAGCTCCTCTGCCATGGCGATTCCGGCTTCGATTCCTTTCACAGCTTCTTCTCTTGTCATAGCCGGGTCCTTTGTCATATTGCGTGTTCCGTACATAACCTTCAGATCAGTGCGGGCAGTAGTGTCTTTCACCATTCCCACATCTACAGGCTTCACAGCAACGCCGCACTGATGGCACATCACACATGCAGTGGTGGTTTCTTTCACAAAGTTGTCCGCCACAATTCCGGTTACTTCCTGTCCAGTCTGGGTAACTCCCTCTTCCACAACTCCGTTGTCTGCGCACATGGCAACCAGTGCTTTTTTGCCAATGTCAACCTTCACCTCACCTGTAATTCCCACGATCTGGGTGATCAGGTCCTCCATTTTTCCAAGGGAATGAAGAGGCTTGGCAATGCTGTCCCAGCGCTTCCTTGCAGTCTCCATCTTTTCCTCATCAAGAGGCTTTATCTTCTTCCGTGCTTCTTCTAATGTCATCATTTCCTCCCACTGGTAAATACCAGGAATTTGCTGAATACATAATTTAAAGCCATAACTACAAACTGGATGATCAGTTTTCCAACCATATCATTTAAATGTACGATCTCGGCGAAAAACCATACTCCGCCAACCTCGATGACCATGGTGCTCAGTCTGGCTCCTACGAACTTGCAGAAAGGCCGGATGTGGTCCTTCAAGGTTTCGCATTTGTCCAGAAAAACAAATTTGGAGTTTACCACATAGGCAAACACAATTGCCAGAATAACGGAAATCACATTGGCAATTTCTCTTTGCAGGCCTGCCTGGCGCAGAAAGAAAAAGCTGGCTAAATTTACAACTGTGGTGCAGCCGCCGAAAAATATGTAGCGTATTACGTCATTGGCATAAAGCTTCTTAATGAGAGCGATCATGATTTACCTCCTGATAAACGTCCTTTTTCCCGCGAACGATCTGGGAAATAATGTAGCGGGGACGCCTTTTTACTTCTTCGTATATTTTTGCAATGTAGTATCCAATGATTCCAAGGCTTAGCATAATCGCACTTCCAATAAGAAGCAGTACGATCAGCGTGGTGGTGTAGCCTTCCACTGCTCTTCCGGCAAAAAACTGCACCAGAGAGTAGATGATCAGAATCAGAGAACATCCAAAACAGGCTCCTCCTATAATGGTTACAAACTGCAGGGGGACTGTAGTAAATGCCACAATATTGGTAAAGGCATATTTCACAAGGGACCAGGTGGACCACTTGGATTGTCCTGCCTCCCTGTCATGAACCTCGAATTCCACATGTGTGGTTTTGAAGCCTACCCATGAGGAGGTGGCACGGAAAAACATATTCCGCTCCGGCATGGAGAGAATGCTGTTCACAGCTTTCCGGTCCATCATCTTAAAATCGGAGGCATTCTGCATGTTTACCCCTGTTGCCTTGGACATGATCCCATAGAAAAAGCCTGCGCTTTCTTTGTGCAGAAGACTTTCAGTTCCTCTGCTTTTCTTCACGCCCTCAATCACTTCCCAGCCTTCTTCCCAAAGGTGATACATTGGGATCAGGGTTTCCGGCGGGTGCTGCAGATCGCAGTCCATCACAGCGACCACATCTCCTGTGGCCTGGGCAAGGCCTGCATAAACTGCCGCTTCCTTCCCGAAGTTTCTGGAAAAATGAACGCCTAAGATATTTGCGTCTTTCTCACCTGCTTTGGTGATTTCTTCCCATGTTCTGTCGTTTGAGCCATCGTCTACAAGTACCAATTCATAAGAAATGCCTGCTTCTGTTAAAACCTCATGAAGGACCCGGCAGGTTTTTCCTACCATCAGTTCTTCGTTGTAAGCGGGCAAAACTACTGATAATCTGCTCATTTTTTTGTCCTCTAGTCTTTCATTTTTCAACGTTCCCATTATAGTACAAAACCATTTGGCAGGCAACCTTATTTCGGTTTCTTCAGAATTTCTTAAGGATATTAGGGTTTTATGGCAATAAAAAAAACGATAACCAATCGGCTACCGTTTGCTTACTGTACCTTCAAAACTACATACATGCTGTATCCTCGTTTGGAATCTTTTGAATCATTCTCAACCTTGCGAATAAATCGGAAGTTCCATCTCACTTCGTTCGATGGAAC
>NZ_QTVN01000023.1 GCF_003460605.1 Ruminococcus sp. AF31-8BH
AAAAGCACTTTTGATACTTTGTAATCAGGAAGGAAAGATCTCATTCGAAAAAAGGCCTGAAGGAATCCATGCGGATCATGTGTTGAAGCACAGGAATAATGGGGAAATACCGGGAGATCACTCTGTGAATCGACCAGCATATATAAATCATATCCATGATAGAAGCAGTCGCGAGAGGAATCCCAGCCGATGTCACAGTCAGGCTGAGAAAAGTAACGGTCACAGTTACAGTCAAAGATGCCATTTTCCTTACATTTGCATATGCGTTTTTTGCGTTCCCTGTGGGAAGTGGCAACAGGAGTCCCATCACCGGCAAGGGCGAGATTATCCTTATGGATCAGGCCCTTTTTCACGGAGACATCCAGAAATTCTTTCTGATAGATTTTAAAAAGAGAAGCGTAAGGCTGGTCATCGAGGGAAAAAGAAGTCTTTTCCAGTTGGGGAAGAAGCTCAGCAACGGTTATTTTTTCAACTGAAGGAGCTTTTTCTCCTTTTGCATCTGGCTTTTTCACTTTTGTTTTCAGCGGATGGATATGGGGTGACATATGGGGATCATCAGAATCCCATAAGCGTTTCATAAAATCATAAAAGGTGCCAACACCTGGAGTGTCACCAACCCGAAAACCACTGAGGATAGCGAAAAGAGGATTCATCTTAAGCTGCGCAGCCCATTCGGTGATAGAGGAAACTTTAAAATCAATGGATAACAGGTAAGAACGCTGCATACAGGAAGGAATTCTTGGAGCTGGGCCAAACTTGGAATATTTATCAGCTAAAAGGACATTTGTATCCGACAGATCAAGATGCCAAAAGCGTTCAATGATATCCCAGGTGGAACGAGTAAGGGCATTTGGATCAGGATAATATTTACGAAGATTTTCAACAACAAAGTTCTGGTAGTCAGCATGACTGCCGCAATTAACAGGTAACAAGAAAATCGCCTCCAATCGAAAAATGTACTTTTGATCAAGGGCGCGAAGCGCCGCATTTTTCGGTAGATTTGTCAAGCGATTTTTGCAAAAAAGTGGGGGATTTTATAAAAAAAGGGATCTGAAAGTCTTGATTTTACTGGGCTGAAGATTCCGAGAGATTATTATAAAAGATAAGGAGGAAACAGAATGAAACAGAAAAGAATCAGCGATTACGGATATCGGATCGGACACCATGAAAGCGGGCCGCGAAGCAAAATTACGGATGTACCGGGGGTGCGGGTAGGCCATACGACGGTGGAAGACGGAAATCAGCATACCGGTGTGACGGTGATTGTACCGGGAGAGGGGAATCCGTTTCTAAAGAAATACCTGGCGTCTGCTTACGTGCATAACGGTTTCGGAAAAACATGCGGTCTTGTACAGATACAGGAACTCGGAACTCTCGAAACGCCCATTGCCCTGACCAATACACTGAATGTCGGAAAAGTGGCGGATGCCATGATTTCATGGATGATACAGCAGACCAAAAAAGAAGGGGAAGATGTTTTCTCCATCAATCCGGTTGTCGGAGAATGCAACGACTCGAGGATCAATGAGATTGGGAACCGGGTAGTGGGGGAAAAAGAGCTGTATCAGGCACTGGAGCAGGCGGATACAGACTTTGCGGAAGGAGCTGTCGGTGCCGGAACAGGAACGATCTGTTATGGACTGAAAGGGGGAATCGGATCGTCATCCCGCACGCTGGTACTTGATGGAAAAACATATACCATCGGTGTACTGGTACAGTCGAATTTCGGGGCAACCAGAGATTTGAAAATCAGTGGAAAACCGGCAGGGGAGAGGATCCTGGAACAGATCCGGAAAGAAGAATGCGGAAGCAGCGCCGAAGACCGGGGATCCATCATGACGGTTCTGGCGACGGATCTTCCGGTATCGGAGCGGCAGTTGTACCGGATCATCCGCCGCTGCGGAGTCGGAATCGCCAGAACGGGAGCCTATACCGGTCACGGAAGCGGTGAAATCATGATCGGATTTACAACGGCAAACCGCGTGGATACAAAGAGTACATGTGAAGTGGAAGCGTGCGCCCGGATAAAAGAAGAAAAAATCAACGAGGCATTTGAAGCTGCGGCAGAGGCTGCGGAAGAAGCAATCCTGAACTCTATGGTAACCGCAAAGGAAAAAAGAGGCCTGGACGGAGCCAGATACCGCAGCCTTGCCGAGTTTCTGGAAAAACCGGGATTTCTGGAATAAATCATTTTTCCAGAACCATACGCCCCAGTTCAGAGATTTCGCATCCGCCCTTTGTGCGGTGCACGATGAGATAACCGGCGGAAGAAAGCTCTCCTAGCACGGTGCGCAGAGCCGCTTCGGATACAAAGGTTTCTCCGTCGGCCAGTCCGTTTTTGATGGCCAGGCGGCCTGCTTTCGGATGCATCGATACGAAAGAGAGAACCTGATATTGAAGATCGGTGAGGGAAACATCAGCCATCTGGCGGGAGCGGAGGTACGTCGGCAGGTCGGAAAGCTGCAGCTTATGACTGTTGTACCGGGTAAACAGGCTGCAGGACAGATTGTACAGCTCATGAATATTTCCGGGGTACGCATACTCCTTCAAAAAGCGCAGAAGCCCTTCCGAAAAGATCCGGTCGCAGGTCATATCGGAATTGTGGAAAAACTGAAGCAGAAAGTAATTGAGAAGATCGGGAATATCCTCCCTGCGTCTGCGGATCGGGACGGTCTGAAGCTCCGAAGCACTTAAAAGATGAAAAAGCTCCCGCAGGAAGGTTCCTTTTTCTACTTTTTTGTAAAGGTTATCATCTGCAATGGCAATGATCCGCACATCGAAACGGTGTGTTTCCGGTGCGGAAAAGAAATTTCCATAAACATTGGTAAGAACATTGACCAGCAGATCCTGAATGGCAAGCGGGAAACGGTCCACCTGGGAAAGAACGAGTGTGCCATGGTTGGTTTCGGCAAGGAGCCGGAGCAGGGAGGCTTCGGTCAGATTATTTCCCGGAGAGTGAAGAACGGAAAACGGATAATGGTGGCGGCGCGAAAAATTGTGGATTGCACGTGCGAGTGTCCGGCGCTGTGTACCGCTTTCCCCCTGGATCAGAATCGGAAAATCAAAAAGTGCAAGATGTCTGACCTGCGTCATCAGATTCTGGACGGAATCTGCGTGGGAAAGGGAAAGAGAAAATGTACGGGAGGAAGCAAAAAAAGTGCTTTCTTCCGTTTTTTCTTCTTCAGCTGCCGGTGCCTCCGTGGATCTGCCCCCGGGAAGAAACGCAAGGAAAACAGGCTCTGTATCCGGAAACACCATAGAAAGAACGCTTAACGTAATCTGTGTCTTCTGATCCGAAAGGAGAATGGTCCAGTCGCCGTTGCGGTCGAAAGCAGTATCTGCGTAGGCAGGCGGAAGACATTCCGAAAAAGGCTGCCCTTCAAAATTGGAGGAGGGAAGAGAGAAGGCATGTGCAAATTTAGCGTTCATAAACTGAATGCGGCCATCCGCGCCAAACAGACAGACGCCAACGGGAAGAGAGAACAGGATCACCTGCATGAGCTGTTCGGTCTGCACATAATTGGTATAGTAGGTTTCTGAGGTCTTGACGGTGTGAAGAATCTGATTGACGTAATTGCGCGATACACGGTTTACGGTCTGCAGAGGAATGTTGAAATATTCGCAGAGCTGTAAAATAGTAGAAATATCGATGATACGGTTGCCGATATCCAGCACATTCGGAATGCGGGAAGGAACGAGCTGCGGCTCGCCGGCGGTAATGGCAAACTGAATGTCAGACTCGGTATCCTTGCATCCGGGATAAAACGGAACAAAGTCATATTGTGTGATGCCGCATTCCTCAAGCTGGGAAATGATATCGAGAGTGGAGGATTTATCGTCGTTTACCAGATAGACACGTTCATGCGGCGGAATCTGAATGATTTTATCCAGAAACATATGGTTGAAGACACGGTCGCAGGCGAGCTGCAAAATGGAGGAGTCGATGGTAAGCGGAAAGGTTTCCAATGCACGGGCGGTTGGAAAAAGGACGCACTGGTATCCCCGGAAGAGAGAGGGGTCTGTGGCCTGTTCCCTTAAAAGGGTATTGAAGGTGAGATATTCACCGAGCACGGAGTGAAGATAAGACTGAAATTCGGAAAGCATTCGTTTCCGGGAAGAAATGATCAATACGTTGCCAAGTTTTTGCGTTCTGTTCATAAAGGATCCTCTTTTCCTGCTAAAAAGTGGTAATGGGTTAAAAATTAGGATAATTATACCATTTTTGACGAAAATAAACAACCTAAATGCAAAAATACAAAAAAGAAAAGAAAAAAACAGGAAGAATGCTTTGACATAGTGACGCATTACATCTATAATTCCGATTAAGCAAAGGGGCTGTAAAAAAAAGTTATCAGTGCAGACATCGAGGGCTGTGCCGGAGTGGCACTGACCGATGAAACACATAAGAAGGAAAGCGTATACCAGAGATTCGCAGAGGAGATGACCGAAGAGGTCGTTGCGGCATGCGAAGCAGCGCATGAAGCGGGCGCGGATGAGATCGTTGTAAAGGACGGTCACGGAGATGCATCTAACATTGACCCGCTGAAAATGCCGGAATATGTCACCCTGATCCGGGGAAAGAGCGGTCATCCGTATAATATGATGTATGGCATCGATGACAGCTATGACGGTGTGTTGTATCTTGGATACCATGCACCGGCAGGAGATCCGAATTTTTCGATCAGTCACACATCGACAGGAAACAGCCTGTATATCCATCTGAATGGAAAAGTGATGAGTGAGTGCATGCTGAACAGCTATACGGCAGCATCACATCACGTACCGGTGCTGTTCCTTTCCGGAGATGAAGAGATCTGCCGGCAGGCCAAGGAACTGGTTCCAGGCATTACGACGGTGGAAACGAAGCATGGTGTCGGTGCGGCAACATGGTGCAAAGCGAAAGGAAAGGTGATTTCCGAAATCCGGAAAGGGGTAAAAAAGGCAGTTGCCGGACAGAAAAAAGAGTGCCAGGTGGCCCTTCCTGAGCACTTTACGTATGAGGTAACCTACAAAGACTGGAAAAAAGCGTACACGATGTCGTTTTATCCGGGAATGCAGAAGGTAGATACCTTCACAAATAAGCTGGAGACAGACCGCTGGATGGATATTGTCACAGCACATTGCTTTGTTGTATATTAAAAATATAAATCTGACAGAAACCCAAAGAAAAGAGGATAAAACAATGGATATAGAAATGTTTGGTAAGCTTTCCGATGCATTTGGACCAAGTGGATTCGAGGAGGATGTCATCCGTACCATCGCAGATTACTGCAAAGAGTTTGATGTGGAAAATGACGCAATGAATAACCTGTATGTGCGGATGCCGGGAACAGAGAAGGATTCCCGTCCGGTCATCCAGCTGGATGCCCATCTGGACGCATGCGGTTTCATGGTACAGAATATCCAGGACAACGGATGCCTCGGCATTATCATGCTTGGCGGCTTCCACCTGACCAGCCTTCCGGCACATGCGGTATGGATCCGCACCAGATCCGGAAAGATGGTACATGGTATTATCTGCGCGAAACCGGTTCATTTCATGACAACAGCAGAACGCAACAGCCAGACTCTGGAAATTGAAAAAATGTATGTGGATGTCGGAGCAACCAGCCGCGAGGAGGTTGAAAATGTTTTCGGAATCCATATCGGCGATCCGATGATGCCGGATGTGACCTTTGAATACGATGCAGAGCATGAAATCTGCTTCGGAAAAGCCTTTGACAACCGTGCCGGCTGCGCGTGCATCGTAGATACGATGAAACAGCTGGAAAAGGAGCAGGCTTCTCTTGCGGTTAATGTTGTCGGCGCCTTTGCAGCGCAGGAGGAGGTCGGAACCCGCGGTGCAGTGGTCACGAGTCAGATCGTAAAACCGGACCTTGCCATTGTATTTGAGGGATCTCCTTCCGATGACTTTTTCATCAGCGCAGGACAGGCACAGGGATGCATGAAAAAGGGTGTTCAGATCCGTATTCTGGACAACAGCTATATTTCCAATACGCAGTTTATTGCACTGGCTGAGGAAGTGGCAGCAAAATGCGGCATCAAATACCAGGAGAGTGTAAGAAGAGGCGGAAGTACAAACGCAGCAAAAATCAGCGTGACAGGAAAAGCAGTTCCGTGTCTGGTGCTTGGTGTTCCATCCCGCTATGCGCACAGCCATTATAATTTCTGTGCAAGAGAAGATCTTGAAGCGGCAAGTGCGATGGCAGCAAATGTGATCCGGGCATTGGATGAAGAAAAAATCCGTCATATCTGCCATCAGGATGTACTGTAAAAAAATCGGATAACGAAAGAAAAAAGAATGCCGGAAGCGGGTTCACAGGAAAGGTGAAGCCGTTTTCGGCATATCTGGTAAAAAAGGAGAGTTTACAAGTGAGAAAACCGATCATTGGAATCTTGGGAAATACGTATAAAACACAGCCGGGACTTTTTTCAAGTGCGGAGAGAATGTATGTCAACAGCGATTATATCGAATCAGTTCTGAACAACGACGGAATTCCTATGGCAATTCCGGCAGTTGCCATGAAAGCGGATCCGGAAGGCATACTTGCTGTGTGCGACGGAATTCTGGTTCCCGGCGGAGAGGACTTAAATCCGTGGTATTATGGAGAAGAGCCAAAACCGCAGATCCAGACGATCCGTCCGGAGATCGACGAGGCCTGGTTTGCACTTGGACGGGCAGCAAAAGAGATGGGAATGCCTATGCTTGGCATCTGCAAAGGAATTCAGTTTTTAAATGTCCTGTGCGGCGGTGATCTGTACCAGGATATCTATACACAGAAGGAAACTACAATTCTGCATCTGCAGTCCCTGGAGCGGTCGTATCTGCATCACCATGTGGAAATTAAAGAGGGAACCCATCTGGCAGAAATTCTCGGGGCAGGAACCCATGCGGTAAACTCCATGCATCATCAGGCAGTCCGCACGCCGGGAGAGGACATCGTGGTTTCAGCAACGGCGCCGGATGGAACCATCGAGGCGATAGAAAGCCGCAACGGACAGATTGTGGCTGTACAGTGGCATCCGGAAGGGCTGATCCACTCAGCGCCGGAGATGAACCGCCTTTTTGCGGATCTGGTAGAAAGAAGCAGCAGATACAGAGAGAAAAGGTAACGATTTGGAACCATGTAAGAGAAAAGAAAAACCGGGATGGGACTTTTGAACCGTTACGAAAAAATAAGAATGGATAAAGATGCGATTCCAAAAGCAGAGAGCAGGAATCGTTCGGGAGGCAAAAAAAGAATGAACAGAACAATAAGAGTATCGGCGGCAGGTGATATTCTGATTATGAAACGGCTTCTGCCGGGATATCAGGATGTTTTGCCAATTCGCGAATTTCTGATGCAGGGAGAGGTTCGGATGGCGAATCTGGAAACGACGATATCGGACGGCAGCTGTTACGCATCGGCGTATTCCGGCGGAACATGGCTGACGGCAGATGCGAAGTGTCTGGAAGATACCCTGCGTTACGGTTTTAATTTTCTTGGGATTTCGAATAATCATACGATGGATTATTCCTACGAAGGACTGGCATCTACGATCAGCGAACTGAAAAAAAAGGATGTGGCATATGCCGGAGCAGGCAAAAATCTTTACGAAGCATCGCGTCCTGCCATTCTGGACACAACAGCGGGACAGATTGCGGTGATTGATATCTGTTCTACCTTTGAGAATGCAGCCAGGGCGGGAAGCCAGACGGAACGGCAGCCGGGCCGGCCGGGCTTAAATCCGCTGCGTTTTTCGGAAAAATATACCATTACGGAAAAACATGCGCAGGATCTTGCAAAGATTGCAGAGGTGACCGGAATCAACGGACTGCGGGATCTGCACCGGCAGGAGGGATTTATCGCTCCGCTTCCCGAGGGTGTCATGGAATTTGGCGGGAAAATGTTTGAAATCAGCAAGGACGGAACAGAGGGAAGAAGCTCCAGCCCGAATCCGATCGATGTGAAACGCACCGTCGATGCAATCCGGGAAGCGAAGATGACATGTGAGGCAGTCCTGGTTATGGTACATTCACATGAAATCCGTAAGGACAATGACGAGGAAGCGGATTATTTTCTGGAGGAATTTGCGCACGCCTGCATCGATGCGGGCGCCAGCGCGGTGATCGGGGGCGGAACGCATCAGCCGAAGGGAATCGAACTGTATCATGACTGTCCGATTTTCTACTGTCTCGGAAATTTTATCTTTGAAAATCAGTATGTACGCCTTCTGCCTGCAGACTACATGGAAAAATATGGTCTGAATATTCATACAGCAGCATCCATCGGAATTGCCAGGCGGCAGGAGCAGTCCTCGCATTCTCTCTATGAAATTCCTGAGGTCTATCGGAGCGTGCTGCCGTATTTCGAAATCTGTCAGGAAAAATGCACACATCTGGAGCTGCTGCCGGTCGAGCTTGGTATGGACAGGGAAAATGCAGAAAAAAATATTCCGTATGTGGCAGACGAAAAAACAGCAGAAAAAATTGCAGAATATCTCACCCGCGTGAGCAGGAGATATGGAACAGAATGGGAATACAAAGAAGGAAGGATTGTACTTCATGCGTAAAAAATGGGAAATAGAAGACGAATACCGAAAGTTTTGCCGGAACAACAAAGAACTTGCGCTGCAGACGCTGCGGGAGCTGACACTGACCCCGACGGAAACGGGAAAAGAGGAGCAGAGAATCGCATACTGTGTGGAGTGGATGAAACGGCAGGGCATGGAATCGGTTCATACGGATGAGCTTGGAAATGTAATCTGGGAGTATCGGCCGGAACAGGAAAAGAAGGTTCTGTATACGGCGCATCTGGACACCGTGTTTTCGCTGGAGGAACCGCTGGAAATCAAAGAAGACGGAATGATCTGGCGTTGTCCCGGTATCACAGACGATACCGTGAATGTCGTGATGCTTCTGATGGCGGCAAAATACGTTCATGAGACAGAGCCGGAACTTCCCTGTGGTCTGATTTTTGCAGCGGATCTGGGAGAAGAAGGGCTTGGCAATCTCTGCGGCGTCCGCGCACTTGTCGACCATTATGAAGAAAATCTGTGCGGAATGGCAGCCTTTGATCTGTATCGGGATAAAATGTATCCCATCTGCATCGGATCTGTCCGATATCGGATTTCGGCAAAAACAAAGGGCGGTCATTCCTTTCTGAATTTCGGAAGAAAAAATGCCATTGCAGAGCTTGCGGGCCTGATCGGAGAGCTTTACCGTTTTCAGACGGATGCAGCATCTCATACGACATACAATGTGGGAAAAATAGAGGGAGGAACCTCCGTCAATACGATTGCGCAGGATGCCTCCATGCTGTTTGAATTCCGTTCGGAAGATTACCGGAGTCTGGAAGCCTGCGAAACATATCTGGAGGAGACCATAGCAGCACGCCAGAGTGAGGAGGTACAGTATTCCTGTGAGCTCGTCGGAAAGCGGCCGTGCGCAAGAGAAACCGATCCTGTCCAGATGGCGCGTATGACGCGGTGTGCACAGAAAACGCTGAAGGCAGCCGATGGGGAAGAGCCGGTATGCTCCGAAGCATCCACAGACTGTAATATCCCATTGTCGCGGCATATTCCTGCCATCTGCGTTGGTTTCTGCCGGGGCGGGGGAGCACATACCAGAGAAGAATGGCTCGATGCCGCCAGCGTAGAAGATGGCATGTGTGCAGCAGCAGCACTCGTATGCCGGCTTCCCTGGATGTGCTGTGAGAGCAGAATCGTTGTAAGGGACGGGATAGAGGATCAAAAAGAGAGAGAAGAAATCCGGCAGCTGCTGGAGCTGTGCGATCAGGATTTTGTTCCGCCGCTTTCCCACCGCAACAGTACATCCCAGACGAACTGGGCCGAGACAGAAGAAAAGACGGATGGAATTGCAGAATATCTGGAGAATATCTGCAGTCAGCATGTGGTGCTGTGGAAGGAAGAGGGAGTTGTGCGGGCCTTTATGACCTGGAAGGATCATTTTAACTGTGAGAATCTGGAAGCATATCCGGATTCCTGCTATCTGACCACCCTCTGCGTCTGGCCGGATTACCGGGGACAGGGAATTTCGGAGGTAATGTATGCAGAAGCAGAAAAGGACATCGCGGCAAAATTTCCGGGAAGCCGGATTACTCTCCGTACCTGGTCTACAAACGGGGCACAGGAGCATATTTTGGACAAACTGGGATATGGTCTTGTCAGGCGGCTGAAGGATGACCGGGGAGAAGGAATTGATACGGTTTATTTTGTAAAAAAGGAAGAAAACGACAGATAACATGGTGCTTGCAAATCGCAGCTTATAGTGTCATAATCGGAAGCATAAGACAGCAAAAGGAGGGCTATAGCTATGCCTTGTACAACCATTTTAGTTGGAAAGAAAGCATCGTATGACGGTTCCACCATGATCGCGCGAAATGACGATTCCGGTGCGGGTCATTATACATCGAAAAAATTTGTGGTGATTCACCCGGAGGAGCAGGCGAGAACATATAAAACCGAGATTTCTCATCTGACCATCGAGCTTCCGGACAATCCGATGCGGTACACTGCAGTGCCAAATGCAGAAAAAGGCGAGGGTGTCTGGGCAGCAAGCGGCGTAAATGCAGCGCAGGTCGGTATGACTGCGACCGAGACAATCACATCGAATCCGCGTGTGCTGGGGGCTGATCCGCTTGTTGTTTATCAGCCGGCGGAAGACGGAAAAGAAGAGGTTCCGGGCGGAATCGGCGAGGAGGACCTTGTTTATATTGTTCTTCCTTATATTAAAAGTGCCAGGGAAGGTGTCAAAAGACTGGGCAGTCTGCTGGAGCAGTATGGTACATACGAGATGAACGGCATTGCATTTCAGGACCACGATGAGATCTGGTGGCTGGAGACGATCGGCGGCCATCACTGGATGGCAGTGAAAGTGCCGGATGACCATTATGTAGCCATGCCGAACCAGCTTGGCATCGACCATTTTGATCTGGAGGATGCACTCGGCGAGCAGAAGGAATATATGTGCTCAGCGGATTTGAAAGAATTTATTGAAACATATCATCTGGATCTTTCTATGGACGGAAATTTTAATCCGCGCGATGCCTTCGGAAGCCACGACGATTCCGATCACGTTTACAATACACCGCGTGCCTGGTTCATGGAGCGCTATCTGAACCCGCACACGAAAAAATGGGACGGACCGGATGCCGATTACACACCGGTATCCGATGATATTCCGTGGATGATGGTTCCGGAGAAGAAGATCACCGTAGAGGATGTGAAATATGTACTGTCCTCCCACTATCAGGGAACACCGTACGACCCGTATGCCGCATACGGCGATAAATCATGGAAGGGAGCATACCGCTCCATCGGTGTCAACCGGACCGATTTCCTTTCTGTCATCCAGATGCGCCCGGATCACAAAGGAGACAACGGCATTCTGCAGTGGATTGCGTTTGCGTCAAATGCGTTCAATGTGCTGGTTCCGTTCTACACCGATGTGACGACAACACCGGAGTATCTTTCCAACACAACGGGAGAGGTTTCCACAGATAACTTCTACTGGGCAAACCGCATGGTGGCAGCAATGGCAGATGCGTCCTATAAGTCTTCTATCTTCCACATTGAGCGGTATCAGGAAATTATCTGGTACCAGGCAGAACCGTATCTTAAAGATCCCTTCTTTTATTTTCCATGAACTTTCCAAGCGTAAGAAAGAAAATAAACTGATTCTCGCAAATCAACCATCTGATTTTAAACAATTTATCTGTCTTGGGTCAACCGCAAGAATCAAATCCATTGAAACCTTTAATTCTGCTTTAAAACGTGTATCCATCGCGCCCAGCCTTCCAGTCGTCCGAATGGGTGATCTCCGTTATATGTTTGCACAGTTCCTTGTAAATCAGGATTTTTCCATGGAAGCGATATCCGCTATTCTCGGCCATACGAAACTGAGTACCACACTAAACTTCTGCAGTATGTTCCCCAATGAAGAGCCAAAGATTGGCACAGTTATTGGTGATTCCTTAGATCCGTTTTTAAGAACCAGAATACCAGGATACAAAGGAGCATACTGATGAGCAGAAAAAAGACCTATCCAATACCTGATGTAAACAAGACATTTTTTTATGGCAATGTTGTTTCTGGAAGATCTATGGGGGATGTGGTATATTTGAAATCCAGAAAAAACTATAGTTTCCGTCTTTTCCTTATTTTTGAGTCAGGTAATACAAAAATAGTACAACGCAGCGGCTATCCCGACAAGATACTTACCCGGCAGAAAAGGGATGAGACACTTATGCAGATTTCCAAAGGAACCTTTGTTTCATTTTCTTATTCCGTCAGAGAATTTTATGATTACTGGCTGTATTACCATATGATCCATGATAAACATATTACTTACAATACTTTTATCATGTACCGCAATCTCATAATGAACTATATCAATCCTGTTATTGGTGCTAAATGGCTAAATAAACTAAAAAGGGAAGATCTGGTAAAAGTCTTGCATAAAATTTCCTCTAAAGATCTGCAGCGGACTGCCATCGGTATGATCACCGGTTCATTACGTTATGCCCAAAGCCACAATTACCTTCCGTACAATATATACGATGGACTTTCTGCTGAATTAAGGCGAAAAAATATCTCTACCATGACCAGGAAGCGCAGCTCACCAGTTTACTCGATTGAACAGATTTCCCATCTTTTGTGCCTCTGCCGGGAAAAGGAGCCTCAGCTGTATCTTCCCATGCTCCTGGCTGCCACCGCCGGATTACGGATATCAGAAATTATCGCCCTGCGGTATGAGAACATTGATTTCCTTAATAAAAAAATTTCCGTGGAACGGCAGCTAGGAAGAAGCATATATCCCAACGAACAGTCTTCGAATAGACCTGTCCTTTCGCAAGAACTTAAACTAAAAACAAAAAGAAGCAGACGGACTGTAGAACTTGCTGATTTTGTCCTGGAAGAGATCCTGTTTGAGCGGCAACGCTATGAGAAGCACAGGACCGAAAATCCATCTTTTCTGGATCTTGGATATCTCTGCTGCCGTGAAAATGGACAGTGTTACCACCGGAGCTTTTATGCGAAAGCCTATAACCGGCTGACCGAACAGTGTGATTTTCCAAGGCTTCCCTGGAGAAAGTTCCGTAACAGTTATGCAACCATCCTGGCAGGATATAAGATCAATATGAAAACAATTTCTGAATGTCTTGGACATTATAGCCCGGATTTTACCAGCAAAGTCTATGTAGCAACAAAAAATCTGAGCGCATACGATATCTCCGAAGCAATAGAAGAGTATGTTTCTGCCAATTACCTTCTTCCGGATGATTACGACCCCAAAATACTTTTTCTTCCGGATGACTCTATCTATAAAAAATGGTTCTTTATTAAATAGGCACTTCCTTTGAAACAAATTATTCTCATGAGACGCATAATGTAGCTATTGCATTGTGCGCCTTTTCTTTTATCCCATGAACAGTTAATTCCAGTCAGATTGTCCTTTTATCAAGTTTTAAATGTTTTCTTACAAAAACAGACCATATTTACCAAAATCATACATATTATAATTAGGAACATATATTTTTTGCAGAACAAAACGACCATTTTCAGACATATTTATGATGAAGACAACACATTTTCCTGCCTGGGCAGCCTGCCGCAGATCACCCTTAAACATTTTGTCTTATATAATTTTTCAGGAGGATTTTATGAACCGAACAGAAGACGTATTTTTATCACATGAACATTTATGGAGCTATCGCACCAGAACAGTAGACCCTAATTCGCTAACAATCCGTTCCGTTACCCATAACGGCATTTTGCAGCACAGTACGGCTGAAACACTTTGCGAAGAAGCAGCACGTATTTCTACAAAGGAACTTGTGGAATTGAAAAATGCCAACCATTGCCCTTTTACTTTCAACGAATACCTGAGCTATTATTTTTATAAAATATACCTTGCATATAATTGCAGCGAAAATGCAATTATAAAGAACCGCTGGATCATCCGCAACATAATCGATCCCAACATTACAACAGATCCGCTTCTTCACAACGTCGATGCAAAATATCTCAAAGATCTGATCAATGCCTGCAAAGCCTATTGTGAAGGTACCGAATATGCCGTAGCCAAACTGCTGCAGCTTTTTTCAAATGATATATGGAAACACGGAGAAGTCAGCTGCAATCCCGCACCTTCACCTGCCGCTTATAAAAAGCCCCAAACAACCGTATTACTCTATACCAGCGAACAGCTTAAAATTTTTCTGAATGCGGTATACAGCAGTTCCTGCCCTCACCGTCTGGAATTCCTTCTTGCCTTGTTCTGCGGCCTGCATACAGGAGAGATCCTTGGCCTTACCTATAAAGACTTCACTCCCTGTACCCGTGTGCTGGAAATCCATCACCAGTATATCAAAAACAAGCAGCCATCCCCAGATGCTTCCAGCTACATTTATAAGCAGTTGGATATGGAAAGGATCCGGGATTTTCAAGTCCCTGATTTTATTGGTGAAGAACTCGTCCGCCGCCAGCAGGAAAAAAAGCTAAAATCCATTACCAGAGAGAATGGGCTCCCGTCCATCACAATGAGTGACCTTAGTAATATGTTCGTATGGTTCCTGATTCAAAAAAACTGTTCCCTCGAAAAAATACGTTATTTAACCGGCGGTGTCCAGATCGGTCCTTTTTTAGTCGATGGAACTCACGGAAAGGAGAATTAGCAAATGGCTCAGGCTACAAAAACAAATGTGAAATACAAGAATGCTTTTTTCTACGGCAAAATGCAGTCTGCAAACCTCCCGTCAAATCCAACTTACATCAAAAGCCGTGGACGGTATTGTTACCGCATAAAATGTACTTTTGAATCCGGAAAGGTTCTGACCGTGCAGACAAAATATCACCAAACAAAAGAAGAAGCACTGGCTATGTACCCGTTTTATAAACAGCAGGCGGAAGAGAAGCGGATTCCCGTCTTTAAATGTACCGTAAAAGAATTCCAGTCCTTCTGGCGTCATGCCCTTGATTATAACAAAAGTTATCATAGCCTTATCAAAAAATACATTATTCCCGTTCTGGGCGATAAACGCATAAATGATGTAACCACAGACGAACTGATAAAGATCCTGAAAGAGACCGAGATCCCTGATACCCAAAACTTTCCGATGGAAAAATATTCTATGTTGTATGATGCAGTATCCAGTTTCTTTCGGAATGCCATGGAATTATACTGTGCAGGACAGGACAATGGTACGGCTGCTGCCAATGCCATAAGATCCAGTGGGCTGAGAATTTGGGACGGTAGTGTTTCTTACGATACTTCCGAAGCTTATTCTTTCCAGCAGCTTTTGCAGCTACTGAAGATTTCCAAATGGAATGCCCCAACGCTTTATCTTCCCATGCTCCTGTCCGCCACTGCTGGCCTGCAGATTGCAGAGATTGTTCGGATTCATTTTGATGATATCGACCTTGATAATCATTGCCTTGATCTGCCGAGGACTCACAAAGACTACAACGGTCCCCGTTCCAATATCGTATTGTCCAGGGAAAATACCAAAACAGTATACCTGCCAGATATTATAATGAACGAAATCAAAAATCAGGAAAATCGTCTAAAAGCACTACAGGAGCAGGATCCGGAATTTAATCCATTCCGGTATCTGATCTGGAGCCAGAATGGGAAACAACAGCAGGAGAATTTTATCAAGAAACCTTATGAACGTATCCTGTCCAAATGCTCCTTTCCTGCATTTCCATGGAGGAGCTTTCTAAAGATACGTTTAACAGACAAAGAGATAGACGAATTAGAAGATTCTTTAGGGTATGAGACTCCCATGAACTCTGGTGCCTGCGAGATTCCCATTGATAAGCACGATCTTATGGATCTTACAGGAACAACATACTTTTGAAAATACGGCATAGTCAGCTTACCCGGCTATGCCGTATTTTATTACCAATGAAGATCATCCATCTCCGATGCAGGCAGATACAACGCACAAATTGAGTGACCAAAACTGTTTTTCTTTCCATGTCAGGCAAAAAAATATCTGTTTTTCAATAGGGCTTTCTCTATTTTTGTGACCAAACTGGTTTATAATTGTATGCCCAAGCTAAAAACACTTGAATTTCTTCCATATTGAGTGACCACGGCTGGCTTCTGATCCTATCGCAAGCTAAAAAAGCCTCTTTTTCTAAAATATTTCCAACATGATTCTATATTCAAGCCGATTTTGCAAACAAAGCTTGCGCTTCCCTTACCTCCTGTTATATAATAAAAAATACTGTTAACGGGCATTATATGGAAAATAGCTTTGCATTTTCTAAATAGTGAAGCTGTTTTTCACTAAAAAAGTGACCAAACCCACTTTTTAGCCCCATAATGAGCTAAAAAATAGGGCTTGTTTTTACAGATTATCAATAAGCTCTAAATCAGGCAGATATTCTATGGCAACAATCTATGTTTTGCAAACCCTGCCGCCTTTATTGTAAGATATATACAAAATACGAAAGGAAAACTATGAGAAAATTAGCACTAAGTGATGAAATTTTACTTAAAGTTGATAAGGCTGCAAGATACATTGGCGGTGAAGTCAACTCCATAATGAAGGATAAAAAAGAGGTGACCACCCGGGTCGCATTTTGCTTCCCGGATGTCTGTGACATACTATTTCCACTTTTTACTTTCTGTTAGTATATAGCAATATTTCGTGTTGTCTGGTACGAAATTTTAGTGCCTTTTCGTGTTATTTGGTACCAAACGTTACGAAATGATACGCTGATCAAAGACCATTTTTGACCATATTTTAAAACAACTTTTGACTAAACTTTTTATTTCAATACCCCCTTCATTGTAGCATTATCGTACACTAAAACAGCGGCTTTTCTGAATGAAAAAATAGCCGCTTCATGTCTCCGCAATCCGCATAAAATCTGGGAAATTCCAATTTTAATGTCAAAATAACAGTCTGCACTCAGGTCATGTCGAATCTGTCCAAAATCTCAAAGGGCAGTCTACACTCTCAGATAGAGATTTCAAAGCAGAACAGAAGTGCATTTTGCTTTCCTAGAAATTGTTCATATTATCTCAAACTATAAAAAAATTACTTTCCTTCAGTACAGATTTTCCGCCTACTACTAAGAAACTGAATGACAACAGTAATGAACAATGCTATAATATGTTCATAAAAAATCGGAGGTGTCTGACGGATGAATGTACAAAAAAAAGAAGATTGTGCCGTTTTAAAAAGCGATCATCAGTATACGATTTTCATCTTTAGAAATCAAGTGATTCGCTTTGTAACTTCTTCGAAATTAGAAAAATATACAAGTATTAAAGAATGGGATCATGGATACCTGGTCGTAACTGCAAAATATAAAAACCTTAATGAAATGGAAGAGTATATCGATCTGATACCAATCTTGCAAAATTTATATTATGATGTAGATGAATTTTTAAATCCGATCAAGGAGGTTCGCATTGACTATGCAGCTTGATATAAAAAATGTAGCCGATAAAGCAGACATGATTATTAATGGTTATGCTTTTACGCAGGAAAACAAATATATTCGTGTTCTTAATCTGAATCAGTTAAATCATGCAGCCGTAATTTATAATGATAAAATTGTTGAAACGAACATGGACGATATCGAAAATCAAATTGTATTAGATTATTATTTAAATAACAAACAATTTATGGAGGAATAGCCGTGCCCAAATATTATGAATTTAAAGTGTGCGGTTATTACCTGTATTATACCGCAAGCTGTGTGATCGAAGCAATGCATGTACATGCAAGTGATAGAAAATTGACCGAAGCCGATTCAGCTAAATTTTTTGTAAAAAGTAACGGTGATACCACGGTGGAAAAGCAGGGAACTCTTACAGAGCGTGAAGTACGCAAAATAAGAGCCTTTATAAAAGAACATTATAAAGAAATGTACCTAAAATGGATGGAATTATCTGACACTGGATTTTACGGAGAAAAATAATATCATTATTATGATTTTTGTGTAGTAAAATAATGAAATATTATTATAGATGGGCAGGTCTGTTTTTGACCTGTCCTTTTGTAGAATACAAATTATTTTATGTTTTTTGATTATAAGAAAGGGAACAATTTGTACATGGTAAATAATATTGAAGAAAATTATCCTAATTTAACATGGGCGCAGTTCGCTATATGCAATGATGATGCAACAGGTGCCTTTGAAGTAAATCCTCAAACATGAGTACTAGGTATCAAAAATCCCCGCATTTTAGCGAGGATTGAACAGATCTTTACAGAATAGATATGAACATTGAAAAATTAAGACTTTTTGTATCGGCTGAGACATTCCTTTTGTACTCTGGGTGACCATGGAAGAAGATCATCAATAAAACTGAGATCTTTGTCATCCATATGCTCAGGAATCTCAGTGAGCAGCAGATTGAAATATTCAAAAGTATTTATCATGTTCGCTTTTGCCGTTTCAACCAGACTGTAGAGGATTGCACTAGCCTTTGCACCGTTGGAAGATTCAATCATTACGAAGTTTTTTCTACCAATTGTGAAGGGCCGGATTGCCTGTTCTGCATAGTTATTATCCATTGGGATATGTCCATCGGATAAAAACACACGAAGATACTCTTCCTGATTTATGCTGTAAGCAAGAGCCCTGCCAATGGTACTGTTATGGGTTACCTGGGAATACTTTTGTTTTGCCCATGCGAAATAAGCATCCACTTTTTCTGAAAGAACAAGCTGACGTTGCTTTTTACGGTCTGTAGCAGGGAGGTCATCAAAGGTATTATCGATGTGCATGATCTCTGTGATCATGCTGTATGCTTCCTGCGCAAGCGATCCTTTGGCAGTGTCCTGCCCGACAGACTTTATGAATTCTGCAAAAGGTCTTCTGGCATGAGACTTATTCGAGAACTGGAATAAGGTCCATTATCCCAGAAGTATTGTTATTCTAGGAGAACTGCCAACATCAGCGTAAATCGGCAGTTCTCCGCTTTAAATCCCGAATAACAATAACTACTTTTCACCTTAAGAATTGCGGTATGTTACTTTTGCCATTAGTGTTCTTAAAATGAGAATTATCCTTGAGAAACCATTTGTCATTCCACGATTTAAGCTGTTTGTTCATGGTATCCTGCGTTATCTCTGTATATATCTGAGTAGTCTGCAAGGATACATGCCCAAGAAAGTTTTTAACCACAATAAGCGGAACCCCTGCTTCAAGCATATGGGTGGCAGTAGTGTGCCTCATGGAATGTGGCGTGTAATTATGTTTGAACATTTCAGGATACTCTCGTTTTGCCTTGTCAATGTACTTGGAGTATATTTCCTCAATACAGGAAACGGACATCTTCTCATGTGTCTGACTTGAGAACACATGCCGCTCTCTATCATTGATTATTCTACGATGTTCAATATATTTCTTCAACATATTTGAAGCATCACATGGAATACCTATGCGGCGCACCTTTTGACCTTTACCATGTATGTTGATACCGGCTCTATCAGGATAGAACTGTATGTCCCCAACTGTCAAATCACATACCTCCTGTGCTCTCGTCCCGCTAGCATACATAAAACACAGCAAAGTCTTGTCTCTTAATCCGATTTCATTACTTGAATTGGGTAATTCGAATAGAGTTTTGACTTCATCCCTTGTGAATGAGCTTCTGCCTTTGCGAGGCACTTTCTTCTTTGGAACTTTTAGTACACAGTTTCTGAAAGTAACTGCTGAACCAAAATCTCTATTCTGTGCATATATAGAGAATGCTGCAATAGCAGAGAGCCTCTGGTTTCTGGTGCTGACACTGCAGCTACGCTCTGTTTCTATCCAGCTTAAGAACTCCATGATCAACTTATCATCAAGGGTACTGAACTCCACTTTATCAGAGGGAATACCTTTTACTGTATATAAGAATTCCATAAGTATCGGATATTGTGTCGGGGCTTCCGCCGATAATGCTTCGCTTCGTACTTCCAGTGGCGTTTTGCAATGGAATCTTTCCTGCAGTCTTTCTTCGGCATAAAACTTTATATATTTGTCGATTGCCGAACGTAAAGATACCTCGTCGGTTATCTTATACATAATACATCTCTGATTTGATAATCCCCCACAATCCTTCAGTAGGACCATTATCAATGCAGTGTCCAACACGGGACATAGACTGTTCCATGCCTTGTTCACGAAGCCTTTTCTGAAATATTTTACTCGTGTACTGAAAACCTCTGTCAGAATGAAAAATCGGCCTGGCATCCGGATTATCTTTGAGAGCCTTATCGTATGTGTCAAACACGAGCTTATTGTCATTTCTTCCGCTTATGACATACGCAACTGGAAATCGATCATATAGATCAATGATGACACTGAGATATAGTTTCCTGCCAGTCTCAGGAACCTTGAATTCCGTAACATCCGTAGCCCATTTCTCATTAGGTTTCGTTGCATTGAATTCCCTCTTCAGCTTATTTTCCGCTGTTGTCTCCGGTCTGGACGACTGGTATTTCTTTTTTTTACGGATAATAGAATGAATTCCCATCTTCTTCATGATTCTGTGAACTCTGTTTTTGCTGTAGCTGGTGTGATTGAAATGGTTGATCCAGCTTGTCATCCGCCTGTATCCCAAGATATGTCCGAATCGCTCGTCATACTCCTTCATCAGTTCTGCCAGTTTTGTGTTTTCGGATTCCTGCTCTGGAATTGTCCGGTGCAGCCATTTATAGTAAGCAGCGTGTGATATGCCCAATTGTTTGCACATCCAGTTGATACTCCATTGCTTTTTTTCGTAAAAATATTTTATTGCCTGATATTTTGATTCAAACCGTAGTTTTCCAAGCCTCACATCTCTTCGAATTCCTTCACTTTTTTTAACAGTTCCACCATCATATCTTTTTCTTCAAGCTGGCGTTTTAGTCGCATGTTCTCCCGGCGCAGCCGCTCCAGTTCATCAACTTCATCATCCGTTTTGTGGCGTCCACGTTTATCGGATAGACCATCTTCTCCCGTAATATCATATTTTCTGACCCATGAATACACCTGGCTATAAGAAACATCATATAGATACGCTGTTCCTTTATAATCCCGGTTATGGGTAATACAGTATTCAACGATTTCCTTACGTTCAGCTAAAGTTGTCTTTCTTCGTGCTTCTGCCATATAGACCTCCCTCTTGGGATCATAGTCCCTAAGTTCTCTATTGGCATTATACAACGAAATCCAGTTTTGTAGTGTTGCATGTGCAGGAATTCCATATCTGGCGCATAAATCGGTAACCGATCCTTCCCCGTTGATATACTTTCGAACCATTTCAATTTTAAATTCACTGGAATAGGAATGGTTAGCTGTAACAGAGCAGAGGGCTTCTATGCCCCCATTTTGATATGCCAGTATCCAGTTTCTTATAGTTCGTGTACTTTTTATAGATAAATCTATCATAATTTCAGAGACAGAACGTATTCCATTCAGATAATCCTCAACAGCAGAAATTTTTTCTTCAACCCTACACTTGGGTTTTCTTCCCATAAAAATACCTCCAAAGCAGATTTTGGTTATTTACCTTATCTACTTTAGAGGTATCATATCAATATGAGTGCTTTTTTGTGAATACGGTACTCGGTTTTTATTAAATTATTTTGTTTTTTCTAAATTCATTTGGTGTAAATCCAGTTCTTTTTTTAAATAAACGAACAAAATGATCATAACTGTCGTATCCAATTTCAAAAGCAATAGCACTTGGCTTTTTGTTTGTAGTCAGGAGCAGATTTTCTGCCGTATCCAGTCTGATTTGTGTCAGGATAGAAGTGAAATTACTTCCTGTCATTTTTTTAATCATTTTGCTTAAGTATGCAGAGTCGTAATGAAAATGTTCAGCTAAAGAATCCAGAGAAATAGTATTATAGTGGATACGAAGATACTGTAAAATTGCAGGAAACACCTGAACCAAACGATTGCTGGCATCTGATTTTTTTTCTGCAATACTGGCAGAATAAATCATAGAAGCTCGATTGAGTTCTGTACAAAGAATCTGAACATAGTTGCGTATAATTGATTCGGAATGATTGTCTCTGTTGCACATTTCTATCATTAAATGCTGAAAAATACTGTGAACATGCTCTGGATGCAGTATTTTAAATTGCATAATACCATCTTTTGCTTCATAAATTGCGTGTTCAAAAAACTCTATCATTATATCATCTGTCCGCATTGTAGAAAAGAATGACTTGGTAAAATTTGATTTATCCAGAAAGACGTTGAGAACGATGTCATCACGTTCTGTTTCCAGATAAATATTCATATCAGAAGAAAGTAAAATAACACTTTCTGCTTCAAGAGTATCTGACCATTTTCCTATAGTTGTATGGCAGGAGCCCTTCAATACATATATTATCCGTACACTATTGCTGGGTTGCCGTTCATGCTCCGGATGGTCTAATGTTTGCATATAGTGTGGCTGTTTGAAAATATTTGTGGTCTTTCCATAATAATTCCGCTGTATATTTTCAACTACGTCATTGTCCTCGTTAACCATTACTGGAATAGGTATCCTGGCAAACAAATCCAGAAGTCCGGGCAGATCATTTAGATTCCATTTTGAAAAATCTGGAATAGAAGAAACTTGAAGAGATGTTTCTCCATGCTGCTTAAGATAAACCAGTGTTGCATAAAAACTTAGTACACTATGGTGCTCTTTGTAATAATTTTCGATAATGGATTCAACCTGTCCCATTGTTACATATTCGATCATTGCTCTTATGTCTCCTCACATAGTAAATGATGATTTAATTATAATCTATATAAAAAGATAATTCAAATATGTATTGGACAAATTGAACGATAAAAAAATAGAATAAAAAAATATGGCTATTTGACGAAAAAACAACAAAATAAATCGTGCTTTATAGGGGATTATAACAAAAAAGATTGCCTTGAAACTGCTATAGTTATATTAACAAATAAATAAAGAAAGAAGGAGCTTTATATGAGAAATTTAAAAAAAAGAATGATTGCTGCTACATCAGCAATGCTGATGCTTTGTCCAACGACTACCTGTATGGCAGCATCTGAAAACGGATCCATTATGCTTTTGTCAAATGTGTCTTCAGGTCCAACCTATGATGCATTAACGACCATTTTAAATGGAATGGGAAGTGAATTAGGATATGATATCAAGGTTGCATATGGAGATTCATTTAATGATCCTGCTGGTAATCTGTCAGCAGTAAAGAATGCCATGACAGATGATGTTAAAGCAGTAATCATGATGCAGGATGGTGGAGTTCAGAATATTATGGACGAGTATCCTGATTTATATGTAGCTGGATATACTACAGCAATGGATTCTGTATATACAAATGATGGAGCGTCTGTAGCAGTCAGAGATAATGATCATTTTCTTGGTACAGTTGCAGGGGATTATGTTGATGCAGGAAAAATTGGAGAAATGTTTGCTGAGAAGGTGATTGAAAATGGATATCATAAAGTCGGTACCATGATATTCCCTGTGTATGCATATCCGGAAATGGCTGAAAAGGATGCTGCATTCCGTAGTACGATCGATTCTTATAATGAGACTGTAGGGGAAGATGAGAAAATCGAAGTAGTTGGGGATGCTCATGTATTAGAATTTTCACCATTGGATGAATCTTACTTTATGGAAGAGGATCATTCTGATTTGGATTGTATAGCAGCATTCTGTGATCCTGGATTTGTGTACAGTGCTATGATAAATGCGCGTGATATGGGATTGATCAGTGATTCAACGAAACTATTTGCTGTAGGGTATCTGGACGATGAAAATTTTCAGGCTGATATTGGCGGAGAAGGCACAGTACAGATGATTTATACAGCTTCTCCGGAAAGCATTACATATTGTCTGGCTATGATTGACAACGCATTGAATGGTTTAAAATATACAGATCAGGATAAATACGAAGAAGTGGATAGTCCGCTGTATATCATAGACAGCGTTGAAGATATTGAGAATGTATCCACAAAAAGTTTGCTTGGTGTTGCGGATTTTGCAAATTGTGGTGTGACAGTAGATCAGATGAAGAATGTTTTACTTCGATTTAATGAAAATGCAACTTATAACGATTTAATGGATTTAATGAACTCTGACAGTATGACTGTGGACAGATTTTAAATATTAGAAAAATATTGGAAGGATTAGGAAATCCTTCCAATATTTAGGAAAGGATGTAAAACGTGAAAGAAAATGAAATTATCTTTCAGGCTATCAACATAAAGAAGGAATTTGATGTTACTGTTGCTCTGAAGGGAGCGGATATTACCCTTAAACGTGGTGAAATCAGAGGATTAATCGGTGAAAACGGATCTGGCAAATCTACAATAATGTCTATTGCAGCAGGAATGCAAAGTGCAACAAGCGGAGAAATGGTCTATAAAGGTAAAACATGGAATCCAACAAGTATGATTGATGCTAATCTTCAGGGAATATCGATGATCTTGCAGGAAGCAAATACGATTCCAGGTATTACCGTAGCTCAAAATATTTTTGCTGGACGTGAAAAAGAGTTTACATCACATGGTATTGTTCGAATAAAAAAAATGATTCGGGCAGCACAGGCATTGCTTGATAAGTATGAAATTGGGTATATTCATGCAGCGGATCAGATTGACAGATACAATTTTGAAGATAGAAAGCTAATTGAGCTGGTTCGCTGCATTAATGAAAATATAGAAATTCTGGTTGTTGATGAAACAACTACAGCACTTTCTCATAATGGACGAAATGTATTATATAAATTGATACATCAACTTGCAGAGGCTCATAAAACAGTTGTACTTATTTCGCATGACATTGATGAAATATTGGAACACTGTACGTCTTTGACTGTATTGCGTGATGGCGAGATTATGGGGGAACTGACCAAAGAAGATATGCAGAAGTCAGATATTGCCAATAAGATTCGTTATTTGATGATCGGGCGTGAAATGACAGGAGACTATTATCGCAGTGATTATGATAGCGTTTGTAGTGAAGTATCCAGGCTTAGTTTTCAGCATGTAACATTTGGAAGGATTAAAGATTTTAATCTGGAAGTTCATGCTGGAGAAATTGTAGGAATTGGTGGTTTATCAGGATGCGGAATGCATGAAATTGGAAGAGCTGGATATGGATTGGAAAAACTAATTGAAGGAAAAGTGCTTTGTGATGGAAAGATAGTAAAGTCGTGTAAAGATGCAATTAAATATGGAATTGGATATATTTCTAAGAATCGTGATACAGAGGCTTTGATATTAAATGGTTCTATACAAGATAATATTGTTCTTCCTTCGTTGCCGGATTTGCAAAAGGGTATTTATATATCAAAGAAGTCAGAACATATGTTGTCAGATAAAGAGATTGAACGTTTTCATATTAAATGTGCAGATGGAAATCAATGGGTAAATACTTTATCGGGAGGAAACAAGCAAAAGGTCTCTTTTGCAAAATGGACAGCCAAAGGTGCAAATATCATTATTATGGATTGTCCAACACGAGGAGTAGACGTAGGTGTGAAACAATTTATGTATCAGCAGATTATGGAAATGAAAAAGGCAGGAAATGCAATTCTGATGATTTCAGAGGAACTTACTGAACTGATCGGAATGTCAGATCGTCTTCTGATAATGAAAGATTTCGAAATATCTGGACAATTTAAGAGGTCTTCCGGGTTGAAACCGGCTGATATGATTAATTATATGGTGTAAGGAGGATGTGGATATGGCACATCAGAGAGCCGGAAAAAAAATAAGTTCAGATGTAAAACAAAATATAATAATGTTTGGTGGATTGGTTTTCTGTATTATATTTTTTTCAATATTTACATCGTTGCATGGACAAAGCATCTGGAATCCGGAAAAATTATCAACACTTATTTCTGACGTAATTGTCACAGCACTTCTTTCAGTAGGTGCGGTATTTGTATATGCACTTGGAAATATTGACATTAGTACTGGAAAACAGGTTGGGCTATATGCCACATTGATGGTTGTGATTCAGCAGCAAACAGGTAGCTTGCTTTGGGGAGTACTGCTTTCTTTCTTGATCGCAATATTCATTGCTATTGTTAATGCAATAACAGGTGAGCTATTACATATTTATGCAATCATACCGTCTGTTGTATTTATGTTTGTATTGTCTGGTTTGAGTACAATAATTTACTCCAATTTAGGGTGCAGAAGTATTAGCCTTTATAATTATGATTATAGCATTTTCAAAAATCCATGGGTCATGGTGGGAACTTTAATAATAGAAAGTCTTTTGGTGGCATTTGTGTTTAATAAAACAATGGTAGGAAAATACACAAAAGCTATCGGTGCAAATGCTATATCAGCCAGTCAAGGTGGAGCGAATATAATCAAATATAAGGTTATGGCATATATAGTCATGGGTGTCTGTACAGTAGTTGCTTCGCTGTTTCAAATGGGATATACAGCTTCTGCATCAGATTCAACAGGTACAGGATATGAATTAAATGTAATGATAGCCTTGATCCTTGGAGGAATGCCTTTATCCGGAGGAATGAAATCAAGAGTTTCAAGTGCACTTGTCGGAGCAATGACATTTTCCCTTTTAAATGTAGGGCTGCCATTAATTGGTGTGCCGGTTAATTTTACATTTATGGTAAAAGCACTTATTTTCATGATTGTTGTATTAATTACTTGTCGCAAGCGCGGTGGTGTGCTGCCACGCTAACAAGGGAGGGAATTATGTTCAAAGAAAAAATTCAGTCGATTTTAAAAAATATATGCGGTGCGCTTGTGCTTCCTGTACTTATGTATGTTGTTATGATGATTTTTTGTTTCCAAAATGGAAAAATGTATTATGGATCAGTAGCAATGTGGCGGAGTTTGATCAGTACTATTGCAGCTTCAGCAACATGTGCTTATGGTATTGGAATTCAATTTAAGTCTGGACGTCTGGATTTTTCAGCAGGATCGGTAATGCTGTTAAGTGCAATTATTGCCGGCAATGTATCTCAGATGTTTGGAAATAATCTGATCATTTTCTCACTTTTATGTATTTTTTTATGTGTTCTGCTAAATATTGGGGTTGCGATTGTCTATATTTATGGTCGCCTTCCCATTATCATAGTAACCTTGGGAATGGCACTTTTGTATGAGTCGATTACAGCTGTTGTATTTGAAGGAAGAGGTGTAAATCTGACAGCAAATTCTACTTTAAAAAGTTTGACACTATTTCCTTTGGTACTAATTCCGTTGGTTATGTCAATTTTTATTTATGCAATATTTACCTATTGGTCTGTTACAGGGCGTCAGGCGCAGATTTTGGCAAATAACCAGCAGGCAGGAGTAAACATTGGTATCAATGAACAAAAAAATATACTGGTCTCTTATATTTATAGCGGAATCATTTTAGGATTAGCGACTATGATATATGCGTCAACGGGGATTATAAGTGCATCGTTTTCTTCATTGTCTTCTATAGGAGGTATGTTTACAAATTTACTTCCTGTTTTTGTAGGTTTGATTTTGGCTCGCTTTTGTGGAGATACAATGGGAATTTTATTAGGCGTTATCACAATGAGTCTGATGGAATTTGCAATGAAAGCAGTATTAAAAGCTGAATTGGGATCAGCGGTAACAACTATGATGATTGGTGTTTTCTTACTGTTCATTAATATAGCAGATGCAAAGGGAGCTGTATTTATTAAATGGGTCCAGAGTAAGCTTGGTAAGTGATAATACTGCGATATATAGTTAAATGGAGGCCTACTTTTAATATATGATCGCTGTGTTAATATAAATTTTCTATAAAAAGGAGGATATTTATATTTATGAGAAAAATTAAAAAAACTTTGGCGGTAGTATCCGCTGCAGTACTCACACTGACTACTGGTTCAACTGTTGTTATGGCAGAAAAAGAAGGTTATACTACTTTTGAGTTTGCAGACACGAATGCAGGAGAGATTCGTGGCTATAAATATAATGATGTATATACGTTCCTGGGAGTTCCATATGCAGAAGCTGAACGTTATGAAGAACCACAGGAAGTCACACCGTGGGAAGGAACACTGAATTGTGCAACATACGGTCCTGTTTCACCACAATATATTGCATATCAGAACGGAGGAAATATTACAGATTTTTCGGAATATGCCTGGGCAGATCAGTTTGAGAGCGAAGACTGTCAGAACTTGAACGTCTGGACAAAGAGTCTGGAACCAGATGCAAAAAAAGCGGTAGTTGTATGGTTCCATGGTGGTGGATATGACAGTGGCTCCAGCATTGAAGGCGCCGCATATGATGGACACAATCTGGTTGAATATGGAGATGTAGTATTTGTTTCTGTAAATGCCCGTTTAAATCTTTTGGGTTATCTTGATTTATCTGCATATGGAGAGGAATATAAAAATACAGGAAATCTCGGTATGATGGACAATGTAGCGGCATTGGAATGGGTACATGAAAATATTGCAAATTTTGGTGGAGATCCTGAAAATGTAACGATTGTTGGACAGTCTGGTGGTGGTTCAAAGGTTATGTCTATGATGGCAATTCCTTCTGCACAGGGATTGTTCCAGCGTGTTTGGGCAATGAGCGGTACACAAACTTCTGGCCGTACAGTTGAGGAAGCACAGGAAGATGCAGCAAAATTAATAGAGCATCTTGGCTTACAGGATGAAGAAGACCCGGTAGCTACATTAAAAACAATGAATTATGCTGATTTACGTACTGCTTGCGATGAAATCGGCATTCGCAGCTGGGGAACAGTAAATGATGGAGAATATTTCCAGGGAACTGTTGTTGACGGAAAATACAATGAAAACGCGAAAGATATACCATTGGTACTTAGTACGGTATTTTCAGAAATGGGAAGCCAGTTACAGCAGATGATGTTTGTACGCAGTGATTTAAACAGTGTTGAGCAAATGTATCCAGGCGAACCTATGGATGAATTAACTGCACAATATGGAGATAAGGCAGAAGCTATTGCAGAAGAATTTGAGAAAGCGTATCCATGTCGTGATCTGACAGATGTGTTGACTATTAACGCTAATCGTACTAACGATCTTGCTATTGAAAAAGCACAAGATGGAGGACAAATCTGGCAGGCAGTATTTGCTTATAAATTACCGGTTTTTGGTGGTTCCAACGCTTGGCATACCGGAGGAGATGTACCATTTATTTTCCATAATGCTGATAAAATTCCTTATCTGATTGCTGGCGATGAAGAAAATGCATATGCATATCAGGATGTTTGTGCAGATGCATTACTTGCATACGCAAAGACTGGTGATCCTTCAACTGAAGCTTTACAGTGGCCACAGTTTACAGTTGAAAATGGCGAAACTATGATTTTTGATAATGAAAGTGCAGTTGAAAATTATCATGATGTTAAACTTCTTGAATTAGTGAAAGAAGCAACTGCTGGAAATGAAGGCGACAATCCATTTGCTTCATTTGGTGGCGGTGAGATAGGCGAATAAAAAACTGGAAAAGAGCGAAATAGAATGAATCAAAACCAATCAATTCGGCATGGACAGGTATGGCTTGATACAGAAGGAAAACCTATTCAGGCACATGGCGGCTCCATCTTTTTTGAAAATGATACTTTTTACTGGTATGGTGAAAATAAAGAAAAGACACGCTCCAATAATGATATATGGCATTGGGGAGTACGTTGTTATGCATCAAAAGATTTTTACAATTGGAAGGATTTGGGAAATATTATTGAACCGGAGCTGAAAGATGTGAATAGTACGCTTCATCCAAGCAAACACCTGGATCGTCCACACATTATTTATAATCGTTTCACTCAGAAATATGTTTGCTGGGTAAAGATTATGGGGGAGGGTTTTTTTGAACAAACAATTACGGTACTTACATCAGATCAGTTTTTAGGTCCGTATAAGATCGTAAAAGAGTATATGCGCCCGTGTGGAATGTATTGTGGGGATTTTGATTTAGTTGTTGAACCGTCTGATGGAAAAGGATATGTATACTTTTCACGTCCTCATTCTGAAGTAATATGTGCAGATTTGACAGAGGACTATTGTTCTGCAACGGGCTATTATACAACTCATATTCCGGAAAAATGGCCTCCTTATGCACGAGAAGCACCAGCACACTTCTTCCGTAGGGGAATGCATTATTTGTTTTCCTCCGGAACGACCGGATATTATCCTAATCCTACATTAATTCATGCTGGGGAAACATATCATGGGCCGTTTGTAAATTATGGAAAAGCACATCATGATGCTTTGGAAAATACTTCTTTTAATTCTCAAATTTCCAGTGTGTTTATGTATCCTGGAAAAAAAGATTTGTACATTGCACTGGCAGATCGTTGGATTACGGATGCAGCACAATCGTTGCCTTACGAAAAGAGTTCAGCTGCATTTGAAAGTATTTGCAATCCGGATGCACCAAAAGTTGATTTATCGTGTTTACATATGGATATTGATACTTCGAAAGCTGGATATGTATGGCTGCCAGTAAAATTTGACAGAGATGTGCCATATCTTGAATGGCAAGATGAGTGGAAAGTAGAAGATTTCATGTAATAAAGATGTCCCGGCGTACAACCGCACGGGACATTTTTATGCCATAAAACAATATATCAGATTATATTGCCTCTTTTCAGAGCAGATGATAAGGTAGATTCAGTCCATATTATAGAGCAGGCGGTAGATTTAAGAGCGCTGGCAGCAGCCAATTCACTTGTTGAGGAATATGGTAGAATGGATTAATAAATACATTAAATAATGATGTAAGTCAGGAGAACAGCATGGTTATTTTGTATTGTCTGATGGAATTTGAAGTTGTAAGGTTCAATGAATTGAGACGTTATTTGAAAAATGTGTCAGACAAAACCCTTAGTAACAATCTGAAAGAATTGGAGAAGGATAGACTTATTATTAGAAAAGAATATCCTCAGATTCCGCCAAAGGTTGAATACAGTTTAAGTGACCGTGGCAAATCTCTTATGGAAGTTTTGGATCAGTTATGTATTTGGGGAGAAAAGAACGGAGAATAAAATTCTTTCAGTTTGTAGGATTGGTAAATTCCAATTTACAGAAAATGAAATATTTACCTACACAGGATAAAGAGATATTGGCATGATTGCTGATGTCTCTTTTTTATTAATAGAAGAAACAGGCTACGCAGAAATTTTACCTAAAAAGCAGAGTAGCCTGTTTCTCTAACCCAATCATGGGGCACTAGGAGTATCGTTACATTGTATCATTTTCGGAGTTGTAACGAATCCATGTCGGTGCGGATATTTTCCGGTGATCTGAAATTGCAGGAACGTTGCAAGCAATATCTTTCTATTAATTTGTTTATTGCTATAGGATTTTTCTACAAACTTATGAATAACGTGTGCTTTGTGGTGCACGTTTTTCTGTATTCAGATGGTGTCATATTGAAATATTTGAAAAAAATTTTTCTGAAGTTATTCAAGGACTGGAAACCTGTTCGTTCGCTGATTTCTGAAACAGGAAGTGTACTGTTTTGTAAAAGATCAGCGGCCTGTTTCATTTTCTGATTCTGAATATTTTCAATAAAGGTATGTCCGGTAGCATTCTGAATAATACGCTGTAACTGACGTTCACTGTAGTTAAAAATTGAAGAAAGTTCTTTCAGTGAAACTGTCTTATAATTAGCCTGCATATAACGGAGAACATACATCAGATTTTCCTCTGAAGAGTTCGGATGGATACCAGAAAGCTCTGTATGTTGTTCATGACGGCGAAATAGATTGATGAAAAACAGAGAAAGCAAAGTATTGACCATTTGTTTTCTATATCGTTTTGGCTGTGCACATTCCGTATATGCACGGTCAATGAGGTCAGAAAGAACGGAATCTTCTCCTGTATGAAAAAGAAGATAGGGAATTTCTGAAGTCTGATAGAAAGTTCTTTTGAAGAAGTCAGAAAGAATGGTATTATCATCCAGAAGTCCGAAAAACGACTGTTCAAAAGTGCTTTTTCGTATAAGAATATTCATAATGACGTCTTCATCATGGAAAGCACTTAAAGAATGGGTAATATCCGGTGCCATAATACAGATATCTCCTGTTTGCATGGAAATATTACGGTCGAAGATATAATTGATACAGCCTCCGCTCTGGACGAAGATCATTTCAAAAAAGTCATGATTGTGCCAAAATGCCGGTGTATATCGAGCGTGACGGACAAAAGAGACATCCATGTTTTCCAGAATAAAAATCTGTTCATCTATCTGCGTTTTCAGAGACTGTGTTATATTTTTATCCGGCATTGCGGTATAGGATGACAGAAGCACATCCATAATTTCATCGCGAGTACAGGGCACATCCAGCATGCGCTCCTTTGATTTCCTGTAAAATTGTTTCAGTTTCTTTTCTATAGGGTTTAATTCCGGGATTTTATTCATAGAAGACCTCCATTTTATATTTATAATATATCATAGAAATGTCGTAAAAGATACTATTTGCTGTCCTCTTTCGGACTTATTATTTTTGTAGGGTCATGATAAATTGATATAAACGGTCGGAACAAAAGTAACAGGAAGTGCAAGAAGCTCTCTTCTTACATTGCTGATACAGGATTTTACAAGTTTTTTTTCAGAAAATCAATTCCGGCCTTGCAAAAGCAAAAAAATAATAAAGCAGATATATGAGACAAGGAGGCAGTAAATAAACATGAACAGACTTGGAAACTGGATTTCCGGAAAATCACAAACACCTTTTTATGCACGCAGAGAATTTAACATAAAAAAACAGGTGCAAAAAGCAACCGCATATGTATGCGGTCTCGGACAGTTTATTTTTCATATCAATGGACAGAAAGTATCTGATCATGAATTAGATCCGGGTTGGACAAATTATGACAAAAAGATTCAATATGTAAAATTTGATGTAACGAAATTATTACATGAGGGAAAGAATGCACTTGGGGTAGAAGTGGAAAATGGCTGGTTTCTGAAAGAAGACGAGCATTATACATTTACTTTTCCTGCATTTATGCCGCCCAATCCAAACCCATACAGACCTTTTGGAAAGGAACTTGTTCTGGCAATAAAGCTGGTGTTGGATTATGCAGATGAAACAGAAGAAATTCTCTATGCAGATGAAAATTTTCAGGTAAAAGAACATCCGGTAAAAATGAGCAATGTATATGGATCGGAAACATATGATGCATCATTAGAACAGACGGGATGGGATAAGACAGATTTTGATGCATCAGAATGGAAAGCAGCGTCTGTTATATCAGAAGAAGATACTCCGAAAGGGGAGCTGGTGGAGCAGTTCCAACCGGCAATAAAGGTGATTCGAAGTTATCCGGCAAAATATATACACTCTGTATGTAACAGAGATATTTATGATCTTGGGCAGAATGTTTCTGGTATGTTGAAATTATCTTATCGAGGAAAAAAAGGAGATGTGCTTCGCATTTATCCGGCAGAAAAACTTGATAAAGACAAAAATGCAGATCAGGTAGCGAAGAGCTGGGGTACAGTAGGAAATTGCATCACCTGTGTTGTTGGTGAAGATGATGTATGGCAGGAATACCGTATGCGCTTTACCTATTTTGCAGGAAGATATTTTGCAGTGGAAAAAAGCAGCGAAGCTGTAGAAGTAAACGACATTACTGGTGAAGCGATTTCCAGTGCATGGAAAACAAATGGAACATTCCAGTGTGATGATAGCAGATACGTACAGATTTATGACCTTGTAGAAAAAGCGGTTGAAGCAAATATGGTCAGTGTACACACAGACTGTCCTACGCTTGAGCGGTTTGCATGGCAGGAGCCGAATCACTTGATGGCACCTTCGATCATGTATATGAAAGACGGGCGTAAATTGTGGGAAAAATTCTTTATGGATATGAGGACAGATCAGCTCACAGAAAATGATTATTTCATGGATCTGGAAGGAAACCGTTTCTATCCAGGAGCAGGTCTGATTCCATCACAGGCACCGTGTTATGTCCACAATGTGCTTCCTGTACCGGGAATGGGAAGCTTCTTCGATATTATTCCATGGGGAAGTTCAGGAATTCTTGGTGTAAAATGGCATTATCTTTTTTATGGAGATAAACAGGTTATCGCAGATAATTATGAGATGGGGAAAAAATATCTGGAACATCTTAAGACGAAGCAGAATGCAGAAGGTTTTCTGAATTATGGACTGGGGGACTGGGGAAATCCGGACAACCAGCTTGCCAGGGAAAATGTGGAAACAGCGTTTCTTTATGCGGATGCAATAACACTTGCAGAGTTTGCAGAAATCCTTGGGGAAAAAGAAGATGAAGTACAGCTCCGTCAGTTTGCAGAAGAGATAAAAGAAAATTACAATCAGAGACTGCTTGTACAGGATGAAAAAGGGAAATGGTGCTATCGAAGCTTTGAACATACAGAAAAGCTGGTGATCACACAGGCCTGTGAAGCGCTTCCGCTTTACTGGGGAATGGTGCCGGAGGATAAAGTCAGCGATGTTGCAGAAGCATTTCGTCAGACATTTCTTGAGAAACGGGCATTTGCTTCCGGGGAAGTCGGGCTTCCGTACATTATCCAGACTGCCAGCAGATATGGAATGAATGATCTGATTTGTTCCTTCATCATGAAGCCTGAGCATCCTTCTTATTATGCATTTGTAAAAGAAGGTCTGACAACCCTGGGTGAATACTGGGAAGAAAATCCCCGCAGTCATTGTCACGATATGATGGGACATATTATTGAGTGGTATTATAATGGGCTGGCCGGCATTAAACCACTTGAGCCAGGCTTCAAAAAAGTTCTTATTAAGCCGTATCTGCCGGAGAGCATGAATTATATGAAATGCAGATATGAATCTGTAAGTGGAATGATTCAGGTGATTCTTACAAGAAAGGATGGCAGGGTAGAAGTGGAGACTGACATCGCTGAGGGCATTTCTTTTGAGATAGACTGTTCAAATTTAAAGTAAAATCACGGATAAAGTACAAAAGGAGACGTTGCAGTAATGACAGCACATAAAGATGATACTAAAGATTCTAAATGGATTGGAGATTTGTTCCGAAAAGCTCTACGTCCCAGTGAGTACCAGTGGAAGCACAAAAGTAAAATACCACTGGATCATCTACCATATTATCCTGCCCCGGGTCACTGCCGATCCGCTTCTTCCATATATAGATGCAGAATACATTGAAAACCTGATCGAATCCTGCAGGAACTATTGTACAAGTGCAGAATATGCCGTCTATAAATTATTATACAAGATCCTTTATTCTGCATGGAACCAAGGATTCCTTGAAACATGCCTGGCATCTGACATCACAGAACGCAAAGAAACGAAATCCAGCCTTCGTATTTATACAAAAGAACAGCTGAAATTATTCTTGAATGCCATACATGAAGATCCATATATACACCGCCTGGAGTTTCTCCTGGCACTGTTCTGCGGACTGCGTCCTGGTGAGATCCTTGGACTTACTTATAACAACTTCGATTCCAGCACCCAAACCTTAAACATCCATAAACAATATACAAAAGATGGACGCCTTCCTTCTGAGTCAGCAGATCCCAAATACAGCTGTAAGAAGTTGGAAGGAGAACGGTACCGTTCTTTTCAGATCCCGGATTTTGTCTGTGAGGAACTTGTCCTCCGGCAGGAAAAAAATATGTGTTTCTTTCGCACCCATCCGGATAAAAAGGATAATGGTAACTTCTGCATTAGCAGCCGTGGGAAAGTAAAAACCCTGGAAACCCTTAATCAATGCGTACAATCGGTCTATTGTAGCTTATATTCTTCCGGTCCTCGGAAAACATTTCATGGACAACGTGACTGCCAGCGACCTGATGGATATCCTCGCAAAAGTTCCATCTTCCGAATTTTACAGGGTATGTGATGCTGTAACCTGTTTTTTCCGGGATGCACGGAACCATTACTGTACAACGCAGGATAACAGTGCGGATGCAGTCCGCATAATGAAAGAAAGAAAAAAAGCAGAAGAGGATCTGCATAATTATTACGAAGTTCCTTCCGGCACCTATTCTCCACAGCAGCTTCTCCAAATGCTGCAGATCTGCAAACTGGAAGCACCGGTTCTCTATCTTCCCATGCTTCTGGCATCCACTGCAGGCCTGAGGATTTCAGAAATTCTTGAGGTCACATTTCGGGATATTCATTTTTACAACCAGACCATCTGTTTGTCGCTTCCCGTAAAAGATGATCTTCCCAATCGAACGGATACCATCACCATCCCGGAAGAAAACACGAAAATGGTATACCTGGCCGATTTTGTGATGGACGAGATCCGGCTCCAGAAGGAACGCTTGGAAGCCTGTCAGAAAACAGCCCCGGATTTTAATCCTTCCGGATACCTGATCTGGGGACGGAACGGTTCCCAGAGACAAAATAATTTTATCAACAAGCCTTACGCCAGGATCTGCGCAAAATGTCCGTTTCCTACCTTTCCTTGGAAAGAACTTCGAAGAATAAAGTTATCAGCCAGCAGCATGAAACGATTTGCCCAAACCCTTGGGGCTGAAAATTCCGGACCTCCCCAGCCACGCGGGATTCCCAAAATTCCAATTGACAGAAGTGACCTAATAGAATTGATGAAATAATCAGCCAGCCAATATATGAAAGCAAAATGAACGCCATCTCTTGAAAACTACCGCATTTCATCATGCGTGTTTAAAAGGGATGGCGTTCATTTTTTGCTTCATAATATAGGAATAAATATTTACAGCAAAAAAGTGACCAAACAGGAATTTTATAATTTCTGTCAATCCTAACAAAATATAATAAATAACACTAAATAACACTAAATAACATTTTATAGCATTCATTGATACTACCTGATATTTTATACTTTTTTCCTGTTATTCTAGCCAGATTTTCTATATAATGATCATTTCAATGCGAAAAATCCCATGATTTTCTGAATTTTTCCGAATAAAAATTATATACTTGAACTTCTAAGCGTTTCTGTTTATAATAAAAACACTGTTAATGTGACCATTGACCTTATATCAGACCGTGCGAAATATGATGAATGTGCGAAAAAAATATTGACTTACAAAGCAATCATAGCATGGATCTTAAAATCCTGTACAAAAGAATTTTCTCAATACAGCGTGAACTTTATTTGTAATAACTGTCTGAAAGATGACGCAGAAATTTCTAAACGTGCTGTTCACCAGGATCAGCTGGATCGTGATGAGAAACTAAACGGAGACAAAAGAATCGAATGTTTGAATTCAGAGGCAAACGCTGTCAAGGATCAAACTGTATATTATGACATCCGTTTTAAAGCCTATCTTCCTGGAAACATTGAACCTATACAGCTTATTATCAATCTGGAAATCCAGTTGAATGATACTCCAGGATATCCACTTGTAACCAGAGGATTTTATTATTGTGCAAGAATGATATCAGAGCAGTATGGAACCATATTTACAGATGAACATTACGAAAAGATCCAGAAAGCATATTCTATCTGGATCTGTCCGGATCCGGCTAAAAAACGCAAAAATGGTATTTTCAAATATCACACAATTGAGGATACGATACTGGGGAAGTCCTATACAGATCCTCAAAGCTATGATCTGATGGAAGTGGTGATCGTAAATCTGGGAGATGCAGATAAAGAAAGCGAACTGGAGATTCTTGACCTGCTAAATATCCTGTTTTCAACGTCTGCCACTCCAGAAGAAAAAAAGAAGCGGTTACATGAAGATTTTGATATTGCCATGACAGAAGAATTTGAAAGTGAGGTGAGAGACATGTGTAATCTAAGTAGAGCTCTTGTAGACCAGGGAATTGAACAAGGAATTGAGCAAGGAATGAAACAGGGAGTTGAAAAAGAAAAAATGTCCCTGGCCCAGATGATGATCGAGGAAAAGGAACCTGTCGATAAGATTTCAAAATATACAGGCTATGCTATCGACAAGTTAAAGGAAATTGCAGCGGCAATGGGACAGACACTTGTGTAACATAAGATTTTATAACAAAGGTGTATGAGACATAACTGTTTTATACACCTTTTGACGTAGAAATCCAGCAGCCAACGAAGGCACCTCCCCAAAAGAGCTCGTCTGGTTAAGGTAAGTAAAAAAGATGTCCAGAAATGGATTGATGAGAATTTGTGTGCAATGAAATAAATAGGGAAATATTATTGGGCTAACGCTCCATTCAGCTTGAGAATGTTTCCTAGTAAGAATTGGAAGACATCATTTTATAGTGTATTGAAGTCAGAACCATTCGTTTTTTCGGACCCGTAAAGTCATGTTGATGGCTTTACGGACTTTTTCTTTAAAGCAGATCCAGCTCGCCTTTTCAGGAGATTCTGGTAAGCAAAACCACCCTTACCCCCCTTGAAAGCCAGGAGATTTCTTTGAAGGAGATCAAAAATTATCCCCTGATTCTTCCGGGGTGATCATGACCTATCAATTCTACAGCAGCATCCAATGGGCGTCACTGCCAGGAAACTGAAAAATATGATTGCAGCATAAGATTGCGTCATAAAGGATGCCGCTGCCTCCAAGATATGCGGAAGGGACAGAAAACAGCTTTTTGGAAACAGCATTCCGAAAAACATCCTTCATGGAGCATTATCCTATATTGCAAAAACAACTTCTTTTCGGAAGTTCTTCCTGCTTCGGCTCATTGGAGCAAAATGTATTCGTATTGTTAAATGATAAGAGCCGTATGAAGGGAGACTTTCACGTACGGTTCCGTGAGAAGTTCGAGGTGAAAGTCCTCCTACTCAATTACACTCAAACCCGCCAGGGTTTTACGATACCTTTTCTAATCGTTTTTCCGGTTTTTTGATTTACGAGAACAGCAGGAAGATTCTCCGGTGCTTTATTTTGTTCTACCCAGTTCATCAATGCCTGTATTCCGGTGCTTTCTGTCATTCCGGGACCGTTGGTGTGACAGTTGCCATGTCCGTCTCCGGGATTTATGTAGAGGCGGCAGAATTGATCAATGAAATTCTGTCCTCCATGGATTTCTCTCATACGATGGTAATAATCAATGGTTCCCTCTACCGGGATGAGCGGGTCGTCAAGTCCGTGGTCAATGATAAGTTTTCCGCCTGCGTCTGCAAAGGAACGCAGATCCGCATTATCGCAGGAAAGCCAGCCAAGTTTCCTGATGCAGGTATCAAAAACTTTTTCAAAATCCCTGATTTTAAGATGGCGAAGATCCTTCTTGGGATCTTCAAAAGCAAGATGGACATATTGTTCAACCAATGAGAAGCATTTCGGTCTTTTTCCAATCAATGGATAGTAGAAGGATCCAATAGGGATGATTTTATTCCAGAAGGTTCCTCCGGGAAGGAAGCCGTACCAGAGGAAATCATTTCCGGTGGTATGAGGCCCCTTCCAGATTTCCTGCATGACAAGACAATCCTTTTCTGTGATTTTTCCTCCCTTTGTCTTCTGACCCAGGATGGTATATGGGTCAAAATCAATCCTCTCTTCCACGCGGAAATAGTTTTCTTTCCCTCCGACACTGTTATGTACAGCATCGCGGAAAGCGTTGATTTTGTGGAAGCCAAGAATGTGATCATATTCATTCATGACAGTGACAGCCCAAAGACCGGAAGCAAGAAATTGTGTCCAGTTGATGGCAGGGCAGCTTGCCCAGATACCATCGTAATCATTCGGGTAAAACTGTGCTTCTGCAAGGGATTGTCTGCCTCCGCCGGAACCTCCGTTCATATAGGAATATCTGACAGGTCGGCCGTGCAGGATTTCAGCGACTGCTTTTCCAAAGATCGTCATATTGTGGGTTCCCCTGTAACTCCAGTTTTCCAGACATTCTCTGTCCCTTCCCCACTTATCGCAGCTTCCCTGATTGCCGGAATCCGTGGTGGCACAGGTAAAACCGTTTATCAGTGCATAGCCCATGGTCCAGCCTCTCTGTGTATTATTTGGTGTATTGATCTGTTCCCTTCCTCCTGTGCATGTACCGCCTCCTGCAGTTCCAGCAAACCGGTCATTCCAGGCAAAGGGTGACCAGATAATGATCGTCTGGGTATGCCTGCCTGTGCTGACATCAATGGTGACCTCACAATAAGGGGGCAGATTACGGATTCGGTTATCACCGCCGATAAGCTTTATCCATGCAGCTTCTTTTGAAACATACGTGCCGGTTCGGTTGATGGAGGCAGAGGTTACCTGAAATTTCATATCAGGGAAACGATCTTTCAGGGCAGACTGCAGGTAAGAAGTTTTACAGTGTGCTGAAAAATCTTTCGTTTCTGTCAGGCTTTCTGTATCAAAAAAGCGAATCTTCTCTTTTTCAAGCATAATTTATCCTCCGTAAATAGAAATCATAATAGAATCTGAGAAGATTATAGTTTATCAAGAATCCATATGAATCATATAATCTTGTCAAAATATCATACCATATTGTCTGTTCCGCTCTGATAATGATGAATAGATATTTCCTGTGCGGTAGTCCGATACTGAATGGGGGTCATGCCTGTTTTCTTTTTAAACAGATTCGTAAAATTGTTGATATCGTGGATACCTACTTCGTGGGCAATCTTGGATGCCGGCAGAGAGCTGCCTTCCAGAAGCTGTTTTGCCCTGTTGATCCGAAGGGAGATGAGATAATCGTTGGGGGAGAACCCGGTATATTTTTTGAATTCTTTGGACAGGTAATATTTATTCATGCAGGCAAATTCTGCGAGATAGTCAAGGGTCAGCTTCTGTGTATAATTGTTTTCCATATATTTTATCAGATAGCGGATGTATTCCGGTGTGTTGATTTTTCCTTTTTCCTCCGGGGCTGTTAATAGAAGGAGATGATTCAGTATATTGTCAATGCATGTGGACGCCTGCCAGTCACGGTAAAGGTGAGGAATGCTGTAGAGCTTCAGAAGATGCTCCAGAAGTTTCTGAAAGGAGCCATTGGTTTCTTCATGAAAAACGGGAGAACCATTCTGCATATATTGTGCATGAAATGCCGCAAGAAGAGGTCCGTTCAGGTGGAGAACAGCCGTATCCCACTGCATTCTGTCTGCTTTATAAAGATGATAGTCCATGCAATTGATAAATGCACCATCGCCTTCTTTCAGAGTATAGTTTTTCCCTTGATAGGTAAGGATTCCCTGACCGGAGTAAGTATACATGATAAGAAAAGAATGGAAATTCTGCCGCTCTGTAAAGGAATCAAAGCCATAATGAAAGATCATGAAACTTTCCACATGAAAAAGATTCTGAACAGCAAAATCTGTGATCGGCGGTATTTGAAAAGAATCTGCACTGCCGCTGATTACAAATTTGGAGTTCATGAGATTCTCTTTGTTATAAACGGGATTTTCATAATCTTTTTTTGTCAGGTTTTTCGATAAAAGACGGTTCTTGGCAACAATGTTGGTAAATAGTATTTTTTCAAACATAGCTTTTCTCCATAAATCTTGTTGGTTCAGGATGATATATCGTTCATTTCGAGTTTGATATTTCTATTATATAGCAAACAAAAGAAAAAAACAAGATTATATGATGTTTGACCAATATAAGTGGATTTCATTTATAGAAACCGGAGATAAAATGAAACCATCAAAAACGAAGACAAACACAAAAGACAAAGAAGGAAGGATAAAATGGAAATTTATGCAGTAAAAATAAATGGATTGGATCATCCCATGGGCTTTGATTTTGAACATTTGCTTTGCTCATG
Source organism: Ruminococcus sp. AF31-8BH (assembly GCF_003460605.1). GTDB lineage: Bacteria > Bacillota > Clostridia > Lachnospirales > Lachnospiraceae > Blautia_A > Blautia_A acetigignens. Next base: position 41,585 of record NZ_QTVN01000023.1, read on the forward strand.
GAAAGTCAGAAACAATAGAGGAAAGAAACAGACTCAGGCCAAAATTCAGGTGGCCCAGGATGAAAAAATGTCTGAGGTTATCTGGGAAAAGGAAGGCGGCCTGGACTCTTTGGGTACGGTTATGGAGTTTTCCATGAAACCGTATACCCGCTATTATTATCAGATTACGGTACATAGTGATGAAGAGGAAGAGGCGAAAAGCGAAGTCCAGTACTTTGAGACCGCAAAGCTGGAAGAGCCGTGGACGGCAAAGTGGCTTGGAGTTCGGGGAGAAGATACCCATCCGGAATTCAGAAGAAACTTTTCCATAACAAAAGAGGTAAAATCCGCCAGGTTATATATCTGTGGCCTTGGTATTTTTGAAGCTTATCTGGGAAGAAAAAAGATCGGAAATGATCTGCTGGCGCCATTTATCAATGATTATGAGGAACATTACCAGTATTGTACCTATGATGTGACAGAACTGCTGGATACGGAAAATGAATGGACGGTTCTTCTGGGGGATGGATGGTACCGAGGGCACTTTGGACTGGGAGAGCCGACACATTATGAGCGTCCCCTTGCATTGATCGCAGAGCTGCATATCTGGTATGCAGATGGTACCACGGAAACAATCTGTACAGATGAAAGCTGGCAGTATCGCAAAAGCTTTACCACTTTGTCGGACATCTATAATGGAGAAACACAGGATTATGGAAACTGGCAGGCAGAAACGTGGAAAGAACCGGTTCTGATAGAGGCGCCGGGAAAGCTGTGCGCAAGATACTCACCGGCTCTGCATGATATGGAGCATTTGCCTGTAAAGGAAGTGATCCATACTCCGGCAGGGGAAACCGTGCTGGATTTCGGACAGAACTTCGCCGGGCATGTGGTATGTACGCAGCCGATTCCCCAGGGGGTTACCATGACCCTGGAATTTGGGGAAATTCTGCAGGAAGGAAACTTCTATCATGAGAATTACCGCCATGCAGAATCCAGATTTACTTATGTGTCGGATGGCGTACCAAGAGAAATCAGGCCGCGTTTTACATTCTTCGGTTTCCGTTATGTGAAAGTCAGTGGGATTGAACAGGTGGATGCCTCCTGCTTTGAAGGAAGGGCAATTTATTCTGAGATGGATCAGATCGGATTCATCAAAACGGGAAATCCGAAGATCAATCAGCTCTTTTCCAATTCTCTGTGGGGATTAAAATCCAATTTTGTGGACATGCCGACAGACTGCCCGCAGCGGGATGAACGTCTTGGATGGACAGGAGATGCACAGGTATTCTGTACAACGGCAGGCTATCACATGGATACAAGGGCGTTTTATCATAAGTTCCTTCGGGATTTACGTTCCGATCAGAAACGGAATCATGGCGGCGCGGCAATCTACCTGCCCAATGCCTTTCCTGGTCTGACAGCCGGAATCTGGAGTGATGTGGCTGCATTTATGCCAAAAATGTTGTATGATTATTATGGAAGTAAGGAAGAACTGGCAGTCAATTATCCTTTAATGAAGGACTGGGTGGATTATGTTTACCGTCAGGACTGCGGAAGGGGAAAGAAGAATCTGTATGATTTCGGGTTCCAGTTTGGTGACTGGCTGGCACTGGACGGAGCCACGGAGCAGAGTACTTTTGGCAGGACGGATAACGGCTATGTATGTTCCGTGTATTACTGGGCATCCACAAGATATGTGGCAGATGCTGCCGAGGCACTTGGGCTTGCGGAAGCATCTGAGTATGCAGACAGGGCAGAGGATATCAAAGAAGCGATTCTGAGCGAATTCTTTACATCTTCCGGACGGCTGGCAGTGGATACCCAGACCGGATATCTGGTGGCACTGAAATTCGGTATTTATAAGGATAAACAAAAAGTCATCGACGGACTGAAAAACAGGATGAAGCAGGATCTGAACAGACTGAAGGGGGGATTTGTGGGCTCCACCATGATGAACTGTGTGCTTGCAGAAAACGGTATGGTCGATAAGGCATATGATCTGCTTTTGTATGAAGGATTTCCGGGATGGCTGTACGCAGTAAACCTGGGGGCAACTACGATCTGGGAGCGCTGGAACAGCGTACTTCCTGACGGAACCATAAGCGGAACGGAAATGAACAGCCTGAACCATTATTCTTACGGAAGCGTTGTGGAATTTCTATATCGTTATGCGGCAGGAATCGTTCCCACGGCACCAGGCTTTAAAAAGGCAAGGATCGCGCCGTGTCCGGAAATACGACTGGGGCATATGGAATGCAGCTATGACAGCGTAAGCGGAAAATATGTCTCTGACTGGCGTATTGAAGAGGATGGAAGCCTTTCTTTCCACATCGAGATTCCATTTGGATGTGAGGCAGAGGTGATCCTGCCGGAACAGGAACCAAAGATTTTGGAAGCGGGAAGCTATGACTTTCATATCCGGACAGAGAAGGATTATCGGGCGTTATACTCCGCCGACACACCATATGAAAGATTGTTCGCGGATGAAAGAGCCGTTGAGATACTGAAAAAATATGTGCCTGAGATCTATTATGGAACAAACCGTGAGGATCAGGAAGCAATGAATAAATGCCTGAATGATTCGAAAACCCGTGCGGCATTGTTCCGCAATCCAACAGAAAGCTTCGACCGGGCGATCGGTGAAATCAGAGCCATCCGGGCGTAAGGAGGATAAAATGTTCAAACAGAAAAAACAAAAGAATACAGCAGCAGAGAACAAGCTTGGAGCCAACCAGAAGATCGGAATTCTGTTTTGTGCCATGGTAAGTGCCGTGGCAACCGGATATGTGCCGAATTATATCAATCTTTATTATACAGATGCCGTGGGAATCTCCATGGGTGCCGTGGCAATGATTCTGATGATCACAAAAATCACAGATGGTGTCACGGACATTATCATGGGAATGATCATTGACCGCACACATACAAGGCTTGGCAAAGCAAGGCCGTGGGTACTGGCAGGAGGAATCGGCATTGCCGTTTCCATCATGCTGCTCTTTAACTGCCCGGGAAATCTGTCTTATGCCGGCAAGGTTGCTTTTTGTGCCGGATGCTATTTCCTTGCAAACCCATTCTTTGGTACCATGGTTTCGGTGGCCTGTGGAACACTGAACAACCTGCTGACATCAGATTCCAGACAAAGAGGTGTCCTTGGGGTATTTTCTGCTTATGGATCCCTCATCCCGGTACTTATGATCGGACTGGTGGTGCCGAAGATCCTTTCTGCGATGAATGAAAGCCAGGCGGCTTATACAACGGCAACACTTGTATTTGCAGTAATGGCAGTGCTGGCCTGTGTGATCGGTGTTCTGTGCACAAGAGAGACCGTAACAGAGAATTCCAAAGATCAGCTAAAGGAAAACCAGACAGTGAAAGAATCCATCAAGGCACTGATAAAAAATAAATACTTTATCTATCTTGCCATTGGAACCATCCTTTATAATCTTTCCGCAGCTCCTGTTGCAAATTATTATGCAAAATATGTATTTCAGGATGTAGGGGTTGCGACGATCATCAACCTTCCGGGCATGCTGATGGTATTCCTGCTCCCGTTTGCAGTACCGATGATCAACCGCCTTGGCAAGCGAAACTGCGTGGTATTTGGGATGGTCACTGCAGCGATCAGCCATCTGATCATCTTATTCGCAAACAACAATCTTGCTATATTTATGGTTGGAAAAACCATCGGAAGTGTCGCAGTGATCCCATTTACGGTAGCCCTGATCCCGATGACAGGAGAAATATGTGATTATGCACTTTACAAAACCGGAAAACCCATGGACGGTACGATCTCCTCTGCTGCAACCATGGGAGGAAAAATCGGCATTGGCCTTGCAGCGGGCATTTCCGGTGTCATGATGGCAGCGAGCGGGTATATCAGCAGCCAGGCAGATGTTGCAGTGACACAGCCGGACAGTGCCATTCTTATGATCCGTCTGCTGGCAAGTGTATACCCGGCAGTATTATATTTGCTGGCAGCATTCTGCTTTTCTAAAATTGATCTTGAGAAGAATGGAATAGTAGAAATCCAAAAAGAACTGCGTGAGAAAGGACTGAGATAATGATTACAGTTGATACAACGGTAAAAGAAATAAAAAATGATAAAGTATTAAAGAAAATCGCCCATTATCTGATCTATAATACGGCAGGGGATGGAACGGAACATCTGTCGGATGAGAGCCATACCCTTCGTGATATTCAGGATAAGACACCCACATGGAGTGCAAAGGATATGGCATATGGACTGAACTGTATCATTGAAAACGGGGGGTATGGGAAAGAGCTCCTGTTTGATGTCTATAGTGATGCGGAGATTGCCGGATGTCCGGAAAAGGAACATGTGAAATTGATCTATTTTCCGCCAAGAGGCGAAGGAAACGGACAGAAAAGGTTTGTGATACTTGCTGCCGGAGGCGGCTATGGAGCTGTGTGTTCCCTGGGAGAAGCCTTTCCGGTGGCAGCAAGATTAAGTGAAATGGGAATTCCTGTATTCTGCCTGAATTATCGTGTGGCCGGGAAAGAGCCACTGTTTCCAAAACCCATGGAAGATCTGGCGGCTGCCTACAGGTTTCTGAAAGACCACGAAGATCAGTTTGATATTGATGCAAGACATTATGCCGTAGGAGGCTTTTCAGCAGGGGGACACCTGGCTGCCTGTTGGGGGTTAAAGGAACTGGGATATGCGAAATATGGGTTTCCAGCTGCGGAAATCCTCATGCTGGACTATCCATTAATCTCCGTATGGAGAACCATTCATCCGCTTCCGGCACAGTTTCAGCAGATCATGTTTACAGGATATTTTGGAAGCGGCTATTCTGAGGAGATATGCAGACCCTATAATATAGACGAGATGGCAGATCAGGATTATCCGCCTGTTTTTATGATCCAGGCGGAAGACGACGATGTCGTTCCGATATGGAATACGGGAGAGTTTGCGGACAGGCTGGAGGAACTGGGCGTTCCCTGCAGGTATGAGCATCCGAAGACCGGAGGCCATGGATTTGGCCTGGGAACTGAGACAGAGGCAGAAGGATGGACGGACCGTGCTGTGGCATTCTGGGATGAACTGACGAAGGAGAAAATGGTATGAAGCTCTATGATCTGAAAACCCTGCATATGGAGCAGCCTGTGATCGATAAAACTCCTTGTTTTTCATGGAAAATATGCAGCAGCAGACCAAATGTCATGCAGGAAAAGTACAGGATCACTGTGAAAAACGGAGAAGATTTATTGTGGGATACTGGTGAAGTATATTCACAGGAACAGTCCTTTATTGAGTATAAAGGATCCCCTCTCTCTTCTGAAACAAGATATCAGTGGGCCGTGACGGTATGGGATTTCCATGGACAAAGCGCATCTGCCAGGTCGGTGTTCGAGACATCCTTTCTTCATCAGGCAGACTGGAAGGCAAAATGGATCGAGTGCTCATTTGAGAGAAAAAATGCAAGTGAAAACGGTTTATTAGGAAACAGTTATCCGCCGATTCTTTTCGAAAAGGAGTTCCTGCTTGAAAAATCGGTAAAAAGTGCCAGAATCTATGCATCTGCTCATGGTGTGTACAGACTTACAGTGAACGAAAAGCGGCCGGATCAGAGGGAGTTTGCCCCGGAGTTTACTCCTTATGGAAAATGCTTATATTATCAGGCCTATGATGTAAAGGAACTTCTCACAGAAGGCAGGAATGTACTTCATATGTATGTGGGGGATGGCTGGTATTTCAGCAGCCAGGCAGGGCCTGTGATGCAGGACAGACATAAAGAACCGTCTGTCATCTATCAGATGGAGCTGACTTATGAGGATGGAACATCTGAAATGATCCTGTCGGATGGAAGTGAAACCTGCAGGACGGATTTCATTGTCTATTCAGATCTTTATCAGGGAGAAAAGCAGGATTTTACCCTTGCTTCCGGTGAAAAAAAGCCGGTTATGATAAAAGACTACGGTTATGATTTTCTGCATGTACAGCCTATGGAGCCGATCCTTCCAATAAGGGAGATTCCTGCGGTGGAAGTATTTACCTCCCCTGCGGGAGAGACCATCGTGGATTTTGGGCAGGTTCTGGCCGGAAGGGCAAGGATCAGGATCGATGTTCCAAAAGGACAGACAGTTTCCCTGGATTATTTTGAGATCCTTGATGAAAAGGGAAATTATATCGACACGATGTTTGCTCCTCAGAAGGACATTGTGATTTCAGCAGGAGAACCCTTTGTGCATGAAGCATTGTTTACTTTCCATGGATTCCGTTATATCCGTGTTACAGGCATAGAAGATGTCCGTAAAGAGGATTTCACAGCCGTTCTTTTAAGTACGGCAAAGGAGAATGCCGGAACCTTTGCATGTTCAGATGCACGGCTGAATCGCCTGTATCAGAATGTCCGGTGGTCACAATACAGTAATATGATGTCTGTTCCCACCGATTGCCCGTCAAGGGAAAAAGGCGGATATACCGGGGATTTGCTGATATATGCAAAAACGGCTTTGAAAAACGAAAAGCTCACGCCTTTCCTGAAAAGCTGGCTGAACTCTGTCCGGCTTGATCAGGCAGGGGATGGCGTGGTTATGATCGTTTCTCCATATATGAAGCTGTATGAAAATCTGATGAAGGATGTATCTGCCAGATATGGAGAGGATACAATATCCGGTGTTGCCGGATGGAGCGATGCCATTGTCTGGATCCCCTATGAAATGTATCAGGTCACAGGAGACAGACTGGTACTGAAAGAAAATTATGAGGCCATGGAGAAATGGTGTGAATACATTATCCATGCTGCTGAAAAACAGAGCACCCTGGATATCCCGGAACAGTATGACCGGTATCTCTGGAATACGGGATTCCATTTTGGAGAGTGGCTTGTACCGGGAAGAGAGGACCATACAGGGGAGCCTTTTGGAATCTGCAGGGAGACCGCTTATTATACCACCCCGTTTTTTGGTTATGCCACAATTAAGAAGATGACGGAAATCTGTCAAGTCCTCGGGAAAAAGGACAAAGCAAAGGACTATGGAACCATAGCAGCAAAGATGAAAACCTCCATTCAGGAAGGAATGATGCGCAGGAACCTGATGCCGGATGACCTGATGGGAGCTTATGTGCTGGCTTTTGCCTTTGGTCTGGTTCCTGAAGATCTATACGATGCTTATAAGAAAAAGCTCTTAAGTCTGCTTGAAAAAAGCGGCAGGTGCATTGGCACCGGATTTCTGGCTACTCCCTTTATCCTGGATGTGCTGTGTGATCTGGGAGAAACAGAAACCGCCCATCAGATCCTGTGGCAGGAGAAACGGCCTTCCTGGCTGTATGAGGTGGATCATGGCGCAACAACCATCTGGGAATCCTGGGATGCAGATGATGCTGCCCGAGGAGGAAGGTATGTAAGCTTCAATCATTATGCCTTTGGCTGTGTAGATGACTGGATCTGCCGGCATATTGCAGGAATTGACAGTGATACCCAGGGCTATTCCCATATCGTGATCCGGCCGGATATGGACAGTCATCTGTCCTGGTGCAGACGAACCTTCGAGTGTGAGGCAGGAGAGATCTCTGTATACTGGGACAAGGAAAAACTATCTGTTTCTATTCCGGCAAATACAACAGCCACGGTATACTGGAACAATCAGGTATATGATGTGGGCAGCGGAAGCTACGAGTGGACAGAAAGAAGCATTTGAAGAAAAGAGGTTGCGCAATGTATGATGCATTTCATCCGGGCCAGATCTGGCTGGATACAGAAGGAAAACGGATCCATGCACATGGCGGTTCTGTTATCTATATTGATGGAACCTATTACTGGTATGGTGAAAATAAAGAGAAAACCACAGGGGACAATGATATCTGGACATGGGGTGTGAGATGTTACGCTTCTAAGGATCTGTACAATTGGGAGGATAAAGGACTGATCATAGAACCGGAACCGGATAAACCGGAATCATCCCTTTGCCCTACCAGTGTAATGCTGGACCGTCCCCACATCATTTACAACAGGATGACAGGAGAATATGTATGCTGGATGAAGATTATGCATAAGGATGGGGTACAGACGGAAACGGTAATGACAGCTGACAATATTCTCGGTCCATATGAAATGGTAAAGGAGGGGCTCCGTCCCCTTGGTATGAGTGCAGGAGATTTTGATCTGGCTGTGGCACCTGACGGGAAAGCTTATTATTATTTTGAAAGGGTTCATTCAGAAACCATTTGTGCAGATCTTACGGATGATTATACCGGTGTCACTGGATATTACAGTACACATTTTCCGCATTTGTGTCCTCCGGATGTTCGTGAGGCAACTGCACATTTCTGCAGAAAAGGGAAGCATTATCTGATTACTTCCGGCACAACGGATTATTTTCCGAATCCATCAGAAGCAGCTGTAGCAGATACCTGGCATGGCCCGTTTACAGTGCTTGGAAACCCGCATGTAGGAGATTCTTCAAATACATCTTTTCACTCTCAGATTTCATGTATTTTTAAAGTAGAAGAGAAAAAAGACCTTTATATTGCATGCGCAGACCGCTGGCTTCCAAGATTGCAGCACCTTGAGTATGAGGTGTATGGCAGGCTATTTCGCAAACATTTTGATTCGGATCATCATTCAGATAATGCAATGAAAGAGATGGCGACCTATCTGAAAGGGTATTCTTTCCGAAACACCTCGATTGCAGATTATGTGTGGCTTCCTCTGAGATTTGACGGTGATATGGTATATATCGACTGGCATAATGAATGGAGAATCGAGAATTATGAATAAAAGAAAAAGAGGATGATATTTTCATAGATTCTTTGGAGTATGTTGTACGGATCGTATGGCATACTCCTCATTTTTTGAACATTTCCCGATATTTTTTTGCAGAATAAGCTGATCAGGCTTGCATGGACTTATAATCAGTTTTGTGCTGATCTATCTGACCAATACAGTCGGATTAAAACAAGATTATATGATATGTAAACAAAATAGAATGATTACAATTTGGGATAAAAATAATAATATATTCTGTAGAAAGACAAGACTATAGTAAGAAGGATTTGATTAATACTGAAGTTGAAAAGGATGAAGAGTAAATGGAAACACAGGATATTTCAAGAGTAATGAATGCCTACATTTCCAATAAGGAAATGCTCGGTGGAGCATTGATTGTGAGAAAAAAAGATGAGATCATATACCAAAACAAGTGGGGATTCCAAAATCTGGAACATAGCCGACCAATTGAATTTGATACCATGTACCGTCTGATGTCCATGTCGAAATGTGTGACAGGTGTAGCCGTTATGAAACTGATAGAAGAAGGAAAAATCAGACTTGATGACAAAGTTTCAAAATACATTCCTGAATTTGCCGGGCTTCCCGTCTGCTGCGATCCACGTTATATAAGTCAGAATCTGAAAAAACGAAAGATGGTGTGGAATGTTCTTACTTTCCGCATGGACAAAGTGAAGACTGAACCGGCAAAGCGGGAGATTACGATTCGTGATCTGCTCTCCCATGCTTCCGGTCTGGAACAGGGCTGGGTGGGGCTGCTTTCCTTTATGAAGATGAAACCGGAGGATAAATCCCTGGAAGAACGTATCAGGCGTTACACTTCTTATATCCTGGATTTTCAGCCGGGGACAGATACCGGTTATTCACCAATGGCAGGCTTTGATATTTTGGGATATATCGTCAGTCTGGTGTCTGGAAAAAGCTTTGAAGAATATCTGCGGAAAGAAGTTTTTGCACCTCTGGAAATGAAGGATACCACCTTTTTTCCGAATAAAGAGCAAGAAAAACGTCTGGTGAGGCTGGTAAAACGGAAAGGAAACAAACTGGTAGATGTAACGGATACGAAAGAGGATACGCAGGAATTTCTGCGGCATGGTGCTTATCGGTATGAAGCCGGATGCGGCGGACTGTATGGTACGATTACGGATTATGAACATATGGCGAGGATGCTTTGCAGTAATGGAATGTATCAGGGAAAACAATTTTTAAAACCTGAAACAGTGTGTCTGATGCATACAGAGGCTCAGAAGCAGCATCTGGAACCGGAACCAGGATTTACCTGGGGGCTGAGCGTTAAAATCAGACAGAATCCAGAGCTTTCGGGAAGTTATGCACATAAGGGAACTTATGGGTGGAGTGGAGCATTCGGAACACATTTTTTTGTTTGTCCGGATGAAAAACTGGAAGCTGTTTTTATGACAAATCGTTCAGATCTTGGAGGTTCAGGTTCGTATATCAGCGAGAAAGTTGAGGAACTTGTATTTGGAAGTTAACCGAATCAGAAAAATAAAGCGGATTACGGATAGTCATTTAAACTGTATGGATTCATTTTAATGTGGAGGAAATATTATGGAAGAAAACAAAAACACAGCAAGATTATTTCATGTAGAGATTGCGCAGGGAATCTATCTGATTTCTGATCCGGAACAGGGGCCTACAGAAGATGGAAAATCTCTGGCACCGGGAAATGCAACTGCGAATTCTTATCTGATTATTGGAGAAGAAAGGGCGGTTCTTTTGGATCTGGCAGTGAATTCACCGGAACTGAAGACGTATGCGGAAAAGCTTGCCGGTAAACCGGTGCAGCTTGTATTGAGCCATGGGCACTACGACCATGCGTTTTATCTGAACCAGTATCAGGATGTCTGGATGAATACAAAAGATAAATTTTTACTGAAAAAAGGAATGCTGGGATTTCCACCTGTGGAACCATGTCCGATCATCCATGGGCTGGAAGCCGGCGATGTGATCGACCTTGGCGGACGGGAGCTGGAAGTTTTTCACATCCCGGGACATACGCCGGGAAGTATTCTGCTTCTTGACAGAAAATGCAGAGTGCTGCTTTCGGGAGATACCTGTGCACGAAGACTTCTTTACGGACTGCATGAACAGGTGAGCTTTGAAGAATTCTGCGCCTCTCTCGAAAATCTGAAAACAGCAGATTTTGATGTGATGTATTCTGCCCATGACCGCTGTGCGATTCCCAAAGAGTATCTTTCCCACATGATGCTTCTTTTGAAAAACGAGGTTCCTCAGACAAAAAATGTGGTAGATCTTCCGGGAATTGGTGAAATGAAGTGTTTTTTTCATGGGGATATCAGGACGCTTGATTATTTTGATATTGCTTTTATGGAAGAACCAATCAAAGATATCAGTAAGATAAGGTTGAATGTGCAATAGTAGCACATATGGAAGAAAAGTGTGGTAAAGGAGAAATCATGATAAGAAAGAAAAGAGATTTATCTCCGGATGCAAAATTGAGATTTCCGGATTATCTTGGATATTTTTTCGGGGCAGGAACCAATATTGCCGGATATATTGTATCCGCTTTTTTGCTGATTTATTATTCTAATGTATTATATCTTGGTCTGACGCAGGTAGGCGTGGTCATGGCTATCTCCAAATGCTTTGACGGAGTATCGGATATCCTGATGGGACGTATCATTGACAAGACCAAAAGCAAATATGGAAAGGCAAGACCGTGGTATTTGCGGATGATTCTGCCGTTGTCCATGTGTATGCTTTTTCTGTTCTGGATGCCGCCGGGATTATCAGAGACCTGGAAATATGTTTATGTTTTCATTACATATAATCTTGCTTCAACGGTCTGTTTTACTGCCAATGCGATTGCACATTCTTCCATGATTGGTTTTATGACCATGGATACCAGGTCAAGAGGAATCGTAGGAGTCATGAGTATGATTTCCAATACAGTTTTTACAATTCTGGTTACGAATTTCTTTATGAAAATCTGTAAGTTCTTTGGTGGCGGAGAAACATACACACAAAGAGGATTTACGCTGACGATACTGGTTTATCTGGTGTTTTATGCAGCTGCAGCAGTACTAGCTTTTCTGCTGACAAGGGAACGGATCCACAATGTTTCCGATTCTGAAAGCCGGGAAACAGAGGATACTTTAACTAAACAGGAAAAAGAGAAAAAAGAAACCGTTCATCGGGAGGCAGAAGTGCCGTTTTGGACAGCAATCAGATCTCTGTTTACCAACAAATACTGGATTCTATGTCTGGTTATGTGCCTGGGATTCTATTTTCTAATGAGCTATGCTTCCAGCGCGACAGTATATTTTGCGCAATATGTAATGGAGGATATCAGTCTTCAGGGAACATTGGCTTCTGTGTTATATATCGTTTTATTAGTGGGTATTATTCTTGCTCTTCCAGTTATGACGAAAATCGGAAAAAGAAATACCATGGCTATAGGGCTTGCAATCAGTGCTGTAGGATGGTTTCTGCCGCAGATTACTTTAGAAAAGACGATTGTTATTGCAGCTTCTGCAATTGTGGGAATTGGATTTGGTTTCATTGCGGCACCTGCGGGAAGCTTTCTGCAGGATACACTTACTTATGGAACCTGGAAGAGCGGTGTGACAGCAATCGGAATGGGAAATGCAGCGTTCTCTTTTGTAAATAAGCTGTCATCTGCACTGGGAACGATCATCCTGGGATTCGTATTGGATGCAGGAAAATTTGATGCATCTCTGGCTGTACAGCCAACCAGTGCAATTCACGCCATCAAGCTGCTCTACATTTGGATGCCGACCGTGATTTGCCTGGTTTGCCTGGGATTATCAGTGCTTTATGATCTGGATAAAAAGCTTCCGTTCATTGAAGAAGAAATCAAAGCCGGAAGGATTGGGGAAAAAAGAAAGACGAATTAATGACGAAAAAGATGCTTTTTAAAGTATTAAAGTTATTTGGATTTACTGTAACTGTTCTGTTGCTCATCCTTGTAATAGGGATAACTGCAATTTTGCTTTTTGAGAATAATAATTTGTTCAACTATTTTCAAACATAGCAATCAACTCATCACTTGTTTCTTTCATTCCACGTCTGATCCATTCGATTATCCAACCATAAATAAGATAGGAAAAAGCGGATGCGGTATATGCAAGAGGAGCTGGCTGATTGTCTGATATCAATGATTCATCAACAATAGAATCTTGGATCATTTGCTTAAGACCAGAGTTATATAATGTTATGTAAAAGTCCGTATGTAATTTATAAAAATCCAAAGTACGGATTAAGATTAATCGAACATCATAAGGGTTATCGTTCTTGCGAATGGTTTTAAGTTCTTTTTTTAGGCGTTCTGCTTCTTCATGCAGGACGTCTTCTTTTGTTCGGTAATTTCGGTAAAAGGATGCACGCCCAACATCTGCTTTTGCTACAAGATCGCTTATTGTAATTGAGTTGAAGCTTTCGGTTTTCATCATTTCCAGTAAAGTTGTAAGTATTTGGTTACGTACATATGTGTTTTTTTCTTGATTATTCATGCTGATACAAACTCCTATCCAGTGTCTCATTTTTGCCGAGACACTTGTCTCAACATCAATTTGATGATACAATCGTCTCGACGAAAAGTCAATACATTTTTATCAATATTCATACAGGAGGGCGTGAAATGTCAATACAAGTAAAAAGAATCATCATAATTGGAATCATTGCAATTGTTGCATTTGTACTTGGAAGGTTAGCGGTAAGAGCACTTATGAACCTGTTGCTCGGTGGAACTTTATTTGGAGGTAACATCTTATGATTAAAAACAAAGAAAAAAGGGAAAGAAGGAAAAAAACCGTGCCTATTTGGATTGGAATATTAGTGTTTATTGGGGCTTTTATTATAGGTATTCTATCAAAACTGTTAATACAGCCTTCTTGGATGGCAGATTATTCTATGAAGTGGAGTGAGAAAATAGGAACAAAGCTTACTGGTATTTCATATGGAGAAGGGGAATTGAACAAATATGATTTATATTTACCTAAGGATTCATCAAAAGCAAACTATGGACTTGTGGTTTATATCCATGCAGGTGGATTTACTTCCGGTGATAAATCGGATGACGAGGAAATGCTGGCATGGTTATGTAAGAAAGGATATGTAGCCGCAGGGATTAACTATACTTTACGGACAGAATTCAATAACGCAAGCGTACTCCAAGAATCTAATGAAATAAAAGCTGCAATTCCACAGGTTGTTGAAGAAGCAAAAAGAAATGGATATAACATAAATAAAATGACAGTAGCCGGTGGCTCAGCCGGACATACACTTGCAATGATTTATGCTTATAGAGATGCGGATGAGGCTCCTGTGCCGGTTGTGTTTACCTTTGGAGCAGTTGGACCATCAAGCTTTTATGTAGAGGACTGGGGTATCTTTGGATTAGGAGTGGACAACGATGAATCAAGAACAGCAGGGGCTGGTTTATTCAGTGTTATGAGTGGCTCAGAAATAACTCCGAATGAGATAGCTGATGGAAGCTATGCCTCAAAAATGAAGGCAATTTCAGCAGCAGACTGGGTATGCGAAAACCCAATTCCTACAGTGGTAGCCTATGGAGCATGTGATCATGTTCAACCATTTGAAGCATCCAAGAGACTTGAGGCAGCTCTGAAAGAAAACAATGTTGATTACAAATATTATGTGCTTCCACATTCAGGACATGGACTACAAAATGATAATAAAATAAGCAGACAGTGGATGGAGACGGTGGAAGAATACTTAGATAGGTATATGGGAACGAATTAAGTAAATGAAAAAAACATTGAAAAAGAAAGAATCTTGTAAAAAAGCAGTGACAGCAGACAATTTTCACCATTTCCACAAAAGCACACGATTTCTCTTGAATTTCTGAAATGACCTGTATTATAATAGGATAATTAACGGCATATACCACAGCCGGTACCGCAGTGACCAAATGCCGTTTTCGGGGTAAAAATAGGTTCAAAAATGAGCATTATTTTTCCCACTTATTCAGAAAAAAAGTCACTATCCAAATCTAAACAGAAGAAGTTCTGTATTTGGCAAATAGTGATAAATTGTGAAAGGAAAAGAATGAGAAAATTAGCACTTAGTGATGAAATATTGCTCAGTATTGACAAAGCAGCCCG
>NZ_QTVN01000024.1 GCF_003460605.1 Ruminococcus sp. AF31-8BH
AAAACTGCGCCACAGCCTTGGCAGGCCATCGCGCAGCGATTTTGTTCAATCGGAATTTATTAAGGAGGATATGGATGAAACTGTTTTTATGTTCGCACTTTTCAAGTGTAGGAAGTTTGATAAAAGAAGAAATTGATAACAAGAAAGTCGCATTTATTCCCACAGCTTCGCTGCGTGAAGGCTATACCGGTTATGTCGGCTCGGCTCGAAAGCTATTCAATAAACTGGGAGCAGCCGTAACTGAAATTGATATTTCAACGGAGGCTTATTTAACGATACAGTCTGTTTTTGAAGATGCGGATGTGATATATTTTACTGGTGGAAATTCTTTCTTCCTTATGGACCAGCTCCGTAAAACGGGAACGGATGAGCTATTGAAGAAGGAATTGGAAAAGGGAAAACTGATGATCGGTGAATCGGCAGGTGCGATTATATGCGCTCCAACTATCCAATATATTGAACAAATGGATGAAAAGCCGGAGGACTACTCACAAGAAGATGATGCAGGGCTTGATTTGATTGATTTCTATGTTCTTCCGCATTATCTTACAGCACCATTTAAGAAAGTTACTGAGAAAATAATGACTGAATTTTCGGATTTGAATCTATCCCCAATTAACAACCGTCAGGGAATTGTAATTGATGGTGAAGGTTCAAAGGTTGTTTGCAAAGACTAATTTGAAAATTCCAGGTTGTAGTGAAAAACAATAACATAACACAGCATCAGTCATTGAGTTGGCTGGTGCTTTTTTCGTGGGGAAATGGAGGTGGCGGGATGTATCCGGTGTCGGATGCTTTTTTGAGGGCGATCAGAAGTAATACGAGGAAATATTTTTGGACGGGTACGATCGTTACCAAGGGCGGAATGACGTATGAGTTCGGGGCAAAGGAGATTGTGAAGGGCTCCGGGTATATTTCCAGGCAGTGCTGCGGAAGTACCGAGATTGAACTGGGGACGGTGTATGCGGCGGAGATGGGGATCACGCTTCTGAGTGATATTGACCGGTATACGCTGGAGGATGCACAGGTGACGCTGGTGTTTCATCTGGTGCTGGCGGATGGTTCGGTGGAAGATGTGCCGATGGGAGTTTTTGAGGTCAGTGAGGCGAACCGGCTGGCAAAGTGTCTGGAACTGAAAGCATATGATTTTATGCTGCGGTTTGACCGGAGTTTCAACGGGTTTGAGACTGTGGGGACTGCTTATGATTTTATTGCTTTGTGCTGTAAGAGATGCAAGGTGGAGTTTGCGAATAAGAGGGCGGAGATTGATGCCATGCCGAATGGCGGGGTGACGCTTTCTGTTTATACTGAAAATGATATTGAGACCTGCCGGGATGTGCTGTTTTATGTGGCACAGGTTCTGGGAGGTTTCTTTATTATCAACAGGGAGGGAAAACTGGAACTGAGAAAGTACGGGAAGGATCCTGTGATGAAGGTGGAGCAGAGACACCGGTTTTCTTCCAGTTTTTCGGATTTTATCACCAGGTATACAGCAGTGAGTTCTACCAATAAGCAGACGCAGATTGCAGAATATTATGCGCTGGATCCGGATAACGGGCTGACCATGAACCTAGGGGTGAATCCGCTTCTGCAGTTTGGGTTAAAGGAGACCAGGGAAATGCTGTGCAGGAATATCCTGGCAGATCTGTCGGTGATCCGGTATGTGCCGTTTGATTCGGATACCATCGGGAACCCTGCCCTGGATCCGGGGGATGTGCTGACATTTGCAGGAGGACAGGCGGATGAGGGACAGATCACCTGTATCACTTCCATCCGGCAGAAGATCGGGGGAAAGCAGAGCCTGAAATGCGTGGGAAAGAACCCGAGGCTGGCTCAGGCGAAGTCGAGGAATGACAAGAATATTTCGGGGCTGCTGAACCAGATTGAAGACAATGCGAAGACCGGGAAGATAGGGATCCATACGTTTACCAATGCTTCCGCACATGAGATCGGGCAGACCAGAGTGAAGCTGATCAGTATCCAGTTTGCTTCTTCCGAAGAGAACCATATGCAGTTTTTTGCACAGGTTATAGTGGATGTGGCTGCGGATCCGGTGGAACGGTCTGCGGAGGCTTCCGGGACTGTGGTGATTCCGTTTCCGGGCGGAAGCGGCTGTGGAACTGGAAGTGGTACGGGTGGCTCTGATGGAACCGGGGAGACATCGGATGCAGGAAGTTCTGAAAATGATGCGGCAGGGAATGAAGTTGGAAATACTTCTGGGAATGAGAATACAGGGAGTACGGATGATGTCGCTGGTGGCTCGGATTCCGAAACCGGAACCGGGAGTGGTTCGGAGGTTTCTGTGGATGTGAGCCTGCCGGTGAAGTGGCAGGAGGACGGACAGGCGGTCTGCCATGTGGTCTTTGAATTTAACAATGAGGAGATTGTGGAGCATTGTCCGGTGGAGACCTGGCATTCCGGGAAACATATTTTGTCGCTGTATTATCCCATTGAGAAGATCGTTGCTAATTATACGAATACATTCAATGTGTATCTCTGGATGGAGTATGGCAGCGGGACGGTTGATGTGGGAGACTGCATTGCTTCTGTCAGCGGACAGGCAATGGCGGCTGGGGAAGCCTGGGATGGAAAGCTTGAGGTGGAAGATTATACCACGAGATTTGCCATTGGCGGAGGACTGGATGTGAATGGTTTCCGGGAATCGCTGTCCATGCAGATGAAGGAGACGGTGAACAGAGGATTTG
The DNA here is from genome assembly GCF_003460605.1 of Ruminococcus sp. AF31-8BH. Classification (GTDB taxonomy): domain Bacteria; phylum Bacillota; class Clostridia; order Lachnospirales; family Lachnospiraceae; genus Blautia_A; species Blautia_A acetigignens. The sequence continues at coordinate 2,706 of NZ_QTVN01000024.1, forward strand.
AAGTGTATTTTGCTGAGAGAGCGGGAATCAGCGGTTTCTGCAGGCCGGTAGAAATGGAGGGTGTGTGATGAAGTTGAAAGGTGAAATGGTCATTGAACTGACCGATACGAATACGGGTGCGGTGGAGACAGTTCAGGAGACGAACATGATCACGGAGGCAGTGAATAATATTCTGGGGCTGAATCCCATGGGGATTTATCTGAAAGCCAGCGGGGAGTATGACAATTCTGTTTTGTGGAACGGGAGGCTGCTTCCCATCTGCCCGAACATGATCGGGGGGATCCTGCTGTTTCCGGCAGTGCTGGAAGAAAAGGCGGATCATATTTACGAGCAGGGGAAGAACCTGCCGGTGGCTTATGCTTCCAACAATGTTAATTCCGGTTCCAATGTGGCGAGGGGAAGCCTGAACCAGACGGAGAGCAGGAAACTGGACAATGGATATAAGTTTGTGTGGGAGTTCACTCCCAGCCAGGGAAACGGGAATATTGCAGCTGTGGCACTGACCAGTGCCCTGGGCGGGCAGAATGCTTTTGGCAGTGCGGCAGGGGATGCCAGCACATTTCTGCTTCTGAAAAAGGTGGATATCGGGGATATCCCGAAGGCGAAGCAGATGACACTGTTTGAGGCAGTGGAACTGGATTTTGAAAAGAACCTGCTGTATTCCATTACCTTTGGGACTTCCAGTGTGACCATTACGAAGATCAGGATCCCGGTGTTTAACATCGGGCTGAATGAGAAGCTGGATGATACCACTTATACCGTACTGGAAGAGCAGACACTGACAACGGAAAGCTTTACGTTCCTGGGGGATTATACAAAGTACGGGGAGTTTATGGACGGGCATGACGGATACTGGTATGGATTTTCCAATGAGCCGAATTCTTCCGGGGATGCGAAGATGGTGTGGATCCGGATCTCCAAAAAGGATTATTCCTTTACGGAGGGAAGCTGGACACTGTCCAAGGCGAAGCTTTCGGAAGTGGGCACAAGGGCAAAGGACGGTTCCTATCCGGAACGGAATGTAAAATGCTGTGTGAGGAAGGGGTATCTGTATGTGCCTTCTTATGATAAGAAGGGAGTTTATAAGATCAATACTGCAAATTCAGCGGATGTGACACTGATCCCGCTGGGCTTTACTTCCAAGCTGAAATCCTTAGGCGAGGCCGGTTCCTGTGAGGTGTATATGACACTTCTCGGGGACATGATCGTGGCAGGGGATTTCCAGATCACGGCGGATGACAGGGTGATCAAGACGCAGGGGAGCGCAAGGTTTGAAGCCATGGCAACGCCTTTGTTCCAGTATAAGAACTTTGTGTTTATGTGGGGCGGCAGTTACGGAAAGGAGCACAGGTGTGCTTATCTTCTGACGCCTTATCTGGCAAGTATTAATAATCTTTCATCAGCAGTGGTGAAGAATACGGACAAGACCATGAAGATCACGTATACGCTGACGGAGGAAACAATATAGGTCTTTCTGCCGCAAGGCATGAAGATAGAAAACTTATTTACGGCAGTTCTCAGAAATGGGGGCTGCTTTTTTCATGGGAGGAGGATTCTGGCATGAAGGAATTTTGGAACTTTATTCAGATGGTTTTTATGGCTGTAGGCGGATGGCTGAGCTGGTTTATGGGAGGCTGTGACGGGCTTCTGTATGCCCTGATCGCTTTTGTGGTGATCGATTACCTGACCGGGGTGATGTGTGCTTTTGCGGACCATACGCTTTCCAGTGAGGTGGGATTCCGGGGAATCTGCAGAAAGGTGCTGATCTTTTTGCTAGTGGGAATGGCGAATATTCTGGATGTGGCTGTGATTGGGAACGGATCTGTGCTTAGAACGGCGGTGATCTTTTTCTATATTTCCAATGAGGGTGTGAGTTTGCTGGAGAATGCAGGGCATCTGGGGCTTCCGATTCCGCAGAAAATGAAAGATGTGCTGGAACAGCTGCATGACAGAGGAGAGGGGAGCGAAGGGGAATGAGAATTGCAAGGGAGAAATTTATCGCAGATATTGCGGGATATGTGAAGAAGTATGCAGGACTGTATGGGATTCTGGTGTTCTCGCCTGTGATCGCACAGGCAGTGCTGGAATCCGGATGGGGTGAGAGCAGGCTGGCCAGTCAGTACCATAATTATTTCGGACTGAAATGCGGCACCAGATGGACTGGCAGGTCTGTAAATATGCGTACACAGGAAGAATACAGGGAAGGGACGCTGGCTTCCATCCGTGATAATTTCCGGGTGTTTGATTCCATGGAAGAGGGCGTGAAGGGCTATTTTGAGTTTATCCAGCTGGAACGGTACCGGAACCTGCAGGGGATCCGGGATCCGCAGGAATATCTGGAAACCATCCGTGCTGACGGGTATGCCACTTCTTTTTCCTATGTAGAGAACTGCATGAAGGTGATCCGTCAGTATGAACTGACAAGATTTGATGAAGGAGGATGTGAGACTATGGCAAAGACTGCTGAGAGTGTTCTGGATGTGATGAGGGGCTGGCTGGGGTTCAGTGAGGCCAATGGAAAGTTTAAGGAGATTATTGACTTGTATAACAGTGTGAAGCCGCTTCCCAGAGGATATGCAGTGCAGTATTCAGATGAATGGTGTGATACCTGTGTGTCTGCCGCAGGGATCAAGGCGGGATGCAGTGAGCTGATCGGCAGGGAGTGCGGCGTTGAGGAGCATGTGAAGATTTTTAAAAAGCTGGGGATCTGGATTGAGGATGGTACCATCACGCCGGAGCCGGGGTACGTGATTGTCTATAACTGGGATAAGGCAGCACAGCCGAATGATGGGTACAGTGATCATATTGGTTTTGTGGAGAAGGTTTCCGGCGGAAAGGTAACTGCTATTGAAGGTAACCGGGGTGAAAAGGTTGACAGAAGGGTGATTCCCCTGGGATGGGGATATATCCGTGGATATGCAGCTCCGCGGTATGAGAAGGCTGTGAACGGAACCGGAGGGAAGCCTGGTACCGGAAAGAAGAGTGTAGAAACTGTGGTGAAGGAAGTGCTTGCCGGAAAGTGGGGGAACGGCGAGGACAGAAAGAAGAGACTGCAGGCTGCGGGATGTGATTATGGGGCAGTGCAGGCGAAGGTGAATGAGCTGGTGAAAGGCAGTGGGAAAAAGAGTGTGGAAGCTGTGGCAAAGGAAGTTATTGCCGGAAAGTGGGGAAATGGTGAGGATAGGAAGAAGAAACTGCAGGCTGCGGGATATGATTATGGAGCAGTGCAGAGAAAAGTGAATGAGTTGATGAGATAGTAGGAAGCCTGCTGTTATCTGTGGAGAAATCTGCGGATGATGGCAGGCTTATTTTTTTGTTTGAGGTTTCAAACTTTTATGTGACAAATATAACTGTCTGTGCTATTATAAAAACGATATAAGCGAAAATGACTTTTTCGGAAACGAAAGTATCTTTATATTTTTTTATCCGTATACTTCCTATAATGGGAATGAATACTTGCATAGTTGATTACTAATATTTTTTCATTATTACAGGTACAATAAGAACATGTAATAGCGGAAATGAGGTATAGTTACTTGCAGATAGAGAAGTATATTGCGGATAAAATAACATCTTTGTGTGAAAAGCGTGATATCAGTAAATATAGATTATCGCAGCTGTCGGGAATTTCCCAGTCATCACTGGGAAGAATCATGGCGCAGGAAAACCTGCCGTCGCTGATTACACTTGAAAAAATATGTACAGCTTTGGGCGTGACATTATCGCAGTTTTTTCAGGAAGGTAATTCAGAGAATCTGACAGAAAAACAGAAAGAAGTTTTAAGGATATGGAACAATCTGAGTACAAATGAGCAGGAAACAGTGATGTCAATGCTGCGTGGTCTTCGGAAGTAGAAGAACAGTTCGAGTATATGTATCGGCTGTTCTTTTTTTTGTTTTTAGGCGTTAAAACGGTAATGTTTTTCTTGTGCATAGTAGAACGTTAAAGTATAATAAAATTAGTTTTTTTGCATAAGTTTAAAAGCTATATCTATAATAAGGAAATCGGCAAACCAGATGAAAGTCTGGGACGCAAAGCTACAGGGCCTGTAAAATGGCAGCCAGTTGCATAAAATGAGGTGCACTGTCTGTCTGACGGTGCTTTTTTACGGTGTTATTTCATAGGCGTAACAATAATGATTTTATCAGGAAAGAATGAGGAAAATAAAAGTATGAAAAAGGCAAAACGTTGTCTGATTGCAGTGGTGTCAGGTGTACTTGTAGCATCTGCTGTCTTGTCTGGATGTGGACAGTCAAAGAAAGAAGTATCTAAAAATGATGATCATCTTACCGTTTATCTGTGGGAAAATCGTTTGATGAAAAATATTGCACCCTATATCCATGAACAGTTTCCTGATCAGGATATTGAATTTATTATTGGTAACAATGATACCGATTTATACAGTTATTTTAAAGAACATGATGAATTACCGGATATCATAACAGTACGTCGATTCTCTGGAACAGATGCACAGGACTTACAGCCTTATCTTATGGATTTTGCTTCTTATGATGTTGTTTCCAAGTACTATTCTTATGCGGTGCAATATTATAAGAATGAGGAGGATGAAATCCAGTGGCTGCCAATCTGTGGTATTCCGCAGACGATCATTGCCAACAAAACACTGTTTGATCAGTATGGCGTAAAGATTCCAGAAAATTATGAGGAATATGTACAGGCCTGTCAGCAGTTTTATGATAATGGCATAAAACCGTATTCCATGGATCTTGGTGAAGACTGGTCTAATAATGAGATCATCCAGGCGGCGGCAATCGGTGAGTTCACAAGCCTGGATGGTATTGAATGGCGAAACGGTGCAGAGACTGCATCGGATGAAGTAAAGTTTGATGATGCATTATGGAAACGTATTTTTTCAGAAACCAGCCAGTTTCTGAAAGACTCGCACTTTGGTAAAGAAGATATCAATATTGACGTCGATACAGGAATCCAGATGTTTGTCGAGGGAAAATCAGCAATGTTTCATGGACATCCGACGGTTATGCAGCAGCTGCAGAAACAGATGGATGCGGAGCTGACCCGTATTCCTTATTTTTCACAGACATCGGATGAATCCTATGTGTACATGACTCCGTCCTTAAACATTGCATTTAACAAAAACCTGGAAAAAGACCGGGAGAAACTGGATACTGCACTGGATGTGCTGGATTGTATGATTTCAGAAGAGGGGCAAAAACTGATTGCGGATGGAAGCGGTGTTATTTCATTGAATACAGATGTTCCAACCATGATGCAGGATGTGCCTGGACTGGAAGAGGAAATTAACAATAATGCTGTTTATATCCGATATTCCGCTCAAAAATCATTTGATGCAAGTCTTGAGGCTGTTCACGGATTACTGTCAGGGGAAATGGATGAAACACAGGCTTATGATACTTTGCGCAGTGTAATGAATCGTAAAGATCCAGAAGAAAAAGCAACGGTGAATTTTGAAAATGAATATTCCATTTCACTGAACGATAGAAATGGCCGTGATGCAGCATCTTCCATTTTAACTACGATCAGAGAAGAAAATGATGCACAGCTGGCTCTGGCACCATATTATTATTTCACTTCCTCTATGTATAAAGGAGAATGCACCAGCAGCCGGGTTGGCATGATGACAGCGAAGAGTTCAGATACAGCATTATATGTTACAAAAATTAATGGTAAACAGGTTTATGAACTCGTGGAAAATTATTTTGCTGATGCTGATGAGAATTTTTATGTAACCAATAAATACGAATTACCAATTGCATCCGGTATGAAAATTATCGTCAGTCAAGAGGAAAGTGGATTTTCGTTAAAGGACTTAACAGTTAATGATAAGAAAATAGACAAAGAAAAGGAATACTCTATTCTTCTTACAGACACCACAATGTCTGTTTTGACAAAAATAAATCCGAAATGTGAGATTGAGCAGCTTAAAGATACAACATTATCAAGTGCATGGACCGAAGCAATGTCAAAAGGACAGCAGCCGTCAGCACCGGAAGACTATATAGAGGTTGAACAGTAAAAGTGGAGATAGAACAAGCGGTAAATAAAAGAAAAAAAATAACAAGGCTGTTGCTTATACTACTTATTATTCTTTTAAGCTTAGTTTTTATAAAGTATCTTATAAGTAAGTCTAATAAGTATATCAGCGAAAATGGAAAAAGCAGTATGGGAGCTGTTGTTGAACAGATACAGCAGACCTATGATCTTCAAGTGAGTGGGTACTACAGCCAGTTGCAGTTGGTTGAGGAATTTTTACTTCGTGAGAGGGAGCTGTCTCTTGAAACGGATACGAACAAAAGTTTCTTTGAAGCATGGGAAAAAGAATCGGAAAGCACCCTTATATTCATTCAGGAGAATGGTCAGGCAATATCCGCAGATGGAACAAAAATGCGGATTGATATGCCAAGTAAATTTCTGCTGGACTTAAAGAATGGATACAATATTGGAAAACTGGTGCGTCTTGATTATGATCAGAAGAAAAAAGACGGTTATCTGGTTGCGATTCCATGTCAGGAATATACGATCAATGGGGAAACTTATACGGCAATTGGAACTGTGTATGATCATTCGAAACTGGATTCCATGTTAAAACTGAAAGGTTATGATGGGAAAGCATATTTGTTCATGCTGGATGATGACGGAAATATTACGTATACGAACCAGAGTGGTGATAAATACCTGCGTAATTATTCTTTGCTAAAACATTTAAAAGGGGAACAGGCTATTACAGAAGAAGAGGCTGATTTGTTCAAAAAGAAGTTTGATAACAGAGAATCCGGAGTTGCACTTTTGGGAAAACAGAACCCCTATTATCTGGGGTATTGCCCGATAGAAAGCAACAACACCATTTTGGTATGCATTGTGGCAAAGGGAGTTGTTGACAATGTGCTGATGGATTACCAGAAAACGGTGCTGTTTACAACAATACTCATGGCAGGTTTTATACTTTTACTTTTTGCCGGATTATTCTACAGTATTTCCAGACTTAGTCTTGCAGATCAAAGAGCAGAATATGAAAAAAGAAATAATGAACTTCATTTACAAACAATGAAGGAAATGGAAGTAGTCAATCAAAAACTGAAAAAGGCAAAGAACGTTGCAACAGAGGCTTTACAGACAGCTGAAAATGCAAATAAGGCGAAAACGGATTTCCTGTCTAATATGTCACATGATATTCGCACACCTATGAATGCAATCATTGGTATCACATCTTTGATCAGACATGATGCAGGTAATAAAGCAAAAGTTATAGAGTATGCAGAAAAAATAGATATTTCATCACAGCACCTGTTAGGAATTATCAATGATGTTTTGGATATGAGCAAGATTGAGGCAGGAAAAACAGTCTTCAAGTATTCTGACTTTTCTATTCTGGATTTTGTGCAGGAACTTGACACTATATTTCATTCTCAAATATATGAAAAGAAGCAGACACTTACAATTATAAAAGAAAATATTCAGCATGAGTGGGTGAATGGGGATCAGGTTCATTTGATGCAGATTTTCAGTAATCTGCTGTCTAATGCCATAAAATATACGCAGGAAGGTGGAAAAATTCAGTTTCTGGTAGAAGAATGTGAAACAAATTCATCCGTCTATGCAAAGTACCGTTTCTTAGTCAGGGATAATGGAATAGGAATGTCAGCAGATTTCAAAGATAAAATCTTTGATGCTTTTACCCGTGCCGAAAATTCTGTGACGAATAAGATCCAGGGAACCGGTCTTGGAATGGCTATTACCAGAAATCTGGTTGAAGCAATGGGAGGTACCATTGATGTGGAGAGTGAACTGGGACAGGGAAGTTGTTTTGAGGTTCTCATAGAGCTGAGAATTGCAGAGGATAGAACAGTTGCTCTGGCGGCACAAGAAGACACAGATGAGCAGGATGGTAATATTCTGCAGGGAATGAGGTTCCTGTGTGCAGAGGATAATGAGCTGAATGCTGAGATCCTGACGGAACTGTTAAAGATTGAAGGTGCAGAATGTACCATCTGTGAAAATGGTGAAGAGGTTTTGAAAGCATTTGAACAGTCTGCTCCGGGGGATTATGACATGATCCTGATGGATGTGCAGATGCCTGTTATGAATGGTTATGAGGCAACAAAGGCAATCCGCAGAAGCTCCCATGAACTGGCAAAGAAGATTCCGATCATTGCCATGACCGCCAATGCATTTTCAGAGGATATCCAGCATTCTCTGGCAGCCGGTATGAATGCACATGTTTCAAAACCGGTTGAGATGACGGTACTGGAGAAGACGATCAGAAGCATAAAATCCGGCGGGGGGGGGCACCGAACCGCAGGGCATTGAACAGTGACAAATGGTTTTGATACAGTAGTGTAATTTTATTAAATCAGAAGGTTGACAAAGAGATGTATAGAGAAATATATTTGACAGACAGACAGACGAACAGGAGATTTAATATGATTTCGAGAGCAAAGAAATATGTGGCAGTGTTACTGGTTTTTGTATGCGTGTGTATGATATTTTCTCCCCTGACTGCATATGCGGCCGAGGACAGTTCGCAGCATGAAACTGTCAAAGTCGGTTTCTTTGCCATGGATGGTTATCATGTGATGGATGAAGAAGGCAACCGCAGTGGGTATGGCTATGATTTTCTTCGGTTGATGGCCCGTTATTGGGATGTAGATTACGAATATATCGGATATGATAAGAGCTGGGATGATATGCAGCAGATGCTTGAAGATGGCGAGATCGACATGGTAACATCTGCCCGCAAAACACCGGACAGAGAAGAAAAGTTTGATTTTTCACGTCCGATCGGAACCAATTATGGGATGCTGACCGTCCGCAGTGACAACAGCACGATTGTGGACGGCAATTACAGCACTTACAACGGTATGCGTGTGGCGCTTTTGAACGGAAACACCCGGAATGAAGAGTTTGCGGATTTTGCAGACAACAAAGGATTTACATATGTTCCATCTTATTTTGATACGACCGCAGAGATGGAGGAAGCCCTTCAGAGCGAAAAAGTTGATGCGATTGTTACCAGTTCTCTGAGAAAAACAAACAATGAGCGAATCGTGGAGAAATTTGGCAGCAGCGATTTCTATGTCATTGTTAAAAAGGGCAATACAGAATTACTGAATGAGATCAATTATGCGATCGATCAGATGAATGCGGTTGAGGGTGACTGGAAAACGACGCTTTACAATAAAAATTATGAAAGCATAGAAACTAAGAATCTGGAATATACGGAGAAAGAAAAAAGTATTATTTCACAGTATTCCAAGGACAACCCGCTTCATGTTCTGTGTGATCCGACCCGTTATCCATATTCTTATAATGAAAATGGTGAGATGAAGGGGATTATCCCGGATTACTTCCGGAAAATTGCAGACTATGCCGGGATTTCCTATGAGTTTCTTACACCTGCCACCAGAGATGAGTATATTGCTTATCAGAAAAATACGGAAACCACAGATATGAGCATCGATGCACGCCTGGAAACAGATAACTATGCTGAGACGAAAAAATGGGGGATTACTGCACCTTTCATTACGATGCAGCTGGCAAGGGTGACACGGCGTGACTTTGATGGAAAAATTAATGTTGTTACTACTGTTGACCAGACAGCATCAAATTCCATTGAAGATGCAATGGCACCCGGTGCAGAAAAACTGATGTGCAGTACCCGACAGGAAATGATGGAGGCTGTCCGTAAGGGAAAAGCCGATGCTGCCTTCGTCTACTATTATATGGCACAGGCGTTTGTGAATAGTGACACCACAGGCACCATGGCATATACTTTGCTGGAACAGCCTACATACACCTACCGCATGGTAATCTCATCAACAGAGAACCATGCACTGGCTGGCATCCTGACGAAAGCAATGTATGCCATGCCAAAAAATCTTGTCGAAGATCTTGCAGCCCGGTATACCACATACAAAGCAGCAGATCTGACATTTGTTGACTGGATCCGTCTGCATCCTGTTGTTACTGTTTGGGTTCTTCTTATTTTCGGATGGCTGCTGACTACTATGGCTGTGATAGCAATGCGTCTCAGTGCAAGAGAAAAAGCTCAGAAGGCAGCCCAGGAGACGGCTGAGGAAATGGCGGAACTGGCAGAGCATGCGCAGGCTGCAAACAAGGCAAAAACAGCATTTCTGTCACATATGTCCCATGATATGAGAACACCGATGAATGCAATCATGGGATTTACCGGTATTGCAATGAAAAAAAATCCTTCAGACGAAGTGAAAAATTGTCTGGAAAAGATTGATGAAAGTTCAGAGTATTTACTGTCGCTGATCAATGATGTATTAGATCTGACTCGCGTGGAAAGTGGAAAAGTGAAATACAATCCGGTACCGGCAGATTTGAAAAGTATCACAGATTCTGCACTGGATATTACAAAAGGCTTTCTTACGAACAGGGATATCAGCTTTAAGATCCAGCGTGAAGAAGCAAAGATCCCAAATGTACTTGTGGATCCTGTACGTCTGCGAGATGTGCTGGTTAATATTCTGAGCAATGCCGTGAAGTTCACTCCGGATGGAGGGACGATTACATTTGAAGCCCGGTGTCAGGAAAAGGGCGGGGATGGATATATAAATATGCATTACCGCATTTCGGATACTGGTATTGGCATGAGTGAGGAATTTACAAAAGAAGTTTTTGAGGAATTTGCACAGGAAGATTCCGATGTGAGAACGCAGTACCATGGAGCTGGACTGGGGATGGCTATCGTAAAGAAGTATGTAGATATGATGGGTGGAACCATTTCCGTGCAGAGTAAAAAGCATGAGGGAACCACATTTACTGTGGATATTCCTTTGGAAATTACAGATAAGGAATGTAATAAGTCAGACACAGGTTTTTCTGAAAAGGTAAATCTTACAGGTGTGAATGTCCTTCTTGCAGAGGATAATGAACTGAATGCAGAGATTGCTGCCGTGCAGTTGGAAGAGTTTGGGATGAATGTAGAAAGAGCTGTGGATGGAAAGAATGCTGTTGAGATTTTCAGAAATCATCCGGAAGGCACATTTGATGTAATCCTGATGGATATCATGATGCCTGAAATGAATGGTTATGAAGCAGCAAAAGCAATCAGGGCAATGAATGACAGACCGGATGGAAAAAACATTCCTATTATAGCAATGACAGCTAATTCATTTGCAGAAGATATTCAGGCATCACTGGATGCAGGAATGAACGCACATTTGTCAAAGCCGATTGTGATTGATGAAGTTATAAAAACAATTTTAAGATATATTCACTAAAACTATATCGATGAAGGTATAAGAGGAAGGTATAAGAGGAAGGTATAAGAGGAAGGAATCATAATGGATAAAAGACAAAAAATACTCATTGTAGATGATGCAGAATTTAACAGGGAGATATTGAAGGAATTTCTGGGAGAAGCCTATAGCTATTTAGAAGCGGAAAATGGAATTCAGGCAATCCGGATTTTAGAAGAAAATCCGGAAATTGACCTGATGCTATTGGATGTTAATATGCCGCAGATGAACGGCTTTGAAGTTCTGGAATGGATGAACCAGCTCCATTGGATTGATGAAACTCCTGTTATTATGATTTCTTCCGAAGGATCTGTTGATGCTATGCGTAAAGCATATGAAATGGGAATTACAGATTATATCACACGTCCTTTTGATTCTGTTATTGTAAAGAAAAGGGTTCAGAATACCCTGGAACTTTATGCGAATCAAAAGCGTCTGATCAGTGTGGTTGTAGATCAGGTTTATGAAAAAGAAGAAAATAGTAGTATTATGATCAGAATATTGAGTAATGTACTGGGATTTCGTAACAGCGAAAGCAGCGAACATATTTTACATATTCGTACAGCAACGGAAATGATGTTGAGAAAGTTGGTAAAAACAACGGATGTCTATCATCTGACAGAGACGGATATTGCTATGATCACAACGGCATCCTCCCTTCATGATATCGGTAAAATTGGCATTCCGGAAGGAATACTGAACAAACCGGGCAGGTTGACTGATGAAGAGTTTAAGATCATGAAAACACACAGTGAAATAGGCGCATCACTGATCAGGGACATGAATTTCTCGGAAAGTAAACCATTGATTCATACTGCATGGGAAATCTGCAGGTGGCACCATGAAAGATGGGATGGGAAGGGCTATCCAGATGGTCTGAAAGGTGAGGAGATACCAATCTCCGCACAGGTAGTATCCATTGTTGATGTTTATGATGCGCTTACCAGTGAAAGATGTTATAAGAAAGCATTTGATCATGATACAGCGGTCAAAATGATCCTGGAAGGACAATGCGGACAGTTCAATCCGATTCTTCTTAAGTGCCTGAAAGAACTAAGCCTTCAGTTTTCCAAGATGTTTACGAATGAAACGGATGATAATAAACAGTACTATGAAGCACAGAGGCTCTCTGACGAAATACTGAAGGAAAAGTCTTTACCCCGTAAAAATTATTCGCAGCGTGTCATTGAGCTCATGCAGGAAAAGATAGAGTTCTTTAAAACGGACAGTGGCAAAATTTCCATTGAGTATAATGCAATTTCAGGCCGGATGACTATAATTAACGGTAACCGGAAGATACTGTGTCAAAGAGATGATTCGAAGTTTGATATATTCAAATTGTTTGAAGTAAGCAATGAAGATATTCAACATATCAGAGAGTTACTGGAGCAGACATCAATACAGAATAAAGAAATCTCATTGAAGTTGATGGCAAAGGTGGAAAATAAAAGGCAGATGTATGATCTTAAACTGCATACCTTATGGTCTCCTTTAAAGAAAGATGGATATATAGGAATTGTTGGATATATCTCTTGATTGGTGATATTATTTTGGGATATATCGAAATAAGAAGTATGTTGCATCAGTGGGAGATATTATAGATGAGAAAAAATAATTTCATGAATAAAATTATAAAGCTAAAAGGAAGTATATCGGCAGGGATAATACAAATTTTTGCCTGTCTTATTGTATATAAATTTAATATTCCAAATCCGAATATTGTGTTATTTGTTGTGCTTTCAGCGTCAATAGTACAATCCGGGTATTTGGCAGGGATAATAAGTGGTGTTATTGCTGTTTTATATTCAGCATTCTTTTTTTCCACAGATCACAGTTGGATCTTTTATACGCCGATTAATCGTGACAAGCTGTGCGTGATTGTGTTGGGAGTTATTTCTAATATTATTCTTGTCGGAAATTTACAAGAAGCAAATAGACAGGCAGAGCATAAGATTGCCAAACTTGAATCAGAGAAAAAACAAAAGAAGAAAGAGCTTGAGCAGCAGGATGAGCTGCGTAAAGCATTAATTGCAGCAGACGCTGCGAATCGGGCAAAATCTACATTTCTTCTTAATATGAGTCATGACATTCGCACACCACTCAATGGAATCATGGGTCTGCTAAAGATCAATATGGCACACAGTGATGATGAGGAACTTGTACGTGAAAATTACAAAGAAATGGAAAAGGCGGCAAACCATCTGTTATCTCTGATTAATGATGTCCTACAAATGAGTAAATTGGAGGATGGCAGGGAAGAATTATCATCAGAATTAGTCTGTTTACCTGATGTTTTCTATGATATGAAAGCTATTATAGATGGAAGTGCTCTGGATAAGGGAATTTCAGTGGATTTTTCAGAAGATAGTATTTGGGTACATCCGTACGTTATAACGAATCCGCTGTATTTGCGACAAATATTTTTGAATATATATGGCAACAGCATTAAATTTACAAATTCTGGTGGGAAAATTTCGACAAAACAGGAATGTATAGAAGAAAAGGATAATGTAATTACCTATCGATGGATAATTTCTGATACAGGAATTGGCATGAGCAAAGAATTTCTGAAACATATTTTTGAACCGTTTGCACAAGAAAGAGCTGATGCCCGGAGCAATTATCATGGAACCGGACTTGGCATGGCTATTGTGAAAAAAATGATTGATAAAATGGGAGGCACGATTTCTGTTACCAGCGAAGTGGGAAAGGGATCCACTTTTGTAGTTGAATTGCCTTTTGAAATGGGAGCTGCACCAGAAAAATCTAAGAAAGAAGAGGCGGATAAAGAGAATAGCATTCACGGTTTAAATCTCATGTTAGTAGAGGATAATGAGTTGAATGCCGAGGTTGCAGAAATACTTTTAGAAGATGAAGGTGCAATAATTACAATGGTTAATGATGGACAGCAGGCTGTCGAATTATTTAATAATAATCCGGTGGGTACATTTGATGCAATACTTATGGATATTATGATGCCGGTAATGGATGGATTGACAGCGACTAAAGCAATCCGGGCATTAAATCGACCAGATGCAGGAATAATTCCGATTATTGCAATGACCGCCAATGCTTTTGCAGAAGATGTACAAAGATGTTTAGATGCAGGAATGAACGCACATTTAGCTAAACCTTTGGATATTGAAAAAGTGAAAAAAACGATTTGTGAACATACAATTGAATTATATAATAAAGAGTAAAAGAATGTAATTACTCTGTCAGTAAATTGACACAAGTTGGCTGTAGAGTATAATTATAGTAAAAGTACAGCAGAAGCTGTCGCAAAGATATTTATAAAAATGTTGTGGGGGTATTGAACATTAATGAATGCAAAATTAAAATCTGGAAGCAAGCAAGCAAGCAAGCAAGCAAGCAAGCAAGCAAGCAAGCAAGCAACTGTAGCCTGGAGGGTGGGAGAAAGATGAAGAAGTGCAAATTAGTACAGAATATAAGAAATTTCAAATTTTGTTATTTTATATTTTGCACAATGATATGTTTGGTTGTTTTTCCTGTTTCCACATCTGCCCAAGAAAATTCTGATCATGTTATTCGGGTAGGATCTTTTGAGGAAACTTATAATGTAGTCAATGAAAAGGGAGAAAGAAGCGGCTATGGTTATGAGTATCTTCAAGATATTGCAGGTTATGCAGGATGGACATATAAATACATAACAAGTGATTGGAAAAACTGCTTTACACAGTTGGAAAATGGAGAGATTGATATTCTTGGTGGCATTTCCTATACAGACGAACGTGCTGAAAATATGCTTTTTTCCGATATGCCTATGGGGGAAGAGAAATATTACATCTATACGGATGCATCCAATATAGATCTTACAGCAGGAAATCTGGATTCTTTTGAGGGAAAAAATATTGGTGTGTTTAAAGATAATATAACGGAGGATGTGCTTAACGAATGGGAGTTAAAGTATGGTCTGCATATGCAGCATGTCAATGTTTCTAATACCGCAGAAGTTATGGACAAACTGTCGAAACATGAAATTGACTGCTTCGTTTCGGTAGAAGAATCCCGTTGGGAAGAATCGGATATTTCACCGCTTACAAGTATTGGAGAGACAGAAATCTATTTCGCTATAAATCCAGAACGTCCGGATATCAAAGAAGCACTGGATAGTGCTATGCGCAGAATCAAGGATGACAACCCATTTTACACAGATGATCTCTACAGGCGTTATCTTTCTGCACAGAGCAGCTCGTTTCTTTCAAAAGAAGAAAGCGAGTGGATCGGGCAGCATGGTGCAATCCGGATAGGGTATCTGAATCAGGATGGAGGTATCAGCAGTGTAGATCCATCAACAGGTAAACTGACAGGTGTTATTACAGATTATGTGGATCTTGCAGAAAATTGTCTGCAAGGTCAGACTCTGGAATTTGAATTAAATGGATATGATACAAGAAGTGAACTGCTTCAGGCATTGCAGGATGGAAAAATAGACCTGATTTTTCATGCAAACCAGAATCCATACTTTGCAGAAACAAATGGATTTGCTTTGTCGGATACGCTATTGACTCTCAATATGGCAGCAATTACGGCAAAGGATTCTTTTGATGAAAATAAAGAGAATATAGTTGCCGTTGAAAAAGATAATTTTGTATTGAAAGCATATCTTTCATACAATTATCCACAATGGGAGGTTATGGAATATGAGACATCAGATGCAGCAGTAAAAGCAATGCAGAAAGGGGAGGCAGATTGTATTGTAAGCAATTCAGGTACTGTTTCTGACTATTTGAAAAATAATAAGCTTCATAGTGTTTTCCTGACAAAAGAAGCCGATGTTTCATTTACTGTTCAGCAGGGAGAACCGGTTCTTTTGTCCATTCTGAATAAAACACTGACATCTATGCCTACAACTCAATTTTCAGGTGCGGTAGTTTCGTATAATGCTTCTTCACGAAAAGTTACGGCGAAGGATTTTATTCAGGACAATTTACTGGCTGTCTCACTCATAGTTGGAATCTCTATTTTGGTTGTCCTGTGTATAATTCTTGATTCTTTGAAAAAATCAAAACGTGCAGAAGAAAAATCCAAGAAGTCTGCTGAGCAAGCATTGAAGCTGAATCAGGAGCTTGAAGAAAAACAGCAGGAATTACAAAATGCACTTGTAGAAGCACAGAGTGCCAATAAGGCTAAGACTTCCTTTTTAAACAACATGTCTCATGACATCAGGACACCGATCAATGGCATTATGGGCATGCTTACGATTCTTGAGAAAAGCGGAAATGATGCTGAGCGGGCAAAGGATTGCATGAATAAAATACATGAGTCATCGAAACTGCTACTATCATTGATAAATGATGTTTTAGATATGGCAAAGTTAGAATCAGATACCGTGGTTTTTAGTGATGAATCCATCAATCTGGATCAGGTATGTCAGGAAATCACGGAGTCACTATCTTTTCAGGCAGAAGAAAAAGGACTTCATGTTATAGGAGAACATGATGATTACAGTGGTATATATGTTTGGAGCAATGCAGTTCATCTGAAAAAAATATTGATGAATTTGTTTACAAACAGTATGAAGTACAATAAGGTGAATGGTTTTATTTACATGAGTATGAGAACGATTGAAAGATCAGAAGATCGCATGACATGTGAATTTAAAATAAAAGATAATGGAATTGGAATGTCAGAAGAATTTATAAAAAATGAATTGTTTACTCCATTTGTACAGGCAGATAATTCCCCACGTTCTGATTATAATGGGACAGGTCTGGGAATGCCTATTGTGAAACAACTTGTAGAAAAGATGGGTGGAACCATAACAGTTGAAAGCAAGCTTGGTGAAGGAAGCTGTTTTACTGTAATACTTCCATTTAAAATTGATACGAATGCACGGCCGGAAGAAAAAGAAGATTTCAATGCAGATATATCAGGTGTCCGGATATTATTGGTTGAAGATAATGAGCTGAATGCGGAAATAGCAGAATTTATGCTGACGGAAAATGGGGCTAAAGTAGAAACAGTGAAAAATGGGTTAGAAGCTGTTCAGCATTTTGAAGCTTCCGAACCGGGAACATACGATGTTATTTTAATGGATGTCATGATGCCGGTTATGGATGGGCTTACTGCCACAAAAACAATAAGATCCCTGGAACGGCAGGATGCAAAAACAATCCCTATCATTGCTATGACTGCAAATGCATTTAGGGAAGATGCCGAAAGGTGTATGGAAGCAGGAATGAACGCACATCTTGCAAAGCCATTGGATGCGGAAAAAATGATTGTTGCTTTAAAAAAATGCATGGCAGATAATAGCGATGTAAAACTGCACGAAGATTTGTAGGAATAGAAAACAGAGCATATAGAGTTGTTATATGGTCTGTTTTTTTATTCCTTAGAAGAAGCAGGCTGTGAAAATCCTTATGTTTTTTGGGGACTGGAATAATTATATAAGGTATGTTAAAATAAAAGAACATATATTCGATTCTTGGACGATTGATGGAAGGCGGTGCATAGCATTGACAAAAGCAGAGAAGATAAGAAAGATTCAGGGAATACTGGAATTGAAGGATTCCCGTGGAGATCTGTATGTGGATCTGTTGAAGACAATGGGAGATCTGAAAACAAATTATGGGGATTATATGATTACGGAGCCGATTGACTGTGATGAAGAATTGGAACGAATTTCGGGTGCGGATTATGAGCTTTGTACAGCATTGCTGACAATGCTGCTGAGAGAAGATCATTTTTCCAATGGTTCTTTTGAACGGAGATTTGCTGACGGGCAGGTGCTTCCTGTTCTGGTGAGGATGAAGGATGTTTTGAGTGCAGGAGTGTGATTTTATGAAAGTCGGGGATACTGCATATATTGTGGAATCAAACAGGTATGTGAGAGAAGTGGAGATCCGCAGGTGTTCCGGCGGGATGTTCCTGGTACGTTTTACAGATACGGGCGGCGGAATACAGGTGAAGGTTCACAGGCTGTTTGCAACGAGGGAAGAGGCTGAGAAGAGTATTGAGAAAGCACCAGAGACAAAGAAGGTGCGAGGGAATCCGTATGACCGATGGTACTGAACGGATGGTAAAGTAAATAAATGCATTAGGGGAAACCTGTTGCTGTCTGTGGAGAGATCTGCAGATGACAGCAGGTCTATTTTTTTGTCCGGAAAGTCAAAAAATCAGAGACCAGGACTCCTTGGGCAGGGGAAGTGATCGAGTGTGCCGGTGGTCTTTTGGGGCTGCCGGTCTTTTTGTGCTATGGAAACCGCATAGGGGAAGGTGGATTTTGGGGCAGTTTTTTTGGTCGTTCTGCGAGTTGGCGCAGACTGATGATTCCGATATATTTTATGTACGGCAACCGTATGACGATGGGCAACCGAAATGAGGTGAAGAAAGGGAAGATGGCAGGACTATGTGACCCTTGTGACCTGCACCCCTTACGCGGTGAACACCCACAGGCTTCTGGTGCGCGGCCGCAGAGTGGAATACACAGGAGAAGAAAAGTCCAAAACCGTTTCCCAGCTTCAGCCTGCTGCAATGGCCAGAAGACTGGTAGATGTATGGCCCTGGTTCCTGTTTATGATGGCAGGCGGACACGTCCTCATCGAGGACATCCCCGGCGTAGGCAAAACCTCCATGGCTCTTGCCTTTGCCCGTGCCATGAACCTGACCCAGAACCGTGTCCAGTTCACCCCGGACGTTCTCCCATCCGACATCACAGGTATTTCCATGTACATAAAAGAAAAGGATACCTTCGTATACCAGCCCGGTGCAGTTATGTGCAACCTGTTCCTTGCCGATGAGATCAACCGTACCTCCGCCAAGACCCAGTCCGCCTTTCTGGAAGTCATGGAAGAGGGCACGGTAACCGTAGACGGCGTCACCCGCCAGGTGCTGGATCCCTTCGTGGTCATTGCCACTGAGAACCCTATTGGCTCTGCCGGAACCCAGATGCTCCCGGAGCCCCAGCTGGACCGTTTTCTCATCTGTATTCAGATGGGTTACCCTTCCAATGCAGACGACAGCATGGCAGATTATCTGCAGAAAAATTGTCCGTCTGTGCCAGACGAGGCCATCAGCCACCTGCAGGCCCTGATATTAAATGCCAGCTACGGTTTCCGTGAAGTAACAAAAGAAGACGTACAGTGGCTCAAAGCAATATTTAAACAAATTAAGCCATGAAGCAGTTGCCTCCCTATGAGCCAACAGCAAAGCCTGCCACGAATCAGACCGCAAAAGACAATAATATTCACTTAACCATGGTAAAGCGTTAAAAAACCAGTTGACAAACCTAACCCAGATTGCTATAATAACCTGCATGAACAAGGGCGTTCTTCAGAAGGGTATCTTTCTGAAGTGCGCCTTTTTTGTTTTTATAGGGATTTGTCCTACCGGACAGATCTTCCCAATGTTCAATCAGGATGAGGAAATAAAATGAAAAGGAGAGAGCACATTATGGGGAATTACACCAGAGACGAAGTGTTACAGATGGCAGAAGACGAAGATGTAGAGTTCATTCGCCTTCAGTTTACCGACATGTTCGGTACCTTAAAAAATATTGCGATTACCGCGAGGGAGCTCCCCCGGGCACTTGACAATGAGTATGTGGTAGACAGCTCCTACATTGCAGGAATCGCCGGAGAAAAGGAGCAGGATATGTATCTGCATCCGGACTACGATACCTTCACCATTCTTCCGTGGCGTCCGCAGCAGGGAAAAGTAGCCAGACTGATCTGCGATATCTACCGCTGTGACGGAACCCCTCTTGAGAAAAGCCCGAGATACATTCTGAAGCAGGTGGTTGATATGGCCGCAGAGGAAGGCTATATCTGCGAGGTAGACCCGGAATGTGAGTTTTTCCTGTTCCACACAGATGACAACGGAGTGCCGACCACACTGACACACGAAAAAGCCGGATATCTGGATATCAGCCCACTTGATCTTGGAGAAAATGCAAGACGTGATATGGTTCTGACTCTGGAGGATATGGGATATGAGGTAGAGTCTTCCCATCATGAGACTGCTCCGGCGCAGCATGAGATCGATTTCAAATTCACAGGAGCAAACGAGATGGCAGATTGTGTCATGACCTTCAAGATGGCAGTGCGTACCATCGCAAAGCGCCACGGTCTTCATGCAACCTTTATGCCAAAGCCCCGTGCAGAGGTAAATGGTTCCGGTATGCACATTCATTTCGCTTTATATAAAGACGGCAAAAATATTTTTGCAGATCCTTCCGATGTAAACGGACTCAGCGAGGATGCTTATCATTTTATCGGCGGACTTCTGGCACACAGCCAGGAGATGGCAGCCATCACCAATCCTCTTGTAAATTCCTATAAGAGACTGGTACCTGGCTACGATGCGCCGACGGAGCTGACCTGGACAAAGAACAACCAGAACTCCCTGATCCGTATTTCCAATTTAAGAAAAGACAGCCTTGCCATTGAGCTGAGAAGCCCGGATGCAGCTGCAAATCCATACCTTGTTTTTGCAGTGTGCGTGGCAGCAGGACTGGATGGAATCCATCATAAGCTGTACCCAACCAAAGCATCTGACCGTTCTTTTTCCGAGTCCGATCAGAAGGCAATGAATATTGGAAATCTTCCGGAGAACCTGTACGATGCACTTGTGCATTTTGAAAACAGCACCTGGATCCAGTCCATTCTTGGAAAGAAGTTCTGCGAAGAATATGCAGCAGCCAAGAAAGAAGAATGGCTGAATTATATGCGACAGGTAAGTGAATGGGAAATCAGCGAATACCTGTACAAGATTTAAGATGAAGAGAGTGGCACTCATATGAACAGCAGCATTGTAATTGCATTACCGAAAATAGATGACGCAAAGAAAATACGTACCATATTGAATCGGCACGGTTTTCCGGTAGCTGCGGTATGTTCAACTGCTTCAACAGCACTTGCCAGCATGAGTGAGCTGGACAGCGGTATCCTGATCTGCGGATACAAGCTGCCGGATCGGTATTACCGGGATGTGCTGGACGATCTTCCTCCCTGCTTTGAAATGCTTCTGCTGGCATCCGGAAGGGTGATCGCAGAAGCACCAACCTCCGTTTTGACTGTGGAAATGCCTATGAAGGCAAGTGATCTGGTAAACACAGTGGACATGATGCTTTCCCAGATCGAACGGCGGCTGCGCAGGGAGAAAAAGAAGCCCAAAGCCCGCTCCTGGAAGGAACAGAATTATATTTCCAATGCGAAGCTTCTTCTCATGGAACGAAACCATTTAAGCGAAGAGGATGCGCATCGGTATATTCAGAAATGCAGTATGGATTCCGGTACCAATATGGCAGAGACAGCACAGATGGTTCTGATGCTGTTGTATGACGAAGTATAGAAAGAATTTTGAAATGGAGGATGAGGAAATGGAGTTTTTGGATGGAAGCTGGAAAAAAGAAGTGAGCAGCTGGGATGCACTGATGGGAGAGGAACTTCTGAATCAGGAAGCCATCCTGGAAGGTGCCATTCACAGTATCCGCAACATGGGTGATGTTGCGTTTGTGATCATCAGAAAAAGAGAAGGTCTGTTCCAGACAGTATTTGTAAATGAAGAAGTAAATTTCTCCATTCACGACCTGAAGGAAGGCATGACCGTAAAAGTAAAAGGAATTGTAAATGAAGAAGAAAGAGCCCCTCATGGCAGAGAACTCCGCATCCGTGAAATCCAGGTGTTATCCGCACCTGCAGAGCCTCTTCCTCTTGCCATTGACAAATGGAAATTAAATACTTCCCTGGAAGCCAAATTAAATTACCGTTCCCTTTCCCTCCGAAATATTCAGGAACGCGCCAGATTCAAGATCCAGGAAGCCCTGACAAGAGTGTTCCGCGACTATCTCTATGAGAATGGCTTTACCGAGATCCATACCCCGAAGATCGGTGCCAGAGGCGCAGAGGGCGGCGCAAACCTGTTTAAATTAAGCTATTTCCACAAGCCGGCGGTACTGGCTCAGAGCCCCCAGTTCTACAAACAGATGATGGTGGGTGTTTTTGACCGGGTATTTGAGACCGGACCTGTTTTCCGCGCAGAGAAGCACAACACAAAGAGACACTTAAACGAATACACAAGCCTTGACTTCGAGATGGGCTATATTGACAGTTTCGAGGAGATCATGGCAATGGAAACCGGATTTTTACAGTATGCCATGAAGCTTCTGAAGGAAAACTATGGGAAGGAGCTGGAAATCCTGAAGGTACAGCTTCCCGATGCATCCAAAATCCCGGCAGTCCGCTTTGATGTGGCAAAGGAGCTGGTGGCAAAGAAATACAACCGCCAGATCCGCAACCCATTTGATTTAGAGCCGGAAGAGGAAGCCCTGATCGGTCAGTACTTCAAGGAAGAGTATGACGCAGACTTCGTATTTGTTACCCATTATCCTTCCAAGAAGCGTCCTTTCTACGCAATGGACGATCCGGAAGACACCAGATTTACCTTAAGCTTTGACCTTCTCTTCCACGGCCTTGAGATCACCACAGGAGGACAGCGAATCCACGATTACAACGCCCTTCTGAAAAAGATCGAGGACAGAGGCATGGAGACAGAAGGAATGGAACAGTATCTGGATACCTTCAAATACGGTATGCCGCCTCATGGCGGTCTTGGAATCGGCCTGGAGCGTCTCACCATGCAGCTTCTTGGTGAGGAAAATGTCCGCGAAGCATGCCTGTTCCCAAGAGATCTGAACCGTCTGGAGCCGTAACAAATATTTCAGGAGGATGAGGAAATGGCAAAACAGATAGATGACGAAACCATGGAAAATGTCTGCATTCTTGCAAAGCTTTCCCTGACAGAAGAGGAGAAAGAAAAGGCCAAAAAGGACATGCAGGACATGCTGGATTATGTAGATAAACTGGATGAACTGGACACCTCTGGCGTAGAGCCCATGTCCCATATTTTCGGGGATCAGAACGTATTCCGTGAGGATGTGGTTACAAACGGCGACAACAGTAAGGAGATGCTTGCAAACGCGCCGAAAGCCAAAGAAGGACAGTATCAGGTTCCAAAGACCATAGGATAGGAGACATTCACATGGAATTATCGAAATTAACAGCCTTGCAGCTGGCTGATAAAATAAAAAAACATGAGATCAGTGTCCTGGACGGGGTAAAAGAGGTCTTTTCCCAGATTGAGGAAAAGGACGGACAGATCCACGCCTACCTGGACACCTACAAAAAAGAAGCCTATGCCCGTGCAAAAGAGGTGCAGAAAGGCATTGACGAGGGAATCTACACAGGCCCTCTTGCCGGCGTTCCCATTGCGGTAAAGGACAACATCTGCGTACAGGGAAAGCCAACCACCTGCGCGTCTAAGATCCTGGAGGGCTTTGTTCCCCAGTATCAGGCAGAGGTTATCGACCGTCTTGAGAAGGCGGGAATGATCATTATTGGAAAAACAAATATGGATGAGTTTGCCATGGGAAGCACCACAGAAACTTCTGCTTACGGTGTCACCAGAAACCCGTGGAACAAAGAACATGTTCCTGGCGGTTCCTCAGGCGGCTCCTGTGCGGCTGTGGCAGCAGGGGAGGCTTATCTGGCACTTGGCTCTGATACCGGCGGTTCCATCCGTCAGCCAAGCTCCTACTGCGGCGTTACCGGCCTGAAGCCAACCTACGGTACCGTTTCCCGTTACGGCCTGGTTGCCTACGCCTCCTCCTTAGATCAGATCGGTCCTGTGGGAAAGGATGTGGCAGACTGTGCAGCGCTTCTGGAAGTGATTGCAGGCCATGATCCAAAAGACAGTACTTCCATAGACAGACATGATCTTGACTTTGGAAAAGAAATGACAGACAAGATCGCAGGAATGAAATTCGGCGTGCCCAAGGAATATCTGGCAGAGGGACTTTCCCCGGATGTAAAGGATGCTTTTATGGAGACGTTGAAGGTGCTTACCCAGATGGGTGCTATTGTGGAATTTTTCTCCGTAAAGACTATGGAGTATATGATTCCTGCTTATTATATCATTGCCAGTGCGGAAGCAAGCTCCAACTTAGAGCGTTTTGACGGCGTGAAATACGGCTATCGTGCTGCTGAGTATGACGGCCTTCACGACATGTACAAGCGCACCAGGACAGAGGGCTTCGGTGAAGAGGTAAAGCGCCGTATCATGCTTGGTTCCTTTGTTTTAAGCTCCGGCTACTATGATGCCTATTATCTGAAAGCACTGCGCACAAAAGCCCTGATCAAGAAAGAATTTGATGAGGCATTTGAGAAATATGACGTTCTTCTTGCGCCGGCTGCTCCGTATACAGCACCGAAGCTTGGGGAAAGCTTAAAGGATCCTATGGCAATGTATCTTGGCGATATTTACACCGTTGCCGTAAACCTGTGCGGCCTTCCGGGAATTACCGTTCCCTGCGGAAAAGATAAAATCGGTCTTCCAATCGGAATCCAGATGATCGGTGACTGCTTTATGGAGAAAAAGATTCTCCGCGCAGCCCACGCTTATGAAAAAGCAAGAGGAGATTTCGGAACACCAGAAGAAGGAGGCAGGGAAGCATGAAACAGTATGAGACCATAATCGGACTGGAAGTCCATGTAGAGCTTGCCACCAGAACCAAGATTTTCTGCGGCTGTTCCACTGCGTTTGGAGGAGCACCCAATACCCACACCTGTCCGGTGTGCACCGGTATGCCAGGCTCCCTTCCTGTATTAAATAAAAAGGTGGTAGAGTTTGCCCTTCGCGCAGGACTTGCCACAAACTGCAGCATCAACCAGTACTGCAAGTTTGATCGTAAAAACTATTTTTACCCGGACAACCCGCAGAACTATCAGATTTCCCAGCTGTATCTGCCAATCTGCCATGATGGCTTTGTAGAAATTGAGACAGAAGCAGGAAAGAAAAAGGTGCGGATCCATGAGATGCATATGGAGGAGGACGCAGGTAAGCTGATTCATGATGAGTGGGAGGACTGCTCCCTGGTGGATTACAACCGAAGCGGCGTTCCGCTGATCGAGATCGTTTCTGAGCCGGATATGAGAAGCGCAGATGAAGTAATTGCTTATCTGGAAAAGCTTCGCTGCACCATGCAGTATCTGGGCGTTTCTGACTGTAAGCTTCAGGAGGGCTCCATGCGTGCCGATGTCAACCTTTCTGTCCGTGTGGCAGGAAGTGATACGCTTGGAACCAGAACAGAGATGAAGAATCTGAACTCCTTCAAGGCCATTGCACATGCCATTGAGGGAGAACGAGAGCGCCAGATCGAGCTTCTGGAAATGGGCAGAAGCGTTGTCCAGGAAACCAGAAGATGGGATGACAACAAGGAATCCTCTCATGCAATGCGTTCCAAAGAGGATGCCAAGGATTACCGTTACTTCCCGGACCCGGATCTTCCTCCAATCCATATTTCTGATGAGTGGATTCAGAAGATCAGGGAAGAGCTGCCGGAGTTCCGCGAGGAAAAAGCAGCCCGCTACCAGGAGGAATTCGGCCTTCCGGAATATGATTCCAGAATCCTTACAGAGTCCAGACATCTGGCTGCTTTGTTTGAGGAGGTTGCCGGTCTTTGCGGCAATCCGAAGAAGGCGGCAAACTGGTTTATGGTGGAAGTGCTTCGCCTGATGAAGGACAAAGGAGTGGAAGCTGAGAAGGTAAGATTTACCCCGCAGCACCTTGCAGACCTTCTGGAAATGGTGGACAAGAAACAGATCAGCCCTCAGAATGCGAAGAAAATATTTGAAAAAGTATTTGACGAAGATATTGATGCCGTTGCCTATATCGAAGAGCATGGTCTGAAGATCGTGGAGGATACCGGACTTCTTACCAGCACCATCAGCCGGATCCTGGATGAGAACCCGGGACCGCTGTCTGAACTTCTTGGCGGCAAGGAGAAGGTTATGGGCTTCTTCGTAGGCCAGATCATGAAGGAAATGAAGGGCAAGGCCAACCCGGCAAGCGTGAGAGAGGCGCTGCTGGCAGAGGTTGAAAAGAGAAAATAAAGATGCTTATGCTTCGGATGCAATGAAATTATGCAATGGCATGGTTTCGCGCCGGGGCTTATAAGCGTTTTGGGATTGACATTAAGAAAAAAGTATATACAATAATTAGTTAAGACGAACTATACGAGGAGGATAATGAAATGGTTACCGTAAATCATAATTACCTGAGATTACCGGGAAGCTATCTTTTTTCTACCATTGGAAAAAAGGTGCGTGCATATAAAGAATTAAATCCGGATAAAGAAGTGATCAGCCTTGGAATTGGAGATGTAACCCAGCCGCTGGTTCCGGCGATTATCGAGGCGCTTCACAATGCGGTGGAGGAGATGGCCCATGCGGAGACTTTCCACGGCTACGCTCCGGATCTTGGCTATGAATTTCTGAGAAATGCCATTGCAAAAAACGATTATCAGGACAGAGGCTGTGACATTAAGGCTGATGAGATTTTTGTTTCTGATGGTGCCAAAAGTGATTCCGGGAACATTCAGGAAATTTTCGGAACAGACAATAAAGTGGCTGTGTGTGATCCTGTTTACCCGGTGTATGTGGATACAAATGTAATGGCTGGGCGCACAGGAGAGTATAATACTGCCCGTGAGAATTTTGACGGCGTGATTTACATGCCCTGCAGCAAGGAAAACGGATTTTTACCGGAGCTTCCAAAGGAAGTGCCGGATCTGATCTATCTTTGCTTCCCGAACAATCCTACAGGCTCTGCCATCACAAGGGATGAGCTGCAGAAATGGGTGGATTATGCAAACAAAAACGGCTGCGTGATCATCTATGATGCTGCTTACGAGGCGTATATTTCCCAGGACAATGTGCCGCACAGCATTTATGAGTGTGAGGGTGCAAGAACCTGTGCCATTGAGCTTCGCAGCTTTTCCAAGAATGCAGGCTTTACAGGAGTTCGTCTTGGCTTTACCGTGATTCCGGATGAGCTTGTAAGAGATGGTGTTTCCCTTCACAGTCTCTGGGCAAGACGTCACGGCACCAAATTTAACGGAGCTCCTTACATTGTGCAAAAGGCAGGGGAAGCCGTTTATTCTGAGGCTGGAAAGGCACAGCTGAAGGAGCAGGTTGGCTATTATATGCGAAATGCAAAGCTGATCCACGATGAACTGGAAAAGGCAGGATTTTCTGTTTCAGGGGGTGTGAATGCGCCGTATATCTGGCTGGAAACTCCGGACAAAATGACCTCCTGGCAGTTTTTTGACTATCTTCTGAAGGAGGCAAATGTGGTTGGCACTCCAGGCTCCGGCTTTGGCGCTCACGGAGAGGGCTTTTTCCGTCTGACTGCCTTTGGCACTTATGAGAATACACGGAAAGCCATTGACAGGATCAAGAGTTTGTAATTATAATTGAAGAAAGCTGACAGGGCGTATCTCTGGCTGGGACAGTGGATTGGATGTGATCGCTGTTCCGGGGCTGGGGGTACGCTTTTTATGTAATAGGAAATTCCGTTGGAATCTCCTATTACATAAAAGCCCTACCGGGCAGGATCGCACTGCAGCGGAAAGGTAGATGTCGCTTGAGGCGACCCGCCGCAGGCGGAGAATCCTGCAAAGCAGGATTCTTTCTTGTCGGGGGCTTTGCGAAAGATAAAGGAGGATTTTGGTTATGAAGATCAGTCGGATTGAGCATATGTGTGAGGGTAACGGACATGTGATTATTAAGGAACTGCTGGATGAGAAGCAGCTGAATGGAAAGTGCGGGCTTTATGCGGAGGTGACTCTGGAGCCGGGATGTTCTCTGGGATTCCATATGCATTATGGGGAGAGCGAGACTTACTATATTCTTACCGGAGAGGGCGAGTATAATGACAACGGCACTTCCTGGAGACATGTGAAGGCTGGAGACATTACCTTTACCCCAGACGGAAGAGGCCACGGCCTTGCAAATACTGGAAACACCGATCTGGTGTTTATGGCACTGATTATCAAAGACTGAAATAAGATAGAAATGAAGGAATTGGAGTTTGGAAATGAACAGTACAGCTGAGAAATTACTTACATTTATTAAAGAGAGTCCTACTGCGTTTCAGGCAGTGGAGATGATGAAGAAAAGATTTGGGGAAAATGGATTTACAGAGCTGAAGGAGGATGAGCACTGGGAGCTGGTAAATGGCGGGAAGTATTTTGTGACCCGGAATCATTCTGCTGTCATTGCGTTTACGGTGCCGGAGGCTTCCAGCGATGTATTTCACATTATTGCAAGCCACAGTGATTCTCCGTCCCTTAAGATCAAGGAGAATCCGGAGATGGTGGAGAACGGGTATGTGAAGCTGAATGTGGAGCTTTATGGAGGTGCCCTTCTGGCACCCTGGTTTGACAGACCCCTTTCTGTGGCTGGACGTGTGATCGTGAAGGAGAACGGACAGATCTGCGAGAAGCTGGTGACAGTGGACAAGGATATGCTGATGATTCCCAATCTGGCCATTCATATGAACCGTGAGGCGAACAGCGGATACAAGTACAATGTGCAGAAGGATCTGCTGCCTCTTTACGGACTGGAGAGCGCAAAGGGAACCTTCTTTAAAACTGTGGCAGAAGCTGCTGGCGTTGCAGAAGAGGAGATTCTGGGACATGATCTGTTCCTTTACAACCGTATGCCTGGTACCATCTGGGGCGGCGAGGAGGAATTTGTTTCTGCTCCCAGACTGGATGACCTGCAGTGTGCTTTTTCCTCTATGGAAGGCCTGATCGCAGGAAAAAATGAGAAGAGCATCTGCGTACATATGGTAATGGACAATGAGGAAGTGGGAAGCGGTACCAAGCAGGGAGCTGCCTCTACTTTCCTTCGGGATACGCTGCTTCGCATTAATCTGGGACTTGGCAGAAGCTATGAGGATTATCTGATTTCCCTGGCAAAGAGCTTTATGATCTCTGCGGACAATGCACATGCCATCCATCCTAATTATCCGGAGAAGGCAGATCCTGTGAACCGTCCTCATATCAATGGAGGAATTGCGGTGAAGTACAATGCAAATCAGAAGTACTGTACAGATGGAATTTCTGCAGCAATGTTTAAGGATCTTTGTAAGGAAGCGGGAGTTGCGTGCCAGGTTTATGTGAACCGTTCCGATGTGGCAGGAGGCTCTACCCTCGGAAATATTTCCAATACGCAGGTTGCCTTAAATACCGTGGATATCGGGCTTCCCCAGCTGGCTATGCACTCTCCTTATGAGACTGCAGGTGTGAAGGATACCTGTGATTTCGTGAAGCTTGCGGAGGTGTTTTATGCCTGATTTCCATAAAAAAGCAGTTTTCTTCGATGCAGACGGAACCATCTGCGACATTGAGAAAGGGACTCCCGCAAGTGCGGTGGAAGCCATTACAAAGCTGGTAAACAACGGACATGAGGCATGGCTGTGCACAGGAAGAAGCCGTTCCTTTGTGCCGGATTACCTGGAGAAAATCCCCTTTACCGGGATGATCACGGCATGCGGCTGCACCATCGAGAAAAACGGGGAGCGCCTTTTCAACAAGGAGATGACTCCGCAGCAGGCATGGCATTCTGTGGAGGTGCTGCGCAGATACGGCATGGTTCCGGTGATGGAAGGCGCGGATTTTATGTACTATGATAAGGACGAGTATCACACAGGAGTTAACTGGTATGCGGATCTGATCACGAAAGCACTTGGAAATAAATGGCGCCCTATCAAAGGCTTTGAGCAGGATCTTCATATCAACAAGGTCAGCTCCAAGATCCTTCCGGGAAGCAGCCCGGAGAAGGCATGTGAAGAACTGGCAGATTACTATGAGTTTATCGGACATGTGGGAGAAGGACTGGCGGGAGATACCATTGAGATGATTCCAAAGGGATTTTCCAAGGCAGTGGGAATTGCTGCTGTATGCCGGATTTTTGACATTGCCCATGAGGACACCATCGTGTTCGGGGACAGCAACAACGATCTTTCCATGTTCGAATTTGCCCAGACCAAGATTGCCATGGGAAATGCAGCGCCAGGGATCAAGGAACTGGCAGATTATGTGACCAGCGATATTTTCCACTACGGAATCCGAAATGGGTTAGAGCATTTGGAATTAATTTGAGAAAATATTAGGTTTAATGATGAGATTTTGCGAGGTGTTTTTAAGTGGACAAAGTTCACAGAAAACACAAGAAGCTTGACGTGAAATTATGCTTTGCATGATTTTTCAAACACGCTCTAGTGTACGCGACTCAAAAGAAAGGTTTAGGATTTAGAATGCCGGAAAATACAAAGTACCAGCGCAGATTTGAACCATACGAGAAAGAACTGATCGAAATACGCCGCCATCTTCATAGACACCCGGAGCTGGGCCTGCAGGAATTTGAGACCTCGGCGTTTATCCGTGATTATCTGGAAAAACTGGGCTATCGACTGACTAAGGTAGAACCTACAGGATGGATTGCAGAGCACCCCTGCCAGGACACTGCCGCCTTTGCAGACAAAAAGCAGGTAGTGCTCCGGTCGGAGATGGATGCCCTTCCCATACAGGAGCAGACCGGACTTCCCTTTGCATCTGAGCGAGAAGGCGTCATGCACGCCTGCGGCCATGACGGGATTGTGGCAACGGCCCTGATCCTGGCGAAAATCCTTGCAAAGGAGAAAGAGCAGTTTCCTGTAAAGGTGCGGTTCCTTTTTGAGCCTGCGGAAGAGATTGGAGAAGGGGCGAAGAGAATGTTGTCTGCTGGGGCCCTTGAGCCGAAGCCGGATGCCTTTCTGATGTTCCACTATGCAGTGGATATGCCCTTTGGAATGGCGGTTCATGAAGGACAGGCGTCAGCCATGATCAACGGCATGGAAATCCGGGTTCACGGAAAGTCCAGCCACTGGTGCCAGGCATCCCAGGGAATCGACAGCATTTATGCCGCCTCGCTGGTGGTGCAGGCGCTTCATGACCTGAACGAAACCTATCAGGGAAAAGGTCCCTGTCTGGTGGGAATCGGAACCTTTCATGGCGGGGAGTATTCCAATATTATCACGGATCTTGTGACCCTGCGGGGAAACATCCGGGCTGCCTATGAAGAGGACTATCAGGCTTTGGATGAGAAAATGCAGGCAGTTTTGCAGGAAATTGAGAAGCGTACCGGAACCAGGATTGAGATCGAATATCCTAAGCCTGCGGTGCTTCCTTTTGCCAATGATGCCAGCCTTACCCGGATTGCCGCTGCCGCCGGGAAAAAGGTATTTGGGGAACATTTTATCCTGGAAGATGAGAACCAGCTGTTTTTGTCCGGGGATAATGCCTACAGGTATTTCCAGAAATCCAGGGGACTTTTCAGCGTATTTCTCGCTGGGCTTCCAGGAAAAACTTATCCCCTTCACCATCCCAAATTCCAGATTGACGAGGCGGTGCTGCCTTATAGTCTGGAAGCTTTGTACGAAATCCTTGCGGGAATTTCCAGGGAAGAAGAGAACTGATTCGGCAAAGAGAAACCAATGGGGTCGGCAGCTGTGGGAGTACGCTCTGGCGCGTGCTCCCAAAATCATTCCAGCAATCTGCACGCCCCGTTTTGCGGTATATGAAAATGCAGATAAGTCAATATCGAGATAAGAAAAGCCTGTGCATGTATAGCTCAATGATACATGCACGGGCTTTTTGATAATATTGTTATGAAATAACACCTAGATTTAAAAATATTCTGTTTTCTATGTTATTAAATCAGCCCCAGACTTCTGCAGATAAACAGCCATCCTGTAAGTGTAAAAGAACTGAGCAGGGTGGTGAGCATGATCACGCTGGAAGAAAAGGAACCCTCATGTCCCATGTTTTTCGCCATAATGTAGCAGGTCACTGTGGTGGCAGAGCCAAGCATGATCAAAATGGAAACCAGCTTGTCATGGGTGAACCCAAGATGGATGGCAATAGGAAGGAAGATGGCGCAGAATCCAACCAGCTTCAAGAAAGTACATGCAATGGTCGCCTTCGGCCGTGAAAATACTTTTCCAAAATGAAGGGCACCGCCCATTGCCATAAGACCAAGAGGCGTCGCTGTTTTTCCCAGATTGTTTACTGTATTGTAAAGAATGGTTGGAAGGGGCAGGCGAAGCATTGACCACACAAGCCCTGTCACAATTCCCAGAATGATCGGGTTGGCAGCAATTCCTTTCAGGGTCCTCATAACCATCTGCCGGCTCATCCCATGGCTTCCCGGCTTCAGAAAGGAAAGCACCGCAACTGCCATCACGTTGTAAAGAGGCACGCTGGCAATGATCATAAGCGGAGCCATTCCCACGTTCCCGTAAAGGTTCTGGATAATAGCCATTCCCAGAATGGCGGCGCTGCTTCTGTAGGAGGACTGTACGAATTCCCCCTGGATATCCCTGGGCTTCAAAAGGAAGGAAAGCCCAATGGAAATGGCGATGCTGCAAAACGTAGCCACAAAGCAGAAGACGACCATTTTGGTGTCCCACACTTCATAGAAATCTGCCTCTGCAATGTTCAGAAACAACATGGCAGGCAGGGCAACCTTAAATGCGAACTTGTTCATCTGGGACACAAAGGAGTCATCATAAAGTCCAATTCTCCGAAAAAGATATCCCAGCATTAAAGTTATAAAAATAGGGATAGTAGCATTAAGACAAAAAACCAGATTTTCCATAATCAAAAACACCTTTCTGAAATTGCCGCAATAAAGTGCGAAATGTTACTGTTCACTCCGTGCCCAGTAACACGCTTCGCGATGCACAGAAATCATGCAAAACATGATTTCGCGCCGCAATCCTCGGGTTTTCTGTGAACTTTGTTCACAAAAAACACCTCGCGGAATATTACCTATGAACAGTAACTGCGAAATATCTTTTTTGATTATAAACCCTTTCCTATAATTGTCAAATATTGTTTTCTGTGGTATCTTATAACAAACGGGGGGACGAATGGAGGAAAATTATGAGATACGGTAAAATTCGCATAGAAGATGGCAACCTGATCTTTCTCAGGCATATGATACAGAACAATCTCCCATGCAGGGACATTGTCTGGGCATACATCCATCGGGAAGGCGAAAACGCAGAAGCTGCTGTGAAGCAGATGATTTCCAATTATCTTGTGATCATAACCAGAAGAAAGAAACGATATCGTTTTGAGATGACAGAGCATGAGGCCCAGGACTGCCTACGCCTTTTGAAAATATTGAATCCGGACATGGCCACCGGCTTTCCAAGAGGGGGCAGGCTGCCGCTTCTGAACCTGCCCAATACAAGGGACCTTGGCGCCCTTGCCACAAAGGACGGACGGCATATTATTCCCCGCAGGCTTCTTCGAAGCGGAAACCTGTATCACGCTTCTTTGCAGGATCAGAACCTTCTTTTGGAGGATTATCGCCTGAAGACTGTGATCGACCTTCGGGACCAGACGGAGAAAAAGGAAAAGCCGGATGCCGTGATGAAGGGGGTGGAATATTATCACATCCCCATGATCGATGAGGAGACTGTTGCGGACATGCCGGAAAGTACCCTTGGCATTTTACAGGGAAGCACAAGGCTTCGCCAGATCCTGGAATATGACGGGGACATTGAGGCTTTGATCGGGAAGCAGTACGAGAATTTCGTGAAGGATCAGTATTCCGTGAAGCAGTGCGCCAGATTTATGGATGTGCTTTTCCACCATGATAACGGTGCTGTATTATGGCACTGCAGTCTTGGAAAAGACCGGGTAGGGGTGATGACAGCCCTTCTTCTATGCGTTCTTGGGGTGCACAGGGACGAGATCCGGGAGGATTTTATGCGCTCCAATATCTGTCTGGCAGGAGAGTTGGATTATATGCTCCGCTACCTGGAGGCCAATAAGCTGGACAGCATTGATAATGTAAACAAGGTATCCGCGCTGTTTAAGGTAAAGGAAGAATATCTGGACCGGCTGTTTGCAGCCATCTATGCAGAGTATGGCAAGGTGGAGCGCTTTTTGCGCAGGGGATTGTACCTGAATCCAAAGACCGTTTCCGATATGCAGAACAAATATCTGATCTGAAAAATTGCAGAAGCCTCTTTGGAACGGTATAATTATGTATAAATATGCTTTAATACAATAAAACATTAAAATTTTTTTAGTGTGTAGCATTGACAAAAAAAATTAAATTGTTATAATGGTAAGCATATCAATCTGAAGCACGAAAGCAGGATTATTTTATGCAGAATAAGATTTTATCATTATTAGTTGACAACACTTCAGGCGTGCTCAGCCGGGTTGCCGGAATGTTCAGCCGTCGTGGTTATAATATTGACAGTATCACTGCTGGAGTTACAGCAGATGTGAATTACACCCGTATTACTGTGGTGTGCAGCGGGGATGATGCCATTCTCGACCAGATCGTGAGACAGCTTGCCAAGCTTGTGGATGTAAGGGATATCAAGGTCCTTGACCCGGCAGACAGCGTAGTCCGCGAGACCGTTCTTGTGAAGGTTGCGGCAGCACCGGAGCAGCGCCAGGGAATTGTTTCTATTGCAGATATTTTCCGCGCTAAGGTTGTGGATGTAAGCAAGGATTCCCTGATCGTAGAGATGACAGGCAGCAAGACCAAGCTGGAAGCATTTATTGATCTGATGGGAGACTACGAGATCTTAGAGCTGGCCAGAGCCGGTGTTATGGGACTTGAGAGAGGCTCTCACGGAGTGAAGTTCTTATAGTTTGCTAAGGGGTGCGTATTTTGGAGAATGAATATACATACACGGAATATGCATATCTATTCCCTTAACGATATATATTTTTAAGTTTTAATACAGTAGGAGGAAACGAAAATGTCAGCAAGAATTTTTTACCAGGAAGATTGTAATCTCTCTTTATTAGATGGAAAAACAATCGCAATTATCGGCTACGGCAGCCAGGGACATGCTCACGCACTGAACCTGAAGGAGTCCGGATGCGATGTCATTATCGGTCTTTACGAAGGCAGCAAATCCTGGAAGAGAGCTGAAGAGCAGGGATTTAAAGTATATACAGCAGCAGAGGCTGCAAAGAAAGCTGATATCATCATGATCCTGATCAATGATGAGAAACAGGCTGATATGTACAAGAAAGATATCGAGCCAAACCTTGAGGAAGGCAACATGCTTATGTTCGCTCATGGCTTTAACATCCATTTCGGATGTATCGTTCCGCCAAAGAACGTAGATGTTACCATGATCGCTCCTAAGGGACCTGGACATACAGTAAGAAGCGAGTATCAGGCAGGCAAAGGTGTTCCGTGTCTGGTAGCTGTTGAGCAGGATTATACAGGAAAAGCTCTTGACGTTGCACTTGCATATTCACTTGGTATTGGCGGAGCAAGAGCTGGTGTTCTTGAGACAACCTTCCGTACAGAGACAGAGACAGACCTTTTCGGTGAGCAGGCAGTTCTTTGCGGCGGTGTTTGCGCACTTATGCAGGCTGGTTTTGAGACTCTTTGCGAGGCTGGCTACGACCCAAGAAACGCTTACTTCGAGTGCATCCATGAGATGAAACTGATCGTAGACCTGATCTATCAGTCAGGCTTCGCTGGAATGAGATACTCTATCTCCAACACAGCTGAGTACGGCGATTACATCACAGGACCGAAGCTTATCACAGAAGAGACCAAGAAGACTATGAAGAAGATCCTTTCCGACATTCAGGACGGTACTTTTGCAAAAGAGTTCCTGCTTGACATGAGCCCAGCTGGACGTCAGGTTCACTTCAAAGCCATGAGAAAGAAAGCTGCTGAGCATCCATCAGAGAAGGTTGGCGAAGAGATTCGTAAGCTTTACAGCTGGAACGGCGAAGATAAGCTGATCAACAACTAATTTTAACTATAAAGAAATCCGGGGCGACCCGGATTTTTTTATATAACAGAAGCTTCATGGTGTAATTTCCTGTTACATTCAAAACATTGCATCGGTTTTTTGACCTTTTGACCCTGGTATCATCAAATTATATGAACAGGCTTTGGGAGGAGGTCACCAGCTCCTGTGCTTTTGCTCCACTGCGGCAGACAAAGCCGATTTCACGGGAGGGGAAAACAAGTCCCAGCGGTACTTCAACAAGGGTGCCTTCATCCAGCTCTTTTTGCACAAATTCCTTGATTACGCATGCGATTCCAAGACCTACCTGGGCGAACTGGATCAGAAGATCCATAGATGAAACCTCCAGAATATGCCCAAGCTGGAGCTGATGGTCGTGAAGCATGATATTTACGGACTGCCTTGTAATATTCTGTTCATCAAGAAGCATGAACGTTGCAGTATGGGACAGAGGCTCCAAAGGGAAAAGCCTGTGCTGATTTTCCAGATATTGCTTTGTGGCTACAAAGGTATCCTGGATCTGCAGCAGAGGAAGAAATTCATATCCGGATAATTTTCCGGGACGTCCAATAAGACCAATATCAATTCTGTCTTCCTCCAGAAGGCGCAGTGTCTGGTAAGTAGACTGACAGGAAATAGTAATGCGCATCTGCGGATTTGCAGAAATAAAATTTTTCAGCCTTGGCATCAGCACATATTTACACAGTGTGGTGCTGGCACCAATACGCAGTCTTGGAATTTCCCTGGAACGATTGTGCAAAATGGAGTCTTCTCCTTCCGAAAGAAGCTCGAAGGCTGCTTTTACTTTTTCATACAGAAGCTGTCCGTCCGGAGTGAGAGTGACACCTCTGGAGCTGCGCTTAAAAAGAATAGTGTCCAGATTATCTTCTAATTTTTTGATGGCGCGGCTGATAGCCGGCTGGCTGATGTATAGCTCTTTGGCAGCCTGGGAAATATTTCCTGTGCGGCTGACTATATAGAAAATATGATAAAGCGATAGATTTTCCT
Organism: Ruminococcus sp. AF31-8BH; assembly: GCF_003460605.1. GTDB lineage: Bacteria > Bacillota > Clostridia > Lachnospirales > Lachnospiraceae > Blautia_A > Blautia_A acetigignens. The sequence goes on from NZ_QTVN01000024.1 coordinate 39,635, forward strand.
GCATATGTGATTCTCCCTTTTTTATTCATATTAATATAACTACTGGTTATAATAAATATGATTAATATGTATTGTTATTATAACAGAGAATGTGCTAAAATAGCAACATACAGTGATAAAGAAGGAAAGAATCACCTCGCGGTATATATTTGCTGAAAAATACCATGATGTTGGGGTCAAAAGGCTTTTTGACCTTTTGCCCTTGGTATCATACCATTATACAATAACTAGGAGGAATATAAAAATGGGAATGACAATGACTCAGAAGATTCTGGCGGCTCATGCAGGCCTGGATCATGTAGAAGCAGGACAGCTTATAGAGGCACAGCTTGACCTTGTTCTTGGAAATGATATTACTTCTCCGGTTGCAATCCATGAGATGGATAAGATGACCGTAGATACTGTATTTGATAAAGATAAAATTGCACTTGTTATGGATCATTTTATTCCAAATAAAGATATCAAGTCTGCAGAACACTGCAAATGTGTCCGTGAATTTGCCTGTCGTCACGATATTACCAATTATTTTGATGTAGGACAGATGGGAATCGAGCATGCCCTTCTTCCGGAGAAAGGCCTGACGGTAGCTGGCGATGTGATCATCGGAGCAGACTCCCATACCTGTACATACGGAGCTCTCGGAGCATTTTCCACAGGTGTTGGAAGTACTGATATGGCAGCTGGAATGGCTACCGGTAAAGCATGGTTCAAGGTTCCGTCCGCAATCAAATTCAATATTGTGGGCAAACCTAAGAAATGGGTAAGCGGTAAGGATGTGATCCTTCATATTATCGGAATGATCGGTGTAGACGGAGCCCTTTACAAATCTATGGAGTTCGTAGGCGAGGGCATTAAGAACCTGTCTATGGATGACCGTTTCACAATTGCCAACATGGCTATCGAGGCAGGCGGAAAGAACGGAATTTTTCCGGTTGACGACCTTGCCATTGAATACATGAAAGAGCATTCCAAACGTCCGTTTTCTGCATATGAAGCAGATGAGGATGCTGTTTATGAGGCTGAGTATACCATCGACCTCAGTACACTTGAGCCGACAGTTGCGTTCCCGCATTTACCGGAGAATACCAAGACCATTTCCGAGATCAAAGAGCCGGTTGTTGTGGATCAGTCTGTGATTGGTTCCTGTACAAACGGCCGTATTGATGACCTTCGTGTTGCCGCAGAGATTCTGAAGGGACGCAAAGTGAAGAAAGGACTTCGCTGCATCGTGATCCCGGCTACTCAGGCTATTTACCTGCAGGCAATGGAAGAGGGTCTTCTGAAGATCTTTATTGAGGCTGGCGCAGTGGTAAGCACACCGACCTGCGGACCGTGTCTTGGCGGATACATGGGAATTCTTGCGGCAGGAGAGCGCTGCATTTCCACTACCAACCGTAACTTTGTAGGCCGCATGGGACATGTGGATTCTGAAGTTTATCTTGCAAGCCCGGCAGTAGCCGCTGCAAGTGCTGTAACCGGATATATTTGTGCACCGGAAGAATTAGGATTATAAGGAGGAGTACCCATCATGCAGGCAAAAGGCAGAGTATTTAAATATGGAGACAATGTAGATACAGACGTTATTATCCCGGCCCGTTATCTGAATTCCTCAGATCCGGCTGAACTGGCAACCCATTGTATGGAAGACATCGACAACACTTTCGTGAAGAGAGTGCAGAAGGGTGACATTATCGTAGCAAGCAAGAATTTTGGCTGTGGCTCCTCCCGTGAGCATGCGCCTATCGCTATCAAGGCAGCTGGTGTAAGCTGTGTAATCGCTGAGACATTTGCCAGAATTTTTTACCGAAATGCCATCAATATCGGACTTCCGATCATCGAGTGCCCGGAAGCGAGCAAGGGAATTGATGACGGAGATCAGGTGGAAGTGGATTTCGACTCTGGTATGATCTACAATCGTACCAAAGGAACCCAGTTCAAGGGTCAGGCCTTCCCGGAATTTATGCAGAAGATTATTAAGGCAGAGGGACTTGTAAATTATATTAATGCACAGCACTAATATTTTGTCAACAGGCAAAGTAAAATATCCTGTTAAGGGGCAAATTCCACAGCCTCACATATTGACCTTGTACCTAGTTTTACTAGGTGCAAGGTCTTTTTCTATAAGGAGAAAAATGGCGGAAACGAAAAAAGCAATAATCGCAAACATAGAAGAAATTTACAAATTTGCGGACAAGATAAAAGCAATGCCTGAGTGCAAAAATTTGACCTCAGAAGAAAAATTAAAAATTATTTTCTCGTACCCATTTAAGATTGAAATAATTTAAGTGATTCGAGTTTTTGGTGAAAGAAAATAATAGGAAAAACGATTCTCTTGGACAAAACATAAAAGGCAAAAACAGAAAAGAGAGGATCAACCAATGAAAGAAAATAAGAAATTAGAAACAAGTAACACAGAAGTCGTGGCAGAACCACCCATCCAAATAATCGACAACCGAAGAGAAATAGACGATTTATCAGATGCCGAGTTAAAAGAACTGGAAAAAGAGCTTGAGCAATATGATAAAGACATGTGGCGGCATTTAGATTGCCTCCAAAAGTATAAACACATAGGTGAGGAAATCCCAAAGGATGTGCCGTTTACGGAGTATTTCGGTTACATCATACGGAATTTCCGCAACCCTAAACCAAGAAAAGAGTGGACAGTCAGGGATTATAAAGTAGATGCTGCGAAGGAAGCAAGAAAGATGGCGGCATTTACAATCAAAGACCACGGCTATAAAGAGCCATTAACAGACAGACAAAAACGTGTTGTGGAGCGAATCCGAAACGGCACAGATTTCCATGTTTTTAACTCAATGGAGGAAATTAGGAAACGTTTTAAATAGCTCTATATAAGGGGATAAAATATAATATTCAGCCTGTTACCCCAGTTCCTTTTTACCCAATCGGTAGTGACAGTATTATGTGATAGATAATCCTTACATTTAGAAATGGCATTGGCTATAGCAGCAGTGTCCCCTTTGTAATCTCCAAGATTCAGTGAATATGAATCTAATGCGTCAATAAGTACTGAATTAGCGTCCATAATAAACCTCCTGTAATGGTATAAGAATTAGTGGCAGTACCCTAATTATACCGCAAACCGGGCAAAATCGATAGTAAATTATACCAATACAGGAGGCGGATAAAAATTACTTTTCTAATCAATGGGAATGATGTTATAATAGAGTAGACTAAAATAAATAATTGCATTCAATATAAGGGGGGATTATCCAATGCCTGAGATTAGTTTATTTTATGGAATACGCATTACGATGGATTGGAACGATCACAATCCGCCACATTTTCATGCACAATACGGAAATAATAAAGCTGTGGTATTGATAGAAGATGGAGTAATCAGTGAAGGTTATTTACCCAGCCGTCAGCTGAAATTTGTTCTGGCATGGACGGAAATCCATAAAGACGAATTAATGCAGAACTGGGAATTGTCAAAGGATGGCAAGCCATTAAACAGAATAAATCCGTTAATCTAAAAGGGGTGAATGGAATGGGTGATAATAAACTTGATCAACGATTCTATCCAGAAGTTTACCAGGCAGTGGCAGGAGAAAACTATACAGTCTATGCCTATATGAATGATGGAAGCGTAAGAGAATTTGATGTTAAGCCGCTGATAAAGCAAGGCGGTATTTTCAAGAAGATCGAGGATGAAACAGTATTTAAAAATACGCTGACCGTATTGAATGGGACAGTTGCGTGGGACATAGCTGGAAAGCGGAATGAGTATGAGTGTATTGATATTGATCCCATGACAATTTTTGAATGTCCAATCGTCCCGGATATTCCTGAAATGTAGAAACTTCAATACAATAAAACAGACACAAATAAATATTTATGTTATCAAAAACGAAAAGGGATGTGGAAATATGGATTGGAATCTTAAAATAACAGATATGGCAGGAGCTTCGCCAGAACATTCTTCTGTAATTGTAAACTTTGTTGCAGCAGTCAGACACCAGTTAAGAAACAGTACATGTTATGTATATTCGGATAATGTTCAATATCGTTTCAAAGATAATCAGGGTAGGGACAAGATTGTAATGCCTGATGCTTCCATAAATTGCCGTACAAAATCAAGGCGTGGAAATACATTTACAGATGCGCCGCGTTTTGTTATGGAGGTTTTGTCACCATCAACAGAAAATTATGACCGAACAGAGAAAATGCAGTTGTATTGTGAGCAGGAGATTGAAGAATATTGGATTGTTGACTGGCGTAAAAGAACAGTTGAAATTTATGAGCTGGACTATGAGGGAGAGACTCCAAAATACTACCTTTTAAAAACGATTACGGAAGAAAACAAAGACGAGTTACAATTATTACATTTTCCCAAGATAAAGATTACTTTTGACGAATTATTTGATGAAATTGATTAGTGACTTGTAACAAAGGCAGCTGCAAATATGGTAGGCGGAATTGCCACAGCCATTTAAGCTGCCAATAGCAGTTTATTGACATGGCAGAATGATGGAGGTGATTGGAAAGGGATTGACGGAAAAGAATTTCAGGAATTAAGAAACAGATATATGGAGCGAAAAAATGCGGCTTTTGACTGAATAAAATTGTAGTTTTATTGATTTTGAAATTCTCCTTGATAATTGAATTGATGCATGGTTGGAGGATGGGCGTTTTGCCCCTTTTTGAGAATGTGGCGGTTTGTCCCATGACATCAACTATAAAACGTGAAGTTCCAGGAATGGGCTTCACGTTTTATGTAAAAATATTTAATGTTTTGAAAAAAATAGTTGCAATCTTATTTGGAATTTGATATACTATTAATCGTTTCGGGGTATGGCGTAGCTTGGTAGCGCGCACGGCTGGGGGCCGTGAGGTCGCAGGTTCAAATCCTGTTGCCCCGATTAGAAGCAGAGATGTAAGAACTTGGAGCAGTTGACTTCAGGTTCTTTTTTATTTTCTAAAATTACATAAAACAAAAATGCTGTCAGTAGATCGTAACGAAAAATTACTAAAAATGTCGAAAATTCTCGAGAAAAATTAAAATTTCTATTTCTTTGCGGTAAAATATGGTTCGTATACATATTTTACAGGAGAGGAATGGAAAAAGTGGTTTGTGGGTCTGGCTGCGCTGCTTACGGTTCTGTTTTTCATGCCAACAGCAACACCGCAGGCAGCCACCAAGAACACGACCACCTGGAAAGTCAAGGTAAATGAGAAATATAGCGGAACCCTGACTTTGGATGGAACACAATGGTATCTTAACTGCAGTAAAGTGAATTTCAAGAGACTCAATTATTTGAGACGAATTGTTCATCTGCAGACTCCGAAGGGATGTAAAATCACCACTGGATACTATTACTTTAATACCCAGGGAAGGCTTGACAGAAGAAGAACCTTTCATGACCTGAATACCAGAATTGGCAGCACACGTTTCAAGGGAACTTACTGTTTCGGGGAAGTGAATGGAAGACTTCATCAGCAGTACGGATGGTATCGGGTCGGCGGTGTGAACTACGGAATTGGACCAACTGGAAAACTACCTTGGCACCCTGAAGAAAAACGTTCAGTCCGTACTGAACAGCTACGGCAGCGGCTGGTCTGTCTATGTAAAAGACTTAAAGACCAACACTTCATTCACCATCAACGACACCAGCATGTACCCGGCCAGCATCATCAAGCTGTTTGTCATGGAAGCTACCTACGCCAGCGTCAGGGAAAAAAGAATCGCCCTGACTGCCAACCGGCCGCTTAAATTTCTCATTGACAAAATGCGGCAAAAATGTTAATGTATTAACCACAGGATAATAAGAGAAATGCTTTGATAAGGAATAGTATACAGGAACCAGAGCGCAGAGAGCTGTCGGTCGGTGTAAGACAGCGGAAGGAATCTGTAGAACTCGCCTTGGAGCAGCTGCTTGAAATTGCCCGTACATATTTCGGTTGTCGGCAAGAGTAGACGCAGACGGCTTCCACCGTTACCAGGAGAGGATATAAGGAGTGATCCCGTATCCGTTGAGTGTATGATTTTTCATGAAATAAGAGTGGTACCGCGTAGGACATAATGTCTTCCGTCTCTTGCACAGATATGTGCGGGGCGGAAGACTTTTTTGTTTACAGAAACTGCTTTCCTGTAAGACGAGAATATTTTTCCCAAGTAAGCAGATTATATTTGACATTCACGAAAAATCCGCAAAAGCCAGATCTTAAATTTACAATATGGAGGAACAGAAAAATGATGAACGCAAGCAAGTACAAAAGACAGTATTACCTTCCACCGGAAACCTGCATGGACTGGGCAAAGAAGGACTACATTGACAAAGCACCAACATGGTGTTCCGTAGACCTTCGTGACGGCAACCAGGCACTTGTAATCCCAATGAGCCTGGAGCAGAAGGTTGAGTTTTTTAAACTTCTTGTAAAAATTGGCTTCAAAGAAATCGAGGTTGGTTTCCCGGCAGCTTCCGAGACAGAGTATACCTTCCTTCGTACCCTGATCGACCGCGACCTGATCCCGGAGGATGTTACCATCCAGGTACTGACTCAGGCCAGAGAGCACATCATCCGCAAGACCTTTGAGGCAGTCAAAGGTGCTCCAAAAGCCATTGTCCACGTATACAACTCCACATCTGTTGCACAGCGTGAACAGGTATTCAAAAAATCCAAAGAAGAAATCTTAAAGATCGCTGTAGACGGTGCCAAATTATTAAAAGAGCTGGCTGAGCAGACAGAAGGAAACTTCCAGTTTGAGTACAGCCCGGAGAGCTTCACCGGAACCGAGCCGGAATATGCTCTCGAAGTGTGCAACGCAGTCATCGATGTATGGCAGCCGACCCCGGAGAACAAATGCATCATCAACCTTCCGGTAACCGTAGAGCATTCCATGCCTCATGTATACGCAAGCCAGGTTGAGTACATGTGCAAGCATATGCTGCACCGTGAGAACGTGATCGTATCCCTGCATCCGCACAACGACAGAGGCTGCGGCGTAGCAGATTCCGAGATGGGAATCTTAGCAGGCGCAGACCGTATTGAGGGAACCTTATTTGGAAACGGCGAGCGTACCGGTAACGTTGATATTGTAACCCTTGGCATGAACATGTATTCCCAGGGCGTTGATCCGAAGCTTGACTTCTCCGACATGCCGCATATCTGCGAGGTATACGAGCACTGCACGGGAATGTCAGTAGGAGAGAGAAGCCCATACAGCGGCGCTCTTGTATTTGCAGCCTTCTCCGGCTCCCATCAGGATGCCATCGCAAAAGGCATGCACTGGATCGAGGAAAAAGACCCGAACCGCTGGACCGTTCCTTATCTGCCGATCGACCCGACCGATGTTGGCCGCAACTACGATGCAGACGTTATCCGTATCAACAGCCAGTCCGGTAAAGGCGGCGTAGGCTACATTCTGGAGACCAAATACGGCCTGAACCTTCCTCCGAAAATGCGTGAGGCAATGGGCTACACAGCCAAAGGTGTTTCCGATCACCTTCACAAAGAGCTTCACCCGGATGAGATTTTTGACCTGTTTAAGAAAACCTTCGAGAACGTGGCACAGCCGTACAGCATCAACGAGGTTCATTTCCAGCAGAAAGAGGTTGGAATCACAACTAAGGTTACCTCCACATTTAACGGCAGGACCATTACAACAGAAGCCACTGGAAACGGCCGTCTTGACGCGGTAAGCAACGCACTGAAGAAAGCATACGAGCTGAAATATACCCTGGAAGTATATCAGGAGCATGCCTTAGAGCGCAGCTCCAGTTCCAAGGCCATTGCCTATGTTGGAATCAAGAAGCCAGACGGCACCATGGCATGGGGCGCAGGCGTAGACCCGGATATCATCCGTGCCTCCATTGACGCACTTGTAACAGCCATCAACAATCGCTGAAAATATTGACGGACGCTGTCGTATTATTATAATAAGAAGAAAAGCCATCGCAGATTTTCCCGAAAAAGGAAGCTGCGGTGGCTTTTTTTGTCTGAATAATACGATGGAAAAGCGTTGACCAGAAAGAAAATCACAGGGTATAATACATTTGTAATAAAAAAACCTTGACATTTTAGCCTTTATTAAATATAATTTTCTCATACATTACAAAAATGTTACGAAATAAATAATTAAAGAAATCAAAACATAACAAAAGTGCAAGGAAAGAAGAATATGAAATTAAAAAGAAGTTTACATGATGTAACAACTGATGAGGATAATAAGATTCCTTTGGAAAAGCCGGATCATTCTCCCATACATAATTTTGTAGCTCTTAGTGCCTGTGCCGCGTTGGCGATGATTTTGGCAGTTGGATCAAAGGCAGCAGGGTCCGGGGAACGAAGCCAGGTATACGCAGCTTCGGATGCAGAGAACGAGACCGAGCTTGCCGGGATCGTTTCGGGAACTTTGGAGTATACCCTGCCTACAGGAATTGCAGGTATGGTGACAAGTGTTGCAGATACCCCTCTGGCCGGATCTGCTGTAACACGGATCGGAACCTCCTGTGAGAACGTAATGGTAGGTCAGCGTGTGAAAAAGGTAACAGGAAATGCGGACGAGCTGGATGTAGGAGATTCCATGGCGGACACCGTGGACAGCTTTGACGCAGCCGTGTCTGTTTCCTCAAGTGCCAAGATGATGTCCGATTCGGACTACGACAATCTGCTCCATATTGTGGAGGCAGAGGCAGGAACCGAGGATATTAAGGGCAAGGTACTGATTGCCAATGTAATTATGAACCGTGTGGC
>NZ_QTVN01000025.1 GCF_003460605.1 Ruminococcus sp. AF31-8BH
AAATAAAACTGCGCCACAGCCTTGGCAGGCCATCGCGCAGCGATTTTGTTCAACTGGAAGTTGTTAAATTCGATATATCATATTACCTATATTCCAGATTCTCATGATTCCAAAAAGCGAAACGTTCTCTGCTTGCCAAATGTATCCCTGAAATGTTATGTCATATCCGCAATATCCCTCTGTAACGATTTCAAATTCTGCATTAGGGTATTGCTCCTTAAATTCATCAAAAGATAATTCTTTACCAGAAAAAGATTTCACTTCGTTATACCCGTATGGAGCGTTAAATACCATAATATTGCACTCTTCTTTATCAATATTTGTAAATTCAATTATTCCCTTATACCACTTTTCTTCATTATCAGTATATTGAAATATTCGATCCATATTTAAGGATAATTTATCTTCATTAATTTCAATCTGTAATATCCTACTATCATGTAAGCTAAATGAAATATTACTTTTTCGGTCTCTAATATAATCCATATCTTTAACCTCCGTAAATTCCAGTTTTCTTAGTTTTAAAAACTGGGGGTTGTTTGTTTCTTCTTTTTCGGTTTTGGAGCTGGCAGTTCGTCATACATAGCACCAAACAAACCTGCCAAAAATCCCTTATTATCAACTTCATCTACCAACAACATCTCTTTTGCTCCCTCATAGGGTAATTCATATGAAGCTGTCGGCATATAACTAATTGCTGCTTTTACTGGTTTAACAAGTAATCTATCATCATAGATACCACCTACAATCTTTCCTCGATAATAAATAATAAATTCTCCCATCATAGCTCGATAAGTAATTTCTTCTAACTCAGATAGCTGCCCTAAAATAAACTCTAAATATTCTTTGCTTGATGCCATAATTTCACCTCAACTTATAATTTACTTAATAATATGTGCTGTAATAATTGTATAACTATATGAATTGATAGTGATTTTGACATTTTCAATTTCGCAATACCAATTTTTACCTTGTTTGTATATATGGCAATTTTCATCCAACACCTTATTTTTGCAATACTCAACAACATCTACTATATCTATTTTTAGATTTCTTTTAATTCTATCAACTCCCAGTTCAGTTGTATGAATTTTGTTAATATTATCGAGTAATATTTTTTTATCTTCCATTCTTCTTTTCCTCAAATACCGATTGAGCTTTCCCTTATTGTTTCCCTTGTGTTATATCGTCCCGCCAGTGTTTACGAACTCTGATAAGGGAAAATACAAGACCAAGAAAATTATGTAAAACAGTATAACACAAAATAAAAGTGACATGGTGAACTGATTGAAATGCTTCTGATTTTTGTAGCAAATAATTGATTGAACGATAAGGAGATAAAATACGATGAGAACAATATTTGCAGAATATAATCCCGGACGAAACAGCATTGATGTTTATATCAGTGCAGGCTATATGCTTCGCATTGACTGCTGGAAAGCAGAAAAGAATTTGAGAACCACACCCGGATCAGATTGTGCATTAAACACACTTGCCATTGATGAACCACTAGAATATGCGAGACTGTATCTTGATGGAAATTTACAGATGTGGGGTAGATGCAGAAGATTCCTTGACATTATAGTAATGTTCAAAAAACGCTGAGAATAATTTCTTCTCAGCGTTTCTGACGACTATTCGGACTTATTTTTTCCAGTAATTCTATTGTTTATGTTATTCCTGCTATATTGGAAGAAGATATCAAAGCACTGACTTATTGATTGTAATTATATTTTTTTCACTCTGCAAACCCGGAAGTTATATCATCACTTTGCTGCCAGATACTATAGATCTGATACAACATTGATCGGATTTCCTTCCATAAACTGCTTTATATTATCCGCCAGAATAGAAACCAACCGCTGTCTTGTCTCAAGTCCTTTCCATCCCATATGTGGCGTCAAAAGGACTTGATCCATAGTATAAAGAGGGTTTGCTTCTTCAGGTGGTTCAGTTTCCTGAACATCAAGTCCGGCTCCTGCAATCATACCATTTTCTAATGCTTCTATAAGAGCAGCCTCATCAATAAGCGCACCTCTTGAAGTATTAATAATAAACGCTGATGGCTTCATAAGCGATAGAGTTTCTTTATTGATCATATGTTTTGTACTTTCTGTCAATGGACAGTGCATGGAAACATAATCACTATTCTTAAGCAGCTCCTCAAGCGATACATAGCAGATCCCCTTCTCATCCTCTTTCGGTGTCCTGGTATATACAAGTATGTTCATATCCAAAGCCTGTGCGATCTGGATAACTTTCCTGCCAATGTGTCCTGCACCTATAACACCAAGTGTTTTTCCATTTACCTCAACATGCGGAACCTGAAGATTTCTGGTAAAATTGTCATGATTTCCGCATGCCAGCATCTTCATCTGTACCTGCATTGCAGAACTCAGATTCAATATCATCATGATCGCAGTATGTGCCACACGTTCTGTGCTGTATGCCGGGATATTGCAGACTGTAATCCCCTTCTTTCGTGCTGCTTCAAGGTCAATATTATTATATCCTGTACCTGCCTCGCAGATCAGTTTAACAGATTCCGGAAATTTCTGTATCATTTCTGCACTCACAGGCATCTCCTTTGTTACAATGATATCTGCACCCTGAATACGCTCTGACAGCTGCTGTTCTGTTGTATCATCATATACTGTAACATCAGAAGATAAAACGGAAAAATCCAGCTTCCCATCAAAATTCATTTTCTTTGCATTCAATACCACACATTTATCGTTCATACTATAAATTTCTCCTTTTAAATTACTTTAGGCTATCGAGATTGCACCTCTTTATCAGTCGGCCATGATCTCCGAAGAGCCACATAGGATATTAAAAAGTTTGCAAACCAACCTGCTGGTACAGCAAGCCAGACAAACACAATGCCAAAACGCGGTGCACAAATCAAAGCAACCGACAGACGGATCGCCAGATTCACCATATTTGCAATAAGGAACGGGCGCATGATTCCAAGACCACGAAGGACCCCATCGGTTGCCATTTTGATTCCCATAAAGATGAAGAAGTAACCGAGCCATCTCATATAACCCTCGGATACCTGATAAGCCAGGGCAGTTCCATCTTTACCAAGGAATAGTGAGGAAATCTGAGTATGCAATGTTTCAATGACTATAAAAGCAAGAACTGCAAAACATACATCTAACACCAGTGCAGCGTGATATCCTTTTTTGATCCGTTCAATTTTCTTTGCACCAAGATTCTGGGAAACATATGGGGAAACCGCATTGCCAATGGATACAAAAATCAATGAAAAAACATTCTCTACCCGCATCGTCGCCGCATAACCCGCAAGTGCCTGTGTACCGAAAGGATTTACAACAGCCTGTACGATCATCATACCGATGGACACTGTAGACTGCTGAAGAACCGAAGGTACAGCAATTTGAAGCATGGAATATAACTCCTGCCTGTCAAACCAGTCAAAGCGACTTTTATATCGACGCATCCGGCTAAGGAAAAGAAAAAGTGAAAACACCGCAGAAATCCCCTGTGCTATAAGAGTCGCAAGGGCTGCACCAAACACACCGAGACCAAGTCCTGCCACCATCCAAAGATCCATAAAAATATTTAAGATTGACGAGAATACCAGGAGCCCCAGTGGGATTTTTGATTCACCAATGGAAGTGAACATGTTGGAAAGAATGTTATACATAAACAGAAACGGAAAGCCCACAAAATAGACCCGCAGATATAACACTGCATCATTCAGTATATCGCCAGGGGTTTGTAATACTCTCATCATCGAGTGGGAAAAGCAAAAGCCAAAAACACCAAGGACTATGCTTAAAATTAAAAAGCTAAACAAGGACGTTGACACGATGGTCTTCATTTTTCCATACTCCCTGGCACCGAAATAGCGGCTCACGAGCACACCGGCACCGACACCTGCCCCCAGTGCCACACAAATGAAAACATTGGTCAGCGCTGCGCAGGCCCCGACAGCTGCAAGTGCAGAGGAGCCAACAAATTGGCCGACGATGATAGAGTCAGCCATATTGTATATTTGCTGAAAAAAACTGCCCAAAATCATTGGCATTGCAAAAACCGTCAACGCTTTAAGAGGCGTATCTGTGAGCAAATATTCATCTTTTGACATTATCATATTCCTCCAAAGCCTTTATAATTTCGCTTATTCTTTCCTTCACCAGAATCTATTCCATACATTCAAAACGCAAGTTTTAAATTACGTTATGAAACAATTATATGTAGCTACAGCTGCTAAGTCAAGCCCGCGTTTACTTTCAGCTAAATAAATGATATGATATTTAATATCCGGAGGATATTATTTTACAGGAGGGACACTTATGTACCTGAACGGTTTAGATGAACTGGATCAGAAAATCATCCAGTTGCTTATAGAAAATGCACGTATTTCTTACTCTGATATCGGTAAAGAAACCGGTATTTCCAGAGTGGCAGTAAAAGCCCGGATTCAGGCTCTGGAGAAACAAGGCATAATTGAAGAATATACAACTATAATAAACCCTCAAAAGATCAGCGGTGCTGTTTCATGCTATTTTGAAATCGAGATAAAACCAGACCATCTGTCGCAGGTGACAGATATATTACATAATAATGATACTGTCACGCAGATTTACCGTGTCACAGGAAGAGACAAGCTGCATGTACATGCCGTTGCTTCATCAAGTGATGAAATGGAACACTTCCTGCACACAGTCATTGATACACTTCCCGGCGTTATCAGCTGCAGCTGCAATACGATCTTATCACGTATTAAAGATATTAAAGGATTACGGCTATAGAAGCCGACATAAAAGGCAATGATTTTTGCTAAGAAAATGCCGGTTTTGACTGGCAAATTTATAAGCTACTTTCATATTTTTAAACACGGACATAACCAGTAGATGGACCTGCACCAACTTTTGCGATATACCCACTCTTAACCAGATTCGTCAAAGTCCTTTCCACGGTAATTTTGCTTATATCAGGACAAAGCTCCATGATTTCTTTCTTTGTAATTTTGCCAACCTTGTTATCAATAACCGCTTTAATTCTATCAGGCTTAGAAAGACTCCGATGCTTCAAATACTCTACACGGCTTTCGAATTCATTGTATGCTTTCAACATGATACCCAGATAATATTTAACAAAAGGCTCATAGCTGTTTTCGCCCTCATGCCAGCCAGTAGAACTTGCTTGAAGGGCTTCATAATATGTTTCTTTTGTCTTTTCAATCAGCATTTCCATACTGACATATTTTCCAACGATGTATCCCGCCTTGTAAAAAAGCAGTAAAGTGAGCAAACGGCTCATCCTACCATTTCCGTCATTGAAAGGATGAATGCACAGAAAGTCCAGAATGAACATGGGAATCAAAACCAGTTTATCAATGCGGTCAGCTTCCCATGCTTCAAGGAAGCGAGCGCAAAGTTCTTCCATCGCTTCAGCAGTCTGAAATGCGGGAACTGGAATAAAACGTGCCTTCTGATGACCCTCGGCATCTGTTTCTGCAATTACATTATCGGAATTCTTATAACTTCCACCAGCAGATCCCTGTGAATAGGAGTACAGATCTCGATGTAACTGCAAAATAATGTTCGGTCTTGGGTTGATATATTCATAACCTTCGTAAATTGTGGAAAGTACTTCACGATAACCAGCAATTTCCTGCTCAGATCGGTTGCGGGGTTCTGCTTTTTGACTTACCAATTCTTCCAAACGCTTATCGCTTGTAAATATACCTTCGATTCGGTTGGATGCTCCCGTACTCTGAACCAATGCAACTTCTAAGAGTGTTTTCAATTCATCTACATTGGCTTCGAGAAATAATTCCTGTTTGCCTTTATGTTCATGAATGCTGCTAACCATCTGAACAATTTCAGGTGTTAACAATTTTTCAGGACTTACAATAAAATCAAAGTCTCTCATAGGAATCTCCTTCACTTCAGATTTATTTCCATCATTCTATCAACAAATGATGGAGATTTCAATAGATTTGATGGAGATAGAATATCCATATACACAATAAATATCCTCATTTCATCCATATATTATATCGTTTTATGGATTGTTTTTTCATTAAAATTACACTATTTTTTCACTATTTTTCATTACTTCATCGTTTTCGCCAACGAATTGAGCAACGCCCGCCTCTCTGGATTCAGATTCTTTTTCTCATAAAATGCTTCTTTAAAAAGCTCTGCATTTTTCCTTTGGTCATCATCCGGAATATGAGAGTACGCATCCGTAATCATATTGACCTGTGCATGGCCGGAATCACCCTGTACTGCTTTGATATCAGATAATGGTACACACAAGCACGGAAAACACTTTATGCAAAATCTTCCACAGTAAAATCTATAAATGATCCGCAAAGGCAAAGGAAACCGACAGTTTACCATGTTTGGAATTATGGCAGTTCTTTTAGGAAGTGGAGATGCATTCCATCTGGTTCCCCGTGCAGTAGCGCTTTGTACAACTGGACTTGAGAACTTTACTGTACAGATGGGGTTAGAAAAGTGGATTACCTCTATCACTATGACTATCCTAAAATCATCCCCGCCTCAGAATTTGCAACAAGTTGTTGCAAATTTTCTATATCCTTTTATTTTACAGAAGTACTTATTTTTAACTTTTTTCCTTCAGATTTTTATATTGCAAAAATCATATCACCATCTGCAGTATATCCTCTATATGTTCTGCATAATAATCAGCCCCATTCAGTTCCCCTTTCTCACCATATCCATACAGGCATCCTATAAAAGGGCTTTTGCAAGCTCTGGCACATTCCAGATCCTGCCTCCTGTCTCCGACCACCAGATAAGGGCCTGTATATTCCCGGATAATTTCCTGCACAATTTCTGTCTTTGGACGGAATCCATACGATTCACAGTCATAAAAATGATCGAACCATCGTTCCATCCCAAATTCCTTCCAGTGCGCCTCACGATATGAAGCCTTACAGTTACTTAAGATCACAAGATGATATCCCCGGTTCTTCAAAGCTGTAAGCATCTCCTCTGCTCCCGGATACCACACTGCCTTATGCTTCCTGATCTGTCTGACCATCAGTTCTCCTACCATCCTGCTTGCCTGCTCTTTATAGCTCTGATCCAGCTCCGGCAAAAATGTATTCCACATCTCCTTACTGTTAAATCCCAGCCAGCCGGCAATTTCCGCCGAGCCTATCTCCCGTTCTTCTGCAACCTTCTGTTCTGTCAGCCACTGATAGGTTTCACGAAATGCCGGTTCATAGATTCCAAGGGTATGATGGATCGTTCCATCATAGTCGAATATGATCGTTTTTGTCATCATTTATTTTCCTGTCTTTTAGAGCTGCTTCATCAGATTGACCATTTCGATCGCAGATAATGCACAGTCATAGCCTTTATTTCCTGCTTTGCTTCCTGCACGCGCAATAGCCTGCTCGATATTCTCAGTCGTGATCACTCCGAATAAGACCGGGATTCCTGTTGCAAGTTCAACCTGTGCAATCCCCTTGGCAGATTCATTGCACACCAGATCATAATGTGAAGTATCTCCACGGATGACAGCTCCCACGCAGATAACTGCATCATATTTTCCTGACTGTGCCATTTTCTGTGCTGTAAGCGGGATCTCAAATGCTCCCGGCACCCATGCAGCAGTAATATTCTCTTCTTCTACTCCATGTCTTACCAGTCCGTCGACTGCCCCTCCCAATAATTTATTCACAATGATCTCATTGAATCTCGCTGCCACGATACCAACCTTCATTCCCTCCGGTGCTACTACTTTTCCTTCTACTAAATTGATCTGTCTCATTTTTTCTTCCTCCTGATATTTACTGTTTTTTTATAAATTTATTTCTTTAAAAATATGACCCATCTTTTCCTGCTTCGTCTTCATATACTTCCGGTCATACTTTTGTACCGGAATCTCCAGAGGTACTCTCTCATTGATCTTCAGCCCAAATTCACCAAGTCCATAAACTTTATCCGGGTTATTTGTCAGTAATCTTAATGATTTCACACCAAGGTCTGACAGTATCTGTGCCCCAACCCAGTACTCTCTGAGATCCGGTGCAAACCCTAACTTCACATTAGCCTCCACGGTATCGTATCCCTGTTCCTGAAGCGCATAAGCTTTGATCTTATTGATCAGTCCGATTCCTCTGCCTTCCTGTCTCATATACAGAATGATCCCTCTGCCTTCCGCCTCTACCTGGCGCATCGCTGTCTGCAGCTGCAGGCCACAGTCACATCTGAGTGATCCGAATGCATCCCCTGTCAGACACTCCGAATGTACCCGGCAAAGCACATCTTCACCATCTCCCAGATCACCTTTTACCAGTGCCAGATGATGCTCTCCTGTAATGTCATTGATATAACCATACATTTTAAAATCACCGTACTGCGTTGGGAGGTTTGCAGCTGCTTCCTCCTTTACATGCTTTTCATGTATTCTTATATAATCCTGCAGATCACGGATCGTAATAAATGTAAGGTTATGCTCTTTTGCCATTTCCCATAGCTGTGATGTACGCATCATAGTTCCATCTTCTTTCATAACTTCACAGCACACGCCGCATTCCTTCAGTCCGGCAAGTCTCAAAAGATCTGTTGTTGCCTCCGTATGGCCATTTCGTACCAGAACCCCGCCTTTTCTGGAAATAAGCGGAAATACATGTCCCGGTCTTCTGAAATCCTCCGGTTTTGACTGATCATCCACACACTTCATGATAGTATAGGAGCGCTCTTCCGCAGAGATACCTGTGGTTGTATCTGCGTGATCTACTGCCACGGTAAATGCTGTACTGTGATTGTCCGTGTTCTCCGCAACCATCGGCGGAAAGTTCAATCTCGCCGCAATTTCTGCACTCATCGGTGTACAGATAAGACCCTTTGCATAGGTCGCCATGAAATTAATATTTTCCCTGGTCGCAAACTCTGCCGCACATATCAGATCTCCCTCATTTTCTCTGTCCGGATCATCTGTGACCAGAACTATTTTTCCTTCCTTAAGATCCCTAAGTGCTTCTTCAATTGTGTTGTACTGATAATTTTGTGACATAGTGTATATCCTCCTGTTCTAAAACCCGAATTCTTCAAGAAACTCCATCGTAATTCCGGATTCTTTTTTCTCTTCTTCGTTTTTTCTGATGCCAAGCAGTTTTTCTACGTATTTTCCGATCACATCATTTTCCAGATTAACCAGATCCCCCGGCACCTTTTCCAAAAGAGTGGTTTCTTCTCCTGTATGTGGAATGACCGACACCTGAAAACCAGCTTCATCAACCCTTGCAACTGTCAGGCTGATCCCATCAATACAGACGGATCCTTTTTCCACGATCAGATGCAAAATCTGTGGCGATGTCTCAATTGATACCCAGATGGCATTTTCTTCCCGGAGCATGGAACGTATCACGCCAGTCCCATCAATATGGCCGCTTACTATGTGTCCCCCGAACCTGCCGTCTGCAGCCATTGCACGTTCCAGGTTTACCTGGCTTCCGGCCTTGCAGCTGCCAAGACTGCTTCTTCTGATCGTCTCTGCCATCACATCGGCAGTAAATCCGTCCGGCTGAATCGACGTAACTGTCAGACACACACCATTCACAGCGATACTGTCACCGATCCTTGTCCCTTCCAGGACTTTCCGGGCTTTCACTGCCAGGATCCCTGATTCCCCTGTCAGCTGTATATAACGGACTTTTCCTTTCTCTTCTACGATTCCTGTAAACATGATTCCTCCTGTTTTTTATCACACACCTGACATTTTATCCGGATATCCTCACCGATCTGACAGATATCTGTATATTTCAGTTCCACTGCTTCAGACGGCAGTTCAACTCCAATACCCTCTACCGGTGTCTTCCCAGCCACACCGCCAAACAGCTTTGGTGCCACAAAAGCCTGTACTTCCTTTACAATTCCAGCTCGCAGTGCACTGTCATTTAACGTACCTCCTCCCTCCAGGAGGATGCTGTCAATGCCTCTGTTTCCCAGATCTGCCATCAGCTTCTTAAGGTCTATCTGATTCTTTTCGTCGGGACAGTAAATGGTTTCAACTCCCATGGTATGTAATATTTTTATTTTCTCTTTTGCATTTTTCTGTTCTGCATAAGCCACGATCGTCCGGTACTTTTCCGCACTTTTTACAATCTGACTGCCCGGCGGGATCCTGAGCTTACTGTCACACACAATCCTGACAGGACTTTTCCAGCCTTCTACCCGGACGTTTAACATCGGATCATCTGCAAGCACAGTTCCAATACCAGCCATGATTCCCATGTACTGATGCCGCATATGCTGTACTTCTTTTCGTGCAGATTCTCCGGTGATCCATTTTGATGCTCCTGTTTTCGTTGCGATCTTCCCATCCAGTGTCATGGCATACTTCATTACCACATAAGGGGTCTTCGTAGTAATATAATGGAAAAACACCGGGTTCAGCTGATCACATTCTTCTCTCATAAAATCTTCAACTACTGTTACACCGGCTTCCCTTAACATCTGTACACCTTTTCCTGCCACTTTCGGATTCGGATCTCTGGAACCGATCACCACTTTTCTGATCTTCTGTTCAATGATCGCTTCCGTACATGGAGGTGTTTTACCATGATGACAGCAAGGCTCCAACGTGACATAAATCACCGCACCTTCTGCTGATTCTGTAAGAGAAGCAATTGCATTACGTTCCGCGTGAAGTTCTCCATACTTTTTATGATAGCCTTCCCCGATGATCTTTCCGTCTTTTACGATCACTGCCCCTACCATAGGATTGGGATTCGTCCAGCCTTCTCCTTTTTTGGCCAGTTGAATAGCCCGAAGCATATATTCCTGATCCGTCATTTCTATTCCTTCTTTCTTATTCCTGTTCTTTGCCTGGGCTACGCCGAGGCTTTTAAACATGTGCAATCGGATTCACAGACAAGTGAATGGTATAGTTATTTCGAAAACGATGTACCAGATACAAAAAAAGCCTGCAGAAATATCTGCAGGGTGGAATTGATCTGTTACATATGATTGATAAATGAATGTCTGATTTTCCTATATAAAAAGCTCTGAAATGGATCACCATCTCAGAGCTCTGATACTACATTCATTCATACAAAAAATCAACTGTACTATCATCTTCTTCCATCCAGACTGTACTGTCGGCCCCGGAATCTCACCGGATCATGCCTCTCGGCTCGCGGGCTTTACCGCCGGTAGGGAATCTCACCCTGCCCTGAAGATATCTTTTTGTTTATTTTAATACTTTATCTGTTGTTTGTAAAGCAGAATTTTTATTTTACTTAGTTTACTGATGGAGATAGAATATCCATATACACAATAAATATCCTCATTTTATCCATATATTATATCGTTTTATGAATTGTTTTTTTATTAAAATTACACTATTTTTTCACTATTTTTCATTACTTCATCGTTTTCGCCAGTGAATTGAGCAATGCCCACATCTCTGGATTAGCCAATACTTTTGCCAGAAGTTCCGGATCGACTTCATCAGCAACAGAACCGTCACAAGCAACCAAACGATAACGGTTTCTGTATAGAGTTGGTTGAAGCTTCTGGTTAAAGATTTGCAAAAGTTCCCATAGTGCATTATCTTTTAATTTTGCACGCTGGTGATAGAAAGCGGCTTTTGATGGTGTTTCATCAGTGCGTCCGAAAAAATGATAAAGTTCTCTCTCTCTGATATTGTATATCCACTATAGTTTTAGATGTATCATCTTTACCATCTTGAATTGATCAGAAACTGTCATACTGACCTTTGTGGATAGCTTTAAGCCATTTTTAGGGATGTAACGATAGTATGGTTCCTCCGCAATCACCTTCACATTACCCCCGATCTTTGCTGCCAGTTCTTCCGCTGAATCCACATAAAAGAACATTTGTGCATCGGCATGGCCGACCTGTTTCATATATTTTTTCTTCATCATGGTCATTCCTCTTTTGTTCACCGTATCAAAAACAACTTCCATATTTCCAAATTGCCCAATCATACGCAGAAGGGCAATGACCTTATGTTCCTCAAAATAATGAAATAACCCGCCTGCAGTAACGAGAATAGGAGCATCAAGTACATCATTGCGAACTTTTTTGATCCAATCCTTTGCAAAGGCATCCCCGGAAATATATAATTCCCTCTCTGGTTCGGGAAGAAGTCCCCGCCGGTATTCGATTACATGAGGCAGATCCACGGCATACCAGTGTGTCTTCCCGTTATCACATCGGTGATAGGTTGTCTCCAGACCACAGCCCAGTTGGACAATCACACCGTCCGGTCTGCGTTCCAGAAAAGACCGAATAATCCGATCCATATTAGCAGACCGGGAAGCAGAGGCCAAAAGGGTATACTGGTTCTGCATATTCTGTTTAATCAAGTCTGAAGGCAGCTTCTTTTTCAATTCCAATGCTTTTTTATCATATAAAATTTGTGGGCAATGCTCAGCAGCATAAATTCTTCCCAGCATAGGGACAAACAGGGTATCCTCCACGACTCCTAACTTGGACATAGCCAAACCTCCTGTTTTGATACATTACTTTCTGCCGACAAGCAGCCGGGAAGACCCCAGCATCATCATGGCAGCCCAACGGTGGGAGCCAAAAGCTTCCTGTGCAGTGTCAACGAGTCGTACTTCCTCATACCCCATATCCCGCAGTTTCTGCGCAAAACCTTCCATGTCACCGTACATCTTTGGTTTCATATCATCGTTGAGTGCAAAGACGCCGCCTTTTTTCAATACCCGCAGGCTTTCCAGCAGCAGTTTCTGCATATCAGCACCCATAACATTGTGATAGACATAGTTGCTGATAACTACATCAAAGCTCTCATCAGGAAAATCCAGCTGCTTCGCATCACCGTGCTGAAATACACAGCGGGAAGCCACGCCCTCACTGGCAGCATTCTTCTCGCAGAGTGCTTTGCTGTAATTGTACACAGCGCCCCAGTAATCAACACCGATCACTTTTGCTTTCGGCCATGTCAGAGCTGAACGGATTGTCAATGCTCCGGAGCCGCAGCCTACTTCCAGAATCTTCCCCTCGCCGTCATAGTCCAGATGAGAAAGAACGACTCGATGAACCTGTTCCATGATTCCGCCAATGATGTAAAAGACAGGGTTGGACATCCAGCTTCCATAGTCTTCTCCGTGGGTACCAAGTCGGATATTTTCCTGCTTACAATGGTTCTTGTTCATTACATTTCCTCCTTCTTCACGCAAGTTTCCAGTTCTGGCTTTCTGTCTGCAGTTTTACCATATGGGCATATACACCATTCTTTTCTTCCAGATCCTTTGGTGATCCTTCTTCTGCAACTGTACCATCAGAAAGGACAACGATCTTATCTGCTCCGGCTACGGTACGCATCCTGTGGGCGATAACCAGAACGGTTTTATCTGCGATCAGACGGGAAAGGGCTGTCTGTATCAGAGTTTCATTTTCCACATCCAGGGAAGCAGTCGCTTCATCCAAAAGAATGATCGGCGCATTTTTCAGAAATGCACGGGCAATAGAGATACGCTGGCGCTCTCCGCCGGATAGTTCACAGCCATTTTCTCCGATATTGGTATGCCATCCATCCGGCAGTTTTTTGGCAAATTCATCCACATTGGCAAGTTTCGCAGCCGCAATGACCTGTTCATCTGTGGCGTCTTTGTTTCCGATTCGGATATTCTCCAGAATCGTATTGTCAAACAGTGTGACATCCTGGAATACGATGGAATACAGAGAAAGCAGTGTTTCCGGGTCTATTCGGGATACATCCATACCTCCCACGGTAATCTTTCCTCTGTTAATATCCCAGAATCTTGCAGCCAGCCGGGATACGGTTGTTTTCCCGCCGCCAGATGGGCCGACCAAAGCCGTAACCTCTCCCTGTTTTGCCGTAAAGGAAACATCTTTCAATACTGTTTCTCCGGTATTGTAGGCAAACCCAACATGGTCAAAGACAATATCATACCCCTGATTGGAAAGCCTGTCACTGCCTTGCTGGATCGGATGATCGAGAATCTCATTCATTCGGGCAATGTTGGTTCGTGTACTGATGACTGCCGCAAGATTCTGGAGCGCGCCCTGCAGAGGGTCATATAAACGGGATACTACCAGAAGGAACATAAAGAATGTAAGCACGGAGAGGCTTCCTTGCATGAGTAGAACAGCTCCCACCAGCGCAACCGTTGCAATACCAAGCTTCAGCACCAGCGATGCGGAAACCACAAAAACAGCAAGGCCGAATTCATTGAGGATGGAACGATGCTCCACAGCACGGATCTTCTTTTCCAGCCCTTTTAAATATGCCTGCTCCGCATTGTTCGCTTTCAGGTCACGAACTGTTTCAATACACTCCTGTATCCCGTCTGCGCAGGCCATCTTCACATCCATCGCTTTCTGATTCAGATTTTCCTGAATCTTTGCGGAAAATCCCACAATCGCAAAAGCAACCGGCAGAACCCATAAGGCAGCCAGCGCCATTCTCCAGTCCGTAAAGAGCAGACCGATAGAAATCAGAACCGTAGAAATGATCGAACCCACAAGCTCAGGGATAAAATGTGAAAAACTCTGTTCCAGAAAGGTACAGTCCGCCATAATGGTACTGGTAAGATCGGCTAAATCCTTTTTTCCGAAAAAAGAAAGAGGGATTTTGCGCAGATGCTCTGCCAGGGTAATGCGGCGGACACCGCTTTCTTTGTAAGTGGCAAAATAGGTCGCATTGTATTGAAAGAAAGTGGTCAGCAGAATCAAGCCGATACACACCACGCAGCCTGCCACATAAAATGGAATTTTCCCACCGGGAACACCCCCGTTCATCAGATCGCTGACCAGGTAATATAAAAGTCCTACCGGGAACATAAAAGACAGATTCTGAAGGACACAGGCCAGGCAGCCTTTGATCAGGTCTTTTGCTCCCTGTTCAGACAGGGCATATTTTTTCTGCAGTTTTTTGCTCATATCACTGCACCTCCTTTGTTACCTTCCATTGCACGGAAGTCTGGTAATTTTTCCACATACGGCTGAAAATGCCGTCTTTTGCAAGCAATTCACGACTGTTCCCGCACTCGGCAACCTGTCCGTCCTGAATGACAAAAATCTGATCCACATTTGTTAAGGTAGAAAGCCTGTGGGCAATCATAATCACTGTCTTTCCCTCGGAAAGTTTTGAGAAAGCAGCCTGTACACGGCTTTCGTTATCCGGGTCAGCAAAGGCAGTGGCTTCATCCAGAATAATAATCGGAGCATTTTTCAGCATCACACGGGCAATGGCAATTCGCTGCTGCTCTCCACCGGATAGATAGACCCCCTTTGTACCGATGACCGTATCCACACCCTGTGGGAGTTTTTCCAGAATATCATCGCATTGCGCGTGATGAAGGGCAGTCAGAACTTCCTCACGGGTAGCTTCCGGTTTTCCCATACGCACATTTTCCAGAATGGACGCCTTGATGAGACGGCTGTTCTGAAATACGAAAGACACCGTATTCATGAGTTCCTCTTTTGGGATGTCTTTCACATTAACACCACCGATTTTTACCATTCCGCTCTGGGGATCAAAGAATCGGGAAATCAGGTTGGCAAGGGTTGTCTTACCACCGCCGGACGGGCCTACAAAAGCTACCGTCTGCCCTTCAGGAATGGTCAGTGAAATATCTTCTAATACTTCTTTTTCTCCATCATAACTGAAATGAACCGATTTCAGTTCCACGGAAGCATTGTGCGGGTGTATTGGATGTTTGGTTTCCTCCAGAGGCTTCAAACGCAAAACGCTGTCAATTCTCTGTAAAGCGTCATCTACGATCATGGCATTTTCACTTTGGAACATGATACGTGTCAGTGTAATAGAAATAACCGGTGTAATGATGATATAGAAAATGAGATCCAGTAAGAAACCGGAAGTCACACCGTCTTGTGTCAGCAACAAGCCTCCGGCGATCAGTGTGGCAAAAACTCCGTTGATTGCAGCTGTATAGAACATCATCGGTGTCCGAAGCTGCTTGGTATAAGCGATCACCCATACTTTATACCGGTCAATGGATTCTTTAAACTTCTTAAAGGAAAAGATGGTCTGGCCAAAGGTTTTTACCACCGGAATCCCGCGGACATACTCTACCGCTTCGTTGGACATATCATCCAGCGCATTCTGGTATTCTTTCATCTTTTCCTGCATCTGCTTTCCGGTCATTGTCATCATGATCAGAAATCCCAGCACAACCGGAACAAGGCTCAACAGACCCAGTCTCCAGTCAAATGCAAACAACAGCACCAAAAGACCACAGGGGCTTGCAATGGCATTGGCTCTGTCGGGAAGCTGATGAGCGAGATAGGTTTCAGTGGCTGCGCTGGATTCGTTGACGATCTTGCGCAGTTTTCCGCTGCCAAAACTTTCGGCAAAACCTAAGGGAAGTCTGACAATATGTTCCATGGTCTGGATACGCAGGTTTGTGGCGATACGAAATGCCCCTAAATGGGAACACATCAGCCCTGCTATGTAGACAAGCACCGCTATAACCGCAAACAATACTGCCATCCAGCCATTACCGGTCAGGTTCTGTGCCTGGCCAAAATTCGGTGCCACCTCCAGTACTTCCTTGATCATTTTCCAGATGTAATAGAAGGGTACCAGAGCGATCAGGGCACTGATTGCAGAAAGCACCCAGGAAGCATAGGTCAGGTACTTATGGCTACCTGCAATTTCCAGCAGGCGTGATAAATTGGATTGTTTTTTCAAAAAAATTCCTCCTTTTCTTTGTGTCTATGATAAAGAGAACACGTCTATGTTCTTACAATATCCGAATTTAGGTTAGCTGTAGCTAACTGTCGAACAAAAATTATAAGGCATTACTGCCCCATAATTTTCATCCATCCTGCTGTATAAAAGGCGCGCATTTCTCTAACGTAGTTTTCGGCATCTTTGAGCGGCATTTCGTGGATGATCAATTCAAAAAAAGTATGAAACATTCCGGTGATCAGAATATGCTCCAGCGAAGGATCGATATGCGGAGAGGACCGTCCAAGCTGCCTTAAGACATCCTGATAGGCATGCGTCCCATCTACCTCAATCTCCACCATTTCATCAATTAGCCCGGCAAATTTTGTCCCTTCCGAACAGCAGAGGATCAGTTTACATTCCTCTAAATGTTCGTACGCATAATAGAGAATATCGTACATGCAGATTCCCGAAATATCACTCATGACTTCCGGCTGCTGGGCAGCTGGTAGTTCGGCGAACTCCTGCTGTGCCTTTATAAAACGGTTACGAATATATTCATAATGTTCACCAACGATGGCTTCAAAAAGTTCTTTTTTGCTTTTGTAATATCCGTAAAAGGCTCCGGTAGTCATTCCCACGGATTTCACAATATTCCGCAGAGAAGCGTCTTTATATCCTTTTTCTAAAAATTCCGCTTTCGCTGCCCGATGGATATTTTCTAAAGTCGTTCCATTTCCGTTTATTTTGCACACCTCCTATATAACAGTGCTATATAACACTGTTATAATTTTAATCTTTAAAAAAGATTTTGTCAAGAGCAACAAGAAATAGTTGCATAAAAACAGCAATCCAAACATCATTCTGCACTTTATTACTGATAAAATTTTTAAATACTGGTTTTGATAACAGCTTTATTTTTTCTAAATAAATAATAAGCAGGGCGGAGTTTGTTCTCACACCCTGCTTTGTGATTATCATGAATTACTCGAAGATCTTCTTCACTTTTTCTTTCAGCCTGTCCATGCACCTGTAAACTGCCTTTTCGGTAATCTTCAGATACCTGGCGATTTCATGAGTGCTGGTCTTATCATGAGTCAGTGCCTCGATAGCTCGCTGCAATTCGTCCTCATTCTCCGGGTCAACGCTGCTAGTTGCCTCGTCCAAAATGACAACCGGCGCATTTTTCAGCATGGCACGGGCGATGGCAATACGCTGGCGCTCCCCACCGGAAAGGTGGGAACCGGTGCTGCCGACAACCGTATCATAGCCATTGTCCAGCCCGCGGATAAAGGCGTCGCAACCACTTTGTTCGGCGGCCTGTTCCACCTCCGCGTCTGTGGCGCTGGGTCTTCCCATGCGGATATTCTCCCGGATACTGCGGTTAAACAAGTAGTTGTCCTGAGATACATAGGAAATCTGATCTGCAATTTCAGACAGCGGTATATCCTTCAGCTCATGACCGCCGAGGGTAATGCTGCCGGATGTAACATCCCAATATCCGGCAATCAGCTTTGCCACCGTCGATTTGCCGGAGCCAGACGGCTCCACAAGGGCGGTCATGGTGCCGGGCCGGATGGTCAGGCTCACACCATGCAAAACCTCTGTTGTCCCGTCATAGGAAAAAGACACAGACCTAAGAGAAATGCCGGTATCTTCCAGCTTGACCGGCGTATCCTTATGGTTCAGTTCTTCAGCGTTCAAAAGCTGGCTGATTTCTTCCACATTTGTCCCTAATACGGCCAAATCGTCCGTAAAGGTAAAGGCTGCAACAATCGGCCCAATCAGTCCCAGCGAGAAAATTACGATAGACAGGAAAGTGGAAAGTTCCAGGCTGCCGGAGATCCAGAACGCGAAGCCGCAGGGCAGCACACAAATCAACACCGATGGCAAAATGGCGTTGTAGGCGCTCATGGTTTTCTGGTTTTCTCTCATCCAGTCCACATAGTAGTTGGCGTTATAGTTTACTGCGTCAGAATATTTTTTGTAGGAACCGGCGGATTGACTAAACGCTTTGACTACCTCAATCCCACCAATGTACTCTACAATGACATTTGCCATTTGCTTGCCTGCCTTAACCGCGCTTTCCCATTTGACGGGATAATTCTTCATGCCGGCAGACATGACAGCAAGGCCCACCACCAGCGTAACAAGTGACAGAAGCGCCATGCGCCAGTCCAAAAGGAACAGGTACACGGCGATAACAAGCGGTACCAGCACATTTGCCGTCATTTCCGGGATCAGGTGTGCGAAGGTTGGCTCCATACCTTCTACCCGGTCAACAATCGTTGTTTTATACTGGCCGGACGGAGTATCTAAAATCGTCCCCATCGGGACGCGGGCCAGCTTTGCGGTGATATTTTCCCGCAGATCGCGCAGCGTGTAATAGGTCACTGTGTGGGAAATCGTTGTAGAAAGACAGGAAAACAGCACCTTCCCAAAGTATCCGCACAGTGCAATAATACCAGCGGTCACATAGCGGGAATAATTCTGTTCCCCAGACAACATCATTGTGACAATATGCGCCACGCAGAAATAGGGCACCATCTGGCAGGCAACGCCTAATACCGCAAGGATAATACTGCCAATGAATTTCCCGTGATAGGGTTTGCCCCATCCCCATAAGACGCCTATGGGTGACTCTTTCTTTTCCTCCTTCATTCTGTGGACACCTCCTTCTTCATATCACTCAGAAAAAACTTTAGCAGGCGTTTTCGGCCATCGCTGTCCTCTATGGAATAACTTTCCTGAATTTGCCCGTTTTCTAAGTGAAGGACATAATTGCAGCAGCGTAGAATAAATTCCGGGTCATGCGTTACCACAAGCGCAGTTCTTCCAGTATTCGCCACCTGATTAACAACATTGGCAACCTGCCTCATGTGAAACAGGTCAAGGCCACTGGTCGGTTCATCAAATAAAATCAGAGGGCGCTCCGAAGCAATCGCAGAGGCAACCGCCACGCGCTGCTTTTGACCGCCGGACAGTCCCATCGGGTGGCAGTCCTCAAAGGAAAGCAAGTCCATCTCCTTTAAGATTTCTCTTGCCCTTTGCTTATTCTCGGTTCTCATACTGAGCAGAATTTCATCCAGAAGACTTTCGGTAAAGAGCTGGTGGTTTACATCCTGCATGACCATATAACAGAGTTTCAATCGTTCTTTTCTGGAATAGTTCTTGCTCTGATCCTGCACCGTTCCTTTGAAGTGCTTTTCCAACCCGCAGAGGCACCGGGCAAAGGTGGATTTTCCCGCACCATTATGTCCGATGATGGCCGTGGCGCTGCCGAATGGGAAAGAGGTTTCCGTTATATGCAAGGTTTCCGGCTCATGCTTATAGGCAAAGGACACATTCTTTATCGTCCAAACCGCCTCATTCATTCTCTGCGGCGTGCCTTCAACTTCTGAAAGCCCCGCAAGATCAAGAGGGCGCAATCCCATATCATCGCGCTGTCTTGCCGACAGGCTGCAAAATTTCTCTGCTGTATAATCACCTTCGATTTCTCCATCTTTTAGGTACAGGACACGGTCAAAGAGGCCGGACAGATAATACAGCCGATGTTCAGAGATGATGATGGTCTTTCCCTGCGATTTCAAAGTAAAGAGTAGCTGTCGAAAATCAGCGATAGCGTATGCGTCAAGGTTGGATGATGGCTCATCAAGCACATAAATATCCGGGTCAATCGCCGCTGCCGATCCGCAGGCGATTTTTTGCTTTTCACCGCCGGACAAAGAAAAAATACTTCTATCAAGCAGCGGCTCCAACTTTAGCTGTGCAGCTACACGCTTTACACGGTCACGCACAAGATCTTCCGCTATGCCGTGATTCTCTGGGCCAAAAGCCAGTTCGCTGGTCGTGTCCACATTGAAAAACTGAGAACGCGGATTTTGAAATACAGAACCGACTTTCAGAGAAATATCAAACAGTGACAGGTCACGGGTATCCTTTCCATCCAGATAGACGGAGCCGGTATAAGTCCCCTCATGATAATGGGGGATCAAGCCGTTAAACAACCGGGTCATGGTTGTTTTCCCACAGCCGGAAGTCCCGCAGAGCAGGACAAAAGAACCGTCCTCAATAGTGCAGGAAATATGTTTCAAAGCGCCACCGGCCTGCCTCTCACTGTCGGGAAGGGTACTGGCAAGATAAGAAAAGGACACATCTTGACATTCAATCATTTCCTTCACCCCCTTGCGGCAAGCACATAGATTTGCGCTGCAAATGCTCCCAGACAGATCAGCAGGAAAATAACATCCTGCACATGAAAACCCAGCTTACAGATATTCGTCCGTTTTACCGGGCCTCCCAATCCCCGCGTAAGGGCTGCCTGGGACAGTTCCTCTCCGATTTTGACGGAGCAGATCATCATGGGTACAATCCGATACTCTAAAATCGCACCGACTTTTCCACCACCAAAGCGGACGCCACGCATCCGCATGGCGTCCCCAATAGCGCTCCATTCTTCCGCAACCGTGGGAAAGAAGCGAAACATCACAGACATAGGAATGGTGATCTGCTGTGGCAGGTGGAGCCGTTCCATCGCCGCAACAAATTCGCTGACCGTGGTTGTCGTTACCACGAAATATCCCATGACCACGCTGGGGGTGAACCGCAGAAGAATACCAACGACGGCTACCGCGATGTAGTTTGCTACGCCGGTCAGTCGGGACATGCCGAACATTTCCAGACACAGGCTGCCTCCGAAAATCAGGATATAGAGAACAGCACCTTTCCATTTTCTGGCCGCTGACAAAAGTAACAGCGGGATCGCCGCCAACACGATGATGTAATACTGCATGATACCTTCATACGAACCGCCTAAAATAAAGACAGCTATGGTAATCAGTACCGCCAGTTTTGTCCGGGGATCTAATAAAATTCCGCTATTGTTTTTTTGACTTGCAAGAAGTTCGCGGCTCATTATACAATTCCTGCCCGCTCAAAATGCTTTTTGAAAATCTTCCGTCCAATCAGACCGCCAACAAGACCGCTGACGAAAGCAGCGATAAGCAATACCGGCAAAATCCAGTCGGGCATATAAGCCATAAGCGTGTCGGCATATTCCTGACCGTAACCGGGGAGCAGGTTCTGGTAGTAAGCGTCACGCGTCACAACGATGGGAATAAAGGCGCCGATTACCCACATGGAAAAAACGCCGTGAATCAACACTTCACGCTTGGCATTTTTGTAGTCACAGGCTTTCATCATAAAATCGGAAATCAGCCCGAAGATCAGCCCGGTAGGGATGCACCACCAGCCCATGCCGGTCAGCAGCATAATGATACCCAGCAGCACTCCGCAGATGGTAAGCATACCGAATTTCTTAATTTTGGAGAAGAACAACATCATCGGAATACCGCCCACAAGCGGCACGATCACGCTGATAAGTGGAATAAAGATCGGGATAAAACCGATAGACGCCGCTGCGAAAATGACGATAAAGTAAATCGCCGTAAAAATACCGATGTTGATTAAGTCCTTTCCTTGCAATTTGTTGTTCATTGCGAAACCTCC
This sequence comes from Ruminococcus sp. AF31-8BH, assembly GCF_003460605.1. Taxonomy (GTDB): domain Bacteria; phylum Bacillota; class Clostridia; order Lachnospirales; family Lachnospiraceae; genus Blautia_A; species Blautia_A acetigignens. The sequence continues at coordinate 22,180 of NZ_QTVN01000025.1, forward strand.
TAACATGATTATTTTCGTCTTTGTTAGTTCTTGCTAACCATCCCTAATGATAGCATAAATTCAGCTGTGCTTCTATGCATATATCGGTATTTTAAGCCCGTATAGCAAGGAGTTTTTTCGCTCTGCCAGAATATCCATTGACCGGGAGTTTTCTCGCAGGTATAATAATATCAGCGATTTTGCGTGATGAAAGGGGCGAAGCAGTTGCGTAACATGATATGCAACATTTTAGAAAACAGCGATGCTGTTTCTGGTGTGACCTTGAAAAACAGTCCAAATAGCAGCACATTGCTTTTGGATCGGGCAGATGGCAAGGGACGCATGACATTCCATACGCTCTTTCCGGGGCTGACTTTGGCTTTTATTTTTGTAAACGCTCCCGTATGGCCGGAGTCGGATGAAAATTCAAATCTAAAGCCTTTGCTGATTAACTATTGCGTTTCGGGCAGAAGTGAATTGCTTCTGGATGACGGCTCCTACATTTACCTGAAGGAAAATGATTTTTGTGTCAGTGAACAGACCGCACAGAAAGAATATATCTTTCCCACACGGCAATATCAGGGCATAAAAATATACTTTGACCTGCCACTTCTTTTACAGTCCTGCGGTGAACTTTTGAAATCTTTTTCACTTGACCTCCCTACGCTGGAAGAAAATTATTGTGGCAACCATAAGACATATATCAACGGAGCGGACAGTGAGCTGGAAAATATATTTCAAAAACTCTGGCGGCTATCTGAAAAGCCCTCTGCCTTCCATTTGCAAATCTATACGCTTGAACTTCTCCACCGGCTTTTTAACATGGAAATCCGGCCTCCGAAAACCTGCGGCTTCTACACGGAAACGCAGGTTGAAATTGCAAAAAGGGCAGCGCAAATTCTCTCAGATGATCTTCGCCAGCACATTCCTGTACGGCAGATTGCAGAACGCTTTTCGGTCAGTGAAACCAGCCTGAAAAATTATTTTAGAGGCGTATATGGACAGAATATATCCACCTGGCTGCGGGAAATCCGTATGAACGAAGCCGCAAGGCTTCTTTCGGACACAAAGCGTCCGATTGCCGAAATATCCGAACAGGTCGGCTATTCTAATCAAGGGAAATTTGCAGCTGTATTTAAAAAACAGCTTGGATTATCACCCTTAGAATATCGACGATTCAAAAATTTGGAAAAATACTAAAGCCGAGATAGATTAATACTCTCGGCTTTACTCATTTCACATTCACAATTTGGTATTCAAAAACTAATTGTTTGATCCACTCCTTCTCTTTGATATTTGCTTGTTCGTAATAATTATAGATTTCCTCTACAGAGAGTTCTTTTAAAACCTTCTCTCCATTTTCTTCACATTCTTGTACTAAGCATCACTTAGCAAACTCATCAGATCAACCATTCCTTTCCCTCAGATATTCAAACAGTGCCTCGGTAAACTCTTCTTTCTTTGCTCTTGAAACATTCAGTTCTATTCCGCATTTCAACCGTAGTACGCCTTTTTCTAACCCTTCTACTTTTCCAAAATTAACAATGTAACTATAATGCGTCCTAAATGACCTTGTCTCTTATAAAAAATGAAACGAAAGTAAGTTTCTTTTACTGCCAGCCTTAGAAAATTACTACCAGCAGCATCTTGAACTGTTCCTGTCCATATACCGCATGGGGATGTTTTGCTGGCATGACGATGGAGTCGCCTTCTTTTAGGATATATTCTTCGCCGTCAATAGTTACTTTTCCTACACCATCCAGACAGGTCACGAAGGCATCCCCGCCGGATTCATGGGTGCTGATCTCTTCGCCTTTGTCAAAAGAAAACAGAGTAACACTTACGTGTTCGTTCTGCGCCAGTGTTTTGCTGACTACCTGTCCGTCATGGTATTCTACCTGATCTTTTAAAGCCATGACTTCTGCTTTGTTGATGTTCTTAATTCCTGTCATTTTTTATGTCTCCTTTTTTAATTTATATTGTACCCAGTACAGTGAAAATTATGTATCTGCTATATTGACGCAGTATATGAAAAGTCAAACTAATCAACATAGTGGCTACTTAATATTCGCTGTACTAAGCATAATGTGCCTGTTATACTTCACAATAATACAAGAAGGATCTAAGTTTCTCCCATCCTGCCTCGTCGAAGTCCCCATCCAGGGACAGGTCATAAACTGGTGCCTGGCAGTGGTCGTGAATTCCTCTCATATTCAGCACCATAGCAGTGTTTTCATAGCGTGGTGCCATCATCAGGATACCGCTGCAGTTCTCACCCAGTTCCAGTGCTTTTGCATAACGGTATCGTCCATTGGCACCAGAGTAGTCTGACAGATACTCATCGGCACGTTTTTGAAGCCCACTTAGGTCTTGGCTGAAGCTGCTTCTATCTCCCAGGCGCTTATGGATTGCCAACAGCTGTTTTTCCCATTTCTGGAAAAACTCTGTCGCATTTTTATTGCCAGAGGCTTCTTTCCACAGAAACAGCATCATCTCAGACAGCGGTGCCCGGCGGCACAGGATTCCTTCATACTCCAGCTGCTCCAGGATTCCCTCATTTAAGCTGGTCAGGCTGGCAGAGGTTCCAACTAATCCCAGTGATTTGGCTGAGGTACTTTCTTCTCCGATCTCCTTCGCCCAGCGGCGCAGGTCTTTCCACTCATGGAGGCTGCCATCTGGAAGCAGAGAGCGGTAACACTGATCCCGCATATGCGGATCGGCACTGTAAAGGATGTCGCCGCAAACCAGAGCCTTCATCAGAAGCTCCGGATCATCTGCGGTCACTGGAAGTGTCTCCAGGATCGGCGCGATAATGTCCACATGCTCATATCCCTTGCGGTCCAGTACCGTCCGGACGGCTCTTGCATACTGTCCATCTGCATCTGCACCCTCGTTAAATGGGATCAAGAACTGTAAATCCTTCTGCTCTTCTTTCGGTGTCTCTTCCAACAAGGTCAAAATCTGACCTAACATCACTGGGAACGGCAGATATTCCTTGGAGTTGGTCTCTGCACGTCCCTTCATCAATACTTCACGGGAATAGTCTGGCAGTGTTTTTCTCTTTTTACAGCATCGCTTCCGCATCGTGGACCTCCTTAATAAATGCACTTTTTGTCATAGCCTGTTTCTCCTTTGGTCCGGACATTTATACACGTGTTTTTTTATTTTACATCAATTAGATGCATTTGAACATCAATCGGTTCTCCCCAAACAGTTTTTTCTAAAAATAAAACAGTTTTTTTGAAGTAACTGGTTCTTGACACATAATATACCTTGCAATATTGAAGGAAGCTGATTTAATCCGAAACCAAAGAGAAGAAAAGTTTATTTATTAGGAATTAAATACTTCCGTATTGAAAGATGTCATGCTGTGGATCACAGATTTGAAAGGAACATCGGACGATGAAGGAAATGATAAAAAAATATAGAGGTTCATTAATTAGCTCTATACTGATAATCCTCACAGAAATGTCACAGACAGGTGCCTTTTATCAGCTGAAATCTCACAATTTTGTGACATTTGAAAACGGCCACCCTTTCGGATGACCGTTTCTCGTCTGTGTATCTTATTCAGCAATGCGTAGCCGTTCCACAACTGTTTTCTGTGCCATTTTGTTATAGCAGACCAAAGGTACAAAGGCGGTAATGAGAACTAACGGTATTACACAGAGGAACACAGGAAGCAGGGTAAAATGCCATGTAAAATAACTTAATTCTGCCCCCATCATTCGAACCACTGTCAGACTCCCCACGATAGAGATGAGCAGGGAACATATAAGCCCCAATGCGGAATACCCAATCCCCTCAATCATTAGCATCTGTTTGACTTGTCGGCCGGTCATACCTACCGATTGCAGCATGGCCAATTCTTTGTATCTGGACAAAATAGAGGTCATCATGGAATTGATAAAATTCAGTATGCCAATCAACGCCAGAATCGCACAAAGAGCACCTCCCACAAGACGGTACATGTTAATCATCCCATCAAAAGTCTGCCGCAGTGTCACTTTTGACAGATAATCCAAAGCTGTGTCCGTATTTGTAGTGTAGTTTTTCAGCCAGTTTTCCGTGGCAAGCTGGTATTCATTATCTACATTGAAGATGGTTTTCATGGCCGGCTGGTCGGCGGATACCATATTTCCCAGCAGCTCATTTGTCGGGAAAATATAATCCAGTCCCATATCTACTTGTAAAGGTGTTTCTAACGCTTTCGGTATATCTACCACAGCCAATACATCATATATTTTGTTTGTTCCATCAAGCTGCTGCACACAGATCTTGTCTCCCGGTTGATACAAACAGAGAGAACCGTCACTCATCATCCGCAGCGGTGTTACATACACGCCGGTTCCAGCTCTCCATTTTTCCATGTTTAGCTCTCCATCCAAAACCCGCACATACTCTGCCGGAAAGTCGTCTAACCCGTACACATTGACACCATGTTCCTGTCGAACCCTATAATTTCCCAGCTCATTTGCTATATCACGGGAAGAAACTGCAAGTTCCTGCAACTTTGTAAGATCATGTTTGGAAAGCGGCTGTTTGGAAATCCACAGGTACACATTGCCTATATCTTCAAGACCATTCAACCTTTCAGCCTCACGAATGAAATCCTGGCTCACATTCGCCGTGTTATACGGGGCATAGCTGTTGATTACCGTTGTATCGGACACTGTAAAATCCGTAAGACTAAAATCAGCCACAAACTTATCGAAATCAAAGGAAGTCACATAGGTATAGACACTGTTCAAAAGAACGATGCTGAGTGCAAAGGACAAGGTAACAATCGTTACTTTTTTCTTATTGCGGCCAAGATTGCTTTTTGCCATCATAACTGTGCTTATACGTTTACTGCGACGGTCTTTCTTTTTTCCTCCTGCCTGCTCGACATAGTGTAGCGCCTCTATCGGGGAAACCTTGGCTGCCATCGCAGCAGGTTTTTGGCAGCTAATCAAAACAGTAATCATAGAAAAAACAATCGCCACCAAAAAAATCGACGGATTTACCGTAGTAACGACCCTTATATCATCCGTCAGCATATTTACAATCGCAGGCAGCAGCAATCGACCAATTGGCCATCCCAACAATAGACCAATAGGTATACCCATAAGAGATAGCTTAATTGCTTTTCTATAAACGATTTTTCTTATTTGTCTTGCAGTGGTTCCCAGTGTTTTCAACATTCCATAAAACCGAATATCCTGTGCGATAGAAATATAAAACACATTGTAGATTAGAAGATACCCTGCGATAAAGATAACCGCAATACCAGCTACAAGGGGCAGCATGGAAGAAAAACTGACCGTTGCCGTTTGGTAAGCGTCGTTAATACTTACCCGTTCATCTAAACCGTATTTGGAAGTCACATCTAATGCCTGCTTTTCAATGTTCCATGCCGTAGGCATCATCATAACAGCATCAATATAACCGGTTCCCACAGGTGGGGTTGTTCCGTCCGTTTCCCCGTGGATGACAGGAGCTACCTGTTCCGTATATTCTTTGGATAATAGAATTGTTTGACGATACGCCACAGCATCCCCATCCCAAATGCCGCAAAGCGTAAAGGTATCGCTAAATGTATCCGTATCAGTTATAAAGGTCAGTTCCATCTGTGTACCAACCTCATCAGGTAATCCCATCGCTGCCAGAACAATACGGCTGGTGGCAATCTCATTTTTCTGTTCCGGCAGATATCCGGTGTCGGGGGTGTTAAAAGTTAGTTCTGCATAGGTTTCATCACTATATCGCAGTTCCGTGGGTGTCTTGTTGAACTTATCACCCACGGCATTTCCTATGATAATCGAGTATCCGCTGTCCTTCACCCCTGTATCCGATGACAGCCGTTCATATTCTTCCCAAGATAAACGCTTGATACCTGCATGGGCAGAAGTGCCGGTTGTCCTCATATTACTTTCCTGCATAGCAGTCTGCAAGCTAATGGCAATTGTAAACAGGCTGGTAAAAAGCAGTGTGGCAAGCAAAATCGCCAATACAGCAATGGTGTTTCTCCGGGCTTTCAAAGAACGCTTTGCCAGAAGTTTCAGGACAGGTCTGTTGTTATTCCCAAATAAAATATCTGTCATATTTTCGCCCTCCTTTACTTGGAAATTCTGCCGTCCTCAATACGGATAATACAGCCGGCAAGCTGGGCAATCTCATTGTTATGAGTAATCATCACAATGGTCTGATGGAATTTCTGGCTGGTAACTTTCAAAAGTCCTAATACATCACTACTTGTCCTGCTGTCAAGGTTTCCGGTCGGTTCATCGGCCAAGACAATGGCTGGTTTGGAAACAAGGGCACGCGCAATTGCCACACGCTGTTGCTGACCGCCGGAGAGGTTGTTGGGCATATTGTTTAGCTTATCCTCCAGTCCCAGCATCTGCACTACTTCTTTCATAAACTTCTTATCTACCTTGTTTCCGTCCAGTTCCACAGGCAGCACGATGTTTTCGTAGACATTCAGCACCGGCACCAGATTGTAGTTCTGGAAGATAAAGCCGATGTTACGTCTGCGGAAGATGGTAAGCTGTTCATCCTTGAATTCAGAGAGTTCTTTTCCTTTTACTTGAATGCTACCGGAAGTCGGTGTATCCAAACCGCCCATCATATTCAGCAAGGTGGACTTACCCTATCCTGTCAAGTAATATCCAAAAAAATATTGAATTTACACAAAAAGAAAGACTGCCTATTTCAGCAATCTTTCATAATAGTTTGAGTTAATCAGAATTACTCGTCTTTTAAAACAATTTTCTTCTCCACTCGATATTTAACCCCATCTTGAAAAACATAATTGTATTCCAGCTTCTGAATATCAAACCAGTCCGTAAAATATGTCAATTTAGGATAAGTATCCCATAAATATTCATCTATATAATCATATCCATCAGAACTGTACTCCATGTTTGGCCCACAAAAAAATACATAACTTTTTCCTCTCCCTACACTGCTATTAAAACATATTCCGTCATATCCTAGGCTTCTTATATATTCTGCTATAACCTGAGTTGCTACATATTCATAGGAATGATCTTCTTTTTTATCATCCACTGGAGAGGTTATCTCTTTAATAAATGCATCAAGAAAATTATTTATCCAACGTAAATCATGATCATATTCTTCGCTGAATATACTTTTGGTAGTAACAAAAGCAACTTGAGAAAAATCAATAATTGTCAATTCTTCTTTTAATACATATTCAGCAACCATTACTGTTGCATCTTTATATCGACATTCTTTATATGCCGTTTCTCTATCTGATGCAACATATAGATATGAAATACCTGCTGGACTCATTCTATTTGTTGTTGCATATTTAGGGGGTGCAGGAGCCATTTCTTTGTAAACCCCTGCATAATCCAGATCATGTAATTTCTCATCGTTCAATTTCCTTGCTCGATAATAAATCGTTCCTGCTTTTATAACAGTATCATATTCTAAAATATATGGTACTAATTCTTTTAAATAATCTCTTCTCTGGCAATCCTTATCTATATCAAAGAATCTATTATAGTATTTTGTAATATACTTGAAAAATTCCCATGTATAATACATTTTTGTTGCCTCAAGGCCATATAAATCATCTTTAAGTACCAAATTACAATTATCTATATCTTCAAATACATCTGATTCCCCTTGCTTTTTTTCTTCAAAACTTAACCCTGAATCTGAAAATATATCTTCCAATATAGTCGTATCTATAACAGCCTCGTTTAAAACATTTTCTTCTTCTACTAAAATATCTCTGATTGAATAAGGAGCTACACTCCTTCCTGTCCGATTGCAATATTGTTTCTCTTCTGAGTCCCAATACGCCCCTGTACCATTTTCTATATCTTCATACGCTTTTTTTAAACACTCTCGGATATAGGCTCCTATTTCTCCTGTAGAAATAATGTTTACTCCATTGGAATTACAATAATCACATTTTCCTACATTCCTCTCCGATAAGATATATTCTTTTAAATACTTATTAGAAAAACATTTTTCACAGCAATACCTCATATCGTTCCCCCGATATTCTTATAAATTTTATTTATATCTTATCAAATATTACTAATCATCACAATCTTATTTATTTCTACTATCCTTGTTCTCAATCTACCGCTGTTTCTGTTGCATTTGAAAGACAAATTTTCCTTTAATATCCTGTCCCTGCATTTCCATCTTTTTTATAAAGATGTGCTGCTGGCTGTCGGTTTCATATTGAATTGCCACACCAAGACCCTTCTTCATAAATGCGGCAACTCCCATATCTACAAAAATCTCCTGCCCTTCTTTCTTCTGAAAACTGATTTTAGGAAAAACCCCTGATAATTTTTCCATAACATACCGTTCCATTTTTTCCAAGCTCTCAAATGGCATAGCCTGTATCCTTTGTAATATCTCCTGCAAACGCTCCTCTCTCATAACACATTTGCAATGATCTACACCAAACACCATAGCAAGGCTGTATCCACAATCCCAGGATACATGTATCTGTCCGCCATCATCTACAAACTGTACAGTTCCTAAATCACCGGGGCTCAGTTTTACATACGGATCAGCTTCCATATCTTCCAACTCTACCCGACACCCCGATGGGTACATATTTCTTAACACAATTCTTTCCGCATTACTTATCACTGTTTTCTTCCTTTCTCCAATCCGGCTACCGTCCCAAAGACTTCTCTGGAACATTTCCCTCCAACAAATACTCTCTTTCTTTATTCCATTCCAGCACCTTTTCCATAGCAGCTTCCAATTGGTCTTCTGTCGGTTCTCTTGTATAGGTTCTATATTCCTGAAAATATTCTTCCAAGGTGTTCTGCTGTATCTCCAGTTCCTCTTTATCATAACAATCCGGCTCTTCCAGATCCTTCAACTCCTGCAAGATTTCCCAGCATTCCAAAACACTGTCTATCTCCCGCATTTCAAGCAGATAAGATAAAAATGTTTCCTCTGGCATAATACTGAAATAGCACCGGTCAAACCATCGCTCAATATACATGAGTTCATCAGAACCATTGGTATGTGTACCACAAATCAAATCTGCAACAAAGTTTTCAAACAGTTCACCGATTGACAGCCCAACTTTTCCAGACTTCCTACAGAGTTCTTCTACTTCGTCTTGATATAACCTGATAGAAATGGTCCGCTGCAGGCTTTTTTCATAGGGCTCTATATCCTCCCCTGCCTCACAAAAATGCAGATGGGTATCCATATAAATGTCTTCCATATCGCAAAATCTCCGGCTCATTGCTACATAGTCTTTATTTTTCAAATCCCACTCCAGCCGGTAATGATGTTCTCTTGCGTGTTCTTCTAAGTCTTTTCTTATGATGTTTCTGGTCGCTTCCGGCAGTTCTGCAATAAAAATGCTTGTATCCGGAACCGCCAATACTCTTTCTTTTACCACATTTGTCCTCCCTGTTTGTAAGCATTCCTTGCCACTGGCTGATTCCCCAGTACATCCATATAGAGGATAATTCCCTGCGGGTCCAGATGTACGGTAATAAATTTCTGTATTTCCTGTAACAGATCATGATCAGAAAACCCAGCCTGACAGCCTATAAAATTCCTGATTTTTTCTACAATATCCTGTTTCCGGAACTCTTGCAATACCAGAATCGGAATCGTGTGCTGACCTCCCATAGCATCATAGGGCAACGCTTTCCGCAATTCTTCCAAGAGATACCTGTAATAATCAACTACCACCTGGTCTGTTTTCCACGCTTTTTCCTTACAATCCCGGAGTAAAAAATCATACTCTTTTTTTGCCTGTTCCATTTCTTTCAGAATTTCTACTGCTTCCACAGAACAATATCCTTTCTCTTCTATCAGTTCCATCAGTTCTTCCATAGAATATGTTTCAAGATACATGGCTCTTCCCCCATCTTCTTTGCCAAATTTTCTCCTAATACAAAGAAGAGGAAGACACCGTAGCGTTTTCCTCCTCTTTTATGAAATCTTCTTCTCTACTGGAATCCAAGACAATAAGCTCTCCCGGTTTTTTCTTATCCTACTGCTTCCAGAAATTCGTCCCTGTATTTCCATACAATTTCAATATGTTCCGGATCATAAAAATTTATGACTTCAATCAGCTCATGCAGAACTTCATAAGACAGCTCTTCCAATCCCTTATATTTTACAAAAAGTTGCAGTCCCTCTGATTTCTCCTTTTGTTTTTTCTCCTCCCCTTTTAAAATTCTTGCTTCTATCTCCTGTATCTTTTGCTGATAAACTGCTGTCTTCTCCATACAGGTTTGTTTTCGTGCCAGGTAATCTTTCAAAGAAATCTGTTCTTCTGCATATTGTTCATACAGTTCCATTTTCTCCTGTTTACGAAGCGCCAGCTTCTTTTCATATTGCTTTTTCCGATACCGGAGTTTCGGAATATTCAAAGTCTGATTGGCTCTCTTTAACTGCTTTATGGTATCCTCTGCAAGAGCTGCCTGTTGTTTTATCATAACTAGCACCAGTTCTTCCAAGTCTTTCTGCTTATATTTCTTTGGATAACAGGAAGCGTTTGGGGCTGTTGTAGTGCTTCCGCAATAAATCGGTTTTTCTTTGTATGTCACCCGTATTCTCATTTTCCGACCACAATGTCCGCAACGGATCAAACCTGAAAAAATATTCTCAGAAGACGGTGTCCGCCCATAATATTTTCTTCGTTTCTCTGCCATGTCCTGGACCTTCTGAAGTTCCTGCTCCGTTACAATCGCTTCGTGTCTTCCTCCTACACAAATCCAATCCTCTCTTGGAATATATCGGCACTCTCTTTTTGACGGAACCCTGGTTTCTGTTTTCCCTCTTACCGTCAGTCCTGCATAAACCGGATTAAACAAAATCAGCTTTACTAAATTTCCGTCCCAGAATTTCACAGATTTCTTTGCTTCCGGCGCCCAGCCTTTCCTTTGAAGGTATACGGTAGGTGTTTCAACTTCTTTTTTATTCAGGTCCCTGGCAATGTCTGCATAGGTCTTTCCTTCCAACCTTTGGTCGAAAATCCCCCTTACAACGGAAGCTGCCTCCATATCCAGATGGAGTTTTGTATGAACACCGTCATGGAAGCAATATCCGTATGTTGGGATTGAACCATGATATTGTCCCATTTCAGCCTGTTTCCTCATAACTTTTTTGATATTGTCGGAACAAATCTGGGGATAAATCCCATTGATCAGGTTCTTAAATTTAATCTCCGTATCCTTTCTTTCAGAAGGTTTCTGGCTGCTGTCATAAAAATCATTGATTGAAATAAAGCGCACCCCAAGAAATGGAAATATTTTTTCGATATAGTTTTGTGTTTCTATGGTATCCCTTCCCAGGCGGCTCAAGTCTTTGACAATGATACAGATCCGTTTTCTCCTGGTAATCAGCCCCATCATGCGCTTAAATTCCGGGCGGTCAAACGTTGTACCGCTATAACCGTCATCTACGAAGAAGAAAAGTTTTGCCCCTGCAAACTCCGGCTGGTTTTCTACAAAATGCTGGATCAAGAGCCTTTGATTTTTAATGCTGTTGCTTTCCTCCATTTTTTCTTTATCATCTCTGGAAAGACGCATATAAGCAAAAATAAAATCACACTGCATACGGAAGACCTCCTTCCATATTGGCCAGTTCTTTTTCCAGCTCTTTTTCAAATAAATCCCCAAACCAGAACACGATTTCCACATAGTCTTTGGAATATACCGTAATCTTTTCAATAAAACGGTCCGCAATCCCTTTCTCTATCTTCTGGAATCTTTGGTACTTTAGAAGTTCCTCTGTCCAGTCCATTCTTGCCTTCACCTGATCTAACAGGTGCTGTCCACGAAGCTGTATCTGCTTCATATTCTGCCTGGCTGCTTGCTGTTCTTCCTGATAGGTTGATTTAATCTCCTGATATTCCTTGCAGTCCAACAGCCCAGTAGCATAATGCTCAAACAAGGTTTCCAGTTTTCTTCCATATTTCTCATACTTCTGTCTGGCACTTTTTACTTTTTCTGCCACCTCCTGCTCCAGCTTTTGATAAAACTCTGCACCATAGGTTTTCTTACTTTCTACAGCAAGCCGGATCTGGTAACGGAGTGCTGCCTTGACTGCCTGATTGATGTAGATTTCATTCACCGTCCGGAAACATTCCGTATGATCTGTAAGGGAAAAGGAAGGACATTTATAAACCATATATTTGTGTTTCTTATTGCCTCCGCTCCTGCTCCTTCCAAGGCGTTTTCCGCAATGTCCGCAGAAAATCCTTCCCTTAAAAGGACCATCTGCCCCCTGTTTTTCTTTTGGGTTTGCAGCCCAGTTATCCAACGTATCTTTCCAGCGTTCCTTTGCAATTTCCTGTGCTTTCTCATAAATTGCCCGTTCCACAACTGCTTCCCAGGCATTTTCACACACTTCCCACTGCTCTTTTGGTATCATCTGAAGGGGAATATTCTGCGCAAGCATCTGTTTTGTTTTCCCATAAACAGCAGCACCTATATAAACGGGGTTCTGTAAAATCTTCCTGATACCGTCTGATCTCCATAACCGCCTTTTTTCCGGCTCCTTTCCCTGTTTCCTTTTCTGGTAGCTGTCCTCCGGTCCTAATACCTTTCTGCCATTCAGTTCCCTTGCTATATCATAGCTTGACATTTCTTCAAACACATACCAGTAAAAAATCTGCCGGATTATTTCTGCTTCCTCTGGTTCCGGCACCAGCTTCTTACTGTTTTCCTCTGCTCTTTGGTATCCATAAGGAGGTCTGGAACCCCAAAACTCTCCCCGTTCCCTGGACAGCCGGTGCGCCTGTACCAGTTTCTCTGAAACTTCCCTGGCATAATAATCATTCATAAAGTGTTTCAAAATATTGGTGGTCCTGTTTTCTACACAAGCTGGGTTTGCACTGTCATATTCGTCCATAACGGAAACAAACCGGATATTTAAGGTTGGGAAAATCACATCAATCAAATCTACAGCATCTAAGGCGTCCCTTCCAAAACGGGCAAAATCCTTTACAATGATGCAGTCAACCTTTTTATTTGCCACATCTTCCATCAACTCTTCAAATGCGTCCCTTTGGAACGTTGTACCTGTCACACCATTATCCGCATAGACTTTTACCACCAGCATTTCCGGGTGTTTCTTTGCGTAGTCTTCACAGATCTGTTTTTGGATATAAATGGAATCCCTTCTGCCATGCCCTCCGTCCTTTTCGGAAAGCCTTACATAAATATAGGTTCTCAGATACTTAACTTCTGGCTTGCTGCTTTGTCTTCTCTGTCCTCTTTTGCTTACCTTAGGCACTTGCTTCCGCCCCCTTTCCTTTCAGGAAGGCTTCCACACGCCGGTCCGGCTTTGCCCTGTTTACCGTTTCCAGCAGTCCCAATACCTTTTCAAATTCATCTTCAAACCAAAAATGAATGATAATGCGCTTCTGTTCATATACCTCAATCCGCTTGACCAGATTTACCAGCATTAAGCGGTCCACTTCCGTCCGGTCCTGGTATTCCAGAAAATATTCCAGCCACTCCTGCTGTTTTTCAAGGGTTTCCTGCAAGTTTCGGATTTCCCTTTGCTGGCACTCCATTGCCTGCCGGATTTCCTCTAAAGACTGGTCATACTTTGCTTTGAAGGTTTCAAATTCTGTCCGGTCCAGGATTTCTTCTGCAAAACTGTCATACAGTTTTACTTTAATGTTTAAAATCCTCTGGCTCTCCTTTTCCAGCATCTCCAGTTTTTTGTCTTCTTCCAAAAGCCGCTGTCTTGGGATTGAGGCAGTTTTTACATACGCCAGTATCTCTTTCAGCTCCACCAGAACAGAAATATAATGCAGGATTGCCTCTGTCACAGCTCCTACCAGTTTTTTCTCACTGATACTATGGGAACTGCACTGCTTTTCATAAAGGGAAGTCGAACATACATAATAGTGGTGGACTTTATCCGGGCTTTTCAGTACCATGCTTTCTTTACAGTCCCCACATTTTACCAGGCCGGAAAGAAGCGCCAGCCCCTTTGCACCCCTCATGGTATCCATTTTCATCAGGTTGCCTACCACTTCATATTGATGTCTGTTGATAACCGGCTCAAAGGCATTTTCATACCGTATCCACTCGGCTTCCTCTTTGTGGATCACAACCTTTACTTTATGGTTTGGCGTTGTTGTTTTTCCCTGTATCAGCACTCCGGTATAGCGTTCATCAAGAAGGATACGGCGTACCATAGTTGGCATCCAGACCGGTTTTTCCGTCAAGCGGAACCCTGTCTTTAATTTCTGTTTTAAATATACCTGCTTATACCGAAGAGGCGTCAAGATCCCACGCCGGTTTAATTCTTCGGATATATCCGTTAGGCTGCAGCCCTGCATTTTCATGTGGTAAATATCCCGTACAACAGAAGCTGCCACTTCGTCCATAACTAGCTTATGTTTATCCTCTTCGGATTTCAGATAACCATAAAAAGCAAAAGGCGCTACACACTGCCCGGCTGTCATTTTGACATACAAATGAGAGCGCACACTTTTGGAGGTATCCGCAGGATAAAGGTCATTGATTAAACTTTTAAATCTCAGGGTAAGGAAATCACGATTTGGCGTGAGGCTGTCATAATTGTCATTGACAAGGATCAGGCGCACACCCATTTTCGGCAGGATACGTTCCACATACTGTAAAACACCGGAAAAGTCCCTTCCATAACGGGAAAGGTCTTTGACAATAATACAGTCTGCTTTCCCCTCTTCCAGCATACGCAGCATTTCCTGAAAACCGGGGCGGTTAAAGTTTGTGCCGGTATATCCATCATCTACACATTCTTTTACCACCTGAATTTCAGGGTGGCTCTTTAAGAAGCTATGGATTAGTATCCTCTGGTTTGATATGCTGTCGCTTTCCCTGTTATCACCATCTTCGTCAGAAAGGCGCAGGTAAACAACCGCACGATAGATTTTTTTAAGTATTTGATTTTTCATTGTATTCGCTCCTATCATTTAGATTCGTCAGCCGATTCCCTAAATGATAGAGGCTACTGGGTCCTTGCCATCATCCTACCATAGTCCAGAAGGTTTGTCCACCCTGTAATCTGCCAACAATCCGCTTTCTTCCCTATCCCTGTCGTAGCTTTACCATTTCATCTGCACAAGGCTTTGCATGGCTTCCTCTATGGTACGGTTGGTAGAAGCAAACCCAATCTTTATGGTGATCCCTTTATATTTCAGAAAATAAGGGTTCTTTCCGGACTCCAGGATTTCCCGGACCTTCTCCGGTTTGCTTTTTTTTACATCAATCTTCAGTTTCTCTACATCTTGTATCTCTTTCGGGTCAATGTCCTCAAACGTCATTTCCCGCATCTTCAGCAGTTCTTCCCGCGAGAACATTATATCCCTTCCCTGGTACAGCAACTGCACAGATACGCATCTAAGTCCTGCTCAAATTGTTCCTGTTTCTCCCAGGTGTGCATTAAATATTGTTTCAGTCTGGCATAATCTAAAATCCCATAACCGATACAGTCTATCTGCACCTGGAAAGCCTGGAGCAGTTCCATAGTCTGTAAAATTTCCTCCGGACAATAGGATAACCTGCTAAGCCCGGATACCACAATCACGTCAATCATGCCTTTTCCTGCAAGCACTGCCAGCCTCTGCCAGTTTTCTTTTTCTATGGAATTACCACACCCTACACCTTCCAGGATCGTAACTACATGGTATGTCTGCTGTTCACAGTAATGCAGGCTTTTTTCTTTTTCATAATACAAAAGCCCTGCACATGGAATGGGAATATCCAGATACACTGCCGCCCGCTGGGGACTGTTCCTATTTTCTATCTCTTTTTTTCCTTTGCAGATCCATGCAGGGAATAACATTCCTCCCTGAAAGACCTCTTTATCTTCTGAAAACAGTTTTTGTAACATCTCTCTATTCATTGCTCTGCCTCCTCTTTCTTTGGCTCCTGTTTTCATTCCAGGGCTATAAAGAAACCGGCGTTTCCCCATAGCCCTAAAATGAACCCATTTTACACACCATACCGGCAGGGCCTTCCCTGCCAGCATGTTTTTTATTTTCTCACCCCGGTGTGAACGGGAGCATGTAGGACCGGCCCGGCTGGCCGCCTGACACCCTGCAGCACCCTTTCCCGCTGCAGCATGTCCCAGACGCTACCCTGGTTGCAGTGTTTTATGCAAAGGTATCATTATCATTCGGCTTTCAGACTGCCTGCCACCCACAGCCTATGTCCGGGCGCTGCTCACACTTTTCCTTCATCTTCTACGATTCCTTGTTTGATCCGCTTCTTTTCTGCCTTACCTGCTGTCAATGCGGACAAATGTATCTTCGCACAGCTCATGACCCTGCATCATACAAAATAGAATGTGCCGAAATGTTTTGTGTCCTTTAAGATATTTCTATAGATTAGCGTCAGAAATGACACGTTTGTTTTAAAAAAATATCACCATACTGATATTCAGTTTTCAAGGTTCTTCCCGGCTGAAAACATCAGCCTGCCAAAAGACACCATAACCCTGATGTGTTTTGGCAGACTGTTTTCGGTCTGCATTTCTCTTTATTTTTTTAACCGGATAATCATATCTGCCCAAAATTCCGTATATGCCTGCCGCATCAACTCCAAAAGCCGGTCTTCGGTAATTCCCGTAATCACGTTCTCTTCTTTCTTTTCCGGTTGTGGTTCCGGTACTTCCAGTGCTTCCTCCCGTATCTTCATCGTAAGCATGGATAAGGAAGGGGAATTGGCACAGTTAATAAAACCGATATAATGGTTCACCACATCATAATCACCTCTGCAGCTTCGGACAATATCAAACGCATGACGGATTGCCCGTTCTACCCGCTGCCCTGTCGTACCATTTTGCTGAGCTACCTTAAAGTACAGATATGTCGTTTTGATCTTGCTGTCTTTCTCCAGGATCAGAACACAGTCTACGATATAACCAAATCCTTTTACATTGGCTGGCATTCCCATTTTAAATAATACTGCTTCCACCTTTTCTCTTGATAACATTTCCCTTTTCCTCCCCGTTTGTATTCTCACTTCCTGCTGTCTTGCTGATATTCCTTTAGCCCCTTCTTAATTCCCTCTATGGAATAAATCAAAAGGCTGGTTTCCCATTCATTACAATCCTGTACCAGATACCAGATCTTCTCCTTCAACATCATATCTTTTTTTGCTGTCCCCATGTGTATGAAGTGTTCTTTTATGGGAATGTCCATAGCTTCCAGCAGACGGATATAGGTTTTCATCCCCATAAGTCTGGCATGTGTTTCAATCTTTGCCAGATGTGATACAGAAATATCCGCTTTCTCTGCAAGCTGCTCCTGAGTCAGTCCTCTGGCTTCCCGCAAGGCTTTTATGGCATCTGCTACAATATAAAGTTCATTCTGCATTCTTTTATCTCCTCGTTGATTACAGGCTCTATTATAATTACAAATCCTTTCCCTGGTAATGGACTATGGAGGCAAGATTTCCCTGTTTCATTACCATTTCTTTCCTTTTTTTGTTTTAGAGATTTATTATATCTGAACGCCTTGAAAACGATTTTTGCACTATTTACGAAAAAGCACTGCATTATCTCTTCATTTAGGCATAAAAAATACAGGTGACTCCTCTATTTTAGAATCACCTGCACCTTATGTATCCTTATTCTTTTTTTATAAAATTCGTAGCATCTGAATATAATTCACATTTTCTTTTTCTGATAAACGTTCTCCGAATTTCCGGAATCTGTTTTTCTCGTTCTGATAGAAATTCAATAGCTCCGGCTTTTCCTCACACTCTAAGTACACAACGCCACCGCCAATTTCACGCTGTACATGTTTAAGAATGGTCAATACCGCTTCCATCATCTTTCCGCCATCTGGAACGGGTGCGTCTTTATGCTGATAATTTTTTCCAAACTGACCGATCAGAAAAGCAGAAAGAGCATATTCATCTGTCTTCTCATTTTTTTGTGCATACCGCTGTATCTTTTTTTGCAACGTAGAAGAAAGATTTTTTCCCCAGATTTGCACTGCTTTATGTGTGATTGCAAAAATTGCCAAAACCCTGCTATACTCATCTAACAAAAGATAAGTAATGGACATCTTCCGTTTTGCGAACTCTACCGCATTATTCCGGACAAAATTTTCTATTTCTTTATTCTTCGGACACGAAAAACCGGAGAGGACATCAACTACTGACTCCTCTCCTATAAGTTCTATATAATCTAAAATATTTACAACTGCATAATACATCTCTCTTAGTTCCTTTTCCTACCCAGGAATCTGCGTAATTCTTCTACACTATCTAATATTGGAATAGACGGTGCAGAAGGTTTCCATACTGGATCTTGACTGGACTTTTCAAGTGCATCTACAAATGCTTCTGCTTTTTTCGGATCTTCAATTACAACATTGGTAAGAATACTTGATGTAGCCATATAAAAGCACCTCCTCTTCTCTTATCATTCTCTTTGTTCTAAAAAGCGGTTTTATGCTGGCTGTCAGCCGCGACACCCTTCCGAATGTCTGAAATGTCGCCGGTATCATTCAGTCCCCGGTGCGGACTCACCGTATCTCCCTGGTGTGGGCGTAATACTCTTTCGAGTATAAAATAGTCCCAATATTTACCCTGCCTAGACGCAGTACAGCTTTTACGTGCCGCTACACGAAACCTTTTGGCTTAACTATATTATATGTGATATCCTAAGAAATATCAATGGTTTCCCCAAAATTTGTATCCTGTTATAGAAGGTTCATGGTCGTTTCCATAAACTTTTTCTATAATCTGTATCCAATACTATTTTATGAAAATCCAACATTGCGTGCTCTTGCATCAGTTTCTCACCCAATTTCACAAGAGGATTGGTTTCCCATTCCGGATTAATTCCTGTTTGATGAAAGTATCTTGCATAAGCAAATCCCTCCGCTACCGCATCTGAATTTTCAAATACTCCCACCATTGCATCTGTAAACTGTACAATGATTGAGTTTCCAAAAATACCCTGCAATTCTTCCGCATTCGCATCATCATATTTCTCTACATCAAAAAATAAAGAGAAATCATACGTATTCTCTTTTCCGTCTTCTGTTTCATAAGAAATGGTTCCAAAAATATCTCCCTTGCCAGACGGAAGTTCGATTGACTCTGAAAGCTCTAATTCATATTCAATACCATTGAATACTGTCGTTGCTTCAAACATTTGTGATATACAGGTACCTTCTTTTTCATAAATATCTTTTTGTAAAAAGGAAATAGGATTATACTCCATATTTTCCCATATCTGTTTTCCTTCCACTGTCCGTTTACACAAGAAATCTAAAAGCAACATCATTGTTTCCTGATCTATTTCTTCATATACGTTCATAGTCAGCCTCCTTTTTCTTTGGATAGTCCACAAAAGCTCTGTAAGAGTTTATCTCAATTTCTAGTTACAACGTGATATTTAGTCAAATGACGTATGTACGCGCCTTCTTATAGTTGCCAATATTATATGGCGTATCTCCCAAAAATTCAATCAGAATATACAAACTTTTACTCACACTATCCTGCCTTTACATCTTTTTTAGTCTATACCCTACATTGATCAATGTTTCTATAATATCATGCCCCATCTTTTTTCGTATCTTCCATACTACGTGTTCCACTGTTTTGTACGGAATCTGATCATCATAATAATTACTCTCCCAGACCGAACAATAGATATTCTTCTTTGGAATAACCCAATTTGGTCTTTGTGCTAAAAGATACAGAACTTCAAATTCCCTGGGAGCTAAGCTGATTTCTTTTTCTTCATAAATAACAGTATATGACATGGGATCAAGTTGAAATTTACCATTTCCTAATACAATTTCAGATTTATGTTCTGGAAAAATATTTTGCATCTATAAATTCTCCTATTTATGTCTTCATATTACTAAGTTGATATATTCATTTAAAACGGTTATAATTCAACTTCACTTAAAATACCATAAAGAACAGCACTTACTTCAAAGGAGTCACCTAGATCCAAAA
>NZ_QTVN01000026.1 GCF_003460605.1 Ruminococcus sp. AF31-8BH
CAATATATGATGAAAGGATGTGAAAAAGTCGAGACAAAGTCTACTCGACGGTTGCAATGAGTATATTTGAATACGACCGGGAATGGGAAGAAGAGTTGCTACGGAAAGAGGAATTTGAGGCTGGGAGAGATACGGAAAGGAAAAATACGGAAAAAGAGCGGATGAACGCAGAAAAAGAACGCCGCCGCGCAGACTCAGAAAAAATGCGCGCTGATCATGCGGAAAGAGAACTTTTGCTTCTAAAAGAAAAACTTGCTTTAATGGAGAACAAGTAGAAAATTAAGTGTTTAGGTATACAAAACCAGGAAATCACAGTATTATTATGCCGCAGATTTCCTGGGTTTATTTGTGACGGGGGACAGTGCTCAGTCACCGCCTCCTGTTTGATGATTTATAAATACGGTTCCCCGGGAATTTCCGGATAGCTTCCCATTCCGATCAGCAGCTCCAGTCCAATCTGTCTGGCCTGCAGAACCGCTTCCTTCACCGCACTGGCATCTCCTGAGATTGCCAGAATCACCTCATTGGAATGGCTTGTCCCAATGCTCGGCGTCATATATCGAGTAATATGAACCGCAGAAGCCTTCATAGCCGTATCCGCCATCACAAGCCCAATTGCCGCAGGAGAACCTGCCATAAATCCAAAAGCCTCACCAGGAACCGCATTGAAAGCCATAGAAAGTGCTCCGCCAGCATTGGCAGAAAAAGCAAATTCCAGATGTCCGGATTCACTGATATACAATTCTCCGGCATATTTATTGGTCAG
This sequence comes from Ruminococcus sp. AF31-8BH, assembly GCF_003460605.1. GTDB lineage: Bacteria > Bacillota > Clostridia > Lachnospirales > Lachnospiraceae > Blautia_A > Blautia_A acetigignens. The sequence continues at coordinate 767 of NZ_QTVN01000026.1, forward strand.
TTCCAGCGCAAGGGAAATGGCATGGCGCACATCCGACACATCATTTCCGCCAATCACAATATAGTTTCCATGTCCGCCCCATCCCTTGGTATCACGTGGAAACTCAATGGAAAGAACCTCCGTGCCCGTAGCCTTTACCGCATCATCCACCGCCGTGATCTGTCCGGCAGCACCTGTACGGGAACTAAAAAGTCCAAGAGTATGATAACGGGTTCCTATATTCATTTCCTTTAAAAGAGTATCGTCTACTCCTGAAATCACAAGTCCGATAGTATCCAGAACTGCAGTCCCCACAAACTCTGTGCGTGTGCATTTGGTACTGATGCTGTGTACATCCATGGGAAAAACCTCCACCTGATTACTTTTCCTAAGTGTAGCATGATTGCCCTGATTTTGAAAGTTATAATTGAGATTTTTGTCGATAAAAATTAGCGGTAAATGTATATGTAAACATCGAAAAATGGATTGTAAACCAAAAACAAATAAATGGTTGACAATTCCTTGCTGCTATGTTAGATTGTATCTGACAAAATTCTTATCCCTATATTTACCATTCGAAGAAATATAGGATATGCCCGAGGAGGAGATTATGAGTACTGTAACCGCAACAAAAACAAGAACCTACGACATGGCCTACATCGCCATCTTTGCCGTACTGATCGCAATTTGTTCCTGGATTTCCATTCCAATGACCGTTCCCTTTACCTTACAGACATTCGGTGTATTTATGGCTGTAGGTGTGCTCGGCGGCAAACGAGGCAGCCTGGCTGTTCTGGTTTACATTCTGCTTGGAGCAATTGGAGTTCCTGTATTTGCCGGATTCTCCGGAGGATTTGGAATCCTTCTCAATAACACTGGCGGTTATATCATCGGCTTCTTATTCTCCGCACTTGCAATGTGGGCAATCGAATCCCTCTGGGGCAAGAAGCCTGTAGTACAGATCATTTCCATGGTTGTAGGACTGCTTGTATGCTACGCAATGGGAACCATCTGGTTCATGGTTGTATACACGAGAACCACAGGCGCTGTTGGACTTGGAACCGTACTGGGCTGGTGCGTAATTCCGTTCATCATTCCTGACCTTGTAAAAATCGCTCTGGCATTTGTACTGTCCAGAAGAGTACGCAAGCTTGTACCATTACAGTAATAAGAATCGTCAGACATATCCCATTCGCCCTCATCACGGGATGTGCCTGGCGTTTTTTATCGGAAACGGCTACAGCAATGGATTTACAGCCCATATGCAGGAAATGCTGGAGCTTTTTACAAAAGGCGCAGACGTCTGTCTCACCGTAAACACAGACGAAATCTGCTCTGCCTGTCCCAACAACTGTCAGGGACTCTGCGAGGCAGCTGAAAAAGTAAAGCGCTATGACAACGCCGTACTTTCCCAGTGCGGCCTGACAGAAGGCCAGACCCTTCCATTTTCCAAATTCACCCAGTACGTCCAGCAGAACATCATCGCCTCCGGCAAACGCCCGGAAATCTGCGGCGACTGCCAGTGGAACCGCATCTGCCAGGATCAGCCCAGCAGATGGCAGAATACATGAGAGAAGCAGTCTCTAACAAAATAATGAAAGCAATCAAATTACTGTCCTCTTTGCCGGATCATCCGACGGAGAGGGCATTTTTGCATATTACAGCTAGAGCGTGTTTGAAAAATCATTCCTGCAATCTGCACGCCCCACTTTGCGGTATATTTCACCCGAATTCGGTTGTCGTAGCCCGCTACGACGCCCTCATCCGGGCAAAATCTCCCACAAATTGTGACGCACATCTTGCAGAAAGCCTTTTTCAAACACGCTCTAGGGATATGGAACAATCTGAGTACAAATGAGCAGGAAACAGTAATGTCAATGCTGCGTGGACTTCGGAAGTAGGAGAACAGTTCGAGTATATGTATCGGCTGTTCTTTTTTTGTTTTTAGGCGTTAAAACGGTAATGTTTTTCTTGTATACAGTAGAGCATTAGAGTATAATAAAATCAGTTTTTTTTCATACGTTTAAAAGCTATAATAAGAAAATCGGCAAAACAGATGAAAGTCTGCGATGCAAAGCTATAGGGCCTGTAAAATGGCAGCCAGTTGCCACGTTAAAGATGCATTGTCTGCAATGACAATGCTTTTTTCATTTTTGGAGATCAAAAAGAAACTAAAACAGGCAGGTAATAATTGGTGGCTGCTAAAATATAAAAATGGAGCAGATAAAAATGTAGGTGTAAAGGAAATCGGTTATGTGAAAGAAAATTAAGTCAGCACAGGAACGAAAAAATACATTTAGGATAAAAAATTTGATAAGGGATTGACCAGACCGCATCAAATTCCATTGCAGATGCAATGGCACCCGGTGCAGAAAAACTGATGTGCAGTACCCGACAGGAAATGATGGAAGCTGTCCGTAAGGGTAAAGCCAATGCTGCTTTCGTCTACTATTACATGGCACAGGCGTTTGTGAATAGTGACACTACGGGCACCATGACATATACGCTGCTGGAACAGCCTACATTCACCTACCGCATGGTAGTTTCGTCAACAGAGAACCATGCGATGGCTGGTATTCTGACGAAAGCAATGTATGCCATGCCCGAAAATTTTGTCGAAGATCTTGCGGCACAGTATACTACATACAAAGCAACATATCTGACATTTGCTGACTGGATCCGTCTGCATCCTGTTGTTACTGTTTTGGTTCTTCTTGTTTTTGGATGGCTGCTGACTACTATGGCTGTGATCATGATGCGTCTCAGTGCAAGGAAAAAAGCTCAGATGGCAGCCCAGCAGAATGCGAAGAAAATGGCGGAACTGGCAGAACATGCACAGGCTGCAAACAAGGCAAAAACAGCATTTCTGTCACACATGTCCCATGACATGAGGACACCGATGAATGCGATTATTGGATTTACCGGTATTGCAATAAAAAATAACCCATCAGGTGAGGTGAGAAACTGCCTGGAAAAGATTAACGAAAGTTCAGAACATTTGCTGTCACTGATCAATGATGTATTAGATCTGACTCGCGTGGAAAGTGGAAAAGTGAAATACAATCCGGTACCGGCAGATGTGAAAAGTATCACAGATTCTGTCCGCCTGCGTGATGTGCTGGTCAATATTCTGAGTAATGCTGTGAAGTTCACTCCGGATGGAGGGACGATTACTTTTGAAGCCCATTGTCAGGAAAATAGTGAGGATGGATATATAAATATGCATTACTGCATCTCTGACACCGGTATCGGAATGAGTGAGGAATTTATAAAAGAAATTTTTGAGGAATTTGCACAGGAAGATTCCGGTGCGAGAACGCAGTACCATGGAGCCGGACTGGGAATGGCTATCGTAAAGAAGTATATGGAAAGACTGCTGTTGAGATTTTCAGAATTCATCCGGAAGGCACATTTGTCAAAGCCGATTGTGATTGATGAAGTTATAAAAACAATTTTGAGACATGTACATTTTGATAAAGAATGATTCGTAGAGGTATTTCATGAATTAGTGGAATACCATTGGGGTCGCGGGGGATAAAAAATGAAAACAAAAGATGTTCAGGAACTCTATCAAATAAAATTACATAGCATGGATACGATTCTGCATCAGATATCGCTTATGGATCAGGTGGAAAATGAGCAGGAGTTGTCAGAAATCATTCACTCTTTGCTGCAGGCAATCGGAAACTATACAGGGGCAGACCGGGTATATGTTTTTGACTGGGAAACCGATCAGAAGGACAGCCTGAGCAATACATTTGAATGGTGTGCCGATGAAGTGACACCAGAGATAGACAACCTTCAGGCAATCCCAGTCAGTTTGATGCCAAACTGGGTGAAACGATTTGAAAACAAGGAAGTAATCGTGATCCATGATCTGGAAGCAACAAAATATTCTGAACCGGAAGAATATGAATTGCTAAAAACACAGGAAATATGTTCATTGATTGCAGTGCCGATTTATGCCAATCATCAGATGAATGGATTCATCGGGGTAGATAATCCTGATTTGGGACAGAATGAGATTTCCATTACACTGCTGTCTGATGTTGGCGGGCATCTTGGATGTGTGAGGGAAAATCTGAAAACTACGGTACTGCTGAAAAAGGCTCTTGATGAGGCAACAAAGAGGACAGAGATTATTTCCGCAATTGCTACGCTGTATGTAACAATCATATATGCCAATGTTAAAGAGCGGACATATGAGCTTTTGGAAGGTTATGACCTTGTGCAAAAAATCCTTGGACAAAAGGGAAAAATTGATGATGTTATGGAAAGGCTTCCAGCAGCATTTGCCGCCCTGGAGTGGAGAGAAAAGTACAGAGAGTTTCTTGACTTTGATACATTGGCAGAGAGACTTCGCAATACGAATTCTGTTTCGATTGAATTTATGGGAGCAAACGGAGAATGGCGGCTGTCCAGATTTATTGTAAAGAGCAGAGATGCACAGGGAAACGCTGTGGATGTGCTTTATGTCGCCCGGGATATTACGGAAGAAAAATCCCGGGAACTCATGTATCAGAAACAACTTAAGGCAAGCATGGAAGATGCTCATCGCGCGAATCTTTCAAAAACAGCCTTTCTGAGGCGTATGAGCCACGATATCCGTACACCGCTAAACGGAATCGTGGGGATGATCCATATCGCTGAAAAATATAACAATGATGTGGTCAAATTACGTGAATGCAGGCAGAAGGTACTTCAGTCCACAGAATATCTGCAAAATCTGATCAACAATGTCCTGGATATCAGCAAACTGGAATCCGGTTCCCTTGTGTTGGAACATAAATCCTTTGATCTGGCAGAGCTGTTAAGTAATAATCTGACGGTTGTTGCAATGAGTGCTTATGAAAATGGTGTAAGATTTGAAGGCGGCGTGGAAGCAAGTACAATCCGCCACAGATATTTGATTGGAAGTCCGATACATCTGAGCAGGGTTTTAATGAATCTTTCTTCCAATGCGATTAAATACAATCATTTTCATGGAACCGTGAATGTTTATTGCGAAGAATTATCGGATGATGGGAATATGGCTGTTTTTCGGTTTGTATGTTCAGATACCGGTCTTGGTATGAGTGAAGAATTTCAAAAACATGCGTTTGATGTTTTTGCGCAGGAGGGCAAACTGTCAACTACAACCTTCAGTGGCTCCGGTCTGGGACTTTCGATTGTAAAAGATATTGTTGAACTGATGGGTGGAACGATAGAACTGGAAAGTGAAGAAAATGTAGGAAGCACGTTTACGTTTACGGTTCCATTTGAGATAGATCATCTGGCTGAAAACAATGATCCGCAGGAGGACAGCTGCCCACAGAGTATGAATCTGCTAGGGAAGCGGGTGCTTCTTGTTGAAGATAATGCCATTAATATGGAGATCGCCCATGCAATACTGGAAGAAGAGCATCTGAATATTACAGAAGCGAAAAACGGAAAAGAGGCACTTGAAATATTTCAGAATTCCAAGCTGAATGAGTATGATGTCATCATCATGGATGTGATGATGCCGGTCATGGATGGTCTGGAAGCAACAAAAGCAATTCGTATGTTGGAACGTGAAGATGCCAAAAAGATCCCAATCATTGCCATGACGGCAAATGCTTTTGAGGAGGATCGGAAAGCATGTCTGGATGCCGGGATGGATGAACATATTGGAAAGCCGATTGATATTCCGCTATTAAAAAGAACGATCACAAAACTGCTGACAAAAAATCATAAAAACCGCATAAATTAAAAAGTATGATCTGAAACTGCATACCTTATGGTCTTCCTTAAAGAAAGATGGATACATAGGAATTGTCGGATATTTTGATGGTATCAAACAGGAAATGGAATGCCTATTATTGCAATGATCGCCAATGCTTTTGCGGAAGATGTACAAAAATGTTTAGATGCAGGCGACTGTAGCCTGGAGGGTGGGAGAAAGATGAAGAAGTGCAAATTAGTACAGAATATAAGAAATTTCAAACTTTGTTACTTTATATTTTGCACAATGATATGTTTGACTGTTTTTCCTGTTTCCGCATCTGCTAAAGAAAAATCGGATCATGTTATCCGGATAGGATCTTTTGAGGAAACTTATAATACAGTCAATGAAAAGGGAGAAAGAAGAGGCTATGGTTATGAGTATCTTCAAGACATTGCAGGTTACGCAGGATGGACCTATGAATACGTGACAGGTAATTGGGAAGATTGCTTTACACAGCTGGAAAATGGAGAAATTGATATTCTTGGCGGCATTTCCTATACAGACGAACGTGCTGAAAAAATGTTATTTTCTGATATGCCTATGGGGGAAGAGAAATATTACATCTATACGGATGCCTCAAATATGGATCTTACAGCAGGAAATCTGGATTCTTTTGAGGGAAAAAATATTGGCGTGTTTAGAGATCATATACCAGAGGTTTTGTTATGACAGAAATTAAGTATATATTTCCGAAGCAACTGCAGTCTGTGGCTGCGTTGGCTTTTATAGCCGTGCTGATCGTTCTGCTTCTCATCCTGACTGTAATGGTACATATGAGGAACAGAAAACTGAAAAGTACGCTGGAAGAACAGATGGCGGAAAGACGGCTTCTGGACAAGATATGTGGAGATTTTACAGCTGTCTATTATGTTGAATTAAATACCGATTCCTTTGAAATCCTCCATATGAATGACGGAACCAACGCAAAAAAATGAACCTGAAGCAGTGTGATAATTTCAATTATGCTGCTGACCAATATGCGGTTCAGTATCTATATGGGAAAGAAAGACAGGAATTTAAGGACCGGGTTTCGACGGGGCATCTGAAGGAACGGCTTTCCTGGAAGGAGCGCATTACCTACCATTACAGAAGCAAACCGAATCCGAACCAGCATGAATTTTTTGAGGCACAGGCAATCAAAATATACCAGGATGAGAAACATTTATTCGCACTGGTGGGTTTCCGGCATATTGATGATATCATGGAAAAGGAAACTACGATCCAGAATCAGTTAAAGCAGGCACTGGACGAGACACGGCTGAGCAATGAAATAATTTCGGCAATTGCCAAGAGCTACTGTTCTATCTACAGGATTGATGTGCAGAAAGATTTTTTTGAAGAGGTATCAAATGACAGTGAAATACACAAACTGACAGGAAACAGAGGATGTGCATCGGAGAAGCTGTATCAGCTTTGTGATACCATGGTTGCACCGGAATACCGTCCGCTGATACGGCCTTTTCTGGATGTTTCTACACTTTCCACAAGATTGAAGACGGAAGAATGTATTTCTACAGAATACAGGATGTGTGATGGCAGCTGGCACAGGATGATTTTTATTGTAAAAAACGGGATGAGTCTGGGAATGTAACCCATGTTTTATGTACGGTCCGTAGTATCAGCGATTCCAAAAGACGTGAAGAGGATCTTAACTTTGCAGCGGAAGCAGCAAAGCGGGAAGCCGAAATGAAAACAAGGTTTCTGGCAACTATGAGTCATGATATCCGTACACCACTGAACGGTATTATCGGTATGGTAAATATGGGAAATCAGTACGCAGATGATCTTCTGATGCAGCAGAAGATCAGAGAAAAGGCAATGGAATCTCTGAAATATCTTGTATCTCTGGTAAATGATGTGCTGGATATGAATAAACTACAGAGCGGAGATTTGAAGGACCAGCAGCTTTTGTTTGATCTGACAATAGTACTGCGGGAACTGAACCAGATTTATGATGAGCGGGCTGCAAAGAAAGGCATCCGGTATGAGGTTGACTGGAAAAATGGTACATATAGCCACATCGCTCTGATTGGAAATCCGGTATATCTTGGCAGGATCCTGTCGAATATTTTGGACAATGCCATAAAATTCAGTCAGGCGGGCAGTGTAATCACGGTCTGGGTTAAGGAAGAAATTCTGGATGATGGCAGGGCATTTTTTGCTTTCTACTGTAAAGACCAGGGTGTGGGTATGAGTGAAGATTTTATTGCCCATGCTTTTGATATGTTCTCTCAGGAAAGCAAGACAAGCAGATCCAGGTATGAAGGCACCGGACTGGGGCTTGCAATTACGAAGCAGCTTGTGGACAGGATGGATGGAAGTATTGAACTGAAGAGCAAAGTTGGTGTTGGTACTACAGTTATTGTAAAAATACCGTTCAAAATTGGCACACAGGATGAAAACAGTAATTTATCAGACAAGTCGGTAAGCCTTGATGATTATTCAGTGGAAGGCATGAGAGCATTGGTTGTGGAAGACAATGAGCTGAACATGGAAATTGCCAGATGTATACTGGAAGAAAGCGGTATGGAGGTTACATGTGCAGCGGACGGGAAGGAAGCAGTTGAAATCTTCGAAAAATCTGAACCAGATTATTTCGGGGTAATTTATATGGATATTATGATGCCGAGGCTGAATGGACTGGATGCGGCAAGGACAATCAGGGAAATGAAAAGAAGGGATGCCATGAGGGTTCCGATCATTGCAATGTCCGCAAATGCCTTTGCAGAAGATATTATCAACAGCCGGCTGGCAGGAATGAATGTCCATCTTGCAAAGCCGCTGGATGCGGAAAAAATGATCGTTGCCTTAAAACAATGCATGGCAGATAATAGGGATGTAAAACTGCACGAAGATTTGTAGGAATAAAAAGACAGGGCATATAAAGGGGGTATATTGTATATGGCGGTTACTTAATATTCGCTGTACTGGTTTCTGCATCAGATACCGGTTCAGCTAAAATAACATTACATACGTGATATATTATTTCTGCAAGTTTATGTGAATGAATGTTAAAATCATTATTAATCCAGTCAACAATTATATTTCAGCAACCATGCATCATGAATGAATATATATTGTTCCTCACATTTATCAGATAATCCGGGGATAATTGACTGTATGTAAGACTGCACACTGTTCATTATGCCTTGCTGAAATGCGTGTGTTTCCATCTGGCATAATAAAATGCCAAATGTTGTTTTATTATCCTTTATGTAGTTAAGAAATATTTCATAAGTAAACATCATAAAAAGATGGTGACTATGTTTGGAAACTCCAATTTGACCTTTCACAACTTGAGACATTCAACAGCTTGTATTTTATATGAGCAGGGGTGGAAAGCAAAGGATATTCAAGAATGGTTAGGTCATGCTGATATTGTAACAACTATGAATATATACACACATATTGACAGAGCACATAAACAGAGACAGGCAGAGTCCTTAAGCGGAGTTTACGAACATCCGTAAAATGACTTTACGAACACTTTTGAAAAAAAGGGGAAAAGCATAAAAAAACACCGAAACCCTTGATTTCTCAAGGCTTTCGGCGCCCCTGCCAAGTAGTCGAAGTGACGGGATTCGAACCCACGACCTCTGCGTCCCGAACGCAGCGCTCTACCAAACTGAGCCACACTTCGTCAACGACAAGTAATATTATACATAGAGAATGCCATCTTGTCAACACAAAATTTGAAAAAAATCAAAAAAATTTAAAAATTTTATGAATGAATAAATCGCAGCTTCATATACATTAATGAATGAAATGAAAATGCTTATAAAAAGGACAGGGAGGTCGTCATTTGGCTGGATATCGCCGTTTTATCGCATATGTATATGAGTACCGCAAAGGAAAAAAGGAAAACAACTGCGGTTTTATAAAGGTTGAAGTCCGAAATTCCATATGTACAATTGAAATTCATCTTCATGTAGAAGGGCTGGCAGCAGAGGAAGAGGCCAGGGTATTTTGCTTCCTGAGAAAGGAAGGTCTGATGAATGGAATTCTCATCGGAAGCTGCATGACGCAGACGGACCGGGTTGATTGCCTGATTGAAACAGATGCATTAAATATGGGAGATTCCGGAACGGCCCTTGGCAAAATGGGCGGCATGGTAATTCTGACAAAATCCGGCGGCTTTTTCGGCACAGAATGGGATGACCAGGCAATCCGTCCGGAAAATTTCAAAGAAATGAAAATTGGAGAAGAAACAAAGAGGTCAGAAGAGGATAAACAGGAAGAAACGAAACAGGAAACTGCTCAACCAGAATCGCCTCAAAACGAAATGGAAAATAACAGTGACGCCGAAAACGTGCCTGAGTCTGAGATGGAAAAAGAAAATGCAGAAGCTTTGGGCCAGGTCACACCTAATGATGAAGTGCAGAATGTAGAATTTTCAGAAGAGACAGAAACCAATACTTTCAAAACAGAGCCGCCAGCATCAGTAAGCAACAAAGAATTTACGACCAATCCGAACCAGACTGATTCAGAAAGCAATCATGCAAATATGCCAGAACCTATTCCTGGTGACGCTCTGTCGGCAGAGTCTATACTTCCGGCAAACGCTTCAGAAGAACTTTCTGTCCCCGTAAGCAGTCCAGATTCTTCTTCAGACAGCACCAACACTATTTTACAAGAACCAAAGCCCAAAACAAGTTCCGAAATCGAACTGAATCCAGCACCTCAGACCTCAGACGTCCCGTCCCCCACCGAAGAAATCCACATACAGTCCATCCACTCCAAACCCGAAAAACACTCCCTCCCCTTCGGTCAGCCCTTCTGCCCCTTCGCAGACGGCGACCTGTTCCAGTGCTGGAAAATCCATCCCCAGGATCTGGTACACTTCCCAAGAAGACAATGCGGCCTTAGAAACAACCGCTTTCTGCAATACGGCTATTACAACTTCGGACATCTGCTCCTGTGCCGCCGTCAAAACGGAAAGTACATCCTTGGTGTTCCCGGAAGCTACGATCAGCAGGAACAGTTCATGGCAGGCATGTTCGGCTTCCCAAGCTTTAAAGAAAGCCCGCTCATAAAAGTCCCCAAAGGAAAAGGCGGCTACTGGTATCGTTCCATTGACCCGCCTGTCTGTCATTAACTTAAAATACCATTTTTACACACTTTTCAGGCAAAAAGAGCACTTCCCCAAAATTGACATCCTCATCAGAACTGCCTATAATAAAAGCATTCCCAGTGCGTTTTATCCTGGAACCTGTTTGAAAAAAACAATCCTGCGATCTGCCTGCCCTGGGAAATAAGTGTGCATTAGATGAGGAAAAAAATGAAATGAAACAACGAGACCTGACAAAAGGCAGCATTACCGGAAATCTGATGCTGTTTGCCCTGCCTCTCATGGCCGGGAATTTTTTGCAGCAATGCTACAATATCGCAGATACCCTGATCGTGGGACGGTATCTGGGAGCCAATGCCCTTGCCGCAGTTGGCTCGTCTTATACCCTGATGACCTTTCTGACGTCCATTTTGATTGGAATGTGTATGGGAAGCGGTGCCGTATTTTCCATCCGCTTCGGCGAGCAGGATCACAAAAAGCTAAAAGAAGGAATTCTCCATTCCTTCGGCCTGATCGCGGCAATGACTGTGGTGATCAATGTTCTGGTTTACGCAGGTTTGCCCCTGATCCTGAAAGTCCTTCAGGTGCCGGCAGAAGTGGTTCCCTACATGCGGACCTACCTGCTGGTCATATTCGCCGGAATCAGCGCCACATTTTTATATAATTATTTTGCAGCACTGCTAAGAGCTGTGGGAAATTCAGTCGTCCCCCTGATTTTTCTTGCAGTATCTACTGTCCTGAATATAGTACTTGATCTGCTCTTTGTTCTTGGCTTTGGCTGGGGCGTGGCAGGAGCCGCAGGTGCAACGGTCCTTGCGCAGTTCGTATCCGGAATCGGAATTACGGTATACACCTTGATCCGTTTCCCGGAATTTCGCCTTTCACGTGAAGAACTGCACTTTGACAAAAGGGTTCTGGGTGAGATTGCCCAGCTCTCTTTTCTTACCTGCCTGCAGCAGTCCGTTATGAACTTTGGAATCCTCATGGTCCAGGGCCGGGTAAACAGCTTTGGAACCGCAGTTATGGCAGCATTTGCAGCAGCGGTAAAAATCGATTCTTTCGCTTACATGCCGGTACAGGATTTTGGAAATGCATTTTCCACCTTCATTGCCCAAAATTACGGCGCCGGAAAAGAAAAGCGAATTTCTCAGGGAATCAAAAGTGCGGTAACAGCTGCATTTGTATTCTGCCTGGTGATCAGCGCAGCGGTCTGTGCATTTGCCGCGCCGCTTATGGGCATTTTTGTAAATGCATCCCAGACGGAGATTATTTCCATTGGTGTCGGATATTTGCGAATTGAAGGCGCATTTTATTTTGGAATCGGACTTCTTTTTCTTCTGTATGGATATTACCGTGCAGTAAAAATGCCTGGAATGTCCGTGATCCTTACCATCCTTTCCCTTGGAACCCGTGTGGTCCTGGCTTATACTTTGTCCGCCGTTCCGGCAATCGGCGTCACCGGAATCTGGGCATCCGTTCCCATTGGATGGGCACTGGCAGACATTGTGGGCGTCACCTATTACTGGAAAAAGATGCGAAGAAAATCAGAGCTTGGTTAATGTGCCGCACATTTTACAGATAACATTTTTCATTTCACACAACAGGAGAACTTTATGCTTACAGATCAGGAACGTTTTATGAAAGAAGCCATCCGCCAGGCGAAAAAAGCCCGGGCCCTGGAAGAGGTTCCAATCGGCTGCGTGATCGTCTGCGATGGACAGATTATTGCAAGAGGCTACAACCGCAGAAATACAGACAAGAACACCCTTTCCCATGCCGAGCTGAATGCCATCAAGAAAGCCAGCAAAAAGTTAGGAGACTGGCGGCTGGAGGGCTGCACCATGTATGTGACCCTGGAGCCCTGCCAGATGTGTGCCGGCGCCCTGATGCAGTCCCGCATTGACCGTGTGGTGATCGGAAGCATGAACCCCAAAGCCGGATGCGCAGGCTCGGTTTTGAATCTTCTGGAAATGGACGGATTCAACCACAAGGTGGAAGTAATCCGCGGCGTTTTGCAGGAAGAGTGCTCCTCTATGCTGTCCGATTTTTTCAAAGAGCTTCGGGAAAAGAAGAAAATGCTGAAAAAATCTCTGGCAGAACAGGTTGGAAATTCAGAAAAATAGTGGTATAGTAAAGAACTAGAGCGTGTTTGAAAAAGCATTCCTGCAATCTGCACGCCCCACTTTGCGGTATATTTTGCCCGAATTCAGTTGCCGTAGCCCGCTACGGCGCCCTCATCCGGACAAAATCTCCCACAAATTGTGACGCACATCTTGCAGAAAGCCTTTTTCAAACACGCTCTAGAAAAGCCATCGAATTTCAGGAGAAATAAAGGATGGCGAAATTGACAGGAGGAAAACACAATGGAACTTGAAGCATTAAGAAAAGACATGGTTGCTGCTATGAAAGCAAAGGATAAAGTAACAAAGGACGCAGTATCTTCCCTGATCTCAGCAGTGAAGAAAGTTGCAATTGACGAGGGCTGCCGTGATGATATCAGCAGCGAGCTGGTTGATCGCGTGATCCTCAAGGAACTGAAATCTGTAAAAGAGCAGATCGACACCTGCCCGGAATCCAGACAGGATCTGAAGGATGAATACCAGGCAAGATATGATGTTATCGCTAAATACGCTCCGAAGCTGATGGATGCTTCCGAGATCAAAGCTTACCTTCAGGAAAAACATGCCGAGCTCATCGCCTCCGGAAACAAAGGCCAGATCATGAAGACCATCATGCCGGAACTGAAAGGCAAAGCAGACGGCAAAGTAATCAACCAGGTAGTAGCTGAGTTTTGCAAATAATTTTTGCAGAATATACGGATAGATCCTAGAGCCTGTTTGAAAAATCATTCCTGCAATCTGCACGCCCCACTTTGCGGTATATTTTGCCCGAATTCAGTTGCCGTAGCCCGCTACGGCGCCCTCATCCGGACAAAATCTCCCACAAATTGTGACGCACATCTTGCAGAAAGCCTTTTTCAAACACGCTCTAGGGCCTGTTTGAAAAAGGTACATGATGTAAAGGACGCGAGTGCATTCCTTTCATTTATGTATCTTTTTTATTGACCAGATTTCCCCTGGGATGGCAGTACAGACAGTTAGGCGACGGAGCATCCCCCCCGAAATTCACCGTTGTCTGTACTGCTTCACCAGGGGGAAATCGTCCGTCTTGACAAAATGCACAAAAAAAGAACGTCCTCTCAGACGTTCCACAACTTTCTTTATTACGCGCGCCGCACTTCGGAATGGTCTCACAGACGTTACCTCTACAGTTAACTCAGCCCAGGCACCCTCACGGCACACAGGAGATTCTACTTAGTGCTGCTACATTCCTGTCCTGACACGGTTCATAGAGTCCTGTTGCGTAAGACCCAAACGTCAACGCCACTTATAAAGGGCAGCTCCACAAGATACAAGCCTCAGATTGGCATCACCCCTGCTGTAGCGGATTGCAGGTACAGGGCACCGCTATCTCCCCGGCTGCGCGGAATTTAATTATAAGGGACAAACGAAAATTTGTCAATAGATTTGCACATTTTCTCTTTCATAAATCTGGTTTTTCTCTGGCTTTTGCCGCATATGGAGGAAGAATCCAGCCGCGCTAGACAAATTCCTTGTTGTGTCAGCCCACGAAATATTATATAATTAAATCCAAGCATTAAAATGTGTGTGCAAAAAGGTTCATAAGGACCGCACAGACGCCGGAAGCGACGGCGCCTGTTTGCCAAAGACACAGAAATGGAGGGTACTATGATTAAAAGAATCGGCTTATTAACAAGCGGCGGTGACTGCCAGGCCCTGAATGCCACCATGCGCGGAGTAGTAAAGGGACTCACCAACAGCATCGATGATCTGGAGGTTTACGGATTTGACGATGGATACAAAGGACTGATCTACGGCAAATACCGTATGCTCACATCCAAGGACTTTTCCGGAATCCTTACACAGGGAGGAACTATCCTTGGAACATCCAGACAGCCGTTTAAGCTTATGCGTGTACCGGATGAGAAAGGTCTGGATAAGGTAGAAGCAATGAAGCAGACCTACTACAAGCTCTGTCTGGACTGCCTGGTAATCCTTGGCGGCAACGGAACCCAGAAGACAGCCAACCTTTTACGCGAGGAAGGCCTGAATATCATCCATCTGCCGAAGACCATCGACAATGATATCTGGGGAACAGACATGACATTCGGCTTCCAGAGTGCAGTAAACATTGCGACCAACGCAATCGACTGCATCCACACAACAGCAGCTTCCCACGGCCGCGTATTCATCGTAGAGGTTATGGGACACAAGGTAGGAAGCCTTACCCTGCATGCAGGAATCGCAGGCGGAGCAGATATTATCCTGATCCCGGAGATTCCCTATGACATCAAGAAAGTAGTTGCAGCTATCCAGAAGAGATCCAAGGCAGGCAAGCGCTTCACCATCCTTGCTGTGGCAGAAGGTGCCATTTCCAAGGAAGACGCTCTGCTTTCCAAGAAAGACTACAAGAAGAAACTGGAAGACCGTGCAAAGAAGTATCCTTCCGTATCTTATGAAATCGCAGACAAGATTACCCAGGAGCTTGGATCAGAAGTCCGCATCACAGTTCCGGGACACACACAGCGTGGAGGAGCACCGTGCGCATACGACCGCGTGCTTTCCACAAGAATCGGAGCAGGTGCTGCTGAAGCTATCCTTGACGGAGAGTATGGTATCATGATCGGTGTTGTAAACGGCAAGATCAAGAGAGTTCCTCTTGAAGAGTGTGCCGGCAAGCTTAAGATGGTTTCTCCAAAAGACCAGACTGTCAAAGCTGCAAAACAGATCGGTATCAGCTTCGGCGACTGATTCTGCTTTTCAGAAAGGAGTTTCCATAAATGAGCTATACTGCTCTATACCGGAAGTTCAGACCGGATAATTTCGATGATGTCAAGGGCCAGGATCACATTGTGACCACGCTGACCAATCAAATCAAGGCGAACCGTATCGGACACGCCTATCTGTTCTGCGGCACCCGAGGAACCGGTAAGACAACCGTTGCAAAAATACTGGCGAAGGCAGTAAACTGCCAGCACCCGGTAAATGGAAGCCCCTGTGGTGAATGTGAAATGTGTAAGGCGATACAGGCCGGCACCTCGATGAACGTGATCGAGATCGATGCCGCATCCAACAACGGTGTGGACAACATCCGTGAAATCCGCGAGGAAGTGGCCTATCGCCCTACAGAAGGAAACTATAAGGTATACATTATCGACGAGGTTCACATGCTTTCAACAGGAGCATTCAATGCTCTTCTGAAAACACTGGAGGAACCTCCGTCTTATGTTATCTTCATTCTTGCAACCACAGAGGCACACAAGATCCCGATCACCATTTTGTCCAGATGCCAGAGATACGATTTTCACCGTATTTCCATTGACACCATTGCGGCAAGACTGGATGAGCTTTTGAAAATCGAGAATGTGGAGGCGGAGGAGAAAGCAGTCCGCTACGTTGCGAAGGCAGGAGACGGCTCCATGCGAGACGCCTTAAGTCTTCTTGACCAGTGCATTGCCTTTTATCTGGGACAGACCCTGACCTATGACAAGGTTCTGGAAGTGCTTGGCGCAGTTGACACAGAAGTGTTCAGCAAACTTTTGCGCCAGGTCCTTAAGGGGGATGTGACCTCGGCCATCCGCACTCTGGAGGATCTGATCATAGGCGGAAGGGAGCTTGGACAGTTTGTAGGAGATTTTACCTGGTACATGCGTAATCTTCTCCTTGTGAAAACGTCCGAGAACCCGGAAGAGGCCATTGACGTCTCTTCCGAGAACCTGAAGCTTCTGCAGGAAGAAAGTGAGATGGTGGATGTAGAGACGCTGATGCGCTACATCCGTATTTTTTCTGATCTGTCCAGCCAGATCCGCTATTCCACCCAGAAACGTGTTCTGGTGGAGATCGCACTGATCAAGCTGTGCCGTCCGGCCATGGAGACCAATCTGGATTCAGTTCTGGACCGTCTGCGTGTTCTGGAGCAGCGTATGGATGAGCGCCCGGTTCAGCAGGTAATCGTGCAGCAGGGAAGTTCAGGAGCGGTTTCAGGCGGCGTGGATGCGGGAATGGCGGCACCTAAGGCTGCGGCTCCGGTGAAAGCCGCGCCAGAAGATCTGCAGAAGATTGTAGCCAGCTGGCGGGTAATTGTAGGACAGACCAGCGGCATTTTCAAGCAGATGCTTCAGAAAGCCATCCCCAAGTACAATGGTGAGACAGGCGAGCCTGTGCTTTACGTGGAGTTTCAGGATTTCCTGGGCAAAACCTACGTGGACAATCCCGAAGCCGAGAATGAGCTGAAATCCATCATTGCGGCGCAGACTGGCAAATCCGTGGAACTGAAAATGGTAGTGGCAAAAGAGCACCACCACACCAATCTTGCCCAGGTAACAGTAGACCAGGCGATCCGGGAGAATATCCATATGGATGTAGTGGTGGAAGAAGATCCGGATGATCCGGAAGAATAAAAAATACCGGGGGACGGGACAAATTTGTCCCGGTAGGACTTCGGTGTGGAAATATTGAATTCAGGAGGAATGTGTAATGGCAAAGCGTGGAGGTTTTCCGGGCATGGGAATGCCGGGAAATATGAATAATCTTATGAAACAGGCGCAGAAAATGCAGCGTCAGATGGAAGAGAACCAGAAGGCTCTTGAGGAGAAGGAATTTACTGCAGCTGCAGGCGGCGGAGCAGTAGAGGTAACCATCTCCGGCAAGAGAGAAGTAACCAAAGTAAAGCTTGCAGAAGAGGTTGTAGATCCGGACGATATTGAAATGCTTGAGGATCTGATCGTTGCGGCAACCAACGAAGCTCTTCGCAAGGTTGAGCAGGAGAACCAGGCTGTGATGTCCAAGCTGACAGGCGGCCTTGGCGGACTAGGCGGAGGTCTTCCATTCTGATGGAATACTACAGCAGTCACATTAACAAACTGATCGAGCAGCTTTCCCATCTGCCTGGAATCGGTGCGAAATCAGCCCAGCGCCTGGCTTTTCACATTATGAATATGCCCAAGGACCAGGTGCAGCAGCTGACAGGCGCCATCACAGATGCCAGGACCAATGTACAGTACTGCAAGTGCTGCTACACCCTGACAGATAAGGAAATGTGCCCGATCTGCAGCAATCCCAAGCGTGACCACAGCACCATTATGGTAGTGGAGAACACCAGGGATCTTGCTGCTTATGAAAAAACAGGCAAGTTTGACGGCGTTTATCACGTTCTTCACGGAGCTATTTCCCCTATGCTGGGAATCGGCCCGGATGACATCAAGCTGAAGGAGCTGATCCAGCGTCTGCAGGGAGATGTGAAGGAAGTGATCATTGCCACCAACTCCAGTCTGGAGGGAGAAACCACAGCCATGTATATCAGTAAGCTGATCAAGCCTACTGGAATCAAGGTAAGCCGTATTGCAAGCGGCGTGCCTGTGGGCGGCGACCTGGAATACATTGACGAGGTAACCCTTCTTCGTGCACTGGAGGGCCGCGTAGAACTTTGACACAGAACGAAAACGGTGGGAGGTGATTTCCTGTGGCGCGAAAAAAAGTGACTTCATCCGATGTAGCAGAGAAAGCAGGGGTTTCCCAGGCTACCGTTTCCATGGTGCTGAATCACAAATATAACGTTTCTTTTTCCCGGGAGACCGTAGAAAAGGTAGAAAATGCCGCCCGCGAGCTGGGCTACCGTCTTCCCGGGCACAGAAGCAAAAAAGAAAACAAAAAAGAGAAGCTGATCGTTGTATTCTGCCCCACCATCACAAGCCCTTATTATGTGCTGCTTCTGCAGGGCATTGAGGCTGTGGCGAATGAGCGGGGGTATGGGGTTTTCATCTGCAATACCCAGCGTGATGCAAGACTTGAGGAGAAATATCTGCGGATGATCCGCGCAATGGCACCCCAGGGAATCATTTATGCCTGCAATCCTCACCCGGACTACATCAGCCAGGTGGAGGAGATGGCAAGGGATATTCCGCTGGTCATCATCAGCAACAAGGAGAAGATCAGCACCGTAGATGCCATCAATCAGGACAACACAGAAGTGGGCCGTCTGATGGCAAGGCACCTTCTGGACCTGGGACACCGGGATGTGGCATTTATTACCCCGCCTCTTACCAGAAGGCAGTGGCAGCGTTCCAAGCGAGTGGATGGCTTTGTCCATGAGTTTGAGAAAGCCGGGCTTGCCGGACATGTGATCATCCGGGCCGCAGACGAGTCGGTAGACCGCCGCAATCCCCGGACGGATTCCGAGTATTCCATGGGCTATGCCCTGACCAGGTCTCTTCTTGAGGATGGCAGCAGATTTACCGCCATTGCAGGGCAGAATGACATGATGGCCATCGGTGCGGTGGATGCGCTTCAGGACGCCAGACTGCGTGTGCCCAAGGATGTATCGGTGATCGGCTGCGACAATATTTTCTATTCCGGGATCCGGCGTGTGTCGCTAACTACTATAGACCACTTTGTGGCATTGAAGGGCCGTGATGCCTGCGATATTATCATCCGCAAGATCGATACGGACAACCGTTTCGGAGAGGGAATACGTCCCACAAGCGTGTACAATATTGAATATAACCCCAAGATCATTGTGCGCAAAACCACTGGCTACGCAAGGCTGGACAAGCTGGAGCCGACAGTGGAAAAAAACGGATGAAAATAAGATTAAATAAATGATTCAACCGAAATTATTAGTAATAAAATCTGGAAAAACACATGGAAAAAACTTTGCAAAAGCTGATAAACACTATAAAAAATAGATTGATGGGTAAGTGACAAACCTGGAAAATATTAATAAATTTGATGAATTATTAATTGAATTTTTATTAATAAAAAGCACCCCGTCTTGACCTGCAAGTGAAGTCTGGTATAATGAAAGCATGTGAAAAACATGTGCAAAAGCTTAAACAAATTCAGGAGGATAAGATCATGAAATTTTTTATTGACACAGCAAAAGTAGAGGATATTAAAGCAGCGAACGATATGGGAATCATCTGCGGAGTAACCACAAACCCATCCCTGATCGCAAAAGAGGGAAGAGACTTCAACGAAGTTATCAAAGAGATCACAGAGATCGTTGACGGACCAATCAGCGGTGAGGTAAAGGCTACTACAACAGACGCAGAGGGAATGATCCGTGAGGGACGTGAGATCGCAAAGATCCATCCGAACATGGTTGTTAAGATTCCGATGACATGCGAAGGCCTGAAGGCTGTT
This sequence comes from Ruminococcus sp. AF31-8BH, assembly GCF_003460605.1. Classification (GTDB taxonomy): domain Bacteria; phylum Bacillota; class Clostridia; order Lachnospirales; family Lachnospiraceae; genus Blautia_A; species Blautia_A acetigignens. Next base: position 20,781 of record NZ_QTVN01000026.1, read on the forward strand.
AAGGTTCTTTCCAAAGAAGGAATCAAGACAAACGTAACCCTGATCTTCAGCGCAAACCAGGCACTTCTTGCTGCAAGAGCAGGCGCTACCTATGTATCTCCATTCCTTGGAAGACTTGATGATATCTCTACAGATGGCGTTGAGCTGATCCGTCAGATTGCTGACATGTTTGCTGTTGCAGGCATTGACACAGAGATCATCGCAGCAAGCGTTCGTCATCCAATGCATGTAACACAGTGTGCACTTGCTGGTGCTGACATCGCAACTGTACCGTTCAAGGTACTTGAGCAGATGACACATCATCCGCTGACAGATGCCGGAATCGTGAAATTCCAGAATGATTACAAAGCTGTATTTGGTGAATAATTGATACTTGGAATTGCGGGAACTTACAGACAGGTCGCAATCCGCGTATCATGGAATAATAAGGAGAATTGATAATGGAGAATTTAGAGCTTCAGAAAACTGCAAACGAAGTCCGCAAGGGCATCGTAACTGCACTGCATGCTGCTAAAGCCGGTCATCCGGGCGGATCTTTATCTGCAGCAGATGTATTTACATATCTTTATTTTGAGGAGATGAATATCGATCCGAAGGATCCAAAGAAAGCAGACCGCGACCGTTTCGTCCTTTCCAAAGGTCACACTGCACCGGGACTGTACTCTGTACTTGCACAGAGAGGCTATTTCCCGAAAGAAGATCTGGTAACACTCCGTCACCTTGGATCTTACCTTCAGGGACATCCGGATATGAAGCACATTCCAGGCGTTGACATGTCCAGCGGATCTCTTGGACAGGGAATCTCTGCTGCAGTTGGAATGGCACTTTCCGCAAAATTATCTAATGACAGCTATCGTGTATACACACTTCTTGGAGACGGCGAGATCCAGGAAGGCCAGGTATGGGAAGCTGCTATGTTCGCAGGTGCCAGAAAACTGGACAACCTTGTAGTGATCGTTGACAACAACGGCCTTCAGATCGACGGTAAGGTAGAGGACGTATGCTCTCCATACCCGATCGATAAGAAATTTGAGGCATTTAATTTCCATGTGATCAATGTTGCAGACGGAAATGATATGGCACAGCTGCGTGCTGCTTTTGACGAAGCAAAGGCTACCAAAGGAATGCCTACCGCAATCGTTATGAAAACCGTAAAAGGCAAAGGAGTTTCCTTCATGGAGAACCAGGTTGGCTGGCATGGAAAGGCTCCGAATGACGAAGAATACGCACAGGCTATGGCAGATTTGGAAAAGGTAGGTGAAGCATTATGTCAGAAGTAAAGAAAATTGCCACCAGAGCAAGCTATGGAAACGCTCTTGTAGAACTTGGAAAGAAACATGATGATCTGGTTGTTCTGGACGCTGACCTTGCTGCAGCTACACAGACCGGAATCTTTAAGAAAGCGTTCCCGGAGCGTCATATTGACTGCGGTATCGCAGAGTGCAATATGATGGGAATTGCCGCCGGAATCGCAACAACAGGCAAGGTACCGTTTGCAAGTACCTTCGCAATGTTTGCTGCCGGACGTGCATTTGAGCAGGTCCGCAACTCTGTAGGATATCCGAAGCTGAACGTTAAGATCGGTGCTACCCACGGCGGAATTTCCGTTGGTGAGGACGGTGCTACCCATCAGTGCTGCGAGGATTTTGCCCTTATGCGTACAATCCCGGGAATGGTTGTAGCATGCCCGTCAGACGACATTGAAGCAAAAGCTATGGTAGAGGCTGCTTATGAGCATGTAGGCCCTGTTTACATGAGATTTGGTCGTCTTGCTGTTCCGGTTATCAATGACAATCCTGATTATAAATTTGAGCTTGGTAAAGGAATCGTTCTTCGCGAGGGAAAAGACCTTACCATCATTGCCAACGGACTTTGCGTAGCTCCGTCTCTTGAAGCAGCAGCTAAGCTTGCAGAAGAGGGAGTCGAAGCAAAGGTTATCAACATCCACACCATCAAGCCTCTTGATGAGGAGCTTGTTGTAGCTGCAGCAAAAGAAACTGGTAAAGTTGTAACTGTTGAGGAGCATTCCATCATCGGCGGTCTTGGCGGCGCTGTATGCGAGTGCCTTGCTGAGAAAGCTCCTGTACCGGTGAAGCGTATCGGTATCAATGATGTTTACGGCGAGTCCGGTCCGGCTGTTGCTCTTCTTGAGAAATACGGACTTGATGCAGCTGGCATCTACAAACAGATCAAAGCATTTATCTGATCGGACTTTTGAATGAAGCAAAATAAGCTGTAAATTATTATACACAGAAGAAATGTCAGGGGCAACTCGAGCAAGCCTCTGACATTTTTTATATGCTGCAAAAATTTATGGACTTTTCTTTACGCGGAAAAGCTCCCAAGAATTCCCTGGGTGATGGTATCCGCAAGGGTGATCACTGTGGAAAGGCGTGTTGTCTGTAAGGTAAGGTATTCCAGAATCCCGGCTATGTTTACGATTCCAGTAATGTAGATATCCCCTACTGGCGGCAGATCCTTCTGTACGGCAGCACCCGGGTAGAGCGAGCCGTTTCCGATACTTACATATCCCAGATGGCGTTTTTCACCCAGAGAGGCATCAATGGCAATCACAAGGGCAGATGGATGGGCACTTGCAATACTGTCCGTTATATGGGATAGATTTACGGCATGAACAGGCTGATTCAGAGTTCCATAGACGAAAATTCCTGGAATCTGGTACTGGCTCAGACGATAGCCCACATAAGGCCCCAGACAGTCCCCTGTTACCCGGTCGCTTCCGATACACAGAAACACAATTTCGGACCAGTCCTTTTTATGACGCTGAATGCATTTTTCCAGAACCCTGGCAATTTCTCTGGAAGAATCCTGGTTTTGGGTATTAATATAAAATGGCATATGAACGCTCCTGCTTTTTTATAATCCATCTTATCCCAGTTTTGAAAAAATTATGCACTCTGCAAAAACTGTCGTTAAATTCTCTGAAACAGGTCTTATATTACGCTAAAATCTGCATTTTCCATATGATATGCTCATACCCGAAGGGGTGATGTGATCATGATAGAGATCGTTTACAAGGAGGAGAAGCAGGAAGCAAAAAATGGGGAAAATCTTTTTAATCTGCCGAGAAATATACGCCAGATCGGTCTGACTGCCGGGAATATCCGGATTTACATTGAGGATTATGTATATACATTCCTCACAAGACTTGCCAGAAACGAAACCGGTCCAGGAAACGAACAGGGCTGTGTGGCTGTATTTACCGGCGACACCAAATGGAACAACGGAATAACCTATCTTTTCATCCGGGGAGCGTTGATGGTGGAAGATATGGAAGCTGCTGCGGATCATATTGATTTCTCGGAAAAAGTATGGACAAAGATTCAGGAAAACCAGGCAAAATATTTTCCAGGACAGGAAATTACAGGCTGGTTTTTTTCGCGCCCCCAGATGTATATGGAAACAGATGAGCTTCTGACCCGCATCCACTTAAGATATTTCGGCGGGGAAAAGGTTCTGATGCTCATGGAACCCACAGAAAAAGAAGAGGCTTTTTTCTTTTACGAAAACGGACTTATGATCCGGCAAAGAGGATATTACATTTATTACGAAAAAAATCCTCTCATGCAGGAATACATGATTGAGAAAACGAAAGACATGGGTCAGGGAGCTTCGGAAACTGTGGGAGATGAGGCAGTTACCACCTTCCGTAAAATCATCAAAAATAAAAAAACACCAGAGACAGAGGAAAAGCCCCAGAGGGAGACGGAGCATACCTCTGTTTTTTCTTATGCGGCTACAGCTTGTCTGGTGCTTGCCGTCCTTGCTGTAGGCGCAGGCTTTTACAGAAATTACATGCGCATTGCGGAGCCTTCTGTGGATTCCACTGTTACGGTCATGTCTGACAACACGGTAGAAGAAAGTGAAGACAACCAGGCAGATGCCGTACGTGAAGTGACGAAAACGCCGGAGATCACCTGGATCGAAGAGATTACGAAAGCACTGGAAGAAACAGATGAGCAGCCAGAGGAAAGCCTGCAGATCACTCCGACCATTCAGCCTGGTGCGGAAAATGGGACAGAAGAAGCTGATGTACAGGAAACAGATACCAAGGAGACAGGAGCGTCTGCAGCTGCGGATTCTGCCAGTGCTGAAGAAAGCCAGGAGACTGTGAGCGAAGATAAATTTTCCCAGGAGGCAGATGAGCGAAAAGCGAAAAAGGAGGAGAGTCAGGTTCAGCTGACGCCTTCTGCCCAGGCATCATCAGACAGCGCTTATGAAACCTATATCATAAAGCCTGGAGATACCCTGTACCAGATCAGCATTTCTCATTACGGGAATATGGATGCAATTTCGGAAATCTGCCGCCTGAACAATCTTAAGGAAAACCAGGTGATTTATCCTGGGCAAATGATTGTATTACCATAACAGGATGTGTTATAATCGAAATGCATGTAAGCTAGAAAATACAAGGCAAGGTTAAATTATGGCAAATACATTCAAAAATATCAGAAAGAAACTGAGGCGGAAACGTCTCCTGGCAGAGAAACGCCGTCTGGAGAAGGCACAGTCCGGTACAAGGAGCAGTGCATCTGTCCGAAGGAAGTTTAAATCTGCTCTGAGGAAAAGAAAAGCCGTGCTAAGGCCTGTGGCTGCCGTGCTTGCAGTGGGACTGGTAGTTTTGCTGGGCTTTCTTTTCCTCGAAAAACGAAGCTATCATAGCTATAAGGTACAGGCCGCCAGTGAACAGGAAGACACCGTATCCACGCAGTATACCAATTTGTCGGGCAAGATCCTGAGGTACAGCTCCGACGAAGTATCGCTGGTGAACACGAAGCTGGATACGATCTGGTCACAGGCTTATGACATGCAGAACCCGGTGGCAGATGTGTGCGGCGATCGTGCTGTTATTGCAGACATAGATGGAACCTCTATGGTATTTGTAGACCAAAATGGAGTCACCGGAACGGTTTCCACATCCTACAGTATTATCAAGGCAAAGGTATCCAAAAACGGAATGGCAGCAGCAATTCTGGATGGAGGAGATCACACCTGGATCAATTTTTACAATCTGGACGGAAGCCTGATCGCAGAAAACCAGACGAATATCCAGGATCCCGGATATCCTATGGATGTGGCACTGGCGGAGAACGGAGTTGTCATGATGGTGGCTTATCAGTTTGTAGACAGCAGTGAGACTACCAGCTACGTGGCATTCTACAATTTTGGAGAGGTTGGCCAGAATGAGGATGACCGTATTGTCAGCGGTTATACTTATGATGGCGTGGTTGTTCCCCAGATCCAGTATCTTGGAAGCAATGCAGTGGCACTGCGGGATGACGGCTTCACACTGTATTCCGGCAGACAGATTCCCAAGGAGCTGAAGACGGTTCAGGTTGAGAATGAGATCATCAGTACTTTTTATGATGAAAACAACATCGGCCTGGTATTTAAAAATGACAGCAAAGATAAACAATACACCATGCAGGTCTACGCCACTGACGGAAAACTGAAGTTCAGCAAGGATTTTAATATTCCATATACTACCATCCGGATGAGCGATGGATATATTATCATGTACAACAGTTCACAGATTTGCGTGCTGAACCAGAATGGCACTGAGAAATATTTTGGAAATATTGACGGTACCGTTAGGGATTTCTTCAAATTAGGATGGAACAAATATCTCCTGGTCATGGACACAGGGGTAAATGTGATAAAACTCAGCTAAGGAGAACAAAATGGATATAAGCTGGACCTGGCTTGGCATTGCTGTACTGGCGCTAATCGCGGCGGCCTGTATCATGGGATTTCGGAAGGGATTTGTCAAAGAAATCGTATCAGTATTTTTTATGCTGATCTCCTTTCTTCTTGTGTGGGCGGTCAATCCATATGTGAATACCTTTGTAAAAGAATATACCCCTGTTTACGATACCATTCAGGACAAATGCCAGACACTGGTGTCCGAACAGATCGGCAATAAGAAAACACTGGATAAGGAAGAGCAGAATCAGGTAATGGAGAATATGGAGCTTCCAGACCTTCTGAAAAATGCCCTGGTGGAAAATAATACGGCAGAGACATACCGCTATCTGGCAGTCAGTACATTTACAGAGTATATTTCTGACTCGCTGGCTGTGATGGCGGTAAACGGAATTTCTTTTTTGATTTCTTTTGTGCTTTCTGCCGCAGTGATCAAGCTGCTGGGATTTATTCTGAATGTTCTGACAAAGCTTCCGGTGATCAACGGCATTAATAAGATTGCTGGTGCCGCTGTCGGAGGGATCAAATGCATCATCTTTATCTGGATCGCTTTCCTGGTGCTTACCTTATTGTGCAATACAACACTTGGACAGCAGGGAATGGCACTGATCCAGCAGGATGCATTCCTTAATTTCCTGTATAGCCAGAACGTTTTTGTTAAGGTATTCATGAGCGTTTTTTACGGTAATTGAGCCTGAAATGTCAAAAAATGCAAAAAAATAAAAAAAATTGAAAAAAGGGGTTGACGAAACCGGACTCCGATGATATACTGAATCTCGCTTCTGAGGAAGCGGGATTTCTTTTTGAAACGAATTAAAAAAGTTTCAAAAAAATTAAAAAAGTTGTTGACAAACGAAAACAGTTGTGTTAATATAAACAAGCTGTCGGACAGACAACGACAGATAAACAACCTTGATAACTAAACAGTGAAACACATACGATTCTCGAAAATTTCTTT
>NZ_QTVN01000027.1 GCF_003460605.1 Ruminococcus sp. AF31-8BH
AACTTGAAGATAACTGTCATCAAAGAGCCAGACGCTTAAGACGCAGAGCCGATGAAATTGTGGAACAATTCACGAATCATCGGCTCTTTTTGTTTCGTATTTGAAAGAACAAACTCACCAAATAAAAAAAACGATATTCGGGTGGGTTATTTTGTTATACCCTAAATTACCCTCTGAATTTGTTTTTAAATTTGGAGGGATTTTTTTATGTCCTTTTTTCGGGCAGTTATCTATCTGCTCATACGAAGCAAAATTTATCAATACATAGCATATCAGAGAACGGCAGGAAACCAGTTAAAAAAATTTCTGCCTATGCAACGGCACTTCCTGCCTTGAATGTAGAAGTACAATCTCCATACAACAGAATTAATATTTCCCATAACCGTAAAGGTCATAGAGCCTTTGCGGTTTTTCTTTTGTCGATTTTTGTTGGAAAGTGCCATAGGGCTATTAGTGGTGTTAGGTGTCGTTCGCCACCTCTCCATCTGGATTTTGAACATTTCAAAAATTCAGATGGGAGGTACTTACAGTGAAATACGCACCGAGAAAGGTATATATCAAGGAAAGCGGCAGATATGTGGAACTGTCCTATACGGATTTCTGCCGCCGCAGGGAATCCGACCAGACCTATATGGACAAGCTGTTTATCCCCATTCAAGGCTGTCTGCTTGAAGTCGTGAGGGAGCAATACACGGACTTCTACCGAGATAAGGAACGGTGGCGTTATCTGAAAAAATTAGATACGAAGAACAGCCTGCTTTCTCTGGATGGATTTACGGACAGCGAGGGGAAGCCTTTAGACTTTATCGCTGATGAAGCGGCAGACATTGCGGAAACCGTTGTCAATGCGGTTATGGTGGACAGGCTGAAAGCCGCCCTGCCTTTGCTGTCGGATAGTGAACAGGAATTGATACAGGCAATCTTTTTTGACGGACTTTCTGAGCGTGAAGTCGGGGCGAGGTTCGGCATAACCCAGAGCGTTGTGAACAAACGCAAAGCCAGAATCCTAAGAAAACTAAGAAAGATAATAGAAAATTAAAATTTAAGGCGTTCAGCCCCCTTGTTTTTTCCTTTGGGAAAATGAGGGGGTTTTTCTCTGCCCTCTCAATCAATTCTGATTGGAGGAAAAGAAGCATGGCATATAACCACGGACGGGAGGACAGGAAATGGCGTATCTGGAAAGAAGCGGAGGAAAAGCTGCTGCGTGAGTGCGGCGTTGATGAAGCGACCATTGAGCAGATACGCATTGCGGACAGGGCAGACTTCAATTCCAACAGGCGGTTTTACCGATGGACGAATGACATTGCGGAATACCTTGAGGACATGGCAGACAGGGAGCGGCAGACGGAAGTGGGTACGGTTGCGGAGTTACTGGACGAGATTGAGAGCGAAAATCTCTATCAAGTATTAGTCGCGGTGGACGGGCGTACCTTGAAAATCGTCCTGCTGAAAATGCAGGGGTATTCCACAAAGGAGATTGCCCCGCTCGTGCATTTGACGACTGGTGCCATCTATGCGAGGTTAGACCATCTGCGGAAGAAGCTACGAAAATTTTATAGCGTCTAAAACAGCCTGCCGTCCTGCGGGCTACTGGGTGAGGGATGGAAATCCCCTCACTTATTTTTTGCAGGAGGCAAGCGGGATGGCATACAGAGTTAAGGCGTACACGCTTCGGGAGGAATCCACGGAAAGCGGCACAAGGTATTTTATCAGCTTTAAGGACGGGCAGGGCAAATCCCACGAGTTGGAAGTGTCGGAACAGTTCTTTATGGAGTTTCGGCAGATGGAACGCAGGAACAGGAATCTCCTCCAATGGGACGAGCGGCACAGGGAGTTTTCGGAAGTATGGGACGAAACGCTGAACAGGCGGGCGTTGAAGCTGCCTAAGAGCATAGAGGAACAAATGATTGAGGCAGAACGGGCAGAACTGCTCTGTAAGGCGGTTGACGGACTGCCAGAGATACAAAGGCGGCGTTTCCTGCTCTACTACGAGTATGAGTTCAATTTTTACCAAATCGCCGCTATGGAGCATTGCACCGCTTCGGCAATACAGAAATCTGTTGCGATTGCAAAGGAGAAAGTAAAGGCGGAAATGAGGAAGTATCTCCAACCGTGACCGACACCGCCCGAAAAAGAAATCTGTTTTTTATTTGTGTGGGATTGGCGGCATTACATACTCTCACTTTTTCTTCGTGGGAGTAAATCTATTTTTAAGGAGGTCAACGCCTATGTGCAACGAAAACAAAAACACCGCCCGAAAGGAGGAAAGCCATGCAGAAGTTACAGACAGTCAACGCCGAAACGCTCCTTTATGAACCGCTTGAGAAGCCGTCCTTTGTGGTGGACAGCCTTATCCCCACAGGCTTGTCGCTGTTCTGCGGCTCACAGAAGATAGGAAAGAGCTGGCTCATGCTGAAGCTATGTTTATGCGTGTCGCAGGGACTTCCCTTGTGGGATATGCCGACAATGGAGGGCGACGTGCTTTACCTCTGCCTTGAGGACACGTTCTGCCGTATACAGGACAGGCTGTTCCGATTGACGAACGAAGCGAGCAGGCGGCTTCACTTTGCCGTGGCAAGCTGCAAGCTGTCAGACGGTCTTATCGTGCAGCTTGAAGATTATCTGAAAGATTACCCAAACAGCAGGCTTATTGTCATTGACACTTTGCAGAAAGTCCGTACAGCTTCAAAAGACAATGCCTACGCAAGCGACTATGGGGACATCTCACTAATCAAAGACTTTGCCGACAGGCATTCATTGGCGGTCATTGTCGTACACCACATCCGAAAGCAGAATGACAGCGATGTGTTCAACAAGGTGTCTGGGACGACAGGCTTAACGGGGAGTGCGGACGCTACCTTTGTTCTGGAAAAGGAGAAACGGGCATCCGACACCGCCAAGCTGTATGTGACGGGCAGGGACACGCCCTATCAGGAATACACGCTGCGTTTCCGTGATTGCAGTTGGGAACTTGTGGAGAGAAAAACGCAGGAGCAGCTTGCGAAAGAAACGATACCAGACGTCCTTTTTCGGTTGGTGGATTTTATGAGGGATAAGGAAGAATGGGCAGGCACGGCAACGGAGCTGTTAGCCGCTATGAGGGAAACGGAAACCATACCCACGGTGATTACGAAATGGCTCAATGAATACCGCACCACATTTTTAAATGAGAACCATATCGTTTATCAGTACAGCCGCAAAAAACACGGCAGGCAGATTTCGCTTGCAAAGCGGGCGGGTGACAGCGGTGACAGTGGTGACAGCGATATTGGGATACCCCCTGTTACTGTCATTGACGCTTAAAGCCGTGTAAAGCTGGCGACTCTGCCCTGCGGGTGACAGCGGTGACGGCGGTGACAGTGATTTTAGGATACCCTGCCGCTGTCATCCCTGCGGGAGAACACCCCGTAAACGCAAAGTGCAGGCGTAGGATTTACCCGCCCTTTTCGGCGTGTAAAACCACCCCTGCGGTCAGAAAAATCCTTCCGATTTTTCCGACTGCGTTTACAGGGTGTAACACACTACACTTTGCCCTGCAAAGTCGTGTGCCAGACGTTCCCTCTGGACTCCCTTATGGCAGGTCTTACGCCCTGCTTATCCTACGCTCCACGCTTCGGATAAAAGAATGGCAGCATGACGGTGACGGCTCTTGCGAGGGGGTATTCCAAAAACACCGTCATCATCGACATGACCGTCATGCAGGGAATAAGGGTGACAGTTGAGGCAGTCGGTAGGGGGTATCCCAAAACTGCTGTCACCGCCGTCACCGCTGTCACCCAAAGGGCAGTTTACCCGCCGAAGAAAGGAAGATGATGAATTATGCCCTATGCAATCCTGCGTTTCCAGAAACGCAAAGCGGGCGGCGTTGCGGCTTGCGAACGCCACAACGAGCGTAAAAAAGAAGCCTATAAAAGCAATCCAGATATAGATATGGAACGCTCGAAAGATAACTACCATCTTGTGAATCCGCCGAGGTACACCTACAAGAAAGAGATTAACCGCATGGTAGCCGAAGCAGGGTGCAGGACGAGGAAAGATAGCGTGATGATGGTGGAAACGCTTATCACGGCTTCGCCAGAATTTATGAACAGCCTGCCGCCCAAAGAACAGAAAGCGTATTTTACGATGGCTCTGGATTTCATTTCAGAGCGTGTCGGGGAGAAAAATATCCTCTCCGCAGTCGTCCACATGGACGAGAGAACGCCGCATATGCACCTCTGTTTTGTGCCGATTACACCAGACAATAAGCTGTCTGCCAAAACAATTTTAGGCAATCAAAAGAGCCTGTCCGAATGGCAGACCGCCTACCATGAGCGGATGTCCTCACGGTGGAATCAGCTTGAAAGAGGTCAGTCCTCAATGGAAACGAAGCGGAAACATGTCCCCACATGGCTCTATAAGTTGGGCGGCAGGCTTGATAAACAGTATGAGGAAATTGTGTCTGCACTGTCCGACATCAACGCCTTTAATGCAGGGAAGAAGCGTGACAAGGCTCTGGAACTGATTGCGGCATGGCTCCCAGACGTGGAGAAATTCTCAAAGGAAATCAGTAAGCAGAGTGCCTATATCAATAGCCTAAAGGAGCAAATCGGGCAGGAATCAGACTATGCGGGGCGTATGCGTGATGAAAAGTATGAGCAGGAACTAAAGGTGCAGAAAGCGAACCAGAAGATATTTGAGTTGCAGAGAACCAACGAGCAGATGGGGCGGCTGCTCTCAAAGATACCGCCCGAAGTGTTGGAAGAATTGCAGAAAAACCATAAAAGCAGAGCGAAAGAAAGGTAGATATGTGAATGAAGAAACAGGATTTTAAGGTGTTAAAGACCAAAGACTTGTACCCGTTTCCCGACAATCCGTTTCATGTGGCAGAGGATGAAACGCTGTCAGAATTAGCGGAAAGCATCAAGGAATTTGGCATTGTCACGCCGATAATCACACGCCCGAAAGAGGACGGGAACGGCTATGAAGTGATTGCAGGGCAGCGGCGTGTCCGTGCGTCTGAACTTGCAGGGATAAATACCGTGCCTGCGTTTGTCCTGCCCTTAGACCGTGACCGAGCCATCATCACCCTTGTAGACAGTAATTTACAGCGTGAGAATATCCTGCCATCAGAGCGGGCGTTTGCCTACAAGATGAAATCCGAAGCCATGAAGCGGCAGGGTTTCCGCACAGACTTAACCTCGTCACAAGTTGTGACGAAGTTGCGGACGGACGACAAGGTGGCACAGGGCTTCGGCGTAGGCAGGATGACCGTACAAAGATTTATCCGTTTGACGGAACTGATACCGCCGATTTTGCGGATGGTGGACGAGGGGAAAATCGCCCTCACGCCTGCGGTGGAACTGTCCTTTTTGAAGAAAGACGAGCAGGAAAACCTCTTTGCCACGATGGAGAGCGAAGAAGCAACGCCCTCACTCTCACAGGCACAGCGGATGAAAAGCCTAAGCCAGAGCGGGCGGCTTGACATGGATACGATATTTGCAATTATGACGGAGGAAAAGGGAAACCAGAAAGAAACCTTGAAAATCAACACAAGCAAGCTGAAAAAGTATTTTCCGAAGAACACAACGCCGAAGCAGATGGAGGAAACCATCATTAAACTTTTGGAGCGTGAATTGCAGAGGAAACGGGGCAGGGACAGCCGCTAATCTTCTCTTTTCGGGAGGTAAATGCAGAAAATTGAGGTATGAAGAATGAAAGAAATCCAGTATGAGATTGTAAAGGAAATCGCCGTATTGTCTAAGGGCGACAGCGGCTACACAAAAGAAATCAATCTTATCTCATGGAACGGAAGAGAGCCGAAATATGACATCCGCAGCTTTTCCCCGAACCGTGAGAAGTGCGGAAAGGGTATCACGTTGAACGCTGATGAAGCAGCAGCACTCCTTGAAGCATTACAGAAAGAAGTAAACAGCGGGGATTGATGGTATCTGATTGACAGGGCGGGGCGTTTCCAGACGTTCTCCTGCCCTGTCTGGAAAGGAAGATTTAAGTATGGGCGAGGATAAGAAAGCAGATAAAAAGAGAAAGCGTATCGTGCCGAAAGCACCAGTTCAGATGATAATCAGCCGTGAATATGTCGGCACGCAGACAGTCACAGAAGCGTTTATCCCGATTATTTCCGAGGATATTCGGAAGAAGATTGCCGAGGGCGACACCTTCGACAATGAGGGGCTGTCCGCTTAGAATGTACGCAATGGAACATGAAAACAGATAGGACAGATATGGAGGTTTTACAGTATGGCAGGAATAAGAATGGAGAACAAGATTTATGAAGTCGGCATGTACTGCCGCTTGTCAAAAGACGATGGCACGGATAACGAGAGTGCGAGCATTGCGACACAGAAATCCATCCTCACGGATTATGTGAAAAAGCAGGGATGGCACTTAGCAAAAACGTATGTGGACGACGGTTACTCTGGTACAAATTTCCAAAGACCAAGTTTCCAGAACATGATTAAGGACATTGAAAGCGGTCTGATAAACTGCGTTATCACGAAAGATTTATCTCGTCTGGGGAGGAACTATCTTGATTGCGGACTGTATCTGGAAGTGTTTTTCCCAGAGCATAATGTGAGGTATATAGCGGTCAATGACGGCGTGGACACGCTCAATAAATCCGCTATGGACATCACGCCTTTCCGCAACATCCTAAACGAAATGTATTCCGCCGATGTGTCGGTCAAGATAAAATCGGCGTACCGAGCGAGGTTTCAGCAGGGGAAATTCATGGGGACGACAGCACCATACGGTTACGTCAAAGACCCCGCCGACCACAACCATCTGCTGATAGATGACAAAGTTGCCCATGTGGTAAGGGAAATATTTGACCTTGCGTTAGCGGGCAACGGAATCGCCAAAATCCGCAAGCACATCAACAAACAGCATATCTTACGCCCCGCCGCTTATGCGGCGGAGCAGGGGGCAACAGGCTATGAGAGGTATTTTGAGGAGAATGAGGAGAACCGTTATATTTGGAGCGAGAACAGCGTAAGGGGCATTTTAAGAAGCCCGATATATGCGGGAAACCTTGCAGGCTACAAGCGGATTGCCGCCAACATGAAAAGCAAGAAACGCCCCTCTAAGCTGCCCGAAGAATGGGAAGTGATACCAGACACCCATGAGGGGATAGTCACGCAGGAGGAATTTGATACCGTACAGCAGCTTATTACAAGCCGCAGATTACCAGAAAACAAGGGCGGCTTTGAGAACATCTTTGCAGGCGTTATTAAGTGTGCGGACTGCGGCTATGCGATGCGGGCTATGAGTGCCAACAGGAGGAAACGCCCCGACATCATCGACTGCGTACAATATTCCTGCAATAATTATGGCAGATACGGTAATATCATGTGTACCGCACACAGCATTGAAGCGAGGGACTTGTTCAACGCTGTCCTCACCGACATCAACCGATTTGCGGATATGGCAGTCAATGATGAAAAGGCAGTGAGGGCGATTGAAAAGCGGCTCACGGAAACAGACCAGAGCAAGGCAAAGGCACTGGAAAAGGAGCAAAGAAAACTGAACAAACGCCTTGCAGAACTGGACAGGCTGTTTTCCTCACTCTATGAAGATAAGGTGATGGAGCGTATTACCGAGCGGAATTTTGAGATGATGTCGGGAAAATACCAGAAAGAACAGCTTGAAATTGAAGCAAGGCTGAAAGAGGTAACGGAAACGCTCAGCGACAGCTATGAGAAGACGCAGGGTGTCCGTGATTTCCTCTCCCTAATCCGCAACTATCAAGGCATTAAGGAACTGGACGCAACCATCATAAACGCACTTATAGACAAGATACTTGTTTCGGAACGTGAGAAACTTACAGACGGAATGGTGCGGCAGGAAATCAAGATTTATTATAAATTCATCGGCTTTGTCGGTGAATTACATATCACACCGACAAAGCGGTGGACTGCGTTAAAGCCTAAGAATTGTACGGTGTGCGGTGTTGAATATGTTCCCCGCTCTGGCATATCGAAGTATTGTCCTGCTTGTGCCAAGAAGATACAGAGGGAGAAATCAAACGAGAGCAAACGCAGGAGCAGGGAGCGAAACAGACAGGCATGTATTGAACTGTCCGCAAAAAATGACCGACTGATCTGGAGCAGAGGGAAGGGCGTATTATCCGGCAGGGCAACCATAACAAAATAGTACAGATCTTCCGGTATGTAACAGAATCCACATTTGACAGTTATATGTGGCAGCTGATCGAGAACAAACAGAAATTCATATCACAGATTATGACAAGCAAGGCTCCGGTACGAAGCTGTGAGGATGTGGATGAAGCGGCTCTTTCCTACGCAGAGGTAAAAGCTCTTGCAACCGGTAATCCGGCGGTGAAGGAGAAAATGGAATTGGATGTAGATGTGGCAAAACTGAAACTGTTAAAAGCCAACCATATGAATAATCAGTACCGGCTGGAAGATGACATTGCCCGGAAATTTCCACAGCAGATCGCAACGCTGACAGAAATTATTGACAGCTATCGGGTAGATATCGCCCATTATCAGGAACACAAGATTCCAGATGCAGACCATTTCTTTATGGAAATCAGCGGTAAGGTATTTACTGACAAGAAAGAAGCAGGAACCGCACTTCTGGCAGCCTGCAAGGAGATACAGTCATTGGATACCGCCATGGATGTTGGAAATTATCAGGGATTCAATATGCGGGTTCAGTTTGACAGCTGGAGCAAAGCATTTTACCTGTCAATGAAACATGAATCGGTATCGAAAATTCAGCTTGGAGCAGATACACTGGGCAATATTACCCGTATCAATAACTTGTTGGAAAGTTATCCGGAAAAGATGGCAGAAGCGGAGCAGAGACTGGAGACGGTACAGGAACAGCTGAAAAGTGCAAAAGAAGAGGTTGGCAAACCGTTTCCAAAAGAAGCCGAACTGAACCAGATGATGGAAAGGTTATCTGAGTTGAATGCTTTATTAAATATGGATGAGCCGGAAGACTCAGGCAAAGAAATAAATGCAGCTGAACCAGAAGAGAAGCGTGTACGAGGTTCGATCCATGAAAAACTACAGGTTTATAAAGAAGCGAAACGAGACGGAAGTGAAAAAAGCCAGG
The DNA here is from genome assembly GCF_003460605.1 of Ruminococcus sp. AF31-8BH. Lineage (GTDB taxonomy): Bacteria > Bacillota > Clostridia > Lachnospirales > Lachnospiraceae > Blautia_A > Blautia_A acetigignens. Next base: position 9,082 of record NZ_QTVN01000027.1, read on the forward strand.
GAAGCCGAAAGCATGACATTGGCTTGGAATAAATAATAATCAGAAATGGCATAATCCGGGAGAATAGGAAACTCCTTTGGTTATGCCATTTTTCAATATGACAGGAGGAAGTAATATGGTAATGAACAGGATCATGGGAAAAGAAGCAAAGAAAATGCAGGATTACGCAAGAGAACAGATTGAACGGGCAGAGCGAAGGGGGATTTCCTTCCCAGAGGATGTGAAAGAAGATATTTTCCGATATGCAGACCTGATCGGAGAGGAAGACAAGGTAAGAAGCCTGGTAAGAAATCTTGCAAGAGCAACGGAAGCGTCACAGGAAGAACGGGTGAATGATATCCTGTATGGTGCAGAGATGGAAATCCGGGATTTACCGGACGAGACGATTGGAAGACTGGAACTGTTGGATTATGGTTATACGGCAGACGATATGGTTCCATTAAGAAAAGAGGCAGCATTGGAATACCATCGGACAGGTTCTAAGATTTATTGTCTGGAAAGCGATGGCAGCAAAGGAGAATATGCAAGCCGGGAAATGATTCAGGAACACGATGGCTTATTTGGTATGGAAGTGCAGGAATGGCAGAGACGAAACGATTATGACAGAGAGGATGATTATAATTATGGCGAAGATTTTGGAAATCCGCTGCAGGAACCAATGCGTGTGGTTGACCGGGACGAAGCATTAAGATTCTATGATGCAGGAGCAAATATTTATCTGATTACAACATTTTCACGCCCGGTACCCGCCATCGAACGAATGGAGATTGAACGAGGACCGGAGCATTACCAACTGCCATCCACGGAATGGGAGCGTTTTCATAACCTGGAATGGGAAATGAAGAAATATCCGCAGATTCAGTCATTAAGAGAAGCAGATCTTCTTCTTGGAACAGGACGGTCTTTTGGTATTTATCAGATTCGTGATGGTTCTGCAGGAGAAGCCTACGCATTTATGAATATGAACTTCATTGAAAGCCATGGGATACAGATTCGGAAAGAAGATTATGAACTGGTTTATACGGCAGAACGGACAGGAAATATGTCTCTGGGTGATATTTTTGAACAATTTAACATCAACAGACCGGCGGATTTTCGGGGACATTCTCTGTCTGTCAGTGATGTGGTTGTTCTGAATGATAACGGTCATGTGACGGCTCATTTTGTAGACAGTATCAGTTTTCAGGAAATCAATTCTTTTCTTGATTTAGAAGAAATATCCTTAGATGAGCTGGCATACGAAGTAGATGAACGGTATTTTGCAATCCAGACGACAGAAGAAGGGTATGATTATTCCTTTTACGATGAAAATTTCCGTCTGATTGATGGTGGTGTCTATGAAAATTCAGAACAGTCTATGGAGGAAGTTGCGGATATCCTCTTGAATGAAGAGGGATGGACAGGGGACAGAATCCGAGGAGACTATGACAAACTCATGGAAAAAGTGGAGGAAGTAGAAGCTGCGGTGATGGCAGAAATCCAAAACAGTCAGGGAGAGTATAAGCCGCTTGCGAAGGTAGAAGAACTGGAAGAAGCCAATTATAACATGATTGATAATGTACTCAACAATTTGCCGCCGAAGAAAGAACCTTATCTGGAATACTATGCTGCTGAATGCGACGAATTTCATGATATGGGAGCTTATGAGAAAAGCACAGATGTGAAAGAAATCGCAGCAATCTACGAGAAGTACAGAGAAAATCCGGAAAATGCTTATAAAGGCAGTGGAATGGGGATTATCTATCGTGATCCAGAGGACAGCCTGTTTGATGAAGCGGAGATTCGGATTGTAATGGGAACAACAATACACGGTGATTTCCTGGATGATGTGCGGTTTTTAAGGGATCAATCGGTGATGCGTGAAGGTTTGGAGAAGATTCGTGAAGCATTGCCAGATTATAAATACATCCCGATTCAGGATGAGCGTGAGGCAATGTATCCGGAAAAAATGACAACAGAAGAATTGGCTGCAGCACTGGATGAAATTGCGGAAGATTTTGATCCGTATGACTATCGGGACCATGTAGAGCCAGGGCAGGACACCATACAGGAAGTTATGCTGGATCTGCAAAGTGGAAATATTGGCTCTTATATTGCTTATTTGAAAGATATCGTGGAGGAAGAATGTGAGCAGTCTGTACGTGCAGGGGTATTGATAGAACGGTTAAAGTTCTATGAACCGGATTTATCCTCAAATATAGAACCTATGGTCTATGTAAATTACTGTGAAAAAGAAGAACTGGCAAATCCACGCTGTCAGAAATTATCTGATCTGGACTCCAGGACTGCACAGCAGGATAAGGAGTGGTACGCAGAACGTAATCCGAGAACTAATGAGCCTACTATGACAGCCCAGATGTTTTTTACCATATATTATGCGGAAAAAAGCGACAAGATGCTACGGCAGTTTAAAGGTAAAATTGATATTGGAACAGGAAATGGCGGTATTATAAGCCAATTAAAACTACAGAATGAGTTGCGGCTTACAGATGATAGCTGGATCAGATATCAGAAAAATAAGGGAAATGAAGAGTTCAAGAAGTACATGGAAGATCTGACTGATATGCAGGACCATGTGCTTCCATATCTGCAGAGCTTTTGCAGTCTGGAAGAAAAAGGTGTACAGGAGCGAAGAGAACAGCAGATTGCAGAAAAACAGGACAGTATGGTTGGAGTAGCCAGAACAGCTACAGAGATGAAAATGGAAAATACGAAGACTGCAGGGAAAGGGACTTCAATTAAACAGTCAGAAGTGAAGAGAGCAAATGTAAAAATAAAGAAACCGTCCATTCATGAACGATTGGAAATCAATAAGAGGAAAATTCAGGAAAAGCAGGGAAAAGATAAGGCGGAGAGAGGAGCTGATCTGGGTGTAAGATAGAAAAGAAGAGCCAGAAGTCATAAAAGATGGCTTTTGGACTTGCTTTGATGGTTAACAAATGGGAATGATAGTGTGGCTTCACATTGATAAACAATAGAAATACGTGTATAATAAAACCAGTATTTCGGCCTATAGCGCTGTTTATTGGCATTGAAACTATGAAATGTTTTTAAGTGAAAATTAGGCAGATAAACAAGCGATTATGTCAATGATAGGTTCCTTGTGCTTAGTAGAGCAGGAATTATTACAACAGTATAGATGGAGAAAGAAAAATGATAACAGGAAGTTTAAAGAATAAGATCAATAGCATATGGCAAGATTTTTATAATGAAAACATGGCACAAACGGCAGAAATAGTAAATCAGCTGACGACGCTTATGTTTATTAAGATGCTTGACGATAAACAAAATGCTATAGAAGCACAGGCTGCTGTTTTGGGAATTGAACCTCAGGAGAGTGAATTGACTTTTCTAAAGGGCGATTATAAGTACAAGGAATTTATAAATGGGAAAGAACAAATTGTGTTTACGATTCCATATAAAGAATTAAGGTGGAAAAATTTCAAAAATTTAAATGGAATGGATTTAGCGGATAGGATAAAAAATTACGTTATACCTTTCATAAAAGATCCAAATAATAAATCTGTTGGTAAATTTGGTGAGTATGCGAAAAAATATACTTTTGGATTTGATGATAAAGAGAGATTGCTGACATCTGTAGTGGATAAGCTGTCGGATGAAGAATTGAACTTTACGAATACAGATCTAATGGGGGATGTGTATGAGTATATGTGTGGAAGCGGTGTGTCAGGACAGTTTAGGACACCAAGGCATATTATAGATATGGCCGTGGAAATGATGAAACCTCGAATCGGTGAAAAAATTATTGATCCAGCAATGGGAACAGCAGGCTTTATTGTAGAAGCTGCGAAATATATCCAGGTTCATCAACAGGATGAATTAATGAATGTTGAGAATAAGAAAATATTTAATGATGAAATGTTTTATGGATGTGATAATGATACAAATATGTCACGTATTGGATACATGAATTGTATCCTTCATAATATCAAAAATCCACAGATAACTATGGATTCATTACTCGAACATGAGAATGCAAAAGAGTATATGGAAAAATTTGATATAGTATTACAAAATCCCCCGTTCTCTGGTAGTCTGGTCGAGGAAGCTACAAATGCTAAATTGTTAGCTATTACCAAGACAAAGAAGACAGAATTGCTTTTTGTGGCATTGATGCTTTCATTGATGAAAGTTGGTGGAAGGGGAATGTCAATCGTACCAGATGGGGTATTGTTCGGTGGCGATAAGGCACATATGAGTTTAAGAAAAGAATTGATTGATAATCAAAAACTTATAGGTGTTGTTTCTATGCCAGATGGTTTGTTTAGTGCTCCAACTAAAAAAGGATCTGCTTCGAAAGGAGCGAATGTAAAAACTTCATTTTTGATTTTTGAAAAAACAAACAAGTGTAGAACTGATTATGTTTGGTTTTATGATATGAAAAATGATGGGTATACGCTAGACGCGAAAAGGACACCTGTTGCTGGTTCTGATATCCCGGATATAATTGATAGATATAATGACCTTGAAAAGGAAATGACTAGAAAGAGAACAGAACAGTCTTTTATGATTCCGGTTGAAGAAATTAGAAAAAATGGATATGATCTGACAATAAAAAGATATCAAAAATATGAAAGAATAAAAATGAAATATAGAGAGACAAAAGACATAATGGCGGAGATTAAGGTCTCTGTTGATTTAAGCAAATGTTTAATGGAAAAAATCAAGGAGTGTTTATAATGAAATACAGAACACTTGGTAAGTACATTACTGAATATTCGCAGAAGAATAAGCGTAATATAGAATATCCCGTATATAGCGTTACAAATAGAAATGGATTTTGTACAGAATATTTCAATAAGGATGTGTCGAGCAAGGATAAAAGCACATACAAGATAGTTCCTCATGGCTACTTCGCATATAACCCGTCAAGAATAAATGTAGGCTCAATAGATTGGCAGAATTGTGAGGAAAACGTTATTGTCAGCCCATTATACGTCGTATTCAAATGTTCAGATGATTTGAACCAAGATTATTTGAAATATTTTCTTAAGTCTAAAGATGGGCAACAGATGATAGAAAGAAAAGTTTCTGGATCAGTTAGGAACAATCTGAAGTTTTCAGCATTGGCTAGTTTTGAATTTAATATTGGGACGCTCAATGAACAGAAAATAATTGTATCGAAGTTAAAAATAATTGAGAAAGCGATTGAAAACGAAAAAAAGCAAATCGAATTATATGATGAACTAATAAAATGTAAATTTATTGAGATGTTTGGTGACCCAATTTCTAATCCTTATGGGTGGAAGATAGTAACATTTAATGATTGCTTAGAAAATATAGAAAATGGAAAAAGTTTTGTATGTGCTAGTGAGGCAAGGATTGACAATAAACCTGCAATACTTAAACTTAGTGCTGTTACATATGGAATTTATAAACCTGAAGAAAATAAGGCAATTATAAATGAAGAAGATTTTATAGAGAGCGCTGAAGTGCATAAAAGTGATTTGCTTTTTACTAGAAAGAATACACCGGAACTTGTTGGAATGGCTGCATATGTGGAGTCAACTCCTATTAAGTTAATGATGCCAGATTTGTTATTTAGACTAAATACTAAAAATAATTGTAATAAAATTTTTTTATGGAAATTGATCAATAATGATTTATATCGAAGCCGAATTGAAAGTGCAGCGAATGGTTCGGCTAAGTCTATGTCAAACATTTCGAAGGAACGATTAGGAAAATTACAATTTCCTTTACCCTCTATTGAACTTCAAAATCAATTTGCGGATTTTGTACGAACTGTAGATAAATCAAAAGTAGAAGCACAAAAGAGAGTTGACTTATATGAAGAATTACTAAACAAGAAGATGAGCGAATATTTCATGGATTAGGAGGCGATATAATTGGCACGCAATGAAAAGGAAACAAGGGAGCAAATTATTGATCCTAAATTAGTGCAAGCAGGATGGGACGTTCTTAAAATTAGGAATGTAATAGAAAAAGATAAAGCGTGTATAGAGACTCCTGTAAAGGGCATGCCAATATCAGCAGACAATTCAACGGGAAAAGGATATGTGGATTATACTTTGTTTGGGGACGATGGAAAGCCATTAGCTCTTATAGAGGCTAAAAAGGCAGTTGTTAATGAAGAACAGGGGCGGGTACAGGCTTGTTTATATGCGGATTGTCTTGAAAAACAATATGGAATAAGACCTGTAATATATTACACTGATGGGTATTCAATTAGCATGATAGATGGCGTATATCCTCCTCGCAGAGTATTTGGATTTCATAGGAAAGATGAATTAGAGTATGTGATTCAGAGAAGAAGCAGGCATATTACTGATTCTCAACCCAAACCAGAAATTTGTAACAGATATTATCAAAAAGATGCTATTCGTGAAGTTATTAGGCATTTAGAAAATAGACATTCTCGATCACTTATTGTGTTGGCAACTGGAACTGGAAAGACACGGGTATCCTGTGCTATTTCTGATATTTTTATTCGAAATAATTATGCAAAAAGAATACTATTTTTGGCAGACAGGAAAAATTTGGTTAAGCAAGCTAAAGAAGATACATTTGAAAAATTTCTGCCTAAAGTACCGATGGCTATGATTCTTGAGGGAAAGGTACAGGGCTCAAAGGAAGCGAGAATTATATTTTCGACATATCAATCGATGTTGTCAATAATTAAAGATACTTCAAAATGTCCTTATGGGGTGGGCCACTTTGACTTAATTATTGTTGATGAAGCACATAGAAGCTTATTTAATAAGTATGCTGAAATTTTTGATTATTTTGATGCTTTAATGATTGGATTGACTGCAACGCCAAGGAATGATATACATAAGTCAACGTATAGAGTGTTTGATTTGGATAATCAGGAACCAAATTATGAGTATGATTTGGTAAAAGCAGTAAAGGATGGATTTCTTACATATTATCGAGCATTAGATAGAACTCCGGATATTTTAAAAAATGGTCTTACATATGAAGAACTGTCAGAAGAAGATAAAGAACAATATGAAGAGTTGTTTTCAGAGGATGACGGTACAATTCCAGAGAGAATAGAAGGAAAACAATTTTATTCTTATATTACCAATATTGACACTATCCGGGAAGTATTGCGAGATCTAATGGAAGAAGGAATTAAAGTTAATGGTGGCGATTTGTTGGGGAAAACCATTATTTTTGCAAGAGATCATAATCATGCAGTATTAATAGAAAAGGCGTTTAGAAAGATGTACCCTGAACTGTGTAATAAAAATGCAGTAAATGGTGTTGATTATTGTGTTATTATTGATAATAAGATTAAATATAATGATGTCCTTCAGGATGAATTTAAATATAGGCAAGGCATAAGAATTGTGATATCTGTAGATATGATGGATACAGGTGTTGATATTCCAGATGTAGTAAACTTGGTATTTTTTAAGAGGATAATGTCAAAAACAAAATTTTGGCAGATGATAGGTCGAGGGACAAGATTGTGTGACGAGGCGAATGTATTATCACCATCTAAGTCATATTTTGAACGCTTGACAAATGATAAGGAACGAAAGGATTATAAAGAAAAACAAGGATTCTTAATTTTTGATGTTTGCAATGTTTTTCCGTTTTTTAAAGAAAATCCCGATGGTAGAGAGGATAAGTCGGATGCTGTTCTTTCATTGAACCAAAAGATTTACATGGAAAAAGTAGCTCTTTTAAAGAGTATGCAAAATAATAGAGAAAAGTTGTCCGAGAATGAGAGAACATATCTGAACGATTTGAAAAGTTCTTTAATTGCAGAAGTTAGATCACTGAATGTGAATTATATTGGTGTTCAGAAAAATTTAAAATATGTTGAGAAATATTCTAAAACGGAGAGCTGGAATAAGTTAAATCAGCAGATATATTTAGAAATCAGGAAACATATAGCACCGAATATAACGGGCGTAATTGATTTGGAAGCATCTAGATTGTTTGATTTACTGTGCTATAAATTTTCAGCAACAAAATTTCAAAAAAGTAATACGTTTTCATCTACAGCGAAGGCAATCTATGTGATAGCAGCATACTTATTAGACAATAAATTACATATTTCGGAAGTGAAAGCACACAAGGAAACATTAGATTATATTGTGACTAATGAGTTCTTAACAAATACCAATATTGTGAAAATGGATGAAATTCGATTGGACATTCGTGAGCTGATGAGGTTTATTGAAAAAGTGGTAATGGACCCAATAATTTCAGATTTTGATGATAGAATAGATAAAACAAATGATGCGGACGATGAACCAGTTGATTTTACGGTAGATGATTTTAAGTCTTTAAAAGAAAAAGTTGAATCTTATATAAAGAAGCATGATAATGATGCGCTTGTGTATCAGGTTATGAATTTTGAGAAACCTACACCTAATGCGATTCGTGGATTTAAAGCTGAGGTGATGAAGTTCGCAAAAGATGAGAATGAGTATGAAGAATTGTTTGAAGAAGAGGCTAAAATACCTGTATTTGTGAGGAAAATTACCGGGATAAGTCAAAATGCTGAGGAATTGTTTATTCAGTATGAGTCGGGTAAGGGCTTTAATGAGAGACAATTGAAGTATATAATGGAGCTTTTGAATTATATTTCACAAAATGGAAAGTTCGAACGCAAAGATTTGCTTAGAGAAGAACTTAATTTTGGAAGCCTTTTTAATAGTGTAGAAATCAATATGTTACTCAATGATATTGAGAACAGATTGTAAGGAACAAAAGAGGATATATAATAGAATGTTAGAAAGAAATTAAGCATAATGTGCGGCAGATATTATATTGATTCTGACATGGAAAATGAAATTGAAAAGGTAGTGCATGATATAGATCGGCGGATTCATCAGGATCGCTTTCTTGGTGATATCCGCCCAACAGATGTAGCACCTGTTATTGAAATGTCAAATCAGAGATTAAAATTGAATACTTCCAGATGGGGATATCCACTATCAAAGGGGAAAAGTCTGGTTATCAATGCGAGAGTAGAGTCTGTCATGGATAAGCCAGCTTTCCGGGACGGAATTCGATACCATCGCTTACTGATTCCGGCAAGTGGCTTTTATGAATGGAATTCTATGAAGGAGAAGAACATATTTAGCAGATCGGATGAGACGGTATTATACATAGCAGGATTCTGTGATTGGTTTGAGAATGAACGGCGATTCGTGATTTTAACCACAGCGGCTAATGATTCTATGATAAAAGTACATGATCGGATGCCTCTAATTATAGAAAAAGAGCAGTTCACAGACTGGTTTGACAATGACAGAATGGAAGCAATCCTTCACCAGAAACCAGTCATGTTAAAACGCCAAGCGGAATATGAGCAGCAGAGTTTATTCTTGTAACTATATCGGAAGGAAAAAACAAATGAAAATATTAGTAGATGCAGATGCCTGCCCGGTGGTTAATATTGTGAAAACGATAACAGAAAAATATAATATTCAGGTAATACTGTTGTGTGATACCAATCATGTACTGGCATCTGAGCGTAGTGAAGTAGTTGTTGTCGGAGCAGGAACTGATGCAGTGGATTATAAGTTGATCAGCATCTGTCATAAGGGAGATATTGTCGTTTCACAGGATTATGGAGTGGCTGCAATGGCTCTTGAAAAAGGTGCATATGCAATCCATCAATCGGGAAAATGGTATACCAATGAAGATATTAATCAGATGCTTATGGAGCGTCATTTGAACAAAAAAGCCAGAAGGGGTTCTCACAAAAATCATATAAAAGGTCCAAAGAAACGGACAGAAGAAGATAATGAACGTTTTGCCCATTCATTTGAAGAACTGGTGCGTGTGTGCAAATTACGTTCAAACGGAATGCCAGTTCCGCTACTGCGGAACGGCTATT
>NZ_QTVN01000028.1:0-3208 GCF_003460605.1 Ruminococcus sp. AF31-8BH
AGTTCACTGCCAGAGTTTCGCTGGCATGATCAATCAGAATTCCGAGAGATCATGAAATTTATATATGTGCGATTGCTCTTAATCTGCGGTAATCGGCAATCCATTCATTACCGTTCCAAAGAGATTCTTTTGTTGAATCCTCGACTTTTTTAATGATTTCATTCTGCATCTTTTCCAGCATCATTTCTAAATCGGATGCAAAAAATTGCTTCATCCAATTAGCTAATCCTCTCTCGTTATCTTTTAGCGGTGTTGGTCTTGCATAATCGTACACTTTGTCAATCACAAAATCATTCTTCACCAACAAGTCCGCAAACCGTCCACTCGTTGAAAAATTAAATCTTGGCTTATATTCATATTCAAAATCGCGGCAAGCATCTATAAAGGCATTCTCAATGGTTGCAATATTGCCATTTGCGCCAAATTCACAAACCAACAATCCATTTGGCTTCAACACTTTATGGATTTGCTTTAACAAAGCGTCATAGTCAGCTATCCAATGGAAAACTGCATTCGAGAAAACCACATCGAACCGCTTCTCAAATGGCAAAGCAAGTGCATCACAAACCACAAATTGCATATTGGAATATTGCTTTTTCGCCTTTGCTATCATGCTTGCAGAGCTGTCAACACCAATAACTATATCTGCAAAATTCGATAGCTGTACAGTAAGCGTTCCCGTTCCACACCTCAAATCTAAAATACTTTGGTTTTTATTCTCAGGCACAAATTCTAAAAGTCCTTTTCCGTATTCGGCAACAAAGTCGTGCTTACTATCATATAATACAGCATTCCACTCGCTCATACATTTGCCTCCACAAATCCCGATTGAGATTTCACCTGTTTTAAGAAATTTAATAACTGTTATATTTTGTTATTAAATTCTCCGCAAACCATTGAAAACACTGGATTTGTCGCAGGTGAGCTTTCCCTTATTGTTTCCCTTGTGTTATATCGTCCCACCAGTGTTTACGAACTCTGATAAGGGCAAATACAAGGGCAAGAAAAATCTATAAAACAGTATAACACAAAATAAAAGTGACATGGTGAACTGATTGAAATGCTTCTGATTTTTGTAACAAATGATTGATTGAACGACAAGGAGATAAGATGCGATGAGAACGATACTTGCAGAATACAATCCACGCAGAAACAGCATTGATGTATATACCAGTGCAGGCTATATGCTTCGCATTGACTGTTGGGAAGCAGAAAAAAATTTAAAAACTACACCCGGATCAGACTGTGCATTAAACGCACTTGCTATTGATGAACCACTTGAGTATGCAAAATTATATCTTGATGGAAATTTGCAGATGTGGGTAGATGCCGAAGATTCTCTTGAATTATAATTAAAAACTGCGATAATCAAATGAATATAAATCAACTCTTGATTATCTTTTAGTTGTTCAGAACCTTTCAATTTTCGGTTATATAATCAGCCGTAACATTTGACAGCATATTTCTATTCTGCTCTGTATCTTCTGTATACACTGCTTTCACATCTAATGTTGAGCTTTCTGTATCACCCATACTAAACATCGGTGTACAAGGGGTACAAACGAGATAAAATAGAAATGAGGGGCGATAGAGCGGAAATGTCAGATTTTCCACTCTATCTGAACACAGTCGCTGGTGGCCTTGATCGTAGAGATCAAACCATCGGCGGCTTTTCTTTTGTCGTCAAAATCTATGCTGTCCCAGTTGTCGAGATAATAGGATAACTTCTTTATCTGCTGGGGCGATATGGTTTCAACGCTCAATTCAGCGATTGCCTTTGAAATGGTCTGGTGTCGGGTGTCCAGTTCTTCAATTTTTTTGTTGGCGTAGGCAAGCAAGGTCGCATTGGCTCCGGTCAGCGTATCCAGCAGCTTTTCAATTTCTGCCTCCACCTGTGCCAGCTCCACTTGATAGGTGGTCAGCTTCGGATTGACTTTTTCCTCCCTGCCGTGGAGTATCTGAAAGTCTTTGAACTTCTCCTGCATGGCCGAGAAAATGAATTGCTCAAATTCTTCTTTGCGGATTTTCCCGCAGCCCGGACAGCCTTTGTTTTCCGTCCGTTTGGTACAGCGGAAATAGCCGGTGCTGTTTGGTACATGGGTGGCTTTCAGAGCATACCCACAATGCCCGCATTTGATTTTTCCGGCCAGCCAAGTATTTTTCGGTTTCCGTCCCTGCTGGAAGGTGGTATTTGCCATAAGTTTTTTCCGGCATTTCAGCCATGTGTCAGAGGAAATGAGTGCTTCATGGGGAGCGATAACAAGTATCTGGTCTTTTAAGTACCTGTCCTTGTCCTCTTTCACATCCCGCCCCTGATAGAGATAGCAGCCGTTTGTTCCGGCAAAGTCAGAAGCGTCATTGACAATCGCTGCACCCTGACTCTTGAAAAATTCGTACAGCTCCAAATCGGCCTGTGCGTAAACGGGGTTTCTTAAAAGCTGGGAAAGAAAACTCCGAACCATTGACTTCTCGTAAATCTTGATACCTTGTTCCTCGAAGTATCGGGTAATATCTCCGAAGGAGGTTTCCGGTTCAGCGTACATTTCAAACATCAGCCGAACATGGTCGGCGGCTACGGGGTCGGCAACCATTTTCTTTGTGCGGATACCCTCTACCACAGTAGGCTCTAACTGATAACCGTATGGCGCCTGTCCGCTCATGTGAAAGCCTTTCAGGCACCGGGAATAGTAGGCGTCTGTGACACGCTTCTGAATTGTCTCACGTTCAAGCTGGGCGAATACAATGCAGATATTCAGCATGGCCCGGCCCATCGGGGTCGAAGTATCAAACTTTTCCGTGGAGGATACAAACTCCACATCGTACTCTTGAAACAGCTCCATCATCGTTGCAAAGTCCAGAATAGAGCGGCTTATACGGTCCAGTTTATACACGATGACCCGCCTGACCTTTCCCTTGCGGATCTCGCCCAACAGCTTTTGAAACTCCGGCCTGTCCGTATTTTTACCGGAATAGCCTTTGTCCTTGAATACCCGGCAGCTCCCACCTTTCAATTCATACTTGCAAAAGTCAATCTGACTTTCAATGCTGATACTGTCCTTGCGGTCTACTGACTGTCTTGCGTAAATACAATCTTCTCTGATAAATTCCATATTGGGCTCCTTTCCTTGTTGGAATGGAGCTACCAACCTTACAACTATATTATACCATCAGCAGCCCCGGACAACAATGTTGCGAATGATTAGGGAAA
>NZ_QTVN01000028.1:3218-16335 GCF_003460605.1 Ruminococcus sp. AF31-8BH
TCCGTGTTCTTGCCGGAATAGCCCTTGTCCTTGAATACCCGGCAGCTCCCGCCTTTCAATTCATACTTGCAAAAGTCGATCTGACTTTCAATGCTGATACTGTCCTTGCGGTCTACTGACTGTCTTGCGTAAATACAATCTTCTCTGATAAATTCCATATTGGGCTCCTTTCCTTGTTGGAATGGAGCTACCAACCTTACAACTATATTATACCATCAGCAGCCCCGGACAACAATGTTGCGAATGATTAGGGAAATCTGTCTCCATATTTGCGGAACACCTCATAAAGACAACGCTCAATTTCTTTTTTGCGCTGTGCTTTCTCCTTCGGGGGAAGTACCGGCGTGAGGTTTTCCAGCACAATGATCTTCCCTTGAAATGCGACAGACTTTGTTTCTCGTTCATAAGTGACAGCTTGCGTCATTGAAAACCTCCTTTGCGAAAGTGCGTGTATATGCCAGCCTTTCCCACTTGTCCCGTGGGGAAACGTCAAAAGACGGCACCCAGCAGGTGCCGCCCTTTGAGCTTTCTCCACTTCGGGTCGATGTGACCCGAGGTCAGTAAGGACTGGAATGGTACTTTTCTTTGGCGTCCTCCACGCTGTTGAGGTCAAATACTTCATAAAGCTGCCCCACAACACGCCGTATATCCTTCTTTGAAAATCCGCAGTCCTCCATTGCCATAATGACATAACCACGGCAGGCGTCATTGCTCCATTCGTCCGGTTCCAAGCCGGGGATCATTCCAAACGCATTTCCCATAAAGTGCTCCTTTTTTTGAAAAGATGGGGAGCCACGCCGGATCGGTTGGCCTATCATCAGACAGCATTGCCGGGGGCTCCCCATAGGTTTTCATTTCATTTCAGACACACCGGACGGACATAGGCTTCATGCCCCATAGTATTTCAACTCTCCCCATTCTGATGGCAAGGCGTTCTCATTGCCTGCGACGGCTCACGGCTTGTAAGACCGCTTCAACGCTCGGACTGTGACTAAATGCAAGTATCCGGGTTCTGCGCCTGTTCCGGTGGAGCCAGCCTTTCCCCACCTATGGCATGGACCTGTTCGCTCGCTCAGTTTTACAAAGACTGTATTCTCTGAAATCCGAGGTCATGGCGGGTCTGTCACACAGCGCGTTCCCCTTCGTATCCGGGTGTCTTTTTATTCAATTTTCAATCTGCATGAGGCTTGTCTGAACCTCGGGCCATTGTGACCCGAAGTGTTTTGCCTCTCATAAGCCATTTCATTTTCCGGCCTAAATCGGTACGCCTTACAAAGAATTTTTCAAAATTTTTTCTAAGCGCCGCAGACCTCGCTCGATTGCGACACGAACCACTTTTTCATGGACGCCCTCTGCCCGGGCAATGTCCTGTTTGGTCATGCCGAGAATGAAATGGGCGTAAATCCGTTTTGCCTGTTTGTCTGGCAGACTGGTAATCGCTGCGTGAAGTTCCTGCATGGTCACTTTCCGCTCATACAGTTCATGGGAAGATAAAGCGACAAAGACAGCCTCATGCTCCAGCCCGTCATCCCGATCAAGGGAATAGTAGGCTTTGTGGCGGTATGTACGCAGCCGATAAGCAGCCTCTTTACGCTCAAACTCTTTGAACATTTCTGCAACTTCTTCCGATACTTCCATGAAGCAATCCGATATATAGAATGGGTAATAGTCCCGCAAATTGATAATAGCCATATTGACCTCCGTTTCGGTTGTTGGTTGACGAGTGACCGAAACGAAGGCGGCGGGGAGCGGCACCGGGGAATGACTTCGGGCCAACATGACCCGAAGCAGCCCCATAAGAACACAAAAGCGCCCGGGCGGCATGAAGCCACACGGACGCATGAAATGACATAATAGTTAAAGTTCCAACAAATTTCACATACATAGCCGGAATAACCCGGAGGGGGAGCTATGCTTTTTTTAACTGATGTAGGTCATGGGTACTGTGAAAAAAGACAAAAATAGACACGGCGGCAATCCTCCTATATGCCGCCGTGGATTTGCACGGTGTTAGGTCGTCGTTGGTTTAGGATAAATGAAAAGAAACGGCGGCTCTGATTTTTCTCAAAGCCGCCGCTTCATAGGCGCATGGAAATGTGTCTGCTGGACGACGGCTTTTTTTCTTTTGCCGTCGCCCGGCAGTTTAATAACTATTTAATATCAATTTATAATTGGCATCACTATAAGAACTTTCCTTTTCATCGAGCATTTTAGTTCAAATCCTTAGTTTCCACATTGTAAATCGAGAGAAACGCAAAGATTAAGGAAAGTACCATAAGTACAACAGGAAGAATGGCATTATCCGCCAAAGAAAAATCGCCCACATTAGCCTGTGTCAAAAAAATCAGCAGAAAAGATGATACGATGGTAGCTTTTGAGGACTTCATAGCCATACCAATAAACAAGGCGATAAAACTCATGGTTACAATGACAACGGACTTTAAGAGTAACTGAATATAGAACCCCATACTTGCCATGTTGTAGTCCAGTGGGAATGAGGAAACCATGAATTGTGAACCAAGTAAAATGCAGCCGTAAATCAATAGTTTTGTCAGCACCAGAGCCACGAAATTGAAAATCCATACAGCTAACATTTGAGAAACGAGAATTTTCTGTCGCTTAATTGGATACGAAAACATTAAGTTCATGGTTTTGTTTTTATAGGCGCTCACAATGTATGTGGACAACATGACACTGGTAAACACCAGAAAAGCCATGCTTGTAAACAGCTCGATAGAGGAAGAAATCGCACTGTTACCCGGCACCGCATCAGGAACACCCGTATCAGGATCATTGGCAATTCCCAAATAGCAAAGGGCAAATATGAACAGGCAGATCAGAGCCGACATGATAACCACATTGCGAATGTACTTGCCTACATTATTCTTTTTCCATTCCAGCCTAATGAGTTTAAGCATGATATTTCACCTCCCCGGTCAGCTTCAAGAAGTAGTCCTCCAGCGTTTCAGATTTCTTTCCAATGCTCACAATTTCAACATCATTCAGAGCCAGTATTTTCGTCAACTGTTGGGTAGACGTTGCATGGTCATATATGCGAATTTTACCGCTGTCAAGAATCTTAAAATTTTGCAGACCCAACTTTTCAGTCAAGACATAGGCAGCCCGCTTTTCATCCGTGACAGAAAGCTCCACATAATTGAGGTTCATTTCCTCAATATCTTGCATACGAATTTCTTTCATCATTTTTCCGTGATGGATAATAGCAACGGTATCCGCAATACTCTCCACTTCAGATAAAATGTGACTTGAAATCATAACGGTAATACCGTACTCCGAACAAAGTGTTTTTAATAAATCACGGATTTGTTTCATTCCTGCTGGATCAAGGCCGTTTGTGGGTTCGTCGAGAATAAGCAGTTCCGGCTTGCACATAATGGCTCTTGCAATTCCGAGGCGTTCTTTCATGCCGAGGGAATAGTTCTTGACCGGCTGATCGGCTGCTGATGTCAAGTCCAGCATTTGCAACGCACTTTCAACACTGTCAACATTGTAATAGCCCATATACTCACAATGAAGCTGTAAGTTCTCACGCCCGGTCATGTGGTCATAAAAGGTGGGAAACTCGATGATACTTCCCATTCTTTTTAAGACTTCATAGGATTTTGGAGTCAATACCTCTCCAAACACCTCAATAGTCCCACTGGTAGGTTTCCAAAGGTTAGTAATCATCTTCATCACTGTGGTTTTACCAGCTCCGTTAGGACCAAGAAAACCATAAATTTCCCCTTTGGGAATATGAATATTAACATCAGTGACAAGTGCCTTACTACCGATCTTTTTAGAAAGACCACTTGTTTGTAAAATAAATGGCATTGTCTTGCCCTCCTTTCTACTGACATTATAGAAAGTTCGATTTTCAAAACTCTTGAATAATTCTTACAAATTTCTTTCTTGAAAAAATGACCTATGGTTTAATAGGCCATTTTCTTGAGCGTAATAGTGAAAACTGTTTTCTGGTGCGGATGACTTTCTAAAGTAATATCGCCACCGAGTTGCAAGGCAAGATTTTTCGCAATCGTCAGTCCAAGACCATTTCCCTGCATAGCACTATTTCTGGAATCTTCCATCATAAACAGCCGATCAAAAACCGAATCGGCAAATTCTTTTTCAATTCCACGGCCCCTGTCCACAATGTCTATATAGATATGTGCCTGATCTGCCCGCAAAAACATACCTAAATATTTTCCATCGCCGCCATAGCGAATTGCATTGGAAATCAAATTGAACATAATTCTTTGCAACGCATCTTTATTGGCATTTGCATACAATACATGATCGGGTATGTTAATTTCCACTTCAAAATTTTTTTGTGAAAGGAGTTCATAGAAATCCAAAATATTTTCCCGGCAGGCTTCGTTCACATTCAAACGCTCCAATGGCATATCTGTATCGCCAGCCTCTAATTTAGCAAGCGTAAAGAATTGTGTAATCAATCCCATTACCCGCTGGGCAGTGCTTTCTACCTTTTGCAACATTTCATTGCTTTGAGTTCCGTTCAAACGCATAATCTCCAAATAGCCAAGAATCACTGTCATGGGAGTTTTAATGTCGTGGGAAATGTTAGATAACATCTTTTTGGATGCCATTTCAGCCCGCCGATACTCAACTTTTACTTTTTGCCGATCTTCCAACATTCGATTGATTTGTGTTGCAAGCTCTATCAGTGCCTTATTATCGGTAAAGACTGTCACTTTTTCGTCGCTGTCGGTGTCAAGAAGTTCTTTCAATTTGCTGCTGATCTCATGTATTTTTGCTTTTGTTCCGTTATGGAATACAAACTGCTGGTACACAATGATACAGATTAAAATCATAATACAGAGGGTTAGTAAAAAGATAATTGTCGCATTGCTCATTTCTGTTCTCCCAGCTTATAGCCAATTCCCCATACAGTTATAACAACTTGTGGCTTTCGTGGATCATCCTCAATTTTCGTTCGTAAACGGCTGATGTGAACATTGACGGCATTTTCATCCCCCATATAGGCATCATTCCAAATTAAAGAATAGATTTGAGCCTTTGTGTAGACCCTTTGTGGGTTTTCCAGAAGCAGCCGTAAAATATCAAATTCTTTTGCGGTCAGTTCGATAATCTCGCCTGATTTTGTGACGGTGTGATTTTCCAAGTTCATAACCAATGGGCCCCACACAAGTTTCGTTTGCTCTGGCTGTACGGCAGCATATTCGGTATTTCTCCGTATGTTTGCTTTAATACGCGCCATAACCTCTGTTATGGAAAACGGTTTTGTAATATAATCATCCGCACCGAGGCCCAAACCTAAAGTTTTGTCGGAATCCGAATCCTTTGCAGAAATGATGATAATTGGCACCGTACTTTTTTGACGAATATACTTCATTACATTCATACCTGTAATTTTGGGAATCATCAAATCCAACAAGACGATACTATAAGAACCAATGTCGAAAGCCTCACATGCCTTTTGACCATCGGTAGCGCAGACAACTTCAAAA
Source organism: Ruminococcus sp. AF31-8BH (assembly GCF_003460605.1). Classification (GTDB taxonomy): domain Bacteria; phylum Bacillota; class Clostridia; order Lachnospirales; family Lachnospiraceae; genus Blautia_A; species Blautia_A acetigignens. The sequence goes on from NZ_QTVN01000028.1 coordinate 8,708, forward strand.
TTTTCTGCTATAAGATAGCTACATAACATTTCACTTATTTCTATATCATCTTCAATTAAGAGAATCTTCATTATTCTTTTTTCCTTCCTTTCTGCGCCTATCAGTCGGCTTCTCCGCAGTTTTAGGGAGCAGCCAAACACCGGCCATTTTCACAGCACCGGGGATACGCCCACCAGCACAATAATAATTTACCCTACGAGGTGTCACGCCCCACTTCTCGGCGGCCTCTTTCAATGTCATATAGTCCATTTCGCACCTCCACAGAGTACATTATAGTTCTTTATCTCGAACAATACAAGTTGGAGGCTGCATATTGATGAAATGAAATACTACCTTGTGTAAAATCTCATTACATTCTCATAACCCGACCTGAAATGTACAATGATATAGAGTGATATGAGAATGGACCAAGAAGAAAGAAGGTTTGACTTTCACGGCCTCGGGGCGGCTCTCAAACGAGCCAGAGAAGAAAAGGGATGGACACAAGCCTATGTTGCGGAATTAGTAGACCGTGACTCCCGTACCATTATGAATATTGAGAACAAAGGTCAGTATCCCAGTTTCGACCTTTTTGTTAAACTCATTACCATGTTTGACGTTTCAGTTGACCAATTTATTCATGCGGACGGAGGGGCAAGGTCAAGCTCTTGCAGAAAGCACATTGATGTGCTCCTAAATTCTATGAATGAAAAAGAGCTTGTTGTAATAGAAGCCACAGCCGAGGGCATTAAGAAAGCCAGAGAAACGGAGGTTCCAGAATAAGGGCCTCTGTTTTTTTGCGCCATTTTAGGGGCTGTCGCTAAGTGGCAAGCAATGCCTCTGTGGCCACAAGTGGCACAAAGGCGGCTTGTTGGGGCTCGCCCCAAACCCGTATCTTCGGGCCAACATGGCCCGAAGTGTCAGCGTCGCTTTGCTCCTTGTTTTCATAACCTTAACGCTCCTTTTCCTGCTTTCTTCCCGGTTCGGTGTAGCCCATCAGAGTGTCAATGTTCGCTTTGATCGTGACGATCTCCTGCATATCCCGTCGTGCCTTTTGATATTCTCCATAGAGCTGTTTTTTCTTTGCTGTGAGCTTACGGCCTTCTTCCTTCAGCACATCCATTTTGGGGAGCTTCGCCCCGCCCAGCAGAGAGCGCATTTCCGCTTGTGCAGCCCGGTACAGTTCAAGGTCGGCCTCATGCTCCGCAAGGAATTTCCGGCTGTACTTCGTCGCCTTATACTGCTCAAAGACTGGGCGGGTTTTGGCATACTGAACCGTTGCGGCCTTTAGCCCGGCATTGGTTTTCATGGCCTGTTCCGTCTGCTTGATCTGCTCGGAAATGGCATGAAAACGGTCTGCTGCCTCGGTGGCTTTCTGTGCCAACTGCTCATAATCGGTCAGGCCATTGTCCTGTATATAGGCGAGGGCGGCGGCCATCTGCTTGATGTTGAACACCTTCGCCCACCGCTCATAGCCCGGCCCCTTACCGGCAGCCAGCTTCGCTTGAATATCCACCGCCAGACTGATTTTCCGTTCCGAGTGCCCGGGGCGTTTTTCTTTGCCCTCAATGGCGGCCAGAACATCTTGCAAGTCGTAGCCGTCCCCCAGCGTGGAGGCACGCAGACGGGTGAAGCGTTCCTGTCCCTGCCCGGTCAGCCGGAAGCTGATACCGCCGCCCCGAACCGTCTTGACCTCATACCCGGCCCGCTTCATCAGATTGAGAAATTCGTCCAGATCAGCGGGGCGTTCCGCCAGTGCGGTATCAATGGCAAGGCGCAGTCGGTCCTGATAGGAAAGCGGCCCTTTCCGATCTTTTTGCCACTCCCCATAGTTCCGATACTTGCTCTTGCTCCGGGGCTTCGGGTTCTCCACGATGGACAGCCCGTTTTCAAGGCACAGCCTGTCAGAGAGCCGCCGAAGGGCGAAGCTGGAGCCCCAAAAGTTTCGGAATTTCCGGGTGCAGTCAAGGGTGGTGGAGTTGTAATAAATGTGACAATGGATGTGCTGCTTGTCGATATGTGTGGTAACGATAAACGCGTGCCGCCCCTTTGTCCAGCGCATAGCCAGCTCATAGCCGATACGGTTCGCCTCCTTCGGGGTGATCTCGCCCGGATAGAAGGATTGTCGTATCTGATAGCACAGCACATTATTTTCTTTCTTCTGTTCCCGGCCCGTCATAGCGGCATAGCTGGCCTTTGCCAAAAGGAACTCGTCCGCCACGGTGGCCGGATCACATTCATAAGCGGAGATATACTTTCCGCTTTCTGTTTTCTCTGGGTTCTTGCCATAGTCCAGACAATCCCGGATGGCCTCGGCAATCGTTTTGCTTTCACCCGCATGGCGCTGTAACAAAGTTGTGGTAGCCAAAAATCATCCCTCCTTTCCATAAGAAAGAGGCGGCCCATTCAGACCGCCCCGACTTCGGGCCAACATGGCCCGAACATAAGATATTTGCCAAAAACACGATAGACTCCAACTTGATTTTGATGTAAAATATATACAATAAAGGATCGTTAAACGGGGGGTATACGTATGGGGACGATATTTGTTGCCGGGACTTACGGTGTAGGGAAAAGCACATTATGTAATAAATTGTCAACTGCATTAAAAATCCCAGATTTTTCTGCTGGTGATCTCATTAGTGCGGTCAACGGTGAAACTTATGGAGCAAATAAAGTGGTTAGAGACAAAGATGCTAATCAGAATATTTTGGCCTCACAAGTCAAGCAACTTCTGAAATCGACCCCTAGTATTATTCTTGCCGGACATTTTTGCATATTTGACATAAATGGTAATGTTGATATTTTGCCGAGTAGGGTGTTCTATGATCTGGAAATAGAAACCATACTTTTGCTAGAGGCCTCGTCCTCACAAATTATAAAAAATTTGTCGATGCGAGATAAAAAAGAGTATTCCGAAAGTCAAATTTTACTTTTACAAAAAGCAGAACACGAAAAGGCACATGAGATTGCTACAAGCATAAATTGTAATCTGTATGTTCATCATATGCTTTTTGATGAAACTGATATTACGAGTTGCTTATCTTATATAGAAAGGGGCCCCAAATTATGAGAGCTTTGCTTGACACAAATATAATCATCCATAGAGAAAACAAGCGTGTTTCCAATTATAGTATTGGCCACCTTTTTCGATGGTTGGATAAGTTAAAATATGATAAAGTAATCCATCCATACTCTATATCCGAAATAAAAAAATATCGAGATCCAGAAACGCAAGAGGCTATTTCGGTAAAGCTGGAATCATATGAGGTAATCAAAACCATTAAGGAACCAGACGATTCTTTTTTAGAATTGATCGGAATTCCGGAAAAATCGCAAAATGACATGATTGATGATTGCCTATTGTTTGAAGTATATTCAAACAGAGTTGACATACTAATCACGGAGGATCGGAGACTAAGAAATAAAGCTATAAAGCTAGGTTTGAGTGACAGAGTTTTTTCAATAAATGCATTTATCAGTGCAGCGACGGCTGAAAACCCAAGTCTCATTGAATATAAAATGCTTGCCGTTGAAAAAACCTATTTCGGAAATGTTGATTTAACCGATTCTTTCTTTGACAGTTTCCGTATCGCTTATCCAGGATTTGATAAGTGGTTTGCTCGCAAGTGCGATGAAGAAGCTTACATATGTAATACGGATGCTGGAAAAGTACTGGGATTCCTCTACTTAAAAACAGAAGGTGTCGATGAGAATTACTCAGATATTGTTCCGCCCTTTAAACCGATGCGCAGATTAAAAGTAGGAACATTTAAAGTTGAATCTACCGGATTTAGGTTGGGTGAGCGTTTTGTTAAAATTATTTTTGACAATGCCTTACAACGCAATGTTGACGAAATTTATGTAACACTCTATACAGATAGAGAAGAACTGTCCGCTTTGGCTGCATTACTGAAAAGGTGGGGCTTCACTGAATATGGAGTAAAAATTGGAAACGGGAAAGAAGAACAAGTTTTAGTAAAAAGGATGAAAGATTTTGATCATAATATTTCTTTTCGCAAAAACTTTCCCAACATTCAGTATGATTGCAATAAGTATATTTTGCCGATTTTCCCACAATATCACACCACACTACTCCCGGATTCCAAACTGAACAACGAGAATAAAATTGATTTTCTCGGAAGAGAACCTCATAGGTATGCATTACAAAAGGTCTATATCTCGTGGGCTCCCGGAAATGGTGTAAAGCCAGGTGATCTAATTCTGTTTTATCGAACAGGCCCCGAAGGTTCAAATAAAAAATATACTTCGGTTGTTACAACAGTCGCTATGGTGGATGAAATTATTAGCAATATTCATTCTCAGGAGGAACTGCTTAGTATCTGTCAGAATCGAAGTGTCTTTTCTACCGAAGAATTGAAAGGCTTTTGGCGTGATCATAGGCGTAATTTAAAAGTTTTAAAATTTATATTTGTCAAAAGCCTGAGCAAAAGATTAACATTGGGCTACCTTTGGGACCATGACATTGTGTGTGCTCCAAGGGGGCCTAGATCGTTTATGAAATTGAGTGATGAACAATATAATCAGATTATGCACGATTCTGAGACGGAAATTAAGTATGTAGAATGATGAGGATTTAATTTTGAAGGCGATTCTATTATCAATAAAACCAGAATATGTTGATAGGATATTGGCTGGTACAAAAAAATATGAATATCGTAAACGGCTAGCACGCAGTAACAGTTCTGTTCTACTTGTATATAGCACATCTCCGGTAATGAAAGTAGTGGCAAAAGTTGAAATACTGGGGACTATTTGTGCAGCTCCCTCCACCTTATGGGAACAGACTAAAAGTAACGCGGGCATTAGCAGAAAAAAATATCGGGAATATTTTCATGGGTGCAAAACAGCATACGCCTATGAATTAGGAAAAGTGGAAATATTTGATCCTCCACGAGATTTATTAGATTACAATATCACACTTGCCCCGCAATCTTTTTCGTATGTAGATATAGAATAAAGCAGGAAAGGGTGGCCTCAAGCCACCCTTTCCTGCTTCGGGCCATGCTGACCCGAAGTTAACTTGTCAGAAACCGATACAGAGCGAATTTTCCTCCGTCCAGTGCCCAAAGCAGAGAGCATGCCGCCGCTTGCAGCCCATACGGCGAAAGGAGGAAGGCGAGGAACAGAAATACAATCCCGCCGATGGGTGTCGGCGTGAAAAAGAGGGCGATACCCGGCACCGCCAGAATCACGGAGGCAATCGTCAACAGGAAGGCACAAATATCAAACAGAAACACCACCAGAACCGCCAGAAGGGACAGCGCCAGAACGAAGGGCGCAACCAATATTTTCAGCAGTATCTTCATCATCAAAACCTCCTTTATTCTTTCTATCTCTATTTTACCATGCCTGCCTGGGGACATAAATGTCGCAAAAGATTAGTGAATCCTGTCCCCAGTGTATTACTACACCCAGTCTTTAGTTGACGAACAGGCACGCAAGAGATAGAATTATTAAAAAGCGGGCAACGGAGGAATACCAATGAGCGGAAAATATTTGAAATACATTCCTAAGACATTACAAGAAGATTTTATTGATAATAGAGTTATTCCGTTTGTTGGGGCAGGCTTTTCAAAAAATGCTATTGCCCCAGAGGGTGCGAGCATTTTAGATTGGGAAGGGCTCGGGAAAAAAGTGGCAACATACATTCCCAATTACACTTATACGAATGCCATTGACGCATTATCGTTGTTTGAAAGTGAGTTTTCAAGGACTAAGCTCATTGAACTTTTGGCAAGAGAACTCTATGTTAATGATCTAAAGCCGGGAAAAACACATCGGACATTTTGCGATCTTTATTTTGATACTATTTGCACGACAAATTTTGATTTCCTCATTGAACAAACATTAAATGAGAAACACATTCCTTTTTCGATGGTAGTTTCAGAGGAGCGCCTTCCAATAAGCACACATGAAAGAACTAAACTTATTAAACTGCATGGAGATTTTAATCATCCTGAAAGAATGGTAATAACCGAATACGATTATGATATATATGTTGATAAAAACAAAATTTTATCAACATACATATCCAACCTATTTATTACTAAAACGCTATTACTTATAGGATATAGTTTTGACGACAGCGATATTAGAACACTGTGGCAAATTATTGGTTCCCGCCTCGGGAAACTAAGCACTCCTGCTTATGTAGTTTTAGTAGATGCCAGCCCCATAGAAATAGCACGTTTTGAGAGAAGAAATATTAAAGTTATAAATCTTCCGGGTGACAAAGCCGACTATCCTGATATTTTGGATGAGTTTTTTTCTGAGATTAAGCAAGTTATTGATGAAAAGCTCCCCGAACAAATGGTGTTCACAAACGAGAAGGCTTCCGAAGAATTAAAAATGCCAGAGACGGATAATAGACTTTGTTATATTTCAGCACCATATCAAAGATTATCCTTTCTTAAAGATTTGCTATATCCTGTATTATACAATAACGGTATTTCTCCCATATCATTAGACGAAACTATAATGCCAGGCGAAATTATAACACGAAAGACTGACGCTCTGATTTCAAAAGCTTCAATGACCATTGTTGATCTCTCTGGTAACAACGCAAATATTATGTGGGAATTAGGAAACATAATGAGCAAGAACAAGCTATCTATATTGATTGTAGATGAAGATCAATCGGATAGTTTGCCATTTGATTTACAAAGTCTACATCTTTTCAAATATAATTTATATGGTGATAACAAGCATTTTGTGGACACATTAAATGATTTTTTACAAGCGCACAATAACGGCAAGAAAAACGAACCGGAAGCCGAAAAGGATTATTTGAGGCTGTTTGACAAGGGTGAATACAATGCTGCCGTTATTGCGGCATTTAGGTTTTTAGAAATAACTTTATCCAGAAAGTACGACTTTGTAAGGATCTCTCTGATGGAATCCCTAAATTTGTTAAACACGAATAATGCTGAAGATGAAGAAGCTCTTTACAAAGTAAAGAAGTATAGAAAAATACGCAATAACATCGTACACAATAATGTTAATGTAGGAAAAAGAGAATCCAAAGATATTATTTCCTGCATTGAAAAACTCTGTGCATCCATAAATAGCGGAAATATAATCATATTATGATGTTTCTCATTAGTGTCACTTGGGGCCATAATGGTCCTAAGTGAAAAAGGGCGGCAAGCTCCAATTAAGGAGTTTGCCGCCCTCGTCTTACTTTGCCACCAGCTCGGAAAGCTCCCGCAGCACCTTTGACACCTCGCCCCACAGCTTTTCATAGTCCCGCTTCAATCCGTCGATTTCCTCCGGGTACACGCCATAGGTGTGTGCGTGTACGGCGACCTGATTGAGATTGTTGGAACAGCGCCGTTGCAGAGAGGTCAGCTCTTTTACGGGCGTAAGGTCGATGTGCAGGATATACCCGTTCAGAGCCATTTTCCGTACATAAGCCCCGGCGTTGGAAATGCCCGCCTCGGCCATCCGCTCATGGATGGCCGCCAGCTCGTCCGGTGTTACCATGACGTGCAGATGGACATTCCGCTTGCGGTTCTCCATCAGCGTTCCAGCTCCCGGCCTTTCCGGCGTTCTTTGGGCTCCTTTACCTTATCCAGCGGTTTTGCGTCCAACTCCGGGGGCGTGGGTGGGATAGGCGTGTTGTTGGG
>NZ_QTVN01000029.1:0-1394 GCF_003460605.1 Ruminococcus sp. AF31-8BH
ATACTGCTTTTTCGTTTGCACCACCTTCGATTCTTTCCTTAACGATTTGTCGATTTCATTATACTCAAAACCTATGAACAATTCAACCACAGAAAGCGAGGTATCAACCATGTATTACACCCAAGAACAGATAGACCGCGCCAACCAAGCCGACCTTGTTTCTTTCCTGCAATCACAGGGCGAGCAGCTTACCCGCGCCGGGAATGAATACCGCTGGAAGCGGCACGACAGCCTGACCGTCCGGGGAAACAAATGGTACAGGCACAGCCAGAGCAAGGGCGGCGCACCCATTGATTTTGTCATGGAGTTTTTCGGCAAGAGCTTCACCGAAGCCGTTGAACTTCTCGCAGGAGAAAAGGGAGCTACACCGCCGCCGGACAGACCAAGCCCCGCGTCCTTTTCTGACTTCCGACTGCCGCCCCGCAGCACCGACAACCGAACAGCGAGGAACTACCTCACAGCTGCCCGCCGCATTGATGAAGATGTGACGGGCTTTTTCTTTGCCAGCGGCGATATTTACGAGGACGCAACCCACCACAACGCCGTATTCGTCGGCAGAGATGAAAGCGGCATACCACGCTACGCCCACCAGCGCGGAACAGCCGGGAGTTTCCGGCTTGATGTGAAAGGCAGCGACAAAGCCTTTAACTTCTGCTACCGGGGCGAGGGCGAAAGATTGTTTGTCTTTGAAGCCCCGATAGACCTCTTATCTTTCCTCTGCCTGTTCAAAAAGGATTGGCAAAAGCAAAGCTATCTGGCGTTGGGCGGCGTGGGCGAAAAAGCCCTTTTGCGTTTCCTTTCTGACCGTCCGAACATCAAGACCGTGTACCTCTGCCTTGACAGCGACAACGCCGGAAACGATGCTTGCAGCCGCCTTGCGGAGCTTGTGCCGGAGGGCTTGACCGTCCACCGCCTTCTCCCGCTTTACAAGGACTGGAATGAGGTATTGCAGCACCGGGCAGAAATCGCGGACGGGAAGTATATCCGGGAAGCGATTTACGGCTTGAAAGAGCCGCCGCAGGAAGAAACCGTTGAGATTATCCGCATGAGCGAGGTTGACACCCAGACCGTTGAATGGCTATGGGAGCCGTATATTCCCTTTGGGAAAGTAACCATTGTGCAGGGCAACCCCGGCGAGGGCAAGACCACCTTTGCGCTGCGCCTTGCCGCCGCCTGCACCACCGGGGGAACGCTGCCGGGAATGAAGCCCTTGCCGCCATTCCAAGTGATTTACCAGACCGCCGAAGACGGTTTGGGCGATACCGTCAAACCCCGCTTGATGGAAGCAGAAGCCGACCTTGACCGGGTGCTTGTGATTGATGAAGCCAAGCGGGAGCTTACCCTGTCCGATGAGCGCATAGAAAAGGCAATCACGCAGAACGGGGCGCGGCTGA
>NZ_QTVN01000029.1:1404-12268 GCF_003460605.1 Ruminococcus sp. AF31-8BH
GATTTACCAGACCGCCGAAGACGGTTTGGGCGATACCGTCAAACCCCGCTTGATGGAAGCAGAAGCCGACCTTGACCGGGTGCTTGTGATTGATGAAGCCAAGCGGGAGCTTACCCTGTCCGATGAGCGCATAGAAAAGGCAATCACGCAGAACGGGGCGCGGCTGATTATCCTTGATCCCATACAGGCGTACATGGGCGAAAAAACCGACATGAACCGGGCAAACGAAGTGCGCCCCATGTTCCGCCGCCTTGCCGATGTTGCCGAGCGTACCGGGTGCGCCGTTATCCTTATCGGACATCTCAACAAAGCTGCCGGAGGGCAGAGCGCATACCGGGGTTTAGGTTCTATTGACTTCCGCGCAGCCGCCCGGAGCGTGCTTCTTATTGGGCGCGTAAAGCGTGAGCCGAATGTGCGCGTTATCATTCACGACAAATCTTCCCTTGCGCCGGAGGGAAAGCCCGTAGCCTTTTGCCTTGACCCGGAAACAGGCTTTGAGTGGATAGGCGAATATGATATAACCGCCGACGAGTTGCTGTCCGGCGCGGGCGGCAACAACGCCACCAAAACCGAACAGGCTGAAAAGCTGATACTTGACCTACTGGCAGACGGAAAAGAGCTTGCCAGCGAGGATATAGAGAAAGCCGCAGCCGACGCGGGGATTTCTGCCCGTACTGTCCGGGCGGCAAAGAAAAACCTTGACGGGCGCATTACTTCAAAGCGTATCGGCGCAGCATGGTATCACGCCCTAAAAAAGTGAACTGGCAAAATCCAAGTGGCAAAACCCAGATACCTTGCCACTTTGCCACTTCGCCACTTCAACCTCAAAACCACCGCCCCATGTATGACCGCATGGGGCTTTTCTCATGGAAAGGAGAGCCTATGAACAACGACACCAGCAACCGCAGCACCCCCGCAACCGCTTCCCCTCTGACCGTAAAGGAAGCCGCGCCACCTGTAATGATAAAGAAAATCGGAAAGACCACCTACCGCGTCAAAATCCATTTCAGTGAAACGAGCAAAGAAACCATGAGCGACAAAATCAAGCGTCTGATTTTGAATGACAGCGAAAAAAGTTCTTAAACACCCTTGACAAAACGTATCAGAGGGAACCTTGTTCTCTGGAAGGGCAGAAGCCCGAAACGTAGTAGAAGCGGCATTTTTGGCACTCGTTGGAATCCGCTTTTTAGTATTCTTAAATCTTGGAATAAAAGGGAAGATTTATGTCGGGATCATCCTGATTCTGCCGCTTGTGATATTGGCGGTGATCGGTGTCCAGGGCGAAAGTCTTTCCTCTTTTCTTATCCAGCTGTTTTCATATCTTGTAAAACGGCGTGTGTTGACAGAGCCAAGCAGTCAGTACCGTTTAAAGAGAAACCGCCGTATCCGGAAGCAGCAGAAAAAACGCTGTAGACGGGAACGCAAAAAGAGAAAAAAGGAGGGTGGCAGAGATCGGAAGCGAAATCGAAGAGCTGAAGAGGAAACTGAAGGAGGCAAAAGAAGCCGAGAAACTAGAAAAAAAGGATAAACGGCAGCAGGAACGTGAGAAAAAGAAATCTGCCAGTCTTCAGAAGCGTCAGGATGTGCAGGAAGAAAAGCTTCGGAAAAAAGAAGACAGACTACAGGCACAAAAAGAAAGAAGGGAAGCTGCGGTCCGGTTCCATGAACAGGAAGCAGAAGAACGCAGTCTTCGGAAAAATCTGGCGGTGCAGGCTGGCGAAAAAGTTGGAAAAGAAAAACAGCCTATTCCAGTCAATGATACAGAACCAGTAGAAGCAAAAGGCAGGGAAGAGAACAGCAGTGACCTGGATATCCTTCCGGTAACCTGGGCGTCTTCCTATTTGCCAGTCAGCCAGATCAGAAATGGTGTGATCAAAACAAAAGATGAGAGTTACATTAAGATCATAGAGATTTTACCCATCAATTTCCTATTACGTTCTGCATCTGAAAAAAGAAACATTATATATTCTTTTGCGTCCTATTTGAAAATTGCACCGCCTAATTTACAGTTCAAGATTTTATCCAAAAAGGCGGATATCAAGGATTACATAGAGAAGATACGAAGAGAAGCAGAACAGGAAACAGATGAACGGTGTCGGACTTTACAGGAAGATTATGCAAAGCTCCTGACACAACTGGGAACCAGGGAAGCCATTACACGGCGTTTCTTTCTCATTTTTGAATATCCATTAAGCGGAACCAAATCCGTAAATGAAAGAGATATGTTTTTATACTTGCAATCGGCGGTACAGACAGCGAAAAAATACCTTGCTATGTGCGGAAACGTAGTTCTGGAGCATAAAAATGAAACCCGGTTTTGTGTGGAAGTGTTTTACCAGCTCTTAAACCGGGATACCAGCTTGAAGGCAACGCTTGATGAGCGTATTGAAAAAGTCCGAAAACATTATATCTTGGAAAATGGGAAAGAAAGTGTGGCAGAAATTCCAGTAACAGAGCTGATCGCACCAAATTCATTAAATTTTAAAAGTTATAAATATGTGATTGTGGATGGCGTGTATCATGCCTACCTCTACATCCCATCTGGCAGATACCGTTCCAGGGTGCCTGCTGGATGGCTTTCTCTTCTTATCAATGCTGGTGAAGGGATTGATATAGATGTTTTTTTCTTTCGCCAGGATAAAAATAAAAGTATGGAGCGGATTGGGCGGCGGATTCGTTTGAACCGCTCCAAAATAAAAGATACCTTTGATTCCAACAGTGATTTTGACAGCTTAAGTGAATCCATTCAGGCAGGTTATTACTTGAAACGTGGACTCTCTGGAAGTGAAGAATTTTACTATATGAGTACGCTGGTAACTGTAACAGGACACAGTGCGAGGGCGGTAGAATGGCGCTCAAAAGAGATGATAAAGCTGTTAAATTCGCAGGATATTGGGGTATCCAGGTGTCTGTTTGGGGAAGAGCAGGGATTTTTGTCCTCTCTTCCCCTGTTATGTCTGGATAAAAGAATTTATGAAAGGTCAAAACGAAATGTATTAACATCAGGAGCTGCAGCCTGCTATCCTTTTACCGCCTATGAGATGTCGGATAAAGACGGTATTCTGATGGGGGTAAATAAGGCAAACAGTTCTCTTGTCCTGGTAGATATATTTAATACAGCTGTTTATAAGAATGCCAATATGGTTATATTTGGCACCTCTGGATCCGGGAAAACCTTTACCATGCAGCTTATGGCACTCCGCATGCGTCGGAAAAATATCCAGGTATTTATCATTGCCCCGGATAAAGGGCATGAATTTGCCAGAGCCTGCAATAATATTGGAGGAACGTTTATTCAGATTTCGCCAGCCTCCTCCAACTGTATCAATGTTATGGAGATCAGGCAGTCAGATAAAGTAACCAGCGAGCTGTTGGATGGATATGTTTCGGAAAGATCGGAACTTGCCGTGAAGATTCAAAGCCTGCATATCTTTTTCAGTCTTCTGGTGCCAGATATGACGCATGAGGAAAAGCAGCTCCTGGATGAAGCTATGGTAATCTGTTATCAGGAAAAAGGAATTACCCATGATAACCAGAGCCTGTTTGATCCGATAAAACCGGGCTGTTATAGAAAAATGCCAATCCTGGGTGATTTACATGAAGTTCTTCTTCGAAAAGAAGAGTGTAAGCGGCTTGCGAATATCTTAAAACGTCTGGTAAACGGTTCTGCAGCCAGCTTTAACCAGCAGACCAATGTGGATCTGAATAATAAATATGTGGTGCTGGATATTTCTGAATTATCGGGAGATCTGTTGATTGGGATGTTTGTGACTCTGGACTATGTATGGTCACGGACGAAAGAGGACCGAACCAGGGAAAAAGCAATCTTTATTGATGAAGCCTGGAAGCTGTTGTCATCTAATGAACTTGCAGCTGACTACATCCAGGAAATCTATAAAACCATTCGTGCTTATGGCGGGGCGGCAATCAGTGCATCGCAGGATCTTGTAGATTATTATGAGTTAAATGGAGGTAAGATCGGAAGAGGTATTTTAAGCAACGCCAAGACCAAAATCATTTTAAACCTAGAGGTGGCAGAGGCAGAACTGATACAAAAGGAACTGGACTTATCAGAAGCAGAAGTTAATTCCATTGTTCACTTTGAGAGAGGTTGTGGATTAATTTCAACAAATAGTAATAACCTGGTTGTAGAGTTTAAAGCAAGTCAGTTAGAAAAAGATTTGATCACAACAGACAGGAAAGATTTGCAGAAATTAAAAGACCGGGTTCAAAAATATGGAGACTTTGCTTATGGAAACACGGAATAACGTACAAAAGATGTTTTAAAGACGTATTGAATGCAGCATATATGACGCATTCGCATTTGAAAGTGTGATAAATGTCATTAATGACGTATAAAAAGACACTAACAAGACGTATTAGTATGAAAATGGTGAATGTTGTTATAAATGACGCAAAGAAAACGTCCTTTATGCGTCATAGATAAAAGTGATAAAATTTCGGGAGGTATTGAAAAAATGGAAAATAAACAAAGACCTGTCATTGCTGAAACCAGAGAGCTTGTGCAGAAATATCATGTTTTGGAAAAGGCACAGATTTATGATTATTTTGCGTTAGATGGCAGAGATCATTTTGTGGGAAAAGCATTTAAGGCGTTGGAAAAAGAGAGGCAGGTTTTTATTCATCCTGAACTGGAAGTGGTGGCAGCAAGTGAGGAAACAATTGCTGACAAGGATCTGGGAACTATGAATGCAGTCTGGGTACTGCTTGATGTTAGGAAAAAAAAACAGGTGGAGGAACATTTTCCTGCTTCAAAGGAAGAGTATCCAGTGAGGATTGTTTTTTATGGTGAGGGAGAAATCTTTGATATTTTGTACATTTCAGAGGCGGAAGTTACAGTGGTAAACAATCTGTTTTCTAGGAAAGTGATTGACAGCTGCGGTCACATTATTGTAGTCGAAAATCCTGATTATATATCAGCGATTCACATAGCGAATGTGATTGGGTATTGTGTGGTGAAAGAAGGTGGGGAAGTCGAGTATTACCGATATAGTCAATGCGGATCAGAAGAATAGCACTGAGCCGTTTGGAAAAATTAAAGGTCAGCTGGATGAGACACAGGCTTTAAGCTGGCGGATGGAGCAGTATATGGCAGAGTCTCGGAATGTTCTTACTTCATGTATCCGTTTAAAATCGGAACTACAATATGATTATTTCACGGAACTGGTGTTAGAAGCTGCAAAAACAGCTGAAAAATTAACAGATAAGCTTCGAAGGCTTACCTTAGAAGTGACAGTTAATCCAGTCCAATACGAAAACTACAAGGCGGAGCTTGTGACCATCCATGGAATTGAGGTGGAATTTTCTGAGGGAATCGTAAAGGTAGCATTACCGCTCCTGATGCCCCATAGAAAAGATTTTTATACGGATTTTTTATATAAACCGCTCCATACGGCACTTCAGAACTGGTGTATGAAGCAGGTGAAAAATGGCATGGAACTACCATCATATGAAGAGTGCCTTGTATGTTTTGTGCATGTGTATAATAAAAAATTGCCTTTAGCGGGACGGGTGCGGGATCATGACAACATTGAAGAGAAGCATGTTCTGGATATCATTTCCAGCTTTTATCTGAAATCGGATAGCGGCCTTTTTGTAGATACCTTTCATATGACCAGGCTGGGTACGGAAGACGGGACTTTTTTATTTGTGATGGAGTCAAGCCGATTTCCAGGTTGGATCCGTGAAAAAAGCCAGTCTTTGGATATCGAAAAAGAAGCACTTTAAGAGTAGGAAAATTCGATATATAGAATAGGCATTCAAGCGCCTAAAAAACAAGGTATTTTGGGATATGGGAATCCGGAAAAGATACCCAAGTATTCAACATATAGGGTACAGATTCTTATTGAGTTTGAGTGGGAGGTGGAAATGAAAAAGGAGGATGTGTTGTTAAGACTGATTGCGATTTCAGGGGAATTGCCAGCAGGCCTGGTTGGAGAGATTGTAGGATCAGAAACCTATGCAGCAGCTCTTATTACCAGGTTAAAAAAGGAGCATTATATTTCTGTGAGAAATGCAGGAGGATTTAAGGGATATGTGTTGAGGAGTAAAGGGAAAAGGTATCTTCTGGAGAAGTATGAAGATGACCTTTTCTTTTTTCTTTCCGGATCTGCACAGACCAACCATGTGAAAAGTGAACCGGAGAAGAGGCTGCGGCTTCATCGGATGAGCGAGGTATGGGTCTTTTTTATGAAGATGGGTATTGAGATTTTTCAAAGCCAGAAACCGGATCTGGGAAATGGGTTTGAAAAAAGTGGGAAAAAAGCAGTGTACTATGGCAGTCTGGAATACAAAGAAAATACAGATGCAATTAAAGGCTCCAGAGCATGCGGCGTGCTGCTTACCGGGGAAACAGCTTATGTCGTTTATAACACCATGGCGAAAAGAATGAAGTGGGCCAAGAAAATGGAAACTGCAATGCGAACCTGGACGGAACGCATGCTGTTAATTGGTGGAGGACTACGACAGGCTGATTCGCTTATCTTGGGAGACAACATGGAATTTCTTCTTGTACTATTAAACAGTGATGGCGGTGTTCGAAAAAATCTATATCAGGTAGATGATGTGTACGTGCGCTATTATTATGTTCCGCGGATAGATAACGCAGAGGTTCAGATGGAGCTTTTACTAACTTCCTGGAAACGAGAGAAGCTAAAAAAATTGCTGACAACATTGGTGAAGTACCCAAGGCGCAAACAATACGCCTTAAGTGAGGGCTTTGATAAAGACATGCAGCCAATTTATTTCTGCCATGAATTGGATATGCGCCATTTATGCCGTGTTAAGCAGGAAATTGGCTGGAAACAGCAAGGGACAATCATCTGTATGGATTATCAGGCAAATATACTTAAAGAGTATTTTGGAGAGGAGGTGAGGGTTCGTGAGCTGAATACAGATAAAATAATGGAATTTCTGGCTAAGGGCAAATAGACGCAGCCTATAGCCTAGTCAGGGAGGTGCATTATGTGCAATCCATTTGATACAGGAAGTCCGACGGTAGACCGGATGTGTCGCCTGCAGTTTACTGGGAATGTGATCCCGTCCACCTGGTATCATACGATCAAAAAAGAAACCGCAAAACCCAACTTGAATGCGATTATCATATTGGCAGACATTGTGTACTGGTACAGACCCGTGGAAATCCGGGATGAGGCAACCGGGCAGTTGTGCGGCTTTAAAAAGAAATTCCAGGCGGACATTTTGCAGAGAAACTATCAGCAGTTAGCGGATCAGTTTGGAATAACCAAGCGTGATGCAGTAAATGCTGTAGTAGAATTGGAAAAGCTGGGAGTGGTAACAAGGGTATTCCGGACCGTCAGCATTAAAGGGCAGCTTTACTCCAATGTGATGTTCCTGGATCTGGATGTAGACGTATTGATTCAGTTAACCTATCCGGAAACATTGGAAAATGCAGCCGTAGGGATATCAGATACCCCCTATCACTTATTTGGGGGACAGCCCCCACCGAAAAAAGTGACAGGGGTCACTAAAATAAGTGAGAGGGTATCCCCGAAACAAGTGACAGCTGTCTCCGATATGGGGGAGACATATACAAAGAATACATACAGAGATTACAACATAGATTTTTCTATTCCTTCGTATCGGGAGGTGGCAGAACAGGTAAAGGAGCAGATTGAGTATGATAACCTGATATTGGATCATCCCCATGACAGCAGGGTTGAAGAAATTTTGGGATTGATTGTGGATGTAATGACTTCAACTGCAGCTGTAATCCGAGTGAACCGGGAGGAAAAACCAGTGAATGTGGTAAAAGCACAATTTCTAAAGCTAAAAAAGGAACATATTGACTTTGTATTGTTCAGCATGGATTCAAATACCACAAAGGCCAGAAATATCCGGGCAGTGCTTCTTACAGTTCTGTATAATTCCGTGAATACCATGTGTAGTTACTACGACAATCTGGTCCAATACCATATGACTGAGGAACTGAGAGGTGAAGAGAGGAAAAAGGATGTTTAAAAAATTTGATAAAAGAAAATTACTGGCAGTTATCTGTGGAGGTGTATTATTAGCAGGATATCTGGGAGGATTTTTAAAAATCCTCCTGGACGATGCAAATGTTGATCTAAATCCCATTCACTGCATGGCGGCAGGATGGACCAGTACCAAAGGCAGGATGTGGATATTATTTTCCATTCTAATTCTCTTATTTCTGATGGCTCTTGTGATTTATCGGGGACGGGTGAATCCACTTCAGGATGAACGCGGCTTTGAATTATCTACCCAGGGTACTTATGGAACTGCGGGATTTATGAGAGATAAGGAACTGGCGGAAATTCTGAGGGCAGATAAAACAATGGATGGTATAAATGGAATCATATTTGGCAGGGAGATTGGAACTGGAAATGTATTGAGCCTTCCGGTGGATTCCAGGCTGAACCGGAATATAGCAGTCTGCGGTTCCCAGGGATCCATGAAATCCAGGGCTTTTGCAAGAGTAATGGCGTTACAGTGCGTGCGCCGCGGTGAGAGTATGTTTATTACAGATCCAAAATCGGAACTATATGAGGATTTATGTGCCTATTTAAAAGAAAACGGGTATGTGGTGAAGCAGTTTAACCTGATTCAGCTGATACACTCTGATGCCTGGAACTGTCTGGCGGAAATTGATGAGGGAGAGCTGATCGACGTATTCTGTGATGTGGTTATCCGAAATACTACAGATAAATTTGATCATTTTTACGACAATGTGGAAATGGATTTATTAAAAGCTCTTTGCCTATACGTATACGAGGAATATCCGCCAGAGAAGAGGACATTTGCAGAAGCCTATATGCTTTTGCTGAATAAAAGTGTAGATATGCTGGATTCCATTTTTGAAAGGCTGCCAACCAATCATCCGGCCAAAGGACCTTACCAGCTGTTTGCAAAAGCAGAAAAAGTAAAGGGAAATGCGGTACTTGGGCTTGGTACCAGGCTGCAGATTTTACAGAATAAACTGGTACAGCAGATTACCAGTCATACAGACATCGACCTCACCCTTCCGGGAAAACAAAAATGTGCGTATTTTTGTATTACGTCGGATCAGGACTCTACCTTTGATATGCTGGCAACCTTGTTCACTTCATTTTTGATCATAAAACTGGTTCGCCTTGCAGACCGGACAGAAGATCGTGTGCTGCCGGTTCCAGTCAGTTTTATACTCGATGAATTTCCAAACATCGGTGTCGTTCCGGATTTTAAAAAGAAGCTGGCAACAGCCAGATCCAGACGGATTGGAATGAGCATTTTATTTCAGAATATTCCCCAGCTTCAGAATCGTTACCCAGACAATCAGTGGGAAGAGATTCTTGGAGGATGCGATTTCTCAATATTCCTTGGGTGTAATGATATGACAACTGCGACTTACTACAGTGACCGGACTGGAGAGATTACGGTATCGGTGGCTTCTGTCCGGAAAAACTTTTATACCATCCGGGCAACGGATTATGTACCGGAATATTCAGAGTCAAAATCCCTTGGAAAAAGACAGCTTCTTCTTCCTGACGAGGTGCTTCGTTATCCCCTAAATCAGGGAATCCTGATTATCCGCGGGCATAATGTATTAAAATTCCAGAAGATGGACTATACCGAGCATGAAGATGCAAAGAATCTCCGGCTGGAAAAAGTAGTGGAACACATACCGGACTGGCACAAAGAATGGGAAAAGGAAAAAGCACAGGAACAGCCTTTTTCATATATGGAGCAGGATGATGAGGTATCTATTTCATTTCCACCTAAATCCAGTATGGATGAAGCGTGTGAAGAACCGCTCGCAGTAGATGCAAAGCCCAAAAGAAAACCAGGCAAAAAAACGGAATCGAAGTTGGGTGTAACAAGAGTAGAAGATTTGTTCGCTAGGAAGGAGGTGGAAGTAGATGACAATTGACCTGTCACAGATCAAAGAGAATTCCATGGTACGGTATGGCTTTAAAATCCTTCTCATGCGGGAATTTGATATCCACATAAACGAGACAGATGTTGGCAGACTCATAGCAGCGGCTGACTGCATTGAAATATATGATTCTATAGAAGAATTCCTGGATAGGAGCGGATGGAAAAAGGATAATCCGGAGTTATGTGCAGAAGCATATCTTTTGGATAATCGGATTTGCCGAAATATTCAAGGAAAGGTGTGGTATTTTTCTAGACTCCGATATGAAAAAAAATGTTTAGAAATTTGAAAATGAAATTTTAAAGAGTATATAAGTTGATGTATATGAAAGCGAAAATATGCATCAACTTATTTTTATGTTATAATTAGGAAATAAAACAGAGGAAATGCTATGTATGATAAATTTTTATTAGCAATTCAGGAGTCAATAATGTATAAGGACTCAGCTTTGTGTAGGTTAAGTCCTGAAATAATGAGAGAATTTAAAGAGCAGTATGAAACGCCTGGACTACAAGAGAAATTGAACGGTCTACAAGATGGCTTGTATAGCTTGAGTCCGAAGACGATAAAGGAAATTAAAGAACGATATGAATCGTTTGACCTACGAGAAGAACAATTGGAGGGAATCATTAATTCTGAAGCGGCTGCTGCGTTTGACAGAAAAGAGGGATACATTTTAACTGTATTTATGTATCTTTTTCTAATGCATAAAAATTTAGAAGCTACTGATTTTTACGATACTCCAAGACTACAAGAATTGTTTGGATACATTAGTGGAGTAAATACTTGTGTTTCTTCTTTATTAATGGATTATGACTTTGATACATATGGAAATCTTAATTTTGAAGATTTTTATATGCCTCACGTACGTCTTTTGAAATATGTTGATTCTATTAATGAAAAGCCTAATCCCCCAGCTATGCTGGGGAGAATGGAGTAGGCGGAAGC
>NZ_QTVN01000003.1:0-317 GCF_003460605.1 Ruminococcus sp. AF31-8BH
TGTTTCACTGTTTAGTTATCAAGGTTGTTCCGCTGTCAGCTCTTTGCGACAGCCCATTCAGATTATCACATTTGGAAGATCTTGTCAAGAACCTTTTTCAAAAGTTTTTCGAAGTGTTTTCCAAAGGATTTCGTCGCCGTCATTTTTCTTATCTGTTCAAGCGACTTGATTACTTTACCATAAGTTCAGTCGATTGTCAACAGTTAATTTGAATTTTCTGAAAACTGATTTCTTTTTCAGTATTTCAGAAGCAATTCCTTGCGACAGCTTGTTTAATATACCACTGCCGCAAGGAGAAGTCAAGCACTTTTTACAAA
>NZ_QTVN01000003.1:327-352618 GCF_003460605.1 Ruminococcus sp. AF31-8BH
ACTGCCGCAAGGAGAAGTCAAGCACTTTTTACAAAAAATTACAGATTTTTTTGTGCAGGTTATTTGTCGAATTATGTCAGACGATTTTCCTTGCATCTTTTCCTTGTTTATACTATACTATAAGAAAGTATTTCATTTCAGTAAGTCTATTTGATATCATTTTCGATATCTCCGGCGTTCTGCCGCTTCAGAAATCTCATGCTTTTCCCATATAACAGCAGGAAGGTTTCTGATAGGAATGCAATCGGATTATCCAGGAGATCTTCCGCCATTTTTATTAAAAGGAGGTCTTCTATGGATACTACCACATTGTCTGCTAATCGCTTATACAAAGACAGATTGAACAAGATGATTTTTAATGACAAGAAAGAATTACTGAACCTTTACAATGCAATTAACGGAACCCATTATGACAATCCCGCACTGCTCACCATTACCACACTTGAGAACGCAATCTATATGACAATGGCGAATGATCTTTCCTTTATCATTGATATGCGTCTGGCACTTTATGAGCAGCAATCCACGGTTAATCCTAGAGCGTGTTTGAAAAAGGCTTTCTGCAAGATGTGCGTCACAATTTGCGGGAGATTTTGTCCGGATGAGGGCGCCGTAGCGGGCTACGGCAACTGAATTCGGGCAAAATATACCGCAAAGTGGGGCGTGCAGATTGCGGGAATGATTTTTCAAACACGCTCTAATCTGCCCCTGCGTTTTCTTATGTACATAGCAGATATTTATTCTGCTTATACAAAAGATATGAACCTGTATGGTACTAAAGCAATACAGATTCCATTGCCTTCTTTTATTATTTTTTACAATGGAAGAGAACAACAGCCTGACAGAACGGAATACCTGCTTTCTGATTTATTCCATCCTACTGCAGATCATCCTGCACTGGAGCTGAAAGCTGTCATGTTAAATATAAACAAGGGACATAATCAGGAACTGATGGATGCTTGTCACACCCTTCGTGATTATTCCGAATATGTATCACGCATCCGAACCTACTCTGCCCAGATGCCATTATCTGACGCTGTTGAAAAAGCCATCACCGAATGTATCCAGGAAAATATTCTGCGGGATTTTCTATTAAAAAATCGAGCGGAGGCAAAAGCTATGAGTATTTACGAATATGATGAAGAGAAAACGATGCGCATGCTTCGGGAAGAGGCATATGAAGAAGCAATTGAAATAGGTATCCGCACTACGATTGAAACCTGTATGGAATTTAACGCTTCCTCTGCCCTCATTATTCAAAAGCTGATTTCCCAATTTCATCTTTCCGAGGAGAAAGCACAGGCCTATTTAAATGAGTACCTAAACCAAAATCCCAAACACTCCCCCCTATAACCACTTATCAGCATTCCATAAAAAAACCTTCTGTTACTCGTCTCAGCAACAGAAGGTTTTATAAATATACCTTTCATTAAAAATATAAAATTATACCATTTTCGCTACCATATAAAATATTTTAATTAAAATCTGCAGATACCCTATGCCGCATAATGTACCAGTTATAAACCTGCGTATATTAGTTGACGGCAGAACATCAATATACTGCATATACCAATCCCCCAGCATAACCAAGCCAAAACATAAACATAATTCTATAGGTACAAATATTTTCAGCACAAATAAAAGAACTCCAACTAAATATCCTGCTAAAATCCCTGTGCAGCGTGCACATAATGGAAATTGCATCCCATTTATAAAAAAACTTCTTTCTGGCATCTGATGACATCCGGAGTATTTTCCTATATGCATAAAGTATCTATGTAAAAGCAGGAGCTTACATTTTAACTTTTTGTTCAAGTTCTGCATATTCTGATTCCTTTGTTTTTATTTCTCTCTTAAGCAGAGGAACTAATATTACAGTAAAAATTGCACATCCTATTCCCATAATTTTAAGCAAAGAATAATCTATCAAAATTCCCATAATAACAAGAATTAAGCAGCAAACAAATATTGATCTGACTCCTTTTAAAGCATTTTTCTTCTTTTGTATTTCCAGTTCAAGATCTTCAAGTGCAGGAAATTTACAGCCACAATCAGAGCACACCCAGAAATGCTTATGTTCATCTGTAACCGTTGTTTTCTGGGATTTTCCGCAATTTCCGCAAAGCAGTCCAAATGGTCCTAAGAAAAGATAGCCCAGGAATCCTTTAGAGCCTGAATATCCTCCTGAAGTTTCTACTTTTGTTTCTGTTTCGGTCACATATTGTAAATTAGTACTGTTACAAGATGGACATTTTAATCTTTTTGTTTCTCCATTTTGTTGTTTCCTGTTATTAAATTCGTTCATTTTTCTGCCTTTCCTCCCAAAGCGCCCATAGGCAGTGCTTTCACTGCCTAATCTATTGCATGGATGCTCGAAATCGTATTGTTATTATAATTAATTTCCACATTGTATTTACCATTGTTAAAACTTAAAATCACCTCTTCCTTTTTAGTTTTGGTAAATTCATAGGAATAATATGCTTCCTGAATCATACTCTCTTCTTCCCAATCCTCAAAAACCATTCCATCACTGTTCTCCTTACACACTGGTGTGAACTTACTTTCTTTAAGATAAAGAGTAGAAGCATCAAGAAAAGTTATATGTGTCTGTATCTCTCTTGAAGAGCCATTCTTATTTTTATGTAAGTTATAAATCTCAAAAGATTGTCCAAGCGCATCTTCTTTTACTGACTCAAGCAATTCTTTATCTGCATATCCTTCAAAATGACTTATAGGTATATAACCAACCACAGACCGATCAGCATTGCAAACCAATGGACAATCTTCATAACGGAATTTTCCGCTTTTTAACCATCCGACTTTTCCAAAATCCGATTGGTTTCCAATAGAATATACCACCTCTCCCTTATGAAATTTTTTCAGTTTATAGCCCGTCATAGATAGTGACAGGGGAAAGTACGATACTGCAACACCATATTTATACTTATATCTACACCCTGCTTCTACAATCGGAAAACTTTCTCTATCTAATTTATATGTAATGCTTTCTTCCACAGGAGTTTCCAAAATTTCTGCTGCCCAAACATTATACGCATATACCTGTGGAACGATCATGACCACAAACTGTATGATAAGTGCAGTAATAAACGCACCAACACCTGCCCATTCTTTCATCAA
Source organism: Ruminococcus sp. AF31-8BH (assembly GCF_003460605.1). Taxonomy (GTDB): domain Bacteria; phylum Bacillota; class Clostridia; order Lachnospirales; family Lachnospiraceae; genus Blautia_A; species Blautia_A acetigignens. Next base: position 3,466 of record NZ_QTVN01000003.1, read on the forward strand.
CCAATTATCCACTGCACACATTATGATCAAAATAGCAAGAGATATCATAACACTGATACAATTTACTTTTTCTGCATTGTCAAAAAAGACAAGACATAATGCATATGGAAAATATGAAAAAAACGCTCCGAAAAACAAATACTTAATACCATATAAAATCCATATAAACCGCCTTTCTCTAAAAGCATAAACGATTTCTCTCCCTGCCTGAAAAAAAGTCCATAGAAAAAATGATACCCAGGATATCCCCCTTATCATATCGGTAATATTTGCCACAAATGTATAGCCTGCACCTAACAGAAGCATCAAAACACCAATAATTACTTCAAATGTAATCGGTAAAATAATTATATATTCCATAACATTCTCCATTCTTAAAAAACCAGAGTTTGTGGTTTTAGTAAATTTATTTACTATTTCTTATTTTAGTACATTTATTTACTAATTTCAATATAAAAGAATCTTCCTATGCTAAAATTATATAAATTTTATTTCTGAATCATATTTTTTAGGTTTATACAAAAACTAAAATGAAATCTTATTTTTTCAATGTTTTCAGGAGGATTTACTTGAATTACAGACAACGTATTCGCGATTTACGCGAGGATGCCGATAAAACCCAGACTCAGATTGCTGATTATTTAGGCACTTCACAAACGATGTATGCACGATACGAACGTGGTGCGAATGAAATGCCAATCCGCTATCTGGTTGCTTTATGCAGATACTATAACGTTTCTGCTGACTATATTCTTGGATTTACCAACACAAAAATTGTCTTACCTGAAGATTCTCCCAGAAAAGAACAATAAGTTCGCAAAATTTTCCAATTACATTTTCGTGTAATAACGAGAAAATTTTTGCGAACTTATTATTTTTGCACTCTTTCTTTTTTATTGTATCAAAGCATTTTCTGTAGTCGCTGCGCTCCTCCGCCTACAGAAACTCCTTCAGTTTCTCCACATTCTCCTCCTCAAACTCCTGGAGCCGTTCCATCAGCTTTTTAATATCTTTCTCCACATCGTTTTCATACTGATGAAGTTTTTTCACGGCTTCGGTGATTCCCATGCTGCTGCCCTGGATCAGCATTTTGGCGATGTGGGAGGTGGATGCGTCGGCCATGGTCTGAAGATTCACCATCAGGTAGGTGCGGATTTTTTCGAAGGTGCCAAGGCCTTTTTCATCGTATCCGTTCCGGTTCAGCAGGTCGCGGGCTTCGCTGTGGAATTTGCAGTAGCCTTCCAGCTGCTTTTTCAGATAAGCCTGAAGCTTCTCATCTTCTGTGATGTCCAGAAGCTGTTCTAAGGTATCTACTCCCATCTGGGAATTCTGGTATACGTAATTTAGAAATTCTGCATTTGCATTCATAGGCAATTCTCCTCCGTTTAAAAGGGTTCTTTCATGTAAAACTGTTCCTTACCTTTATAACAGAATGCCCCGCATTTCTATTTTATATGCAAAATTGTTTCTAAAATTTCCAGATAAATTTCCCCCTTATTTTCAATACTTTCAGATAAATTCAGCTTACCTCATTTACTTTCACTCATACTTCACAATCTCCTTCTTCAGCCTCTTCATAATCCGCTTCTCCAGCCGCGAAATATAAGACTGCGAAATTCCAAGCAGATCCGCTACCTCTTTCTGGGTTTTCTCTCGGCCTTCGTGTCTGCCAAGGCCGAACCGCAGCTTGATAATGGTCTGCTCCCTTGGTGAAAGCTTGGAAATGGCTTTTCCAAGAAGACGAATCTCCACCTCATCCTCCAGACGGCGGGAAATCTCATCATCATCTGTTCCCAAAATGTCCGACAGCAAAAGCTCATTTCCATCCCAGTCCACATTCAAAGGCTCGTCTATGGAAACCTCCATTTTCGTCTTGCTGTTCCGGCGAAGGTACATCAGGATTTCATTCTCGATGCACCGGGATGCATACGTAGCAAGCTTAATATTTTTCACCGGATTAAAGGTATTGATTGCCTTAATCAGTCCGATGGTTCCAATAGAAATCAAGTCCTCCACACTCACCCCTGTGTTGTCAAATTTCTTCGCAATATACACCACAAGCCGAAGATTGTGCTCAATAAGAAGTGATTTGGCTTCCTTTTCCTCTGGTGTCCCCAGCTTCTCCAGGATCCTGGCTTCTCTCTGGCTCTCAAGCGGCGGCGGCAGAATGTCGCTTCCGCCAATATAATAAACATCTCCCTGCCTGCCAAACAGGAATCTTGGCATCACCTGAAACGGATAATAAGTTGCACTTGCTGCTGATCGGTTCATAGACGAGTCCCCCTCCTAATGCAATATTCTGGAATTTAACAGTACCTGGTACTCTTTTCCCAAAGCAGAGGGTTCCACCGCCAGCGCAAGCACCGGATTCACTGCATGAATCACCTCCCCGGGAGTGTGAATACAAAGGTCATCCAACACCACCGCCAGCATCACGCCTTCCTTTCCCACTGTTTTGTAGGGTAGAAAATGCGGATGCAGATCAGTAAGCTTCGTACCTTCCAGCTCCCCTGGATCCTCCTGCAGGTGCATCAGCCTGTCTCTTTTCTCTTCAGGCAGCATTGCCTCCAAAACCTCAGGTTTCACAATAAAAACCCCATCTCCGTTTATCGGATCCACAAGAAGGTTCCCCGTATCCCAGAACCCGAAAAACTGCTGTACATTTCCCTGATAGGACAGGGTAACCGGATAGATGTTTTTCCACCTGGCACGAAAAGAATCGCTGACATAGATCAATGCGCTAAGTCCCATGTAGGCCCCTGCTGCCACAACCAGAAACCGAAGCGGCGCGGCATTCTTCACTGGCGCCGCCTCCATAAGGCCGCCCATGAGAAATGCCATCAGGTAAAAAGTCACCAGTGCCTTCGCCAGCATTCCTCCCGGCTTAAGCCCCAGTCCCAGAACCAGCATGATCCAGGCACAGCCTCCATGAAGAAGCACCTTTGCCGGAAACAGCCCATCCGATGGTACATAAAGAATGAGGCAGGAAAAAAGGGCGCCGACGGCTGCCGCCAGCAAGATCCTTCTGCGGCTTCTTTTTCGCAGAAACAGTTTGCCAACAATGCGAAGAAGAATATAATCCATAAAAAGATTCGTCAGAAAGACGATGTCTATGTATACGTCATAATACATAAAAAAGCCCCCTGTGGCCGTCAATCCTTCACTTTGGTAAGTGAACCCATTATACGGTCACAGGGGGCGCAGATTTTGTCAAAAAGGGACGGGAAATCCTGAGAATTTCTCGCCCCTAATCGACAGCGCGATCTGTCAATTTTCTTTTTTCGAAGTCATTCGAGAGATGCATAGTAAAGCCGAAAATACTCGCACAAAGAACAATTTTCGGATTATGCCTCCAGATTCTTCTGGTGCAGCGCTTCCAGAAGACTTCGCAGCTCTCCAATAGGGAACTGTCCCGGTGCAGAAGCTGCTCCTACCGTTCCAAAGGTAATTCCGGAGCCGAAGTTTTCCCCGGAAATACGGCTGATAGAGCCAATGCTTCCCATTGCCATGGATACCAGCGGCTTTTCGCACTCTTTTCTCATGGCATTGGTTGCTTCCATAATGGCTGCCACATCCTCAAAACCGTGGGGCATTACCGCCATTTTCAGAATATCAGCTCCGGATTTTTCCATTTCACGGAAACGGTCCAGAAGGATTTCCTGACTGTCTGTTTTGTCAAAATCGTGGGAAGAAGCAATGATTTTGACACCTTCCCTTTGAAGCTCTGCCACCAGTTTTTTCTTCTCTTCTGGATTTCCCATCACTTCCACATCCACAAGGTCTGCTATGTGGCTTCTGGCAGCGTTTCGGCAACATGCGCTGTAATCTTCCATGGAGATGGCAATATTTCCGCCTTCCTCGCTTGTGCGGATAGTAAAAAGAAGCGGAGTCTCTCCAAGGATTTCCGAAAGCTTTCCAAGCACCTGCTTACAGGCTTCTTTGTCCATCAGGCCCTCGAAGAAGTCCGCACGCCACTCCACCAGGTCTGCTCCGGCTTTTTTCGCATCCTTGGCTTCCTGGCAGATTTTTTCTTCTGTGGTTCCCGTAAGAGGAACACAGATTTTGGGGATTCCTGCCCCAATGGTCAGATTCTTGATCTGAATAGGTTTTGTCATTTCTTGACATCTCCTTTCTATTAGAATAAGATAAGAAGTAAGTTTATAAAATTTCAGGAGGTTCCTTATGATTCCAATTACCGGCCATACCCGTCTTACCGCACTTCTTGGAAGCCCGGTAGCGCACAGTATTTCTCCCCTTATGCATAACGAAGCATTCCAGCTTCTTGACCTTGACTACACCTATTTATGCTTTGAGGTAAATGAAGAGACTCTTCCGGCAGCTGTCGATGGTCTGAAGGCCTGCGGCATCCGCGGTTTTAATCTTACCATGCCGAACAAGAACAAGATTGTAGAGCTTCTGGACGAGCTTTCCCCGGCAGCCAGACTGATCGGTGCAGTGAATACCGTTGTCAATGATGACGGACATCTTACCGGATACAACACAGACGGTGTTGGCTATATGCAGGCAGTCAAAGATGCCGGCTATGACATCACAGGCAAAACCATCACGATCATGGGTGCCGGCGGTGCTGCTACTGCCATCTGTGCACAGGCTGCTCTTGACGGCGTGGAAAAAATCCACATTTTTGCCCGGGAAACCAGCCGTTTCTGGGATCGCACCCAGAAGCTTGCAGAAAATATCAACTCCACTCTTCCCTGCAAGGCAGTCCTTCACGAAAATAAGGATACGGCAGCCCTTGCCCAGGCCATTTCTGAAAGTGCCCTGCTCCTCAATGCAACTTCCGTAGGCATGGCCCCAAACACTGAGGGAACGATTATTGAAGATACTTCCCTCTATCACCCGGACCTGATCGTATCCGACGTCATCTACAATCCCCGGGAAACCCGTTTCCTCAAGGAAGCCAGAGAGGCTGGCTGCCGTACCTTTAACGGTATGTATATGCTTCTTTATCAGGGTGCAGAGGCTTTCCGCTTATGGACCGGGAAAGAAATGCCAGTGAAGGAAATTAAGGCAAATTTCTTCGCTGATTGATTTTTCTCCTGATAGTACTCTGTTTCATAACAAAATTCACATTTTAAGAAAACAGGCGCCGCTTTTTACAGCAGCGCCTGTTATTTTTTACATAGATTATTTCTTCTCTTCCTGAACCTCTACCTTGCGGTTCTCTCTGCTCTTGATCTCAGCTTTGATGGAAGTGATGAACTCCTGAAGATCCTTTGCACCTTCATCTCCAAGGAAACGGCTTCTTACAGAAACCTTGCCCTCTTCCTCTTCCTTCGCACCAACAACCAGCATGTAAGGAATCTTCTGAAGTCTTGCCTCACGGATCTTGTAGCCGATCTTCTCAGCACGGGTATCAATCTCAGCACGGATGCCAGACTCTTTCAAATCATCCAGAACCTTGTTTGCATAGTCCATATATTTGTCAGAAATCGGAAGCACCTTAACCTGAACAGGAGCAAGCCATGTTGGGAAAGCACCTGCAAAATGCTCGATCAGGATACCGATGAAACGCTCGATAGAACCGAATGCTACACGGTGGATCATGATCGGACGATGTTTCTCTCCGTCAGCTCCAATGTACTCGCAGTTAAAGCGAAGCGGAAGCTGGAAGTCAAGCTGAATGGTACCGCACTGCCAGGTTCTTCCGATGGAGTCCTCAAGATGGAAGTCGATCTTCGGTCCGTAGAATGCTCCGTCTCCTTCATTTACCACATAGTCAAGACCAAGGTCGTCAAGAGCTCCGCGAAGAGCGTCTGTAGCCATCTCCCAGTCCTCATCGCTTCCCATGGAATCCTCAGGACGTGTGGAAAGCTCTACATGATATTTGAATCCAAACAGCTGATATACTTCGTCGATCAGCTTTGCAACGCCTTTGATCTCCTCACGGATCTGCTCCGGCATCATGAAAATATGGGCATCATCCTGTGTGAAGCAGCGTACACGCATCAGTCCGTGAAGCTGACCGGATTTCTCATGACGATGTACCAGACCAAGCTCACCCATACGAAGCGGCAGATCACGGTAAGAACGTGGCTCAGACTGATATACAAGAATACCGCCTGGACAGTTCATTGGCTTAATTGCAAAATCCTGCTCATCAATAACAGTTGTGTACATATTTTCTTTATAGTGATCCCAATGTCCGGAAGTCTCCCAAAGATGACGAGCCAGAATGATTGGTGTGGAAATCTCAACATATCCTGCTTTCTGGTGAATCTCTCTCCAGTAGTCAAGAAGTGTGTTCTTAAGAACCATTCCCTTTGGAAGGAAGAACGGGAATCCAGGACCCTCGTCGCTCATCATGAACAGTCCAAGCTCTTTGCCAAGCTTTCTGTGGTCACGCTTCTTAGCTTCTTCCATACGGTTGATGTACTCTTCCAGATCTGCTTTCTTTGTGAAGGAAGTTCCGTAGATTCTGGTAAGCATTTTGTTCTTCTCGCTTCCTCTCCAGTAAGCACCTGCAATGCTGGTAAGCTTGAATGCCTTTACTGGTTTGGTTGTCATCAGGTGAGGTCCTGCACAAAGGTCAACGAACTCGCCCTGCTGATAGAAGCTGATCTCAGCATCCTCTGGAAGATCTTCGATAAGCTCTACCTTGTATGGCTCATCTTTCTCTTTGAAAAATGCGATTGCTTCTTCTCTGGATTTGGTGAAGCGGGTGATCGGAAGTGCTTCCTTCACTACCTTCTTCATCTCAGCTTCGATCTTTGCAAGATCCTCTGTGGTGATCGGGTTCTCGCTGTCAATATCATAATAAAATCCGTCTGCAATAGATGGTCCGATTGCAAGCTTTACATCCGGGTACAGTCTCTTGATAGCCTGTGCCATAATGTGGGATGTGGTGTGACGGAAAGCTCCCTTGCCGCCTTCATCCTCAAATGTAAGAATGCTTAACTCGCAGTCTTTGTCAACTACATGTCTCAGGTCAACGACCTCTCCGTCAACTTCACCTGCACAGGCTACTCTTGCAAGGCCCTCGCTGATGTCAGATGCAATGTCGATAACGGATTTTGCTTCTGCGTATTCTTTCTTAGAACCGTCTTTTAATGTGATAATCATGATTCGTGTCTCCTTTTCTTTTTCTGAAACTGTATCTGGCAGGAAACTGTCTGATACAAAAAACGTATGGTAACGTTTGCCTTTGCAGGGACGAAATAAAAAAGCCCCTTACAATGCTCTCACACTGTAAGGGACGAGTATACTCGCGGTTCCACCCTGCTTGCCATAGCATACGTATCTGTAAACCAGGCCACTTATTTGATGGTAACGGAATCACCGGACCGGATTAGGGTCACTCAGAGGTAGTTTTCAACTGCTTCCTGATAAGGCATTTCCAGCTGCCTGCCTCTCTCTGAAACATTCCACAGTTTACTCTTCTCGTCAACGTGTTTTCTTATCACTATGCCTCATTATAGCCTTGGGTTCTGGGTTTGTCAATAACTACAAAAACAAAGAGAAGAAAAATTTGCAATGAAAGGTTACTGTTCACTCCGTGCCCAGTAACACGCTTCGCGATGCACAGAAATCATGCTTTGCATGATTTCGCGCCGCAAACCTCGGGTTTTCTGTGAACTTTGTTCACAAAAAACACCTCGCGGAATATTACCTATGAACAGTAACAATGAAAGTCCTGTACGCAGGCATGAATGAATTCATAAATGCCTAACAAGCAGTATGATCATTTCTCTTTTAAATATTCCCATAAATTTTCGCCTTTATAAGAGCCGCTGCTTCCCGCACCACATAATGAACCTGCATGATTGGGTCTGATGGGGCTGCTATTCCATAAGGATGTTCATATCCTGCTTTTTCTGCTATTTTCACCGCACGGTACACATGAAAATTATTGGACAGGATTCCCGTATTTTTCTGGCTGCAGCCTGTAAGCGCATCCGAAAATTTCAGATTCTCCTTTGTGTTGGTGGATTTCTCTTCCAGCACCAGCCGCTCCCTGGAAATCCCATGGGCTGTGAGGTAATTCTCCATGCATTTCGCCTCTGTAATATCTTCCCCGAAGCCCTGTCCGCCGGAAAGAACCAGGATCGTGTCCTCATTCTCCCTGGCATATTTCAGTGCTGCCTTCAGGCGAAGCTCCAGTGCCTTGGACGGTACATCCCCTTTTACATGGGCGCCAAGCACTACCACATAATCCAGATTTTTCCGGGCTGATGTTTTCATACCGGAAACCACAAGGCTGCAAAGTGCTGCAAAGCACACGATTCCCAGCAGCACCACTGCTGATACTGCATATTTCACCCATCCTGGGAAAAATCCGGGATGATTTTTTCCATAGCGGATCAAAACTGCGCCGCCTTCCAAAATTGCCGCCAGTACCAACCAGATCCAGGCGAAATCAGCGGTAATCCCCGCATAAACCACAATCAACAGGTAATAGGCCAGACAGATACTGCCTGCACAAAAACATAGTAAACTCAAATTCTATTCTCACTTTCCTGTTAGATACACAAAACGGATTGCAGGACAGCTATGCCACCCTTGCAATCCGTTCCCCAAGACCAAAAGCTCATCTGGCTTCCGGTCCATTATGCACTATGATTATTTGTTTCTACCGCAGCAGAATTTATATTTCTTTCCGCTTCCGCATGGACACGGATCGTTACGTCCAATCTTGTGTGCTTTCACAACAGTACCGGATTTCTTCTGCTCAAGATAAAGCTCTTTACGCTTCTCAGGTGTGAAGATCTTGTCCCACTGCGGAAGATTGTAAAGCCAGTCAGCCTTAGCGTCTACCATGTTCTTGTAAAGAAGCTCTTTGTCGAAGCAAAGGCTTACGGTAGTGTTCTCATCCATAGTCTCGATCGGGTTCTGGATCTTCAGGCTGTCGTTGATTCCATCAAGGAAACCAACCATGGTAAGAACTTCCTGATTATATTTCTCAGCCAGCTCTTTTACTGTACCGGTAACGACTTCGTCCGGATTCTCAAGAAGCTGTGCATAAATGTTCTTCTCAATAGCAAAATATCTTGCCCAGAACTGCTGGAGTTTATTACGGTCTGCCTGCTGGTCATAGGCAATGGCACGCCACTGCTCTAAAATGGTCTTATCGCTCATTTCTTATTCCTCTTTTCAACAAAAATTTCGTAATTATGCCGTTTTACAGCTGAATTTTATTATAACATCTTTTTATCAAAAAAACAAATCCTATTTTTTCTTCTAAGGTTTTCATAAAATTTTACCTGTTTTTCTGTGACATATGTATAAAAAAAGAGAAGAAAGCCCATACTATGAGTGTTCAGTGATGAACAGCAAATTCATTGAACCCCCTTCAATGATATGGCAGTACAAAAGACAAATGAGATTGTTACTGTTCACTCTGTGCCCAGCAACACGCTTTGCAATGCACAGAAAGACGAACCTTCTTGTGCAATGCACAAGAAGCAGCGTTTGCTGCGCAAACTTAATTCTCGGGTTTTGTGTGAACTTTGTTCACACAAAACACCTCGCGGAACAGTACCAGTGAACAGTAATATAGATCAACTTATATCCTCCCCGAAACGCCCCGGGTTCTGACGTACTCTCAGAATCCGGGGCGCTTACATTTTGTTCTTCTATTTTACATTTTCCAAAACAAACCGGTATGCATTTTCATGGAAAATCTTCTCCACCAGGCTCTCACCAAAGCCATGGGCAAGAAGGGCTCTGCGCAGGTCTGGAACAGATTGAACGCCCTTAATTCCTTCCGGGAATCTTCCGGAGCAGCCGTCGAAATCACTGCCAATGGCAAGGCAGTCCTCTCCTCCCATTTCCAGAACCTGATCCATATGGCGAAGCAGGTCCTCCACCTTGGGCTCTTCTCCCACAAAATTGGAAAAGAAATTCATTCCAATGATTCCCTTTCTGCGAATCAGTTCCTTCAAATGTTCTTTCTTTATATTTCGCGGTCTGTCCCTCACTTCTCTTACATTTGAGTGGGACGCAATGATGGGTCTGTCTGTCAGCCCAAACAGGTCTTCCACACCCTGATCGGACAGGTGGGAAACATCCATTACCAGATTCTGGGAAAGAAGAGTTTTCACCAGTTCTTTTCCCTCAGATGTCAGACCCTTCTCCTGGTCAAAGGCGGCTCCGCATCCATATTTATTCTCATAATTCCAGGTCAGCATAGCAAAGCGAAAGCCCATCTCTCTCACATTTTCCACGTATTTTCCCATAAGGGAAATGTCCTCTATGGATAAAAAGGCAGCTGCTTTTCTCATGCTATGCGCCTTTTTCATGTCCTCACCGCTTTTGCACAGCAGGATTTTCCGGTTTTCTTCCTCAAGATATGCAATTGCACGGTGATACAGCTGCAGAAAGTCCCTGTCAGGATCCTCTTTATTTAAATTCTGTGCATCCTTCCACACTGCAAAAATCTGGGTGTAATTTTCCACAAAATCCCCCAGCCGGTTTAAGTCAAGATCCCCGGAATTCTGATCCAGGGTTTCTCCTGAAATAATCTCCGTAAGTGTATCTGCATGGCAGTCAAAATAATTCATCTTCGAAACATCCCTTGCCCTTATATTTGTATGGTTCTACTTCACCCCAAGCTTCTCAAGTTCCTTCGCAGCCTGCTTCAGATTATGGAATTCAATGGCGTGAATGCCAAGCGCTCTTGCGGCCTCACAGTTCTCCGGGCGGTCATCCAAGAACACGCTTTCCTCTGGCTTCAGACTGAATCTTGTAAGAAGGGTCCTGTAAATCTGGGGTTCCGGCTTGATTTCCTTTACCTCACAGGAAAAAATAACACCGTCCATATTTTTCAGGAAAGGCATTTTATTCGCTCTGGTGTGATCCAGCATAAACTGACTGTAATTTGACAGAATATACAGATGATAGCCCTGGCTCTTCAGATAGCTGGTCCAGGTCTCAGCGTAATCCTTAATCTGGATCGTTTTCTCAGATTCTCTAAGAACCCGCTTCACATCCTCCTCATACTCAGCCGGAAGTGCGGCAATAAACTGCTTCAGGTACTCTTCCTCCGGGAAAAGTCCCCGGTCACGCTCATTCCAGGTCTGGCTTTTAAACACAGCCTCTGCGATCAGCTTCTCCTCTTCTTCCAGGAAATGGAAGCTTTTCAGATAATCTTCCCACTCATAGGAAACCAGAACCTGTCCCACATCAAAAATAATATTTTTCACTTCGCCCTCTGCCTCCTTATCCTCTTTTTTCAGAAGCTTGTAAACCATCAAAAATATATAAGCCAGCACTGGCACCAGAATGACGCTGCCCACTGCTGCCTTAAAATTCCCCTGGGAATTCTCCCCGCTTCCAAACGCAAAGATCATGGGCAGACAGCACACTGCCAGCAAAATTACCACTCCAAGAATGGCTGCTATTCGTTTAAAATTCTTCATTTATTAACACCTGTATTTATTTTTTCTCTGAAATAAGCTCTGACCTGTTCAAAGGAAAATCATCCAGATACAGCTTGCGCCGGAGAAAATCCTCCGGCGCAGTGTTATCCCTCAAGGTCAGGCGGAAATTCCATTCCGCTTTCTTCCAATTATTTATTTCTGTAGATGATATCGTTTCTTCCCGGTCCGTTGGAAACCATGGTGATCGGATATCCAATCTTCTCCTCAATGAACTCGATGTATTTTCTGCAGTTCTCCGGAAGATCCTCATAATTCTTGATTCCGCGGATATCGCATTTCCAGCCTGGAAGCTTCTCGATCACAGGTTTTGCTTTCTCAAGCTTAGCTGTGGTCGGGAACTCAGTGGTGATTTCTCCGTCGATATCATAAGCTACGCAAACCGGAATCTCATCCAGGTATCCAAGTACGTCAAGTACCGTAAATGCCACATCAGTAGCACCCTGAAGACGGCAGCCATATTTGGAAGCAACGCAGTCATACCATCCCATACGTCTCGGACGTCCTGTGGTAGCGCCGAACTCTCCGCCGTCACCGCCGCGTCTTCTAAGCTCATCAGCCTCTTCGCCGAAAATCTCGGAAACGAATGCGCCGGCACCTACAGCACTGGAATAAGCCTTGCTTACAACGATAATCTTCTGGATCTCATATGGAGGAACACCTGCTCCGATTGCACCGTAAGCAGCAAGTGTGGAGGAAGAAGTAACCATCGGATAAATTCCGTGATCCGGGTCCTTCAGAGTTCCAAGCTGTCCCTCAAGAAGGATCTCCTTGCCCTCTTTTAATGCATTGTTCAGGTACAGGGAAACATCGCATACATATGGCTCAACCATCTTCTTGTATTCCATCAGCTCTGCAAAAAGCTCATCTACGTTAAGGAGCGGTTTGTGATATAAATGCTCAAGAAGAATATTCTTTGTCTCGCAAACGCTTGCCAGCTTCTCTTTCAGACGTTCATCATCAAAGAGCTCGTTTACCTGGAAGCCGATCTTCGCATATTTATCAGAATAGAAAGGTGCGATACCGGATTTGGTGGAACCGAAAGACTTGCCGCCCAGACGCTCCTCCTCATACTGATCGAACAGAATATGATATGGCATAACCATCTGTGCTCTGTCAGAGATCAGGATCTTCGGTGCCGGTACACCTTTGCTTACAACTTCATTGTATTCCTTGAAAAATACAGGGATATTAAGAGCAACACCGTTGCCGATAACGCTTGTGGTGTGTCCGTAGAATACACCTGACGGCAGAGTGTGAAGTGCGAACTTACCATAATCATTTACGATAGTATGTCCTGCATTTGCACCGCCCTGGAAACGAACGATAATATCAGCCTTCTCAGCGAGCATGTCGGTAATTTTTCCTTTACCTTCATCTCCCCAGTTTGCTCCAACTACTGCTTTGATCATAACTCAAATTCCTCCTGTGTTTGATCGAATTGATTTATTACTATAAAAATTCTGTTTATCAGACATTAATTTCTGCTGTCATTCCAAGCATTTCCTTATGTGCATCCAGAACAGGCTTCACAATTTTGGAAACGAAGGTCTCAGTCTGCTCTTTCGCACGACCTACATATTTCTTCGGATCCATGGTCTTCTGAAGCTCTTCTAAGGTCAGGTTAAATGCAGGATCTGCTGCGATCAGCTCAAGAAGGTTGTTATCTTTACCCTCTACCTTTACGTTCTTTCCGGCTTCCATAGAAAGCTCACGAATACGCTCATGAAGCTCCTGACGGTCTCCGCCGGCTTTTACTGCATCCATCATGATATTCTCAGTTGCCATAAAAGGCAGCTCAGCCATCATATGTTTTTCAATAACCTTCGGATAGACTACAAGACCATCTACAACATTCAGACACAGATCCAGGATTCCGTCAATTGCAAGGAAGCCTTCCGGAACAGAAAGACGCTTGTTGGCAGAATCATCCAGAGTTCTCTCAAACCACTGGGTAGCAGAGGTGATGGCCGGATTCAAGGCATCTACCATTACATATCTGGAAAGAGAAGCTATACGCTCACTTCTCATGGGGTTTCTCTTATATGCCATAGCAGAAGATCCGATCTGGGATTTCTCAAATGGCTCTTCAACCTCTTTCAGATGCTGAAGAAGACGAATATCGTTGGACATCTTGTGCGCACTTGCTGCAATTCCTGCAAGCACATTCACAACACGAGTGTCAACCTTGCGGGAATAGGTCTGTCCGGATACCGGATAGCATTCCTTAAAGCCCATCTTCGCAGCGATCATAGGATCAATCTTGTCAATGGTCTCCTGATCTCCGTCAAACAGCTCAAGAAAGCTTGCCTGTGTACCGGTAGTACCCTTGGAGCCAAGAAGCTTAATGGTATCAAGAACATACTCAAGATCTTCAAGATCCATCATAAATTCCTGTGTCCACAGTGTAGCACGTTTACCCACTGTAGTTGGCTGTGCCGGCTGGAAATGTGTAAATGCAAGTGTTGGCTGATCTTTATATTTGTCAGCAAATCTTGAAAGCTCTGCAATTACATTCACCAGCTTCTTCTGAACCAGCTTCAGTGCTTCTGTCATAACGATGATATCTGTATTATCTCCTACATAACAGGATGTGGCTCCCAGATGGATAATTCCCTTTGCTTTCGGACACTGCACACCGTAAGCATATACATGGGACATAACATCATGACGCACTTCTTTCTCACGTGCTCTGGCAACATCATAGTTGATATCATCTGCATGAGCCTTCAGTTCATCAATCTGTTCCTGGGTAATGTTCAGTCCAAGCTCTTTCTCAGTCTCTGCCAGAGCGATCCAGAGTTTTCTCCAGGTGCGGAATTTCATATCCTGTGAAAAAATGTACTGCATTTCCCTGCTGGCGTAACGCTCAGACAAAGGGCTTGTATATCTGTCTGTACTCATTCTTTTTTCTCCTGTTTCTAAGTAAATATTTATAATTCACTTTGCAGCCTGTCTGTATGCGGCAAATACCGGACTACAGACATAATGTGGATAAATTTCCTATATTTCAGGGCAGACTGATGCCTCAGTCTTTTCCACATACAAGGGGATTATATAACATCCAAAGATTTTAAGCAAGCCCCTGATGGAATTTTCCCAGGAATTCCTTCATTCGTACATGTTCAGAGGCGGGAGTTTGACAGTTGAATAATTAAAAATCACCCTGCAGGCCTTATAAAACCTGCATTTTTTATGTCAAATTTTACGTTTTTATATGTGCTTGTTTGTAATAGTGTAGTATAATAAAAGAAAAACGACCACAACACCCATATTTACTGGGTTTGTAGCCGTTTTGCCACCTTACAACTGTCAAAGATGGGATCTTAACACAAACGCAAAGGCAGAACAACCAATTGCCGGAATCATCAGAATGATTGTTACTTTACCGTAAATCTGCAAAACTGCGCACAGCCTGTACTCTGTTTCTGTTCAGAGTGTACATACATTCCCACTGTACAGCCGGTAAAACCGCCTGCCGCTTCTGTACACATATGGCTGATATCCACCTCCCTGATTATACATTGTGATTTTTCTTCCGTCTCAGGCCGAATCAGCCATACCTGTGCCAGGCTTTGGTCTACGCGCAATCTCAGGGTCTGCATACCTCTTTTCTCTGTTTTCTTTTCTGCAAGTATCTTCTCTGTTCCATTGATACATACTGTGACATAGATATAGCCGTCTGCCCCCACTTCTCCATATTCTGCCAGAAGATAATTCTGAGAATTCTGAAGATAGGCAATTCCGGCTCTGTCACCTTTTTCTCCTGCTTTTAACAAAAACTCCGTCTCTGCCTGAAATCTATGGTGCTTTTGTCTCACCGCAACATACGAAGGACTCCCATTATCCCCAATTGCCACAGCTTTTGCAGGAAGTTTTAAACATTCTTCCTGTTCATCTATTGTATAAGCATTCGGCTGGGGATTTCTGAGCATCATAAAATCCAGTGGAAGCTTTTTATCTGTCATATTTTTGAAACTGTAATTTCTGACTTCATTCAGTTCTCCGGGCATAGAGTTATCCTTCTCACCAGGCAGACAGATTTCCTTTTCCAGCATTCCTACTCCCGGGTTTACCACCGGCCAGTCATCCTCCCACTCTACCTTTGCCAGAAAAGTCTCTCTTCCCAGAAATGTCTTTCCGTCCACAGGTCTGCAGCCCAGAACAACCATAAACCAGTTTCCCTGTTCATCCTCAGTCAGATCGCAATGTCCTACACAGGTAATCTCCGCATTTTTTCCCAAATGTCTGTGCGTCAGGATCGGATTTGTCCCTGCATATTCATAGGGACCAAAAATGTTTTTACTCCTGGCCACCATTTCACTGTGATGCTCCGCTGTTCCACCTTCTGCATGAAAAATATAGTAATAACCATTTCTTTTATAAAGATGAGGACCCTCCGGCCAGATTGCATTTCTCTGGAATCCATATAAAACAGGATGTGCCTCCCCTTCTAGCCTGAAAGTCTGTAAATCCAGCTTCTGTATCCATATTTCGCAATCACCATTGTACCTGCCGCCACGGGAATTTTCTCTCTGCCCGATATAATAACAGGTTCCATCCTCATCAAAGAATAAGCTAGGGTCGATTCCCCTGGCATTTTCCAAAAAATGAGGTTCTGACCATGGACCCTGGGGATTTTTTGCAGTTACTATAAAATTTCCACCGCCAGATACATTGGTAGTGATCAGATAAAAAGTTCCCTCATGCCACCGAAGTGTAGGAGCATAAATCCCCTCATTATGTTCACAGCCCTGTAAGGGTAGCTGGCTCTCCCGTGTCAATATATTGCCGATCTGCTCCCATTGTGCCAGATTTTTGCTGCGAAATACAGGAATTCCCGGAAAATATGCAAAAGTAGATGTAACCAGATAAAACCACTCTCCTACCCTGCATATGGACGGATCCGGATAAAAGCCACTTAAAATCGGATTTTTACAAGTTATCATTGATCATTTCCTCCCGTAAATCAAATATGAAGTCTGTAAACTCTCTTATATGCTTTTCAGCAAACCCTATATCAGTGAATGCCAGATTATAAGATCTGGCACTCTCCATTTATTTTACAATATATTTTTATTTTTGATAAATTTTCTACATAGGTACATTCTGCATTGAATATCAGGTTTCTGGCTGCATTCATATAATTCACATAATCTATATTAGTGGTATACCACACATTCTCATGGTCTGAAATCTTTCTGCAGAAGCTTTCCATTTGCTCCCATGTCTGTTCCCGGTCAAACTCAAAGCTGTGTCCCCATACATAGAGAAGAGGAAGCTTCTGATAATCCGGTTTGTGCAAAAACTTTTCTGCAATTCCCCTGAATGCATCATTGTGATGACAGGACGGAGTCCACCTCATAAAATCCTCCGGAATGCGGAAATTTCCTGTAGACTCCACGGTCCTGCTGTATGCAAACCCAAGATTCTTCAGAGTATTGATGACCCTTTCGTCATATTCTCCAAATGCATAAGAGCATCCCCTGATAATCCTTCCCGTTTCTCTCTCCAGACTGCATCTGTCCTGATAAAATTCCTGAACTAGCCTTTCCTGCGAAAGATGTGTGGGATACTCATGTGCAACACCATGGCAGGCAATTTCATGTCCCTGATATAAGCTTTTCAGTTCTTGTGTTTTTATAAATCCTTCTGTATCCAAAGTCCCTGAGTTCAGATGAAATGTTGCTTTCAGATTATATTTATTAAAAATATCAACCAGTCTTCTATCAAAAATCTGGCCATCATCATAACTGAATGTAACTGCCTGGTCTTTCCACTGCGGATAAAACAATTCAAATTTCATAAGCTCAGTCTTCTTTCTCCCAGATTATCTTTACAGGTGCTGTTCCGGTAAGCTCTATACTTCTTTCATCCGGCTGGCTACAGCCTGCAAAAATCTCATATTTCCTGCCATCCTCTACACGTTTTCCATTTTCATCTACCACTGTAAATGCCTTTTCCCAGACAGGAACCATAACTTTTCTGCGTTCTCCTGCTTTTACAAAAATTCTCTGGAATCCTCCCAGTGCAGGATTTGGAATTGCATTTTTACTGTCAAGATTTTTTACATAAACCTGAACAACTTCCTCCGTATCTGCATTACCCTTATTATATACTTCTGCCTCTACTGTTATCTGCCGTCCGCACTGTCTTACCTCTGCATTTTCTACTTTTACATTACTGTAGGTAAGTCCATATCCAAAGGGGAACTGTGCTTTTCCTTCCATATAACGATAGGTTCTGCCTTTCATGGAATAATCTGTAAATTCCGGAAGTTCTTCAAGGCTCTCGTAAAAGGTAACCGGAAGTTTTCCGGATGGGGAGTTTTCCCCAAACAGAATTTTTGCTGCCGCTTTTCCGCCCTGGCTTCCCGGATACCACAGAACCATAACTGCATCAAATTTCTCTGCTGCATAGCTAATGTCAATATCACTTCCTGCCATCAGACAGAGAACCACCGGTTTTCCGGAACCAGCCATTGCTTCCATTAAATCAATCTGGGACTGAGGCAGCTTCAGGCTCTCTTTGTCTCCGGATGCATAGCTGTTTCCGGTATCTCCTTCTTCACCTTCCAGTGTCTCATCCAGACCTACACAAAGAATCACCACATCACTGTTTTCTGCAACGATCTTAGCTTCCGCAAGACGATCTCTGCTAAATGCCAGAGGTTCTGTCCTGTCTCTAAACAACTCGCTTCCTACAGAACTAAGAATTCTCACATCCTCACCTACATAATCCTGGATTCCCTCCTGGATCGTAATATATCTGGATGCAGTTCCATGATAGTTTCCAATCAAAGCCTTTCTGCTGTCTGCATTAGGTCCCACAATTCCGATTGTTTTGATATTCTCTTTTTTTAATGGAAGAATTCCATTATTCTTCAAAAGTACAAAGCTCTTCGCTGCTGCTTTCTCTGCTGCTGCCAGATGTTCTGCTGATTCTACTTCCATATAGGAAATATCATCATATTCACTGCCATCAAATAACCCAAGAAGATATCTGGTAGTAAAAAGTCTTACTGCTGATTCCGTAATTCTTTCCTCTGTGACAAGCCCCTTTTCATATGCTTTCATAATATGAAGATATGTATTTCCACAGTTCAGATCGCAGCCATTATTAATGGCAAGTGCTGCTGACTCATAAGCCGTATTAGTCACCATATGATGTTCATGGAAATCTCTGATCGCCCAGCAGTCTGATACAAAATGTCCCTGGAACTTCCAGTCATCTCTCAGTTTTTTCTGCAGAGCAGGGCTTCCACAGCAGGGTTCTCCATTTGTGCGGTTATATGCTCCCATAACTGCCTCTACATCAGCCTCCTCTACCAGGCTTTCAAATGCAGGCAGATAAGTTTCCTCCATATCTTTTGCAGATGCCTTTGCATCAAACTCATGTCTGATCGCTTCCGGTCCGGAATGCACTGCAAAATGCTTTGCACATGCCGCAGCTTTCATAGTTTCTCCATTACCCTGAAGAGCTTTTACAAAAGCTACTCCAAGCTCTTTGGTCAGATACGGATCTTCCCCGTAAGTTTCATGGCCTCTGCCCCATCTCGGATCACGGAAAATATTTACGTTTGGAGACCAGAATGTCAGTCCTTTATAGATATCTCTGTCTTCTTCACTGGAATATGCATTGTATTTTGCACGTCCTTCTGTTGCTACAATATCTGCCATCTCAGCTACGCAATCTCTGTCAAATGTAGCAGCCATGCCAATTGCCTGCGGAAATACAGTTGCCTGTCCTGCCCTGGCTACCCCGTGAAGTCCTTCATTCCACCAATTATAAGCCGGGACACCAAGTCTCTTTATAGCCGGCGCATCATATTTTAACTGACTGGCTTTTTCTTCCAATGTCATTTTGGATACCAGTTCCTGCGCTTTCTTTCTTGCCTCGTCTCTGTTCATACAAGCCTCCTTTTACACATTCCTTTCATACATCATCCTTTTACAGCACCTGTAGTCAGACCTTCTACGATTTGATTACTGAACAGGCAGTATACAATAACGGTAGGTGCGATTGCGATAATGATCGCCGCGAACATCTGTACATAGTTGGTAGCATATGGTCCTACGAAATATGTAAGTGTTACAGGCAGTGTTTTCTTTACCGGGTCTGAGATAAATACCATAGCCAGCAACAGTTCATTCCAGTTACCAACAAATGTCATAAGACCGGAAACAAAGAATCCTGTTCTGCAAAGTGGAAGTGCGATTCTGAAAAAACATCCGTAAATTCCACATCCGTCAATGGCTGCTGCCTCAAACAACTCTCCAGGCATAGATTTGAAAAATCCTGTCAGAAGGAAAATAGTCATCGGAAGGGAAAACGTAATATACGGGATCATCAGACCTACTCTTGAGTTAGTCAATCCCAGCCCTGCAAAACGTACGAACAGCGGAATCAGGATACAATGTACCGGAACCATCATTCCGATCAGGAAAAATGTGTGTGCTGCTTCTGATAATTTCCAACGCATTCTTGCAATGGCAAATGCTGCCATTGCTCCAAAAAACAGACTGACTACAAGTGTGATCCCACAGACCAGTACTGAGTTTACAAGTGCAGTTCCAAGCTTACCCATTGTCCATGCCTGCTGGTAATTTTCCCAGTGAAATACTTCCGGCAGGGCAAATGGAGCTGCCATTACGCCTGCATTATCTTTGAATGAAACACTTAACATCCATAACAGCGGAGCCACATAAATCACAGCAAGTGCAATAAGAAATATATAAAGAATTACTGTAACAGGCTTTACCGGTTTTCTTGATTTTTTTGTCTGCATCTCTGTTACCTCCTAGCCCTCGTAAGTTTCAACTTTAATTACTTTTTTAACCAATAATGTTACAATCAGACACATAACCAGTAAGACTACAGAAATCGCACTGGCATAACCATATTTAAAATAGTTAAAACCTTCTGCATAAAGTTCTGTCGCAAGCACCTCGGTTCTGTGGTTTGGTCCACCCTGAGTCATGTTATACACAAGGTCAAAGAATTTAAGAGAACCGATACAGTTCAATGAAAGTGAAGTTACCATCATTGGTTTGATCAGTGGAAGTGTAATATAACGGAATGACTGTGTCTTTGATGCGCCATCTATATAAGAAGCTTCATATATGTCTCTAGAAATTCCTGTGATCTGAGCCATATAAAGCATCATATTCTGTCCAACATACTGCCATAAGGCAACAAATGCAATTACCCACATGGGAAGTACAATAAAACCTTTGGAATCCATCAGCCAAAGAGGGCCTTTGATTCCGAACTGTGCCAGCAGATTATTGATACCGATCTTTGGGTTAAACATAAATGCCCATAAAAGACCTAAGGCTGCTGAGGAAAGAACGGATGGAAGATAATAAATATTTTTGAAAAGGTTTCTGCCTTTCTTAATATTGGTAAGCATAACTGCAAGACCAAGGCCGATCACCTGCTGAGTGATAGCAGAAAAGATCATAAAGAAAATAGAGTTTTTTAACGCAATTTTAAATGTAGAATCTTGAAAAAATAGCTTTTTATAGTTTGCAAGTCCGGTAAATTTGGGCGGTGTCAATGCCGCATAATCGCATAAAGAATAATAAACCATCTGCACCATAGGGATAACCAGTACCAGGACAAACATGATCAGTGCCGGTGCGATAAATATGAAAATAGCCTTCTTATTACGTAAAATTTTATCCATAATTGCCTCCATTTAAAAACTGCTGCGGAACTTTTTTCTTCCGCAGCAGCCATGTAAATTCTGTACTATCTATCCACAATTATTCCCAGACGTTTTCTTCATAGAAATCCTGTACTGTCTGGAAGGCTTCTTCCGGAGTCTGGTTTCCAAGGAATATATCAACCATTGCATTGTCGAAGCAGTCACCGGCTTCTACAGATGCCAGAGATTCATTGTAGAATCCAAAAGTACCAGTTGCTTTGTCCATGATATCCTGAACATATTTCAGCTGTGCAGGAGCTTTGTCATAGTCAATGTCAAGATCTTTGATAATCGGGAATTTTCCTGCTACTTCTGCTGTATATTTCTGTGCTTCTTCATCTGTAAACATCTTCATCAGTGCGATTGCTGCATCCTGATGCTCTGTTGTAGAACTCATCAGTAAGTTGTCTGTTTTAACGATCATACGGTTCGGATCATTTGCTCCGTCGATTCCAGGGAACTGGAATACACCGCATTTGCTCTGGAAATCAGAATTATTACCATTGATCTGAGCGATAGCCCATGATCCCTGTACCAGCATTGCTGCATCTCCATTGTAGAAGTTTGCTGTAGCCTGATCATTGGAGTCACCAGCTGCTGTTTCCTGGAAATACTGAGATAACTCTTTTAATTTCTCACCTGCTGCAATACAGTTATCGTCTGTCCAGTTTGCTGTATGATCTGCGATTGCCTGAAGATCTACACCTGAACGGTCACAAAGATAACCTGCAATCATTGACAGGCACCATGCAGTTCCTGCGGAACAGGAGATTGGTGTAATACCAGCATCCTGCAGTTTCTTACATACATCGATCAGTTCATCATAGGTAGTCGGAACTTCTACTCCGGCCTTCTCAAAAAGCTCTGTATTATAGTATACACAGGCTGCTGCGAAGTTTGTTGGAACTGCCATGATCTTTCCATCATAAGTCAGTCTGTCAAAGATTCCATCTGTAAATGTTGCATACCAGTCTTTTTCCTGATTTTCAAGAATGTCTGTCAGGTCTGCTGCTGCTCCTGCATTTACATATACATCCATGTTCGGTCCCGGGTTGCAGATATATACATCCGGTGTCTGTCCTGCTGCGATCAGAGCATTTAATTTTCCGTCATATTCTTCCAGGTTTGTTGTGATCGGTGTTACATGGTATTTCCCTTCGTATTCTGTATTGAAACGATCAATAATGTTTTTATATCCTTTGGAAACCAGATCCTCTGTAGCTTCCAGATCATCCCAGAACATCCATGTGATTTCCTCTGTGTCATCTGCATATGCAGGCACTGCTACTGCCATGGTTCCCGCTACCATAGCTGCTGAAAGTAATACTGAAAGTAATCTCTTCTTGTTCATTTTTTTAATCCTCCTTTTGATTCATTACCTCGTTTCTTGATGGTTCTACTATATCAGAATGTCCTGTGATTGGCTCCATAATTCTTGTCATGTTGCTATCAATTCTTGCTATTTATCTACTACTATTTTCTTCAATATGTCAATTTTAATAGATTTTTATATTCTTTTTTATATATTTTGACATATGTTTTTATTATTTCAATTTTTCCAATGTTATATATTGCCATTTACACATGTTTTTGATACATTATATACACAAACATTAAAAATCAACATTTGCTATCAAAAGCAATAATTAGGTGTAAAGGAGTCCATATGATCCATAATTTACAGGGAATTCATGAAACCGTTGATTACAAAGCAGATACCCAGATATGTCTTTATTACAATGATGAAGCCGAAAACTATCCTCCTCACTGGCACCCTTCTTTCGAAGTGATCATGCCTGTTATCAATGACTACCGGGTAGTCTGCGGTTATAACGATTATCATATCAAAGAAGGAGAAATTCTTGTTATATGTCCCTGTATGCTCCACGAGCTCTTTGCTCCGGCAACAGGAGAAAGGATTATTTTTCAGCCCGACCTGAGCCACATCAAGCTAAAAGAACTAGATCTGATCACTCCACTCCTCAGTCCCGCCATTCTGATCACCAAGGAAGAATATCCACAGGTCTATGAACACATCCACAGTCTTATGTTAGAAATTAAGGATGAATATATGAATTTTACCACCTATTCCGAAATTTCCATCATTGCAAAATTCCTGGAAATCCTTGTGGATATTGGCAGAAATCACAAAGCTTTTCATCAGCAGGACGGAGACCGTGATATTCACCATCAGAAAGAATATATGGAGAAATTTCTGTTTATCACCGACTATATCAGCAACCACTTTTCTGAAAACCTTACTCTGGAGGAGGTTGCCAGTCTGGCAGGATTCAGCAAATATCACTTTGCCCGCCTTTTTAAACAATATACTAATTCCTCCTTCTACAAATTTCTGAACCAGAAAAGAATTGAATACGCAAAATCTCTTTTGCTGGATCCGGAGCTTGCTGTTACCGAAGTGGCAATACAATCAGGCTTTTCCAGCCTGTCCGCCTTTTTACGGATGTTCAAACAATTAAACCTGTGCACTCCCACAGAATTCCGAAATATGTATGATTCACAATTCCAAAAAACACCTGCTTCCGGGAAAAAGTAATCCCGGAGGCAGGTGTCTGTATTTGCTGCTTTGCAGCAAATACCCCCCAGATATTCACTGATAACTACATTTCGCAGTTTTCTGGTCAGAGGAAAGGTTCTATCTTCTCGCTGTCTTTGATACAATTTTATTTTTACAGATACCTTTTTATTTTTCCTAACCTTTCAAAAACAAGGATCTCGACCTGCTCCGGCAGGGACTGCAGCGTTTCCATAAAATTTTCCATCATCTGCCGCTGCGCCTTTTTGCGTGCAATAGCATCTTGTGTAATTTCGAGCTTTGCCGTCAAATGTCCAGATATTTTCTTTTTCAAAATAGACCTCCGTGCCGTGTTCCTTCAGCTTTCGGATTGTCGTAAGACTGTCAACCGTGTTGCGGGCAAATCTGGAAACGCTCTTTGTTACGATTAAATCGATGCGTCCGTCCAGCGCGTCCGACACCATGCTGTTAAAGCCGTCACGCTTTTTGTATTGCAGCCTGAAATACCCTCATCCGCATATATGCCGGCAAATTTCCAATCGTCACGGCTTTTTATGTAGTTCGTGTAGTAATCTACCTGTGCCTCATAGCTCGATGCCTGATCTTCATGATCGGTGGACACCCGTGCGTATGCTGCGGTTTTCCGCTTTTTGACCTGCGTCAGAGGGACAGCGGAATAAGTTCCCGGCCGATATCGGCATATCCAGACCTTGCCTGCGGAAACATATGATTTTCTCTCCGAGCCAGAAAGAATTACGAGGATTCGCAGAAATCCAGGGAAACGATAGAAAAGGAAATTTCCGTCCAGGAATCCATGTCGGAATTCTTCTCGGGCATCAAGTTGGGCATGGACACCTTTAAAACCATCAACGGGAATGAGTTTACCATCACCAGCGTTAGCGATACCAATATCAATGGCACGTTTCCCATGTACTGCATGTGCATAGTGTCTTGTGAAGTTTGTATTAATACCGCTTTCATCGAGATATATTTGATGTTCTGCATTTGCACCAGATATAGTTTCTATCCATTGACTGCGTTTTCTCTGCACATCGGGGACGCTCCTGTTCTTTTGCATGCAAAGACTGTTTCTTATAAGTGTAACCTTGTTTTATCAGAAAACGCCTGACAGCTTCATCGCCTACAGGTAAATGAAGCGTTTCGACAATCTCCTTCATTGTGATATCCGGTTGTTCTTGCACAAGTTCCAGAATATCGTGGTGCTGTTTTTCTGTAAGAATTGTTTTCCGGCCTCTCATCTGCGTTCTGGTCTCATAACTGCCAGTGCGTGCACGCTCTTCTACAAGGCGGTATAAAGTCTATAACACGATCTACTACAAGGAAGTACCTGTTGTTACAGGGGACATGGATGAGACTTTAATTGTCACTTATTCTCCTAAGTACAAAGCCTACCAGAGAAAGATCCGCGTCCGACAAATTGAAAGGGCTGAACGGATAATCACAACACCTGGGCGCAAAAGAAAAGGGAAGAGCCAAAACGATCCTATGCGTTTCGTGAAAAAGACTTCCGTTACTACTGATGGTGAGATTGCTGAAAAACAAGTTTATGATCTTGATGAAAAACAGATCCAGAAAGAAGAAATGTATGATGGGTTTTATGCGGACCCTCATCAAGAATACAAAACAGATAAAATCAAAGCAAGGATAATATAGTACATATCGCTGCAAAAAGAAAAACGGCCACAACACCCATATTTACTGGGTTTGTAGCCGTTTTGTCACCTTACAACTGTCAAAGATGGGATTATATAACATCCAAAGATTTTAAGCAAGCCCCTGATGGAATTTCCCCAGGAATTCCTTCATTCGTACATGTTCAGAGGAAAATACCTCCTGCGGGGTACCTTCTACTGCAATGAGGCCATCATCCATGAAAATGATCCTGTCAGAAATATCTTTGGCAAAATTCATCTCGTGGGTGACGATTACCATAGTGATGTGTTCGGCTGCCAAATCCTTAATAACCTTCAGGATCTCTCCTGTAAGTTCCGGGTCAAGGGCGGATGTTGGTTCATCGAAAAACAGAATATCCGGGTTCATACACAAAGCCCTGGCAATGGAAACTCTCTGCTGCTGTCCGCCGGAGAGCTGGTAGGGGTAATAGTTTTCTTTGTCAGAGAGTCCCATTTTTTTCAAAAGCTCTCTTGCCTGAGCGTAAACTTCTTTTTTGTCTCGTTTCTGAACTTTAATTGGGGCATCAACAATATTCTTGATTACAGAAAAATGGGGAAAAAGATTGAAGTTCTGGAAAACCAGGCCGATTTTTCCATTTTTGATGATTTCGCCGGAGTCCGGGATTTCCAGACCGGTGGCGCAGCGGAGCAGGGTGGACTTGCCGGAACCAGAAGGGCCGATGATGCTGAGGACCTCGCCCTGGTCTACTTCCAGGGAAATGTCGCGGAGCACATCCAGAGCTCCGAAGCTTTTCTTTATGTGTTTCATTTCAAATAGTTTCATAATGAGGGACTCCATTCTTCTTAACGATAATAATTCAGTTTTTTCTCTACCTTGTCCATGATCACAGCTACCAGAAGGTTAAATACATAATAAAATACGGCGGCTACCACAAAAGGAACCATAGTGGTCTGGGAGCTGGCGATCTGTTTGGCCAGGGTGAACATTTCGGCTACTGCTACTACGAAGGCAAGGGAGGTGTCCTTGACCAGGGTGATCACCTCATTGGTGATGGACGGAAGGATTCGCTTAAATACCTGAGGCAGGATGATGCGAAAGAAGGTCTGTGCCTTGGAATAGCCAAGGATTTTAGCTGCTTCGTACTGGCCTACCGGCATGGACTCAATTCCGCCGCGGTAAATTTCTGCAAAATAGGCTGCGTAGTTAATGGTAAAGGCAATGAATACCGCAATCAGGCTGTAGCCCATGGAAATGCGGATTCCGAAAATGAAATAAGGACCGAAATATACTACCATCAGCTGCAGCATCAGCGGCGTTCCGCGCATGATGGAAATATAGGCGGTCATAATCCACCGGATCACTGGTATTTTGGACATTTTTCCCCAGCAGACCAGAAGTCCAAGGGGCAGGGAAAAAACAAGGGTTACAAAGAAAATCTCGGTGGTTACCGTCATTCCCTTTGCAAGCTGGCTTAACATCACACTAAAACTCATAGTTTTTTGATTTCCTCCTGTTGATACTTGTATTCTAAGATGTCTGTCTGACACATTTTTTCACCTCTGTGAATTACAAAGCACCCTTTTTCCGTCAGACATCCTTCTCGCTAAGAAAAGAGGGTGCGCCAGGTACCCTCTTCTCTGCTTTTCTATGTACAAAATAATTTGTTCTAATATATTGAATTTAACTGAATCAAAACTCAGCGGCAATTTCAAGGATTATTCAGCCTCATCCTCAGCTGCATCTTCTGTTTCTGCATCAGCAGCTTCTTCTGTATCCGCATTCTCATCTTCTGCGTCTTTGCTGTCCTCATCTACAAGGCAAAGCATATCTGCGACTCCATACTGTTCTGCCAGCTTATCGATCTCGCCGTCCTCGTACAGCTTCATAACCTCTGCCCATACCGTATCGCGGAGCTCTTCATTGCCTTTGGCAAAGCCGATGCCGTACTGCTCGCTCTGGATTGGCTCGTCAAGGATCTTGTATTTGCCCTCTTCTCTCTGAGCCAGCTGGTATTTGGCAACACCGATATCAACTGCAACGGCATCTGCTGCACCGGAATCAATGTTCATAAATGCGGTATTGTAATCCGGGTTCTCAGTAAGGGAACCGAAGCTGTCTGTCAAGTCTTTGTTATCATCGCTGTTCAGCGCATCCAGTGCTGCGGAAGCTGCCTGAACCACTACGTTCTTGCCAGCAAGATCTGCAAGAGTATCAATTCCGGAATCAGAAGCAACTACCATAACCTGCTCATTGTTCAGATATGGATCAGACCAGGTGTAGTCGTCCTCACGTCCGTTGATCGTGAAGCCGTTCCAGATGCAGTCGATGTTTCCGGAATTCAGCTCCATGTCCTTGGAATCCCAGTTGATCGGCTTCTTCACAAGTTCCCATCCAAGGTTGTCGCACACCTTCTGTGCAATATCCAGGTCAAATCCAACATACTCACCGTCCTCATCCATATATCCAAATGGCGGATACTCTGCATCAAATCCAACAGTCAGTGTCTTGCTGTCTGCATCTGCATAAACAGTTACACCGGAACACACGCCTGCTGCCATCAGGGCACTCATCATAATCGCCAGCATTCTCTTCTTCATAATATCTATCCTCCTGAAAGTTGTTCTCAAAGTAATTTTAGTACGTTTTCACGCTACCATGTTAAAGCATGTTTGTATGGTAGCATACGAAAGCGTTTCTGTCAACATGAAATTTTAATGCCGGAGATAAAAAACAAATAGCAAAGCACAGATTCATCATGAACCTGTGCTCCTGTGATACTCCCCTGTTAATTTTTCCAGCATTTCGTCCGTCCTGCCTGGTCTGATGCTGATCTCTTTTTTCTGGGAAAACTGATCCAGCGCTTCCTTCAAAGCAGCCTTCACCTCAGAAGAAACATTTAACACCTTCAGCTTCTTCTCATACTCCTCCGGCTTCTTTACGCTTCTGTACGCAAGCAGGTAGCAGATCAGTTCCTTGTCGCTGCTCTCTGTAAGGAATGCCTCCCAGAAGCATTCCAATGCCTTCTCCATCTGGAAAAGATAGCTGTACGCACATCCCAAATTGTGCCAGATGCTCATAGTAAGCCCCGGCTTCACCTGCTCCAGCCCCTCTTTCTTAAGAAGCTGCTGGTAAACCTTGATGGCACTGACGTACATTTTGTTTGCCACCAGCGCATCTCCCTTTTGCTTCTGGCGAAGAAGAGGCGCCTCCTGATCCAGCTTTGCCAGCTTCACATTCAGGGCCTTCAGCTCATCATAGGTAAGAT
This sequence comes from Ruminococcus sp. AF31-8BH, assembly GCF_003460605.1. GTDB lineage: Bacteria > Bacillota > Clostridia > Lachnospirales > Lachnospiraceae > Blautia_A > Blautia_A acetigignens. Next base: position 32,028 of record NZ_QTVN01000003.1, read on the forward strand.
AATTGATCTCCTTAAAAATGGGATAAAGCACATCCTCAATACTTGCAAATTTGCCAAGATGGGGACGAAGCTTGGCTGCCAGCCTTGGCAGATCCAGTTCCTCGCTGATCCAGATACATAAGCCCTCATTCATAACAGAGGAATCCACCAGATACAGGTTATGGTACAGGTAATAGCAAAGCTCTTCCAGTGAATAAATATTCGTGCTGATGTTCTCCACAAAATAAGGCTTTCCGGCCTTTTTTGTCTGACATAAAATATATCCGCTCATGTTCCTGCCTCCTTTACCACTCTACCAGTTCATCCCAGACCTTGCCGCTTGACGGGAACATCTCCCCAAAGCCCAGGTCCTTTACCTGAACACGGCAGCGCTTCTGTGATACATACGCAAGGGAAAGAGACAGTCTTGTGGTCTTATTCGGACGCTCCGGCAATCCCGGCAGTCCCATGATCACCTTCTTTTTCTGCTTCTCGCCGAAGGTTCCCACCACAAAAACGAGTTCTGCGGTATCATCCAAAATCAGCTCGCAGCTGGCCTTGCACTCATACCAGTTCTTTCCGGCTTCAATAAGAGGATAATAGGCAGGCGCACCCATCACCCGCATATCCATGCCAATGTCTTTCAGAACCAGTGCCGGGCTCATATAACGGTAGCCCTTAAGGATCTTATCCTCCATCCGCTCTTTTCCGGCAGCGCAGGCTCCCTTTGCGAAAAGATTGTTGCCGTAATAGACTTTTCTTCTCTGCATGCAAAGGCTTCCGATGGACTTCTTCGCCCACTTGGGATCAAAGCCGTAGCCTGTGATCTGAATGCTGGAAAACAGCCCGGTTCCCAAAGTTTCCTTTATGAAATCCCGGTAAGCCTCATCTCTGGCCTCCACAGCCTTCTCTCTTTTCTCCTCATCCGCTGTGAGGGAGGGAAGCGTAGTCACCTTAGGCTCCTCCAGGCGCACCAGTACCGGTCTGGTACCGCCGTCCATAGTCAGCTGGCGGAACTCCACCTCATCCTGGTGAAAGGAGTACCAGCCAATGCTTCGGTTCCAGGTCTCCCTTTTCTGGGTCAGGGAATAATAATAGAAGCACTCCCCATGATCCATCAGCATATACTGGTTCTTGCCAAATCCAATGTCCTGGCAGGCTTTTTCCAGGTTTTTCACCTGTGTATCCTCAAGCTCAGGACTTGTGATCACCAGGCATTTGGTATTTTTCACAACGTCTGTCACACCCAGGAATTTCAGCATTCCCCGAAGAAAAACGCCCAGCAGCTCCCATGGCTCTACCTGCTCTCCAAAAAGCTGTACGCTGTCTTCTTTTTTGCAGACCTCATACAGGTCATCCACCAGCTGGCCGCTTTTTTCCCGTGCGAAATACACTGCTTCCACACCGATTGTATATTCCTTTTGCTCTCCCCTTCTGCAGATACAGGTGGGGACCTCATATTCCTCAGTTCCAATCTTCATGGACACCGAGCAGGGTTTCTCCCCTTTCCGGTCATAATAGCAGATCTGGGAATAGTCTTTTCCAAAATCAATTCCTATGATCAAATCACGAATTTCGTTCATATATTCAGTCCTCTTTTGTAATGACAAACATTTCTTTCACATACTGTTCCTGGCGAAGGTATTTCTTCAGTCCCTTTTTGACCTCTTCGCTCTTATCCAGCTTCCGTGCCGACAAAATCTGATTGATCATCTGATATTTGCTGAACGGCGTGCCCTCCACCTTACTCATGCTAAGCACCCGCTCTGGTGATTTCTTTGTCTGTCCGTCACATTCCTCACAGAAATAGTAGTGCAGAGTCTCTCCATAAAACATAGTGAATGTCTTGGTGAAAATACCCTCATATACGTTTTTGAGAGGCTCTGTCTTATATTCCAGTCCTCTTCCAAGTCCGGTATCCAATGCATACACCAGCATCACCTTCGCATCCGGACTGGTATGATACTCCACGCAAGTCTTGTCATCCATCTGATAAAGGCTGAGCAGCTCCGGGGCAAGCCTGTGGAAGAAGGAAAATACCATTCCCTTGTCCATACATTCTTTCAGAAGCTCCTTCTCAAGAGAAAGAAGCGCCTCGTTTCTGCCCTTCTCTTTGGAAAGCTCCCGGAACAAAGCCAGATGGCACACCGAATCCACCGCCCATTTCTGCATATATGCATTCACAAGGCAGTTCTTCACAAAGGGGCTCATCACATATTCTTTCACAAAAATCCCATAGGAAACATGGGTCAGATATCCGCTTACGATCCACTCCCTTCCGGAATGGCGGATATAGGATTCCAGCACATGCTCCCCTTCCTTGCGGTAATCTGTTGTAAACATGAGAAGCTGAAGGATCTTCTCCTCCACATCATAGGTATCCATCTCAAAACCGCAGGCACTTTTCCAGATGGAGAGAATTTCATCCACTGGTCCGAAGCGGTACTTCATCAGATAATTGAGAATAACCTCATCATAAAAACCGTTTCTGTATACATCCGAAGCCAGCGCCAGAAGCTCTTCATCCTCAAGCAGATCACAGCGGACGATCATCCGGCTTGCCAGCTTAAGAAGGCTTCTCATATCCACGCCCTCGCAGCCGAACTCCTCCACAATGGCAAGTGCCTGTGAGAAAAGCCCTCTGCTGATCAGCACCTCCAGAAGCTTCTGTCTGTCCACACGGGCATATTCCCGGTAATCCATCTTCTTCAGATAGTCATCCAGGTCTTCTCCGTATACATGCTCTGCATAATAATCCAGGATTCTGCGGCGTACTTTCTGCTTGTACTCCTGGCAGAATGCGTCAGACTGCACCAGTCTCTGGAAAATATCCAGGTTGTTTCCGTCAAGCTCATGGCTCTCGCAGTAGTGAAGAAGCACGCCTGGCTCTGTCACCCCAAGGTCCAGAACCTTTCTTACTGCAGACTCCTCGTCCATCACCTTTTTCAGGCTGTAATCCACAGTAACACTGTATCTGCGCTGCTTGTCATCCTGGAAAAGAATGGCCGCGTCTGAGGTATAGATTCTTGGATAAGCCACGCCCTGCACACAGGTATAAATCTCTTCCTGCTCCATCTGGCTGTGGCGCACGATCACATAGCGGACCTTTTTGTCCTCAAAATACAGGCGGTGGGTAAACATCTTCTGTGCGATCAGATCTCCCGCTTCCTTTGTGCGCGGCTCCATAAGGAATTCCTGATAAAGTGCCGCATAGCTCTCGTTCATTTTGCCCTCGGAAAGCTTCTTCTTCGCAAAATCCTGCATGCTCTGCATATAGCGCTCGTATGCGGCAGGCTCCTTCTCCTTATTGGCTGCAATGCAGGAATAGATAAAGGCACGTTTGGAATCTCCCAGGGAATCGCTATTGTAGGTGAAATACATCAAAAGAGCCTTGGGGAGCTCGATTCTTCTGGAGGTATCCATGGTCTCCACATAGTATTCATAAAGTCTGGTCAGGCGCAGCCCATGCTCCACTGCCAGGGAAAACCAGCGGAAATATTCCGGCTTTCTGGGATTTCCCTTCATCACATATTTGCAGATGGCTTCCAGGGTATCGTCAGAAGGATACTGGTCGTATCCCCTGGCCATTGCCTGGTAAATGCTCTCATTATAGTCTTTCTCATATCCGGAAAGATATGCAAGACGCATGACAAGCTCCTCCGTGAGAAGATTCCGCCTTGCTGCAAAACGGAACACCTGTCCCCAGAAGCTGCTCAGACGATGAAGCAAAGTCATGTCCTTACAGATAATCTTCCACGCTTCCAGATAAAGGAATGGGCTTCTGCATCCCTTGTCAAACTGCTCTTCCAGCACGAACAGGGCCTTGGACGGAGTCTCCTTGTAAGCCGGATCCAGCTTCAGAAGGATCCACAGAAGGAGGAAGCTGTCGCTTTTCTGCATGTAGAAATTGCGGATTCTGGAAAGGGCATGTACCTTGTCCTTGTACAGTCCGGTAAGTGTGCACAGATACAAATAAATTCCTGCAAACTCCAGATCGTCCCTTGTATAGGATTTGTCCTCGTAGCTCTCAAGAAGTGCGCGGGCTTCCTCATGGTGGTTCTCCAGATAAAGAAGAAAGACCTCGTACATCTGATATTCCGGATATTCACAGCCGGACTGGTGCAGCTGGTTCAAAATATAATGGCTGCTTGCACACCAGGTGGAAAAGTCCATCCAGCCATTTGCCCCTGGATTGTCTTTTCCTTCCAGATTGCTTGCCTTAGCGGTTTCATAGCAAAGATAAGACAGGCTGTCCCGCAGAAGATCCAGCTTGCACTTCTTCTGATTCAGGCGGATATCCACGTCAAGCTTGCCGCTGGTAGAGGCAACAATGGTGTAAACCAGCTCCTGATAAGGGCTCTTTACCACAATTTTGCCAAACTGGTTTCCCGTTCCAAGCTTCTCCTTATGAAGCAGGTATTCTACCTCATAGTGACTGCCGATGAAATCCTCATCTGTCACAACCTTCCGTGGAATATCCAGGAAATCCCCTGTAGCTTCCACATCAAGGCGCAGATGTCCCCATCCGCTTCTCTGTATATAGAAGGATTCCTTCACTGAATCCTTAAGTTCATAATATTCCTTGCCCACTTCCCTGGCGCTGATGGTAACTTTCTCTTTTTTGCCGGCGGCAATGAGAAACTCCTCCAGGTGCTGGTAGGTTACAGGCTGTCTGGATAATCCCTGGTAAAGGGTCTGGCTTCTCTCATCCTCACCTTCAAGAATTCTGGCAAAGCTTGGATCCTTAAAGATGCGGAATGCTTCCTTAAAATCATCCTTTGCCACCTGCACAAAGGCATCCAGATTCTCCACCACACCTGTAAAGCTGCGGATTTCTTCTTTCTCAATCTCGATCTCAAAGGGAATCCTGGCTTCTCCCACATTGGTGGTAAAGCACAGCCAGCCCTTCAGGCATTCCCCTGGGACAAGGCCTACCGTATCCACGCCAAAAGGAAGCCGTACCGTTGTCCCGGAAATATGATCCATCCCCGGCACTACACGGCGGCTTGACGAGGTGACAAATCCGCGTATCCTGCGGTTATCCTCGGTTCCTACGTACACCTCGCCTCTTTTGGTCTCACCAGCCTTCATGGTCATGGTGATCTTCTCTTTGGAAAAAAGAAGTGGCGGCTGTTCATATTCAAAATTTCCACTTAAAAGCTGTTCGATCTTTTTTTTCAAAATCATTCACCTTACGTCTTTCGTTTTCTTTCGACTCTTTCATTATTATAATGATTTTACCCTCTCATTTCAATGTTAATTCGAAAAAAGAATTCCATCAGGCACTTAGAGCCTGTATTTTTCATAGACTATATAGAAATCCCCTTTGAGGTAGCGATTTGAAGACTTTTTTGAAACCTTTGACAATGGCCGAGGAGCAGCATTATCTTCAGCAGTACCAAAGGGGCGATATGGAAGCAAAAACCATTCTCATTGAGCGTAATCTGCGGCTTGTTGCCCATGTAGTAAAAAAATATCAGGGAGCAGATGTGGAGCTTGACGACCTGATCTCCATCGGCACCATCGGCCTGATGAAGGCAATTTCCACCTTTGACCCAGGTAAAACCACCAGGCTTTCCACCTATGCAGCCAGATGCATCGACAATGAACTGCTGATGATGTTCCGCACCAGGAAAAAGCATTCCAGGGAAGTTTCCCTGTATGAACCTATTGGAACGGACAAAGAGGGCAACGAGATCAGTCTTCTGGACGTAATGGAAGGTCCTGCCGTGGATGTGGTGGAGGAATATTCCACACGGGAGAGCATCCGCCATGTGCTTGGCTCCATGAAAACCGTTCTCACGGAAAAAGAATATGAAGTGATCTGCTGCCGCTTCGGTCTTTTCGGCAAAAGAGAACAGACACAGAGGGAAATCGCCCGCCACCTTCACATCAGCCGCTCCTACGTCTCCAGAATCGAAAAAAACGCCCTGCATAAGCTGCGGACGCTTTTCCCTGAATCATAATTTACGCTTCACTGCGGCGGAGAATATCATAAACCTGGACACCGCCGCCAAGATCTACAAACAGCTTCTGCTGCGGATGGGGAGCGCTCTCTGCGGAATTGCCCTCCTCATCATAGATCGCCTTCACAGGAACCACCACATTGGCTCCATCCGGCTTCATGATCTCGATGGTCTCTCCCACAGTGAATTTATTTCTCTGTGTAATCTGAACGTATCCTCTCTCGTCAATTGCTTCCGCAAAGCCAAGATAGGTGTATCCCTTCTCGTAGGTATTGTTGTCATAGATCTGGGCTTCCTGGTTCGGCTTGCCGTAGAAGAAGCCTGTGGTGAATTTACGGTAGGTACAGCCTGCGATCTGCTCCTGATACCAGGACATATTGGCCTGGTATTTGGCTGGATCCTCCAGATAGTCGTCAATGGCCTTCCGGTAGGTACGGGCAACAGTGGCAACATAAAGGGCTGTTTTCATGCGGCCCTCGATCTTCAGGCTGTCAATTCCGCTGGTAAGCACATCATCCATATGCTCGATCATGCAAAGATCCTTGGAGTTGAAAATATAGGTACCACGCTCATTCTCATAAACCGGCATGTACTCCCCTGGTCTTGACTCTTCCACGATGGAATATTTCCAGCGACAGGGATGGGTACAGGCTCCCTGGTTGGCATCTCTTCCTACCAGGAAATTGCTGAGCAGACAGCGCCCGGAATAGGAAATGCACATGGCGCCGTGGATAAAGGTCTCAATCTCCATATCCTCCGGGATATGGGCACGGATCTGGCGAATCTCCTCCAGGGAAAGCTCTCTGGCACTGACCACTCTCTTGGCTCCAAGATTGTACCAGAAACGGTAGGTCTCATAATTGGTGTTGTTGGCCTGGGTGCTGATGTGGCGCTCAATCTCCGGACAGATTTCCTTGGCGTAGGTAAAAATACCGGGATCTGCGATGATCAGGGCATCCGGCTTCAGTTCCTTTAATTCCTTCAGGTATTCCCTTACGCCCTCAAGGTCATAGTTGTGCGCCAGAATATTCACGGTCACATACACCTTCACACCGTGCTCATGGGCAAATGCAATTCCCTGTGCCATCTCTTCCTTTGAAAAATTACGGGCTTTGGCGCGAAGGCCGAAAGCCTCTCCTCCAATATAAACAGCGTCTGCTCCGAAAACAGTGGCAATCTTCAGAACCTCAAGACTGCTTGCCGGAACTAATAATTCTGGTTTACGCATACGACTCCTCTTTCTTTACGCTAATGGCTGCTCCGTCTCCCAATGGAAGAATGGAGGTCTCCAAAAGCGGATTGTGTTTCAGTTCATACAGATACTGGCGCATCCGTTTGTAAATGGTACGGTTGCGTCGCTCTACAAGATAATGGGATTCGATAATGTCTCCTTCCTGGAGAACATTATCAGAAACAAGAATGCTGCCCTTATGCATTAAACGAAGCACATCCGGCAGCCAGTGAATATACTGCCCTTTGGCAGCATCCATAAAAATAAAATCATAGGTTCCATCCAGCTTTCCAAGGATCTCGGTGGCATCCCCGGTAAGCAGGCTGATCTGGGATTCCCTTCCTGCCTTTCGGAAATTCTCCCTGGCAATGGGAATCCTTTTCTCATAATTCTCAATGGTGGTGATCTTCAGGTCCGCAGGGCCGTATTCACACATCAGAATTGTGGAAAAGCCCACTGCAGTGCCCACCTCCAGGATGGTCTGCGGGCGGGTAGCTGCAAGGAACATTTTAAGGAAGCTCTGCATCTCCTTGCGGATGATGGGAACACGGTCTAAAAGAGCTTTCCTTTCCAATTCTTCCAGAAAAGAAGTATTTCCCATATCAAGAGAATTGATGTAAGTGCGCATCCTTTCTTCTACGATCACTGGCCGGACTCTCCTTCCCCTGCTGCGGTATCCGCTGCACCATCAGATGAAGCATCGCTGTCGGTATCTGCAGCAGCATTTGTACCGTCATCTGAAGAAACGCCTGCCTGCTCCTCATCTCCTGCAAGGATTCCCATAATACGGGTAGGTGTGTATGCAGTGCTGAGAAGATAGGTGCCAGCCTTCATCTGACCCTTGTATGTAGAAAGTTTCTCCTGTGCAAAAAATACCAGGCTGTCCTGGATCAGTCCTTTGCTTTTCAGGATCTTGGCTACATCGTAAGTGGAAGCCCCATCTGGAATCACTACCGTTACTTCCTGACCTGCTCCCGGACTTACTGCCTGCTGGTTGAACACATCATAGCCAAACTGATAAGCAGATTTGCCCAGCCAGAAGATCAAAAGTGCCACGCAGACGTAAAAAGCGGTACGGAATACTCCGCTGGCAAGAAAAAGCCCCACCTTTCCCACCTGATCTCTTGTATTACCCATGTTTCCTCCTTTAATTTCCAGTCAGCTGCCCAAATAGCGGACAGTTATAACTCCGGGACATCCAGCTCGATTCCCTCTGTAAGTGACTTGCAGATTCTCTGCATAAGCTTGCAAAGAGCCAGCTCTGCATCAAGAAAGGCATTTACAAGCGGGTCGCTTCTTAATTCCCTTGATTCTCTGTTGAGCTGTTCCGTTACCCGGAACAGCTCGTCTCTGTTTGCTTCATTCTGTAATCTGAAATTGTTGGCCCGAAAAGCATTCACACGTTCCATAAGGCCCGGATCCTGCTCTACAAGGGCTTTGTATTTCATAAATTCCTGATATTCTTCACTATTCTGTACAGCTGCCAAAAGAGCATCTATACAGTCTTTGATCTCATTCATTGCTGCCTCCGCTTACGCCTCCATAATGATCGGAAGGATCATCGGGCTTCTCTTGGTGCGTTTCCATACATAATCGCTAAGTGCGTCCTTCACTGCTGCCTTGATCTTGCTCCAGTCTGTGATGCCTTTTTCCAGACAGCCGTCAAGAGCCTGCTCTACCACTTCTCTTGCGTGATCCATCAGGTCCTCAGACTCTCTTACATAGACAAAGCCTCGGGATACAATATCCGGTCCTGCCAGTACCACATTGCTGTGTCTCTCCAGAGTCATAACAACGATCATGATGCCGTCCTCTGCAAGATGCTGTCTGTCGCGAAGTACGATATTTCCTACGTCTCCAACGCCAAGACCGTCTACCAGGATGGCTCCTGTATGAACAGAACCTGTTACAGCAGCACTGTGCTCATCCATCTCCAGAACATTTCCGGATTTCAGGATGAAAATGTTGTCATTGGAATAGCCAAGCTCTTCTACTACATGCTTCTGTGCAGTCAGATGGCGGTATTCACCATGGACCGGGATGGCGTATTTCGGCTTCACAAGGGAATAGATCAGCTTGATTTCTTCCTGGCAGGCATGTCCGGATACGTGTGCATCCTGGAAAATAACCTTGGCCCCCTTCATGGAAAGCTCGTTGATTACCTTGGAAACAGCCTTCTCATTGCCTGGGATTGGATGAGAGCTGAAAATAATGGCATCATTTGGCTTGATGGTAATCTTCTTGTGGATGCTTGCTGCCATACGGGAAAGTGCTGCCATGGACTCACCCTGGCTTCCGGTTGTGATCAGTACCAGCTGGTCATCCGGGTAATTCTTCACCTGGTCGATCTCGATCAGGGTCTGATCCGGAATGCGAAGATATCCAAGCTCTGCCGCTGTGGTGATAACATTGACCATGCTGCGGCCTTCTACCGCTACCTTGCGGCCGAAGCGGTATGCTGTATTGATGATCTGCTGCACACGGTCTACATTGGACGCGAAGGTGGCAATGATAATACGTGCAGTCTTATATTCATTGAAAAGGTTGTCAAATACATGTCCTACTGTACGCTCAGACATGGTAAAGCCCGGACGCTCTGCATTGGTGGAATCACACATAACTGCAAGAACACCCTTGCGGCCGATCTCTGCAAAACGCTGCAGGTCAATGGCATCACCGAATACAGGTGTATAATCTACCTTGAAGTCTCCTGTATGCACCACAATTCCAACCGGGGAATAAATAGCCAGTGCAGATGCATCCTGGATACTGTGGTTGGTCTTAATAAACTCGATGGCAAAATCACCAAGGTTGATCACCTGACCGTGTTTGACCTCTTTTAATTTGGTGCTCTTGGTCAGATTGTGTTCTTTCAGCTTGTTGTTAATAAGAGCCAGGGTCAGCTTTGTGGAATAGATCGGCACATTCACTTCCTTCAGTACATAAGGAAGGGCTCCGATATGATCCTCATGGCCGTGGGTGATCACAAATCCTTTGACCTTGGAAATGTTCTCTTTCAAGTAGGTGACATCCGGAATGACAAGGTCGATTCCAAGCATGTCATCTTCCGGGAAGGAAAGTCCGCAGTCCACTACTACTATACTATCTTCATACTCGAAAGCTGTAATATTCATTCCAATCTGTTCCAGACCGCCAAGCGGAATAATCTTTAATTTGGAACCAATGTTGTTTCTGCGCGGTCTCTTTAAGGAAGGCTTCACCTGACTGCGAAGCTGAGGCTTGTAGCTTGTATTCTTAACAGGTCTCTCCTGACCTGTAAACTTCTGTCCGTCCTTTTTCGGCTGTGCCTTATATCTGTAATTTTTGTGTCTGAAATTCTGTTTTCTTGTACCGTTTGTGGCAGCCGGATTCTTTGACCCGCTGCTGTTCATTTCATTTTCCGTCTTCAATCAATCCATCCTCCATTTTTGCGCACTTTGCCCTCAAACCTCACGTACAAAAGCAAAGCGTCTTTATTTTGTTACGGCGTAAGGAGCATTCGTCCTGGCTGCATCATTCTCACATCTCAAGATCCACGTCATCCAGCATCTGTTCAAATACCTTGGAAATTGCCAGCAGTTCTTCATCGTCTTCCACCATCTCGTAGCTGGCTTCCTGGCTTCCTTCCTCGGAAACATCCTTCATAATGTAGGCATTTGCCTCATCGTCCTGTGAATCAGATACCAGCAGATAGGTGATTCCTGCAACTGTAGTCTGCTCTTCCACAAAAAATTCTATAATCCCGTCCTCGGATTCAAATTTAATTTTCTCCATTATTTTCTTCCTTACTCATCATATTACTTCTGTCCAGATATCCCTGTAAGATCAAAACCGCTGCCATCTGATCAAGATATTGCTTCCGATTCTCACGTCTGACGCCTGTCTCCATCAAAGTACGCTCCGCTTCTGCAGTTGTCAGCCGCTCATCCCACATCACAACAGGCAGGCCTGTTCTCTTCTCCAGCTTTTCTTTAAACTCAAGAGATTTCACAGCCCGCTCGCCTATGGTGTTATTCATATTCTTCGGATATCCAAGTACAATACGCTCAACCTGATATTCCGAAATCAGTTCTTCGATGCGTGCCAGAGTCTGGCGAAGCTTGTTCTCCTGCTTGCGCCAGACAGTTTCCACGCCCTGTGCGGTCAGTCCCAGAGGATCACTGACGGCAACGCCCACCGTCTTGGAACCGTAGTCTAATCCCATTAATCTCATAATCAGTATTCCCAGGATCTGTTCTTAATATACTCGGTCAGCAATTCCTCAACAAGTTCGTCACGCTCAACCTTCATGATCATGCTTCTGGCTCCCTTATGGCTGGTGATGTAAGTCGGGTCACCTGACATAATGTATCCTACGATCTGATTCACAGGATTATAGCCTTTTTCTTCCATTGCGTTATAAACCAGGTCCAGGATCTCTTTTACTTCCAGTTCCTGATCCGGTTTTGTTCTGAAATATTGTGTACTTCCCAGATTATTTTCTGCCATTTTTCTCACGTCCTTACGATTATTTCTTCTCTATTTTAATATAACTGCGGATAAATTACAATCCTATATTTTTGTTTCTCAAAAAACTGGTCTGGCCAAAGGTTACTGTTCACTCCGTGCCCAGTAACACGCTTCGCGATGCACAGAAATCATGCTTTGCATGTTTTCGCGCCGCAATCCTCGGGTTTTCTGTGAACTTTGTTCACAAAAAACACCTCGCGGAATATTACCTATGAACAGTAACGGCCAAAGCGTCTGCAATTCACTTTATGCCCGGCGCCACGCGCCTCGATATACAGCAATCAATCATGTCAGTTTCCTTTTAGGTTTTATTCTGCATCTTCTCCCAAAAGGATATGCGGCTGTAAAAATCTCTCGACCTTTACTGTGAGGATATCATTTACCTGGTATTTCTCCTGCACAGGCACTGCAACCTTCACATACTCACGGGAATGTCCAAGGTAATAATCCGCCCCCTCGATCTCCACTTTTTCCTCAAGAAGCACTTCTGCTTTCTGTCCCAGAAGGGAGTTCTCATATTCTGTTGCCCGGATCTGGTGAAGCTCCAGCATTTTGTCACTTCGAACAGCCTTCACGGCTTCTGTGAGCTGACCGTCCATTACGGCTGCCTTGGTGCCGTGGCGGCGGGAATATTTGAAAATGTGAGTCTCATAAAAATGAATATCCTTCACGAAATCATAGGATGCATGGAAATCTTCCTCACTTTCCATGGGAAATCCTACGATCACATCTGTGGTCAGTGCCGGATTGCCGAAATATTTGCGGAGAAGCTCACATCTTTCCTTGTATTCTGCGCTTCTGTATCTGCGGTTCATCCTCTCCAGAGTTGCATCGCAGCCGCTCTGCAGGGAAAGGTGGAAATGAGGGCATACCTTAGGCATGGCTGCCAGCTCTTTTGCAAATTCCTCTGTGACGATTCCAGGTTCTAAGGAACCCAGGCGGATTCTTTTGATTCCTTCCACCTCATTTACTGCCTGGATCAGGGACAGCAGGGTTTCTTTTTTGTCCTCCGGGAAATCCACGCCGTAGGAGCTTAAGTGGATTCCGGTGAGAACCACTTCTTTATAGCCCGCTTCTGCAAGCTTGTGCACTTCCTTTAAGATATTCTCTTTTTCCCTGCTTCGCACACGGCCTCTGGCATAGGGAATGATGCAGTAGGTGCAGAACTGGTTGCAGCCGTCCTGAACCTTGATGTAGGCACGCACATGCTCTGCCGTGCGGCTGATCTCCAGTTCCTCGTATTCCCTGGTCTGGTTGATCTTGATAATATGAGACTGGCGCTGGTGTTCTTCCTCATATTCAGAAAGAACCTCCACAATGTTTTTTTTCTGGTTGTTTCCAAGCACCAGGTCTACCGCCTCATCCTTTTCCAGCTTGCCCTCATCGGTCTGCACGTAGCATCCGGTGGCTACCACTACGGCATCCGGGTTCATCTTCTTCGCTTTGTGGAGCATCTGGCGGGATTTACGGTCTGCAATATTGGTTACCGTACAGGTATTGATCACATAAACATCAGCACCTGGCTCAAAGGGAACGATCTCGTATCCCGCCTGTTCCAGAAGCTGCTGCATGGCCTCTACCTCATAAGCATTTACCTTGCATCCAAGATTGTGTAATGCAACCTTTTTTTTCATGCTTTCCTCCAAAATCTGTAAATCTTTTATACAATTTAACTAATTCTTATACCAAATTTTCTCTTTTTTCACCTTGACTTTTATTCTGCCTACAGGTAATATGAGTACTGTAAAGCAATACAACAACTATTCAAGGGAGGTTATATCACAATGAAAACAGCAAAAATCTCACTTAACTCTATTGATAAAGTGAAAGCATTTGTAAACGAGATCAGCAAATTCGACTGCGACTTCGACCTGGTATCCGGAAGATATGTGATCGACGCTAAGTCCATCATGGGCATCTTCAGCCTGGATTTATCCAAACCGATCGACCTCAACATTCATGCTGACGGAGCTGCTCTTGACAGCGTTATGGAAATCATCGACAAATATACAGTTGAATAATCCATGATTCAATTGTGGGAGGAACTGGCGACAGTTCCTCTTTTCTTTTATACAAAAGTATATATACCCATCTCTTTTACAAATTCCCCGGACGGCGAACCGCCCGGGGGATTTTTTATTTACTGAATCTCAAGCACTTCTGTTGTTCGCAGTGCCTCTTCCATCAGTTCGTCGATTTTTCCTGCAAGCTTCTCCTCAGATTTCTGTATCACCTTTAGGTTCGGTTTGGTAACCGGATGCTTGGCAACGAAGATGGTACAGCAATCCTCATAAGGAAGTACGGAAGTATCATAGGTTCCGATTTCCCAGGAACGCTCCACGATCTCCTGCTTGTCAAAGCCGATTACCGGACGGTATACCGGAAGGGTACAAACTTCATTGGTAGCCGCAAGGCTCTGTAAAGTCTGGCTTGCCACCTGTCCGATGCTCTCTCCTGTGATCAGTCCAAGGCAGTTGTCCTGCTTTGCAAAATGCTCTGCGATCCGCATCATGTAGCGGCGCATGATAATAGTAAGCTCATCATGGGGGCACTGATCGTAAATATAAAGCTGAATATCTGTAAAGTTGACTACATGAAGCTTGATGGGTCCGCTGTATTTGGCAACCAGCTTGGCCAGGTCCACAACTTTCTGTTTCGCGCGCTCGCTGGTGTACGGCGGAGCATGGAAATAAACAGCCTCAATCTTAACACCGCGCTTGGCGATCATGTAGCCGGCTACCGGGCTGTCAATTCCGCCGGAAAGAAGAAGCATAGCCTTTCCGTTGGTTCCAACCGGCATTCCCCCCGGTCCCTTAATGCTCTTTGAATATACATAGATTTTCTCACGGATTTCAACAGATACTGTCAGTTCCGGATCATGCACATCTACCTTTGCCTCCGGGAAAGCATTTAAGATGCTCTCACCGATCTTGGCGCTTACTTCCATGGAATTTACCGGATAGGACTTCTTGGCACGTCTTGTGTATACCTTGAAGGTTCCGCTGTAATCCGGATGTACGTTTTTCATGTATTCTACAACGTCTTCTCTCATCTTATCAAGACCCTGGTCCTCATAGATCACAACCGGGCAGATGTATACGATTCCGAAGACCGTCTTTAAGGCTGCCACAGCCTCGTCAAAATCATACTCTTCCGGGCAGAACACGTACACACGTCCCTGCTCCTTCACTACACGATAATCCCCTTCAATCTTGGAAAGGGCAATGTTCATCTGCTTTACAAGGGCATCTTCGAATAAGTATCTGTTCTTGCCCTTAATGGCTATTTCTGCGTATTTGATCAGAAATGCGTGAAATATCATTTCGTTTCCTCCTCTTAGTGTCTGGAATATCTTCTTAACATGGGAAGTACCTGTCCTAATACCTCCAGGCAGTAATCCACTTCCTCAAATGTATTTTCCTCTGAAAAACTAAAGCGCAGGGTGCTCTCCCTCTGGGCAGCTTCCATTCCCATAGCACTTAAGGTGCCGGCTGCCTTACGCTTATGGCTGGAGCAGGCGCTTCCTGCTGAAACATAAATGCCCCTGTCCTCCAATGTGTGAAGCAGAACCTCACTTCTTACGCCCATAAAGCTGGCGCTTAAGATCTGAGGTGCTCCTTCCCGAAGCTCCATGCCGTTGAGACGCACATCCGGAAGCTTCAAAAATCCCTCTGCAAGGTGCTCCTTCAGCTGGTACATATGCTTGATCTTTTCCTCAAAATCTGTGTATACCATCTTGGCAGCTACACCAAGGCCTGCAATTCCCGGCACATTGTCTGTACCGGAGCGCATTCCTGCCTGCTGTCCGCCTCCAAGGATCTGGGGTTGAACCCGCACCTTGTCATTGATGTACAAAAATCCAACGCCCTTTGGTCCGTGGATCTTATGGCTGCTTACGGAAAGCATATCGATTCCCAGCTTCTTCGGGTAGATCCGGTACTTGCCGAATGCCTGGATGGCATCTACATGGTAAAAAGCCTTCGGGCTTTTCTCATGAACAAGCCTGGCAATCTCTTCCACAGGCATCACAGCTCCCACCTCGTTGTTCACATACATGGTGGAAACCAAAATAGTGTCCTCGCGAAGTGCCTTCTCAAGAGCATCTAAGCGAACTACGCCTCTTTCATCTACCGGAACAATGGTCACCTCATAGCCCATCTGCTCCAGGCGCTCCACAGGCTGTCCTACAGCAGCATGCTCTACAGCGGTTGTGATAATGTGATTGCCCATTCTTTTGTTGGCTTCTGCTCCGCCAAATAGGGCCAGATTGTTAGACTCTGTTCCTCCGGAGGTAAAAATGATTTCTTTCTCATTGACCTTCAGAAGCCTGGCCAGTGTCTGTGCAGAATCGCGGACATATTTCTCCGCTTCCACGCCTTTCAAATGCATGGCAGAAGGATTGCCAAAATCCTCAGTCATGGTCTTCACTACAATGTCTGCCACTTCCTTATAACACCTTGTAGTGGCAGAGTTATCAAAATATGCTTCCATTTCTATTCGTCCTCTTTTTCCAGCGTAAACATCAGAATAGACAGCATGGTCATGCCTGCTGTCTCTGTGCGCAGGATTCTTTTTCCCAAAGTAACCGGCTTTGCGCCAGCTTCCATGGCAGCCTGAACTTCTTCCTCTTCAAAGCCGCCCTCCGGCCCGATGAAAATTCCCACAGACTGTCCCGGCTCTATAGCGGCCAGAATCTCTCTGGTTTCTTTCATGCCCTTGGCAAGCTCATAAGGGATCAGAAGCACATCCAGCTCTTTGGCAAAAGCGATGGCTTCCTTCCAGCTCATTGCCTTCTTCACTTCCGGGATCAGCATGCGCTTGGACTGCTTGGCTGCGCTTTCTGCGATCTGCTGCCATCTTGCAGTCTTTTTGGCTGCTTTCTTCTCATCCAACTTCACCACGCATCGCTTGGTTTCCACTGGAACCACGCTGTAGGCACCAAGCTCCACAGCCTTCTGAATGATCAGCTCCATTTTGTCCCCTTTGGGAAGTCCCTGGAACAGGTAAATACGGCTTGGAAGCTCATACTGGGGCTCCTGCGCATAAAGAATATGAAGGACTGCTCCCTCTTCCTCAAAGGCCTCTATGGTGCAGTGGTATTCCTTCTGGCCGCCATCGCTGATCCACACATCCTCACCAATACGCATGCGAAGCACATTTTTCATATGGTTCACATCCGGTCCTGTCAGGGTGATGCGGTGTTCTTCTTCCTGAACCTGATACGGTTCCACAAAAAAGCGCTGCATAATTATTCCTTTCTTGCAGTTACAGATACCCATTCGCCCTGATGTGTTACCTCAACCAGCTGAAGGCCTGCATCCTGAACTGCCTTTACCACTACCTCTTCCTTCACATCCAGGATTCCGGAGGTAATGTAGTATGCGCCCTTCTTCATCTGATTTACAATAACCGGGGTAAGCGGTACCAGTACATCAGCCAGAATGTTGGCTGTTACAATGTCATATTTCTCATAGCCTACGGTATCCTGAACTTCCTTATCATCAATAATGTTGCCGATGAGCATATCAAAGGTCTCGTCCTTGATTCCGTTGGCCGCTTTATTATCTGCTACTGCTGGGATTGCACATGGATCCAGGTCAGTTCCTACCACATGGGCTGCTCCAAGCTTCAGCGCTACGATTCCAAGAATACCGCTTCCGGTTCCTACATCCAGCATCTGGGTATCCTTTGTCACAAATTTCTTCAGCTGACGGATCACCAGCTGAGTGGTCTCATGCATTCCGGTTCCGAATGCAGTGCCTGGATCAATGTGAAGGATCATTTTGTCCTTGTCCTCTTCCTTCACTTCTTCCCAGGAGGGAACGATCAGGATATCGTCCACATAGAACTGATGGAAAAATTCCTTCCAGTTGTTGATCCAGTCCTTGTCCTCAGTCTGGGATTCGGTGATGGTGCCCTCGCCGATGTCCATGTATCCGCGCACTTCCTCCAGAACGCCGCGCACTCTTTCCAGAACAGGCTCCACCTCTGTATCCTCCTCCAGATAGAAATTCAGATAGGCAATTCCGTCATCTGCAGGATCTTCTGGCATAATATCCACAAACATCTGCTCCTTATCTGTCTCAGTAAGCGGCTGCTTGTCCTGAATCTCAACCCCCTCCACGCCTACGTCTGCAAGTGCGGAAATGATCACATCCTCCGCCTCTGTTTTGGTTTTAATCGTAAAGCGATTCCACTTCATATTCATTCTCCAATCTTGATTGTTTTTATAAATTTGGGGAAAGCAATCCCCGTCATAAAATCTGTCATTCTTTTTTCCGGTCAAATATCTTTACCACCCAGTTATGCCGCTGCCCTTTCTGGTAGAATCTCCAGAAAAACTCTACCAGCACCAGAGCCAGAACCGCATCCACAATATAATGCTGTTTCAGAACCTGTGTGGATATAATAACCAGAACCGCAAACACCATGGAAAATTTCTGATACCATTTTGGAATAGCCGAAGACCCTGCCACACCTTTCCAGCACATCCAGCTTACATAGCAGTGAATAGACGGGAAAAGATTGGAAGGAGCACTTCCTCCATCCAGGGCATAGACCAGAAGAAGTACCTTCTGGGAGATGGTATCTCCTGCGATCTCCGGCCTGATGTTGGTGGTCGGTACCAGAATAAAAATCAGAAAACAAATCAGATGAATAGTCAGATCGGTTGCAACAAACCGGTAAAACATGTCCTTTCCCCGTCTTGCCGCCAGCATATAACCAGCAGCCCAGAACGGAAAAGCCAGAATATAAATCCACACAAAGCCAGGCAGTAAGGGAACTGCCCTGTCAAATGCCATTGTAAAATCATAATGATACCGACTGGCTGTAAGGGCGCTGCTTCCCCAGTAGATCAGGCAATTCACTGCCAGGATCGTAACAAGAGGAGGAATGGCCCACAGCGGCAAAAATCTGTTTAACACATCTTTTTTCTTTGTTTTCATGCAAAACTCCTTTCCGGATTCTTGCGTCTACTCTCTAATATACAATAAGTAACAAAAAAAGAAAAGAGGATATCTCCCCTTTTCTTTATTCTTTTATGGAAAAAGTCTGTTTTTTACTCTTCAAAGGTCTCTTTTAATTTGTCCATGAAGCTTTTTTTCTTTTTCTCGGACTTCTCGGAACCATCTGATGTGCCGCCTGCAGGACGGTTTCCGCATGCCTCATCAAATTTGCGAAGTGCTTCCTTGGCTTCCTCATTCAGATTGGTCGGTACCTGGACAACCAGTGTAACATAGTGGTCACCGCGGACATTCTTGTTGCGAAGAGACGGAACACCTTTGCCCTTCAGACGGATTCTGGTATCGGTCTGGGTTCCCGGCTTCACCTCATAGAGCATTTCACCGTCTACTGTGTTCAGCTTCACTTCACCGCCAAGTGCTGCCTGTGCATAAGTAATTGGTGCAGTAGAATAAATATTCATATCCTGTCTCTGGAAAATCGGATGGCGTCCTACATTTACTTCTACAAGAAGATCTCCTCTTGGGCCGCCGTTTGTTCCTGGCTCGCCTTTATCACGGATACGGATGCTCTGGCCATTGTCAATACCAGCCGGAATGGATACCTTGATCTTCTTGCGGTTGGAAATGTATCCGGTACCGCGGCAATCCGGACATTTGTCCTTGATGATCTTACCGGAACCATGACAGTCCGGGCACACCTGTACATTACGTACCATACCGAACATGGACTGCTGGGTATAGACGATCTGTCCCTCACCATTACATTTCGGACAGGTAACTGGTGAAGTACCAGCCTTGGCTCCAGTTCCATGACAGGTGGTACACTCATCCTTCAAAGTGATCTCAAGCTCTTTATCACATCCAAATACAGCGTCCTCAAAGGTGATGTTCACACGCGCACGCAGATTGGCACCTTTCATAGGGCCATTGTTGGCACGTCTGCGGCTTCCGCCGCCTCCGAACAAATCTCCGAAGATATCTCCGAAAATGTCACCCATATCAGAACCGGAGAAATCAAAGCCTCCGAAGCCTCCTGCTCCGCCACCGCCTCCGTTTTCAAAAGCAGCGTGGCCAAACTGGTCGTACTGTCTTCTCTTGTCCGGGTCACTTAAGATGCTGTAAGCCTCTGTTGCCTCTTTGAATTTTGCTTCAGCTTCCTTATCTCCCGGATTCACATCGGGATGATACTTCTTGGCAAGCTGACGATATGCTTTTTTTAAGGTAGCCTCATCAGCGTTTTTGTCAACGCCTAAGACTTCGTAGTAATCTCTTTTATCAGCCATGATTTCTTTCTTTTCCTAACGTCTTCATTTTGCTGTCACCAACGGGCGACATATCCTTTTAGTGTCTTCTACCGCCATTGCCCGGTCATGAAAACTCACGGCCGGGCTGCTGGTTCCTGTTCCAGAATTCCGGAACTTTACTTATGAAATTATTACTTATTAAACTTCTTTGTAGTCAGCGTCTACAACATCATCGCCGTAGCCTGCTTCATTTCCGCCCTGGGAAGCTCCGCCCATGTCCGGTCCGGCCTGACCAGCGCCGCCCTGTGGGTTCTGTGCCTCATACATCTTTGCGAAAAGCTTCTGAGCACTTTCCATCATCTTCTCCTGAGCTGCTTTGATCTCTGCAACCTGAGCATCGCCAAGATCTTCTGTATTTGTATATTTTGCAAGGATATCTTTTAATGCATTTAAGTCAGCCTCTACAGCAGCCTTATCATTTGCATCAAGCTTGTCGCCTGCTTCCTTCAGTGCATTCTCAACCTGGAATACCATGGAGTCTGCATTGTTCTTTGTATCAATCGCCTCTTTACGTTTCTTATCCTGAGCTTCGAACTCAGCAGCTTCCTTAACAGCCTTGTCGATTTCGGACTCGGACATGTTGGAACCAGCTGTGATTGTGATGTGCTGCTCTTTACCTGTTCCAAGATCCTTAGCAGATACATTTACAATACCGTTGGCATCGATATCAAATGTAACCTCGATCTGCGGAACACCACGACGTGCTGGCGGGATTCCATCCAGACGGAACTGTCCAAGGGACTTGTTGTCTTTGGCGAACTGACGCTCACCCTGTAATACGTTGATGTCTACAGCTGTCTGATTGTCTGCTGCTGTGGAGAAGATCTGGCTCTTCTTGGTCGGGATTGTTGTGTTTCTCTCGATCAGACGGGTTGCAATACCTCCCATTGTCTCAATAGACAGGGAAAGCGGAGTAACATCAAGAAGAAGGATGTCACCTGCACCAGCCTCACCGGAAAGCTTACCGCCCTGGATAGAAGCACCAAGTGCAACACACTCATCTGGGTTCAGGGCCTTGCTTGGCTCTTTGCCTGTCAGCTGTCTTACTTTGTCCTGTACAGCCGGGATACGTGTAGATCCGCCAACCAGAAGTACCTGGCCAAGATCTGCATTGGTAAGACCTGCATCAGAAAGTGCACGGCGTACCGGCTCTGCTGTCTTCTCAACAAGGTCATGTGTAAGTTCATCAAATTTTGCTCTTGTAAGGTTCATATCAAAGTGCTTCGGTCCCTCAGCTGTTGCTGTGATGAATGGCAGGTTGATATTGGTTGTTGTTGCGGAAGAAAGCTCTTTCTTTGCTTTCTCAGCAGCTTCTTTCAGTCTCTGAAGAGCCATCTTATCGTTGCTTAAGTCAACGCCCTCAGTTCTCTTGAACTCGGAAAGCATGTAGTCTGTGATTCTCTGATCGAAGTCATCACCACCAAGACGGTTGTTACCAGCTGTTGCAAGAACCTCGATAACGCCGTCACCGATCTCGATGATGGAAACATCGAATGTACCGCCGCCAAGGTCATAAACCATGATTTTCTGCTCTTTCTCATTGTCAAGACCATATGCAAGAGCTGCTGCTGTAGGCTCGTTGATGATACGCTTTACATCAAGACCTGCGATCTTACCAGCATCTTTGGTTGCCTGACGCTGAGCATCGTTGAAGTATGCAGGAACTGTGATAACTGCTTCTGTAACAGACTCTCCAAGATATCCTTCTGCATCTTTTTTCAGTTTCTGAAGGATCATAGCGGAAATTTCCTGTGGGGAATATTTCTTGTCATCGATTGTTACACGGTAATCTGTACCCATCTCTCTCTTGATGGAGGAGATTGTTTTCTCTGCGTTTGTTACTGCCTGACGTTTTGCAGGCTCACCTACCAGACGCTCACCTGTCTTTGTAAATGCTACAACTGACGGTGTTGTTCTGGATCCTTCTGTATTTGCGATAACGGTTGGCTGTCCACCTTCCATAACAGCTACACAGCTGTTTGTTGTACCTAAGTCAATACCAATGATTTTTCCCATGATAATTTTCCTCCTGTTTCAATCTATGTTCTGAAATTCGTGAATGTCTTAATGAAGTTCGATTCACTAAATTCGGTCTGCGCCTGCGGCTTGCCCTCATTAAGTGAGATCGAACGACCTCGCACTAAGTTTAGGCTTCGCATTCTGCTCGCCTTCACTAAGTTGCTTTCGGTCAGTTAGCAACCTTTACCATGCTGTGTCTTACAACGAAATCCTTGTAAGTGTATCCCTTCTGGAATTCCTCAACAACAATGTTCTCGCCTACGGATTCGTCTTCCACATGCATGACTGCGTTGTGCAGATTCGGATCAAAATCCTTGCCTACAGCTTCGATCGGCTTCACACCCATCTCATCGAAGGCTGTCATCATCTGCTTGTAGATCATCTTCATGCCTTCTGCAAATGGATCATCCTCCGGTGCCTGTGCAAGACCTCTCTCAAAGTTATCCACGATAGGAAGCATTTTCTCAACGATGTCCTTGGCACCGATGATGTACATGCTGGATTTCTCTTTCTCCGTTCTCTTACGGTAGTTATCGAATTCCGCCATGCTGCGCTTCAGTCTGTCTGTAAGATCCTCGATCTGCTGTTCAAATTTATCTTTCTCTTTTTTCTTCTTGCCGAAGAAAGAAGTTTTGGTCTTGGTTTCCGGTTCTTTCTGAGATTCTGCCTCTTCTGGCTGCTGTTCCGTCTCTTCCGGAGCAGCTGTATCATCAGAAGCTTCCTCTTCTGCTGCCTGGGCTGTATCTGCTGCCTCTTCTTCGCTTCCGTCAGTTACCGGAATGTCAACTGCTTCTTCCTGTACTTCGGCTTCTTTATTCATTTCTTCTGACACGCTTTCAACCGCCTTTCTAGGTTTTCTTATTTACCATTTCATCAAGCTGGACTTTTAATTTCTTCAGGCTGTCCACCACATTCTCATAATCCATTCGCTTGGGACCAATGATTCCAATGGTTCCCCGCATTCCATCTCCAAGCTCGTAGGTGGCTGTCACCACGCTGCAGTCCTTCATGGTCCGCACCGGAACTTCATCTCCGATGTATACCTGGACTCCTGTGTTCTCCGAATCTCCCATTTCCCCACGGACCATATCCGCAAGTTCCTGTTTGTCCTCGAAGGTGGAGATCAGCTCGCTGGCTTTGGATGTGTCTGCAAGCTCAGGATACTTGAATATGTTGGTTGCTCCTGACGTATATACTTTCATATCTTCCTCATCCACATGGATGGTAGCTGCAACTGCGTCCAGCACATCTGCAACCACACCGCTGTGGCTTCCAGCCTGTTCCTTCAGTCTGGCGATCATGCCAAGATTGATGTCCTGAATGGGAACACCGTTCAGGTTGGTGTTAAGAAGAAGATTCAGCTTCAGGATCGTCTGGTCATCCATCTCCTCTTCAATATCAATGATCTGGTTCCGGATGACGTTGCCTTCACATACAACTACGGCAATCAGCTGCCGCTCATTCACACGTGAAAGCTGTATGAACTTCAGGGTGCTTCCTCTGTACTGAGGAACAGCAACCATGGTCGCGTAATTGGTATTATTGGCAAGGACCTTGGCCACCTGCTTCAACACCTTATCCATCTTGTCTGATTTCTCAATCATCATATCACGGATCTCTGCGATCTCAGCTTCCTTCTCCCTGGTAAGCTCATCTACATAAAGGCGATAGCCTTTATCTGATGGAATTCTTCCGGCTGAGGTGTGGGGCTGTACAATGTAGCCCATATCCGTCAGGTCGGACATCTCATTTCGGATCGTAGCAGAGCTGACATTCAAATCCGGATACTTGGAAATGGTTCTGGAACCTACCGGCTCACCTGTTTCCATATAAGTCTTGATGATTGCTTTCAGTATTTTCCGTTTGCGCTCATCTAATACTTCATCCATGAAATATCTGCTCCTTTCTGAAAAGCGGACGGTCAAACCTGATTTCTATTCCCGTCTGGCTTCTTCGAATTCCTTTGTTAGCACTCATTATTTAGGAGTGCTAACATCTATGCTCTTAAGATACACCTCAACATTCTTTTTGTCAATATTTTTTACAAATTTTTTTCATCTTTTTTGATAGTTTTTACCTTAGAGTGTGTTTGAAAAAGGCTTTCTGCAAGATGTGCGTCACAATTTGTGGGAGATTTTGCCCGGATGAGGGCGTCGTAGCGGGCTACGACAACCGAATTCGGGTGAAATATACCGCAAAGTGGGGCGTGCAGATTGCAGGAATGATTTTTCAAACAGGCTCTAGAGCATGTAGATCACGAGAACACTTTTTTTGCACGCTCTGACAAACAGCAAAAAAGATGTCAGGGAAATACCTTCTGCCCCAAACCTGAGACAGGGATTTTTCTCTGACATCTCATTTGCTTTATTTGCTGTAGTTTTCCAGGTAATCCAGGATCGCCTCCGGCTCATCCAGAAATACCACCAGATCTAATATGGAAGAATCCATAAACTTCTCCCTGGCAGTATATTCCAGCAGTTCCTTCATCCTGTCATAATATCTGTCAATATTGTAGAGAACAATGGGCCTGTCGATCCGGTTCAGGCTTTTCAGGGTAAAGATCTCGAAAAATTCTTCATAAGTACCGATTCCTCCGGGCGCTACAATAGTGGCATCTGATTTTTCTTCCAGAAGCTGCTTGCGCTCCCGCATGGTCTCGGTAAAAATAAATTCCGTGCATTTCTCATACAGTACCCCTGGCTGGTCAAAAAAGCGGGGCGCAATTCCAAGTATGTATCCATTCTCTTCTGACACGCCTCTGGCTGCTGCTCCCATCATTCCGGTGGCTCCGCCGCCAAACACCAGTCCATGGCCCCGTTTTCCCATGGCTCTTCCAAGCTCCTGTGTTTTTTCATAATAAATGTCCTTCAGCTGGGCACTTGAGGCACCATATACGCAAATATTCACACTGTCATCCTCCCTTACTTTTTCCCTGCGGCATAACCGTCCACTTCTTTTACAGGTGGACGCTTTGCAATGCGCAAAACAGTTACTACAAAACTTACACGATTCACGCATCAATGTCAAGAAAACAGTTGTTTTTTCCTTCATGGTGCTGTCTTGCAGACATAATATCCTTTTAGATTCCCATTACCCCGCAGAATATCATATTCGCCACACCGCACAGGACCATTACAAGAATGGGGTTCATTTTAAATTTCCGAAGGAGCACCAGGGCTGCCCCGAAAAACACAACCATTCGGATGCAGACATTTTCCCGGACAAGGTCTATGGTTCCGCTGATAAAAAAGGCAGAAACCAGAATGGTCACTCCTGCCTTGGCGATCATTGCCACAACCGCCGGACGAAGGGATGCCAGTGTTCCCTGCAGGAGAGACATATTCCGGTATTTCGTGTAAATATATGCCAATAAAGTTACGATTATGCAGGAAGGCAAGATGCAGCCAAGGGTCGCCACAACCGCACCGCCCAGGCCTGCAATCTGGGTGCCTACAAAGGTGGCGGAATTCACTGCAATGGGACCCGGCGTCATTTCCGCAATGGTCACAAGATCGGTAAACGCTTCCATAGACAGCCATCCATGTAACGTTACCACCTGTTCCTGTATCAGCGGCATAGCCGCATAGCCTCCGCCGAAGCTTAAGGCGCCGATCTGAAGAAAGCTTAAAAACAGCTGAAGATAGATCATCGTTTTTTACCCTCCTTCAACAGTGTCCGCACAAATCCAAATGCAGCTACGCCCAAAATAATGAATATAATATTCACATTCAGAAAATAGCTGACGCAAAAGCTGGCGATCATGATCACAATGTTGATCCAGTCTTTTGATTTCACCACGTTTTTGCCCATGTCATATACCACGGAAATGATGACTGCGCCCACTCCGGCGGACATTCCCTTTAACAGCGCGGCAATATAATAATTGGAACGAAATGCATCATAAAATACAGAGATCAGGGACAGGATCACCATAGGCGGAATGATAGCCCCCAGCACGCACATCAGCATGCCGGGAATCCCTCCAAGCTTATATCCTACTACAATTGCCCCGTTGACTGCGATTGCTCCTGGAGAAGACTGGGCAATGGCCACCAGATCCAGCATTTCGTCCTCATCGATCCAGTGGTACTGATCCACAAATTTCTCCTTCAGGAGAGTTACGATCACGTAACCGCCGCCAAATGTAAAGGTGCTCAGGTACAGGGAAGCGAAAAACAGCTTCCGCAGCACATAGCCCTTATCTTTTTGTTTTTCATCCATTTCCAGTCTTCCTCCGTGACTTTATATTCACAGGTTAGCAGCATCCGCATCCGCCATGGCGGTGTCCGTATTCATCCATGCAGTCTTCCTCAGGATTTTTCATGCAAAGATGTACAGCTGATTTCTTAAAGGTCATAGGCAGTGCCAGAATGTTAGGATTCTCGCCTACAAATTTCTTCTTGGCATCTTCTAATGCTTCCTCGAAGGTCTCCCGGGTCTTCAGTCCCATTCCTCTTGCATAGCCCGGCTCCTGTGCACCAACCAGATAGATGGCGCTGGTGTTCATCTCCGCAATATGTCCGCAGGCCATCATGGAAAATCCGTGGAACGGATGGAAAGCATTGCAGAAACGGTATTTGCGGATGTACTCTTCGTTTGTTCCGAAATATTCACCATAACGGTTCATATCCGGCAGAATATTCATATGGTCATGCTGGAACATCTCATACTGCTCTCTTAAATACGGCCATAATTCATCGTGGAAATATCCGTTGCAGATGGAGGAACAGATGATGACGCAGTGGTCGCTCATAACTCTCTTAAAACGCAGAACCTGTGCGCTCAGCGCCTGCATCAGCATGATGGGGTTGGTTCCCATTCCATCACCATAGTGGAATTTCTGAGGCATTCCAAATACCAGAATATCATATTTTTTCTCAGCCCAGTGTACATAGGTACGCTTATCTGCAATCTTCCAGCTGATAGGCATCATCTCTTTGGCATAGCCGGAATAGATGGCGATCTGTCTGGAGCAGGTATCCAGAACTGCATCGCAGCAGAAGAACGGATGTCCCATTTTCTCTTCCATATGCATGCTGATCTCATTAAATTTATCGCGCATCAGGCTTCCGCCGTTAACCGGGGTAAAATCAGGTCTGTGCATAACAGACGGAACGTGGTGGCTTGCAATACATCTCCAGTTTGTAATTCCGGTTGCGCTGTGCTTGTAGCCGCCGGAATATCCGCCATACGGATTTCCCTGTACATGTCCGATCAGGATTGGCAGGTCGCATTCGTACACATATTTGTTCATGTATACCGGATCTCCCCTGTGGGTAGTTCCAAGGTACACCATATGTTCCTGATCCTCGCTGTCATGGCTGATGATCTGTCCGCTGTGCCAGAATTCGTCAAACAGCTCTTTTCCGAAAATAGCTTTTACATCGGACTCCTTGCTTCTTGGATGAAGACCGTTGGAAATAATGAACAGGATATCCTTTTTCTCCACGCCTGCTTTATAAAGCTCCTGCAGAATATATTTGATGCTCATCTTTCTGTGGCTGGTAGGCTGCTCGCCGCCTTTTACGCGGTCCGGCACGATAATGGTAACAGTAGTTCCCTTGTGCGCCAGTTCTGAT
Source organism: Ruminococcus sp. AF31-8BH (assembly GCF_003460605.1). GTDB lineage: Bacteria > Bacillota > Clostridia > Lachnospirales > Lachnospiraceae > Blautia_A > Blautia_A acetigignens. The sequence goes on from NZ_QTVN01000003.1 coordinate 59,580, forward strand.
AAGGTAGGCATTCCGATTGGATGTGCCAGGCTGTCAAGATAAGCCTCTTCCAGTTTATCCTCCGGGATATAATCCGGATCCGGCACAGTCTCACCTGGAATAAAAATATCCGTATTATCCGGAAGCTCTGCTGTCATGGTTCCCTGTCCATATTCAAAATCAATTTTCATATTCTTTTTCTCCAATCTGATTGTTCTGTGATTTTTATTCTCCAAGATATAACTGAATAATTTCCAGATATTCCTCCGGGTAGTAACCAATTTCGCCCTGGAAGCGTGTCAGTGCGATCAGCCCTCCGTCAATTTCTGGGATGGATGCCAGCATTGCCGCATTTGCCTGTTTCAGGCCGCCGCCATACACAATGTCCATGCCGCCAGTTTTTTCTTTTACAAAGCGGGCGATCTTGGTGATATATTCTTTGTCTGCTGGAGTTTTGCCTGGACCAATGGACCAGATTGGCTCATAAGCGATCACAACCCTGGAGGTATCCACATCCTTCAGACCGATTTCCAGCTGTTTTCCAAGAACTTCCTGCCAGTGATCCTGTTCCTCGCTTTTTTCACCAATACAGTATAACACACTTAAGCCTCTGTCAATAGCGCATTTTATTTCCTGGTTCAAAAGACGGTTTACCGCGTCCGTGTCGGTAACGCCGGCCTCTGCCAGGATTCCGCTTTTGTCATTTCGTTCTTCGCAGTGTCCGATAATGGTAGTCTCACAGCCAGCTGCTTTCATGGCAGCTGCAGGTCGGTTAGTGGTAAAGGCACCGAAATTGCCGCCAACAGCAGTATCCATGCGGTAAACACCCTGGCAGCCTACTTTTACCGGGCTTCCCGGGGTTTTTGCTTTTGCAGCTTCTAGAAGGTGGATCTCAGGAAAATACATTCCGAATTCAACCTTTGCAGGATCGTATTTCTTCAGCTCTTCCTGGGTATTTTTTACAATAAAGCTGCCCCATTCCTCCACTGGTGCGATCCGGTTTACGCCGCCAAGCTCCACTGGTACGTCAAATCTTTTTAAGTTCAGATATATATGCTTCATGGTTTTCGTTCCTTTCTGTCAGATTCCGGCTTTTTTGTAGCGTTCTGCCATTTCATCCAGAGTTGCAAGCTCTACCTTCGGAGCCTTTCCATAACTGCCGAATTTCACGATCAGGGTACCTACAACCTCTTTTACACCATCCTCGATACACTGGCAGATCCGTGCCACATCCTCATCTGGAACATTTCCATACATGACTGTGTCCATGATCGGGGTGATAAACACTCTCGGGTCAAAAGCTGATTTATTCTTTTCCAGAAGTTCATAAATGGCGCCTACAGATGCACTATTTCGAAGGGCTGCATCTCTTGCAAAAAGCTCCTTCATATTTCTGGTTACTGCCAGACGGATATCGGTATCTACATTGATCTTGTTGATTCCGCAGTGTCCTGCCTCAATCAGCTGGTTGGCATCGATTCCATATGCGTTGGTGATCTCGCCGCCAAGTGCATTGATCTCATCTACAATGTAGCGGGGAACTGTGGAGGAACCGTGGCTGACAAGATATCCTTCCATGCCCTCGTGGCGCATGCATTCTTTAATGGCAATTGCGATTTCCTTGCGGATCACTGCGTTTTTGCCTTTGTTTGCGCCGTGCATGGTTCCGTAGCTGATTGCCAGGGCATCTACTTTTGTTTTACGGAAAAATTCAATAGCGCTTAAAGGATTGGTGTAGGTGCTGTTGGCTGCAAATACGTGGTCTTCCACCCCTGCAAGCACGCCCAGCTCACCCTCTACGGTAACGCCGCGCTCATGGGCATATTTTACAACCTCTCTGGTCAGCTCCACATTCTCGTCAAAAGGAAGGGAACTTCCGTCGATCATAACACTGGTATAGCCGCCTTCAATTGCTGCAATACAGGAATCCATATTTCTTCCGTGATCCAAGTGAAGGGCAATGGGAATCCGGCTGTCTGTTCCGTATTTCTTTACTGCTGCCGCAATGTTCTTCGCTCCTGCTTTCTTATCCTCCAGGGTTGCATTGGCAAAATCTGTTCGGCCGCCCATAAATCCGTTTGCAAGATCTGCTCCCTGGAGAATTGCCGGGCTTCGGAACATTTCATGCACATTAATCACTGCTTTTGCCTGGCATACAGCATTTACATTAAATGCACCCTGTGCATAATCGTTTTTGTCTGCTGCATCCAGAATTGCTCTCATTGGTACTAACATTTTCATTTCCTCCACTTTTTAGTTAAAAGATATCATTCTGGGCAGATCACCTCCAAGAAGAGGCCTGCACCATTCCTTAAATGCTTCTGTCACTTGGTTTCCTTCCGGATTAATATAGGAATCCGGCATTTTGTGCTCATACATCATAACCCTTTCGATATCAGCCAGAAATGGCTTCATAATATAAGGCTCTGTGGAAACACGCTCAAATGCCACCATCTTTCCGGTTTCGCCTTCCATAACAGCCCTGCAGGCAATTTCTCCTGCCAGCTGTGCTTCCTTTAGGTCAACCGGGCTTTGCAGGCAGATAGAAGCTCTTCCAAGAAGTCCCGGTTTTTCCCCTCTTGCCTTGTAGCCTAGCTTTTCGATTACCAGATTGGCAAGATGGGCGCTTACATCTCCAAAATAAGTTGCTCTTCCAATCTGAAAGATGGGCTTTACAACAGGTTTGCCCTCTTTATCTTTCAGGCCTTCGCTTGCCACCACCACAATGCCGCTTTTTTTCTTAAGAAGGGCTTTTACATCTTCCAGATATTTCTCCTCATCAAAAGGACGTTCCGGCAGGTAAATAAGATCCGGGCCTACACCGTCCTCATCTGCTGCCATTGCGGCTGCCGCTGTGATCCAGCCTGCGTTTCTTCCGGAAGCTTCTATTACCACTACATGAATGGGAAGTCCTTTTACATCCTGGCACACTTCCTTTACACTCTGGGCAAGATAACGGGCTGCACTTCCGTAGCCGGGACTGTGGTCCGTCACGGCAATGTCATTGTCCATGGTTTTGGGAATGCCCATTACCCCCACTTCGATTCCTTTTTCCAAGCAGGTTTTGTATAATTTTCCGCAGGTGTCCATGGTGCCGTTTCCACCGTTAAACAGAACATAGCGGATGTGATGTTTCTTTAAGATTTCTGCCATCTTCTCATATTCCGGCTTTTCCAATTGGTCTCTTGATGTGCCGATGGCACTTCCCGGAGTCTGTAAAAGAAGCTTCAGCTTCTCTTCTTCCACATTTGTAAGGTCGATCAGTTCTTCCCGAAGAAGTCCTCCGGTTCCGTTTCTGGCAGCATAAATATGCTGAAGCTGTGGATATTTCCTAGCTTCTGTCACAGCCCCGTACAGGGATCCGTTAATCACTGCCGTGGGACCGCCGCCGTGTACGATCAAAATATTTTCTTCCATAGCGTTCCTTCCATTTATATATTCGAATCCTCTGAGGTGACTTTTCTTCCGCCTACGAAGGTATCAAAAACTTCAAAATCCGGATCCAGCACCACAAGATCCGCGTCCATTCCATCTGCAATAAAGCCTTTATGGTCTGCAATTTTGATCAGGTTTGCCGGGTTTTCCGTAAGAAGGGGAAGGATTTCTTCCAGGCTCTTTCCTGTAAACTTCAGAAGATTCTTAAGGGCAACATTCTGGGTCAGGGTACTTCCTGCCCGGACGCCGTTTTCTGCCAGCTTGGCATCTCCGTCTTCCACTACCACATCATTGACCCCAAGCTTGTATTTTCCATCTGGAAGACCGGCTGCCATAATGGAATCCGTGATGGCAACCACACGGTCCAGACCCTTCACCTTCAAAAGAAGCCTTACAGTTCCCGGATGAAGATGTCTGCCGTCGCAGATTGCCTCGCAGTAAATATCTGACTCCAGCGCTGCTCCCATGATTGCAGGAAAATGCTGATGGAGAAGCTTCATGGCGTTAAAGGTGTGGGTACAGCTCTGCGCACCCTTTCTTATGGCATCCCAGCTGGTTTCATAATCTGCGCCGGAATGGCCGATGGCTACTGTAATTCCAAGCTTTCGTATTTCCGGGATCATATCCGGAATTCCCTCTACCTCCGGGGAAACTGTAATGTAGCGGATCGCACCTTCTGCGCGCTGCTGATATTCCTTCAGAAGAGGAAGATTCGCCTTCTGCAGAAGATACTCCGGCATAGCGCCTTTATACTCGCTGGACAAAAACGGGCCTTCCAGATGGATGCCCAGAAGATTGGCTCCTTTTTGTTCCATTTGCTGGTGTTTTTTGAACTCATCAATACAGCGGCAGGTCTGTTCCTTTGTATCCGTAAGCACAGAGCACAGCCAGGAGGTGGTTCCATTTCCTGCTGCGAAACGGCAGATTTTCTCATAATCCTCTGCGGTTGCGGCATTGACGTCCACGCCAACTGCGCCGTGGGTATGTACATCAATAAAGCCTGGGACGATTTTTTTCCCGGCTGCATTGTAGATGTGCGCTCCTTCTTCCGGACGGGTATCTGGTGGAAGGACAAAAATACGTCCCTCTTCCAGCTTTAATGTTTTTTTCAGAAAGCGATGCTCCATATACACATCGCCGTTTACAAGGTACCAGGTCATATTTCGCCTCCACTCTTTCTTTGCTTTATTCCGGCAGATTTGCTACAAATTCTGTGAATTTCAGATTAATATCCGGGTGATCCTGAAGAAGGCTGACCGGAAAATGTGCTGTCTTTTCGCCGTATGCGGCATGTCTTACCACACTTCTGTGCCAGTCGCGGAAGCAGCCAAGACGGATTTTTCTTGCATGTGCGATCTCATAAATTCCAATTGTAATACAGTAATGAGGCATGTCATCCAGGGCACCGTTCAGATCTCCGATAGAATTGACAGCTCTTGTCTCCCTGGAAATCTCCAGTACTCTTGTGTGCTGTGCCAGAAATTCTTCCGGGCTCATGGTATCAGAAGCTTCATTAAAAGCTACATGTCCGTTGATTCCAATTCCGCCAAAGCAGATGTCTACACCGCCAAGCTGCTGGATCACATCCTCAATATGGCCTAAATTTTCCGGATCCGGGAAAACTCTCTGCTCCTCTGGCATCACCAGCTCCGGTTTGATCTTTGTATAAACAGTCCTGTCCATAAATCCGCGGAAGCTTAAAGGATGGTCCTTTGGAACCCACTTTTTGTCATCGGTAAGATACTCATCCATATTGATGAACCATACATCTTTCAGACTGATATTCTGCTCATTGACCATTTCTACAAAATAAGGATACTGGCCAACCGGGCCAACCGGGCAGATAAATACCGTTTTCTCTCCAAGAGCATTTTTCCGTTTGATTTCTTCCACCATTTCCTCTGCCATGGAGCGAAATACGGCAGGATTGTCTTCCATTACGATCAGCGGGATTTTGGGATTTTTCAGTAATTCTTCTTTGTTATAGTAATAATATTCGTGTCTCATAATTACCTCTTTCTTTTTCTGTGAGATATTGCCATTGAAAAAATGAAACCCTGCGGAACAAACTTTCGCAGTTCCACAGGGTTCATTCCTTCCTAAAATATTATTCAGCTAATGCTTCCTTCATTAAGTCAAACATTACATAGTTCTCAAGCGGAACCTCTTCCTCTACATCACCGCTGTCGATGAACATCTGCTGCTGTCTCTGATAGTAATCGGAAATTGTTCCATCTTCCAGACCAGTTCTAATATCGTCTGCGCTGAACCAGGTTGCGTCGTTTGTCTCAACCATGCATGCGTCTACATCTTTTGCACACTGTTTTGCGTAAAGACCAACTGCATATTCCCAGTTCTCAGGCTGTGATGAGAATTCCATAGCTTTGTAAAGAGCTCTGCTGAATCTTAACAGAATATCCTGGTTCTCTTCTGCATAGCTTGGCAGGCAGATCCAGCTGGAAAGGTTTACAGAGTTTGTTGCGAACTCTAATTCAACTGCATCTTCGTTGTTCTCAAGAATCTGGTTGCTGTATGGGTTCCATGCGAAGCATGCATCTACAGAACCGGATGCCATAGCTGCTACCATGTTGGTTGCATCCATTTCGTATGCGTCAATGTCATCAATTGTAAGGCCTGCTACTGCAAGAGCGCCGTTTAATGCGGTCTCAGAAGAAGAACCTGCTGTGTACGCTACTTTCTTGCCTTTTAAGTTTGCAAGATCATCTGTAGAAGTTACATCTGAGGAAGGAAGAACGATCACACGGTCTGTGCTGTGTACAGAGCTTGGTGCAAAGATCTCAGCCTGTCCCTTGATGCAAAGCTTATGAGCTCCATGTCCGATATAAGCAAGGTCAATGCTTCCGCCCTCCATTGCTGCGATCTCAGAAGGACCATCTGCAAACTCCCAGAGCTTGATCTCAATGCCTTCTTCTTCGAAGTATCCTTTGTCCATTCCTGTAAGAACAGACCACAGGGATGCGTAGTTCGGCATGTAAGCAACGTTCAGTTCCACTTTCTCCGGTGCAGCATCCTCTGCCTCTTCTGCAAATGCCGGTACAGCTGCCATAGATCCAGCCATAAGACCTGCCATAAGTAACGCTGCTGCTTTCTTAAAGAATCCTTTCATATAAAATATCCTCCTTTTTTATTTTCCTTTTTTTAATTTTCTTATTTACTTTCTTACCTCAAGGAACTCTTTGTAAACCTCGTTCCAGATTTCTGCTTTGAGTTCCAGGAATCTTGGATCGGATTTGGTTTCCTGTGTTCTCGGATAAGGAATGTCAATGTTCACGATCTTCTTGATTCGTCCCGGGCGGGCACTCATGATTACAACACGCTGTGCAAGAATGATTGCCTCGTCTACATCGTGTGTAATAAAGAAGCAGGTCTTCTTCTCCTGTTCCCAGGTATTCAGAAGCTCTGTCTGAAGCTGTACCCTGGTCTGTGCATCCAGTGCTCCAAACGGCTCATCCAGAAGAAGCACTTCCGGGTTGGCTGCATAAGCTCTTGCAATTGCCACACGCTGCTTCATACCTCCTGACAGCTCCTTTGGATAGGAATGCTCAAACCCTTCCAGGCCAACTGACTTGATGTATTTTCTTGCAATCTGCTCTGCCTGATCCTTGGGAACCTTTTTCATTTCCAGTCCGAACATAACATTTTTAATTACGGTTCTCCATGGGAAAAGTGCATACTGCTGAAATACAACTCCTCGTTCTACTCCGGTTCCCTCAATGGGTTTGCCGTCCAGGTATACGTTTCCGCTGGTAGGCTCTAAAAGTCCTGCGATAATATTCAGCATTGTGGACTTGCCGCAGCCGGACGGGCCGACTACGCAGATAAACTCATTTTCCGCAATGTCAAGATTAACGCCGTTTAATGCGATCATCTTGCCCTTGGAGGTATCGTACTCCTTATATACATTGTCAATTTTCAGCTTTACTGATTTATTGTCTCCTGCCATCTCGTTAACTTCCTCTCTATAATGTCAACAACCTTTACTAAAATAAGTCCAATGATACCAAGCAAGATGATGTACATCAGCATTGGTGCAGATTCAAAGGAATTGGAAAGAGAACGGATTCTCATTCCGATACCAGCCTGTGCTCCTGTAGACTCTGCTGCAAGCAAAGTAGTAAGGGCTGCTCCAAGTCCAAGTCTGACAGCGGTGATAATAAATGGAACAGTTGCCGGACAGATAATCTTGGTAAAAATCTGGAAATCGTTGGCTCCAAGCACTCTTGCAGCCTTGATCAGGGTTACGTCAATGTTTCGGATTCCCTGATAAATGGTAATACTCATAGTCATAAAGGTGCAGATCCAGATCAGGATGATTGCTGGCTTCTGTCCAACACCGAATGTGATGACCAGAAGCGGCGCATATGCCAGAGCCGGAATGTTACGGATAAAATTGATCCATGGCTCGATGATCTTCTGAACCGGTGTGTACCATGCCATCAGAAAAGCAACTGGAAGGGATGTGATAAAGCCAAGACCAAATCCTGCTCCCACGCATGACATACTGCTTGCAATATCCTTGAAGAACGCGCCTCTGTCGATCATGGTCTTCACGGAAGGAACTACCTTGTCCGCAAATGGAAAGCTTCGTCCGGTAGCCTTTCCAAGGGACAGCAGATACCATACAAGCATTGCAGCCAGAAACGAAATCAGCAGCCATACCTTATTGCTGATCACGGATTTCTTCTTTTTCATGTTCTCTAACCTCCATTTTCGTTCTTTGTTTTTTCAGCCTTTTTTCGTTCACATGTGTTAATTGCAATATATAAAAAATAGCATGTTTTGTCAAACTGGATTTTTCGTAATTTTTACGCAAACCCTTGATTTTCCTGTAGGCAAACGTTTGTGTAAATTTTATTTATTTTGTACAATCAAAATTGTTTATGCGTTATTTTTTTAACATTTATGTTTATTTTTCATTGGTTTTCCTGTTTTTTATTAAACATTTTGTACTTATTTTTTTAATTCTGCAGGAATTGCAAGGTGATTTTTTTATTTGTTTTATTTATAAATTTAATTCATTTGTGTACTTATCTCGTTTTGTGTTTTACATTTCGGTTTATTCTCCATTATTTTCTGTAAATTTATATTTAATTAGTTATATATGCTATATTCTGCATATCTATTTTAGTAGTTTTTTATATTTTCTTTTTCTTTTATTTTTTATATAATATAAATAATTAAACATTGTTATGATTCTTTGAGGAAGGATATTGAATTATGAGCACAATCACCTTATGTTATTCCCCGGACTGCGAAACCATCTCTTTTGCAGCTGCGGAGCTGGAGCGTTATTTAAAGGCAGTCAATCCTGCATTCGCCTTTTCCCATGCTTCGGAGAGTTCTGCTGCCAATGACTGCACCATCCATCTAAACACGGATCTGGATCCGGAGCTTTCATCCGGTCTGGATTCCAGAGCCGATGACCTGTTTTTGATTTCTCTTTCCAATGGAAAAGGAAGCATTCAGGGAAGCAATCCGCGAAGCGTGCTTCTTGGTATGTATGCATTTCTCCGCAGGCTTGGCTACCGTTTTCTTTTGCCGGATGAAACCGTTATGCCCCATCAGCTTTCCCTTGCAGACCTGACCTGTTCTTACTCACACAGAGCCTCCCTGCGCCACAGAGGCGTCTGCATTGAGGGGGCTGACTCTCTTGAAAATGTTCTGGATTTTATTGACTGGCTTCCCAAGCTTGGATTCAACAGCTTCTTTCTTCAATTTAAGGAGCCCTATATTTTTCTGGAAAGATGGTATCATCATACCCTGAATCCAACAAAGGATCCCATGGAACTCACGGAAGCATTCCTGCAGGACTGCTACAAAAAAATGCATGAAGCTATGAAAAAGCGTTCTCTTCTCCTCCACGCCGCCGGACATGGATGGACCTGTGAAGCCATCGGGCTGCCATCTATAGGATGGGTGCCAGAAAAAGCAAAGCCTTCCCCTAAGGTTCAAAGGCTTCTTGCCCTGGTCAATGGAAAAAGAGAATACATCGACCGTATTCCCATGAATACCAATCTATGCTACTCTGACCCGGAAGCCATCGACCGTTTCTGCAATACAGTGGTTGATTATGTAAAGGAGCACCCGGACACAGATTATCTGCACATCTGGCTGGCAGATGAATACAACCATATCTGCGAATGCGAAAGCTGCCGGAAAACCACTTTGTCGGATCAGTATGTACATCTTTTAAACTTGATTGACCAGCGCCTTACCCAAGAACATCTGGACTGCAAGCTTGTGTTCCTTCTTTATCAGGAGTTGCTGTATCCGCCTGTAAAGGAACGGTTCCAGAATCCGGACCGTTTTGTCCTCATGTTTGCTCCCATCAGCCGGACCTTCCGGGAATCCTATCCGGACAGGATCCAGGAGGTTCCCATTTCGGAATACAGGCGCAACCAGATGGTTCTTCCTGTCACCATTGAGGAAAACCTTACCTTTCTCGCAAAATGGCAGAAAATTTTTGACGGGAACAGCCTGGTTTACGACTACCCTCTTGGCCGTGCCCACTATGGGGATTTCGGCTATGTTTCCATCAGCAAAGTACTTGCAGGGGACATTCATCATGTAAAAAACCTCCATCTGGATGGCTATATCAGCTGCCAGGAGCTACGTGCATTCCTTCCAAACGGACTTCCCAATTATGTAATGGGATATCTGACCCTTGACACAGAAGAAAGCTTTGATTCCCTTATGGATGAATATTTCCAGGCAGCCTACGGTTCCATGGCTGATGAAGTCAAAGAATACCTAACCCGGATTTCCCAGCTGTCAGACTGTGATTACTTTAACCACATCGGTCCCAGAACCAATCCTGCTGCTGCCTGGAAATACCAGCAGCTTTCTGATTACGTGTCCGGCACAGCAGAAGACCTTTTAAATCGCGCCAAAGACAGCCATCAGATTTCGGACCGCTTCCAAAAGCTGCTGACTTTTCACAGGGAATATGTGCTTTTGCTTACAGATGCACTGGTTTCTCTGGCATCCGGTGACGCGGATGCAGCTGATGAGAAATTCAGCCTTTTTGCAGATTTTGTACGGAAAAAAGAAGATTTTATCCAGCCTTATCTGGACGTATACCGGATTCAGGAGGTTGCACACCGCTATACCGGATTTTCCCTGCCGGAAGAACGGACGTCCCAAAATTAAGACTGGCACTATCAAAAATTCAGAGGGAGAAAATTATGTATCAGACTTCCAATTCCAAGCTCACCAACCGAGAACGAATTCTTGCATGTATTTTCCGCAATCCTTCCATTTCCAGAACCGGAATTGCACAGCTTACAGGTATCACGCCTGCCACCGTCAGCCACACCATTTTCCAGCTTCAGCAGGTGCAGCTGGTTTTTGAAGCAGGACATGACCTGGAGGATTCCTCCTCTGCCGGACGAAAGCGTGTGTCTCTTGATATCCGTCCGGAATACGCAGCTGCCCTCGGACTGGAATTTACCAAAAAAACGCTGACTGCATGCGTTACAAATTTAAAGGGAAAGGTTCTCTACCAGTATCAGATTCCTTATTCTGAAAACTTAAGCCTTACCATCACGGAAACCATTATCCAGGTTCTTCAGATGGTTTTAAAGGACTGCGGCATTCCCCTTGATTCTTTTTGCGGAATCGGGATCGGGGTTCCCGGCCATGTAACCGAAAAGGGCACCTTTGTGATCAACAGCAGCAATATCTGGCAGACCTTTGATGCCAATAAGATCCGGGATGCCTTTTCCCTACCTGTTGTATTTGAAAACAATGTGCGCTGTATGGCCCTTGGACAGTACCTTTTCCACCCGGATTACACCCCGGAGAATTTTGCCTTTTTCCATGTGGGTGCGGGCATGTTTTGTGCCAATATTGTGGATGGCAGTCTTTTTACCGGACATACCTTTATCTCCGGGGAGATTGGACACATCATTGCCAACCCCAATGGACTGCGCTGTGAATGCGGCAAGCAGGGCTGCCTTCAGACTGTTGCCAGCGAGTCCTGGCTGATCAAAAACACCCGGCAGCTGTACCAGCTGGACAGCTTCGGGATTCTCCACAGACTGGTCTCCTCTCCGGAGGAAATTACCACAGAAACTATTGCTGCGGCTTACTCCCTTGGGGATGAAGCGGTGTGCACCATTGTTTCCAATGCGCTGAAGTATCTGGGAATCGCCATCTCCAACATTGCGATCCTGAATAATCCGGAAAAAATATACCTGCACGGACAGCTTTTTTCCCACCCGCTGGTTCATTCCGAACTCAGCAGCATTCTCACACAGCAACTTACCTTTGTGGAAAATGACTATGTAAAAAATTTCGAGATTTGCCCATTTGATACCCTGGACGGTGCTACAGGGGCCTGTGCCCTTGCCATCCAGAAGATCTTTTTGAAGAAAGGCCTGACAGAATAATATGACATTAAAAGATATCGCCAGGGAAGCGGGAGTTTCCATTTCCACAGTTTCCAGAATCATCAATGGCAACTCCACCAAAGCCGCAAGCAAGGAGCTGCAGGACAAAATATGGAAAATCGCACGGGCAGGCGGCTATGCGCCTAATACCTCTGCCCAGACCCTGAAGCAGAAAGTTCCTGTGAAGAAAACAACTTCTCCTTCTATTGCCTGTCTTTATGCCCGCAGCCAGGATGCACAGAATGATGCTTTTTTCTCGGCGCTGACTAGAAGCATTGAGCAGGAAGCCCGCAGGGAAGGCTATGTGGTGAAGTACTCTTTTTCTGCTCTGGATATCCACACTCCTTCTGTTTGCGAGCAGATTGAGAAAAATGAGGTGGACGGAGTTGCCATTCTGGGACGATGCGATGCGGCTACCATGAAATTTATGAAGGAACATTTCCGCAAGGTGATCTATACCGGTCTTAACCCTCTGGATGCAAGCTGGGATCAGGTGATCTGCGACGGCAATGCTATTGCCGCTGATGCTGTGCGCCATCTGATTTCCCTGGGACATGAAAAAATCGGCTATATTGGGGAGACCTGCAACGAGATCCGCTATCAGGCTTACTGCAATACCCTGGCGGATCATCACATTGCCTTTGACAAAAATGTGATTGCCAATGTGCCCGGTTCTTCTGAGGGCGGCTATCAGGGTGCTCGCCAGGTTCTGAAACGTTCTTCCAAGGTGACTGCTTTTTTCTGCATGAATGACATTACCGCCATCGGTGCCATCCGGGCTATCAAGGAATGCGGCTATCACATTCCAAATGATATCGCGGTGATCAGCATGGATGATATTGACATCGCACAGTATATTTCTCCCATGCTTACCACTATGCACATCCCCATCGAAGAAATGGGCCGCATGACCGCCAAGCTCCTCATCGACCGCATCAACAACGGCCACACCCTCCCCATGAAGCTGTCCCTGCCCTATTATCTTGCGAAGAGGGAAAGCTGTCCGTGAGGGGGATGAAAGTGCAACTGTCGAGTTATTCTCGGTAGTTCAAACTAAGGAACAATGTAACGTTAAAAAATGAATTTACTATAACGGTGAACAAAATTCGTCAAAGAAAGTAATAAAATTAATACATGGAAAATAGTGATTGAGAAACGAAGGTAAACTGGTTATAATAAAAAAAAGTACAGAACAAACATTCGGATTGTTCTGTACTTTTTTTATTGGGAATGATATAATGCAGACATAGTTATACTAAAGGAAATATACTGTTATTTTTTCAGGAAAAGATCAGGAGAAAACTATGGATCATTTTGAATTGCATTCGGAATACAAGCCAACTGGGGATCAGCCGCAGGCGATTGCGGAACTGGTGAAGGGATTTAAGGAGGGAAATCAGTTCGAGACTTTGCTAGGGGTGACGGGGTCTGGTAAGACGTTTACCATGGCGAATGTTATTGCGCAGCTGAATAAGCCTACTCTGATCCTGGCGCACAATAAGACGCTGGCGGCGCAGCTTTATGGGGAATTTAAGGAGTTTTTCCCGGAGAATGCGGTGGAGTATTTCGTCTCCTATTACGATTATTACCAGCCGGAAGCATATGTGCCATCCTCGGACACCTACATTGCCAAGGACTCTGCCATCAATGACGAGATCGACAAGCTCAGGCTCTCTGCCACTGCTGCCATGTCTGAGCGCAAGGACGTTATCATCATCTCCTCCGTATCCTGTATTTACGGACTGGGTTCTCCACAGGAATTTCAGGACATGATGATCTCGCTTCGTCCGGGCATGACCAAGGACAGGGATGAGGTCATCCGAGAACTGATCGACATTCAGTACACCCGCAATGAGATGGATTTTCACCGAAGCACCTTCCGTGTCCGCGGGGACACTCTGGAGATTTTTCCGGCCAACAGTTCTGATACGGCTGTGCGGGTGGAATTTTTCGGAGATGAGATCGACCGGATTTCGGAAATTGATGTGCTTACCGGGGAAATCAAGTGCCAGCTTGCACATATCGGTATTTTCCCGGCATCCCATTATGTTGTGCCTGCGGAGCAAATCCAGAAGGCGGCAATTGCCATTGAGGAAGAATTAAAGGAACGGGTAGATTATTTCAAAAGCGAGGACAAGCTGATAGAAGCCCAGCGAATTTCTGAGCGTACCAACTTTGATATTGAAATGATGAAGGAAACCGGATTCTGTTCCGGCATTGAGAACTATTCCCGTCATCTTTCCGGTCTGGAGCCGGGGCAGCCCCCTTACACTCTTCTGGACTATTTCGGGGATGATTTTCTCCTTATTATTGATGAGTCCCATAAGACCGTTCCACAGGTAGGCGCCATGTATGCAGGTGACCAGAACCGGAAGCAGACACTGGTAGATTACGGCTTTCGTCTTCCCTCTGCCAAGGACAACCGTCCTCTTAGCTTTGAGGAATTTGAAAATAAGCTGGACCAGGTTCTGTTTGTGTCTGCCACTCCCGGTGACTACGAATATGACCACGAGCTTCTCCGTGCAGAGCAGATCATCCGTCCTACCGGACTTTTGGATCCTAAGGTGGAGGTTCGCCCTGTAGAGGGTCAAATCGATGACCTGATTTCCGAAGTCAACAAAGAAACTGCTAAGAAAAACAAGGTGCTTATTACCACTCTTACCAAGAGAATGGCTGAAGATCTGACTCAGTATATGAAGGATGTAGGAATCCGTGTCCGCTATCTTCATTCGGATATTGATACTCTGGAACGTGCGGAAATTATCCGCGATATGCGTCTGGACGTATTTGACGTGCTGGTTGGAATCAACCTGCTGCGAGAGGGACTTGATATTCCGGAAATCACTTTAGTCGCTATTCTGGATGCGGACAAGGAAGGCTTTCTCCGTTCCGAAACTTCCCTGATCCAGACCATTGGACGTGCTGCCCGAAACAGTAATGGCCATGTTATTATGTACGCAGATGTGATGACGGACTCCATGCGAAACGCCATTGAAGAAACCAACCGCCGACGGGAAATCCAGGAAGCTTATAATGAGGAGCACGGTATCACACCTACTACCATCAAGAAAGCGGTCCGTGACCTGATTGCCGTTTCCAAGGCTGTTGCAGAAACAGAGGTGAAGCTGAAGAAGGATCCGGAATCCATGAGCAAAAAAGAGCTGAAGAATCTGATTTCCCAGCTGGAGAAGCAGATGCGCCAGGCTGCCGCAGACCTGAACTTCGAGCAGGCCGCCGAGCTGCGTGACAAGATGATTGAACTGAAGAAGAATCTGGCGGATGCCGAGAAATAACTTACATCCACCCAAAATTCCAGACGATGTCTGGAATTTTGTCATGGACGCATCATTGTGGACAAAATGTGGGTACGCCCATTATTTTCCCTTGCATTCCTCCCCCAAATATGCTATACTCATGCCCGTTGAAAAGCCCTCAAAACCAAGGTCTTATAGGCTTTTCCGCCGATTCCCGGCGTAGGCCATATACCTTCCGGTATATGCCTCCGCGGCATTCGTCAAATGTCCATGCAAGCATGGCCGCTTGACCAAAAGCCGCGCGAAAATGAATCGAGTGTTCGTGACCTTCCACTCGTAAAACAAAACTAAAGGAGACAAATGAATATGAAAAACAAAAGTACCCTGTTTCTGGTGCAGGCAGCGCTGATCGCGGCTGTCTATGTTGTACTGACACTGGTGTTCGCACCGTTTAGCTATGGAGAGATCCAGGTCCGAATTTCCGAAGCCCTGACCATCCTTCCATACTTCACACCAGCTGCCATCCCCGGTCTTTTTGTAGGCTGCATCCTTGCCAATCTGCTTGGCGGTGCCATTCCTCTGGATATCGCATTCGGAAGTATTGCCACCCTCATCGGAGCTGTATTTACCTACAAGCTTCGTAACAGCAGCAAATGGCTTGCCCCGGTTCCGCCGATTGTGGCAAACGCAGTTCTGGTACCATTCGTACTTCGCTACGGATATGGAACCAACCTTCCCATCCCGCTTATGATGCTTACAGTAGGCGCTGGTGAAGTGGTATCCTGCGGAATCTTTGGTATGGTGCTTCTCACTGCACTTTCCAAATACAAGAATACCTTATTTGGCAGACAGGCTTCTGTAAAATAAATTCATAACTGCAAATACCCGATGAAGAGCTTAGTTTATTAACAATTCTCTCCATCGGGTATTTTTTCTATCATACAATCACACAATCTGCATCCGCAGACAATAGCCTAATCAAAACCATTCATCAACTCTCAGAAATTAGAGCAGGTTTGAAAAAGGCGTTCTGAGCCCTTTCCCCGCAATCTCCTATTCAATCTGTGCCTGCTCTTTCAAAAATTCCAGAAACCTCTCTACGCCCCCGCCAAGCTGCACCACGCCTTCGGGACGTTTTCCAGGAATCTGGGACACATCGAAGAACTCTCCAGCCGCTGTTTTCTCTGTCTTCATAAAGCTGTCGCTTCCGTAAATGCCTTCCTCAATTCCCACATACTCATCTCCCCAGAAGCTGCACTCCTGCGGGCTGATTCCCTCTTTCTCCTCCAGATACTCCAGAATCCGGTCCACATTATCGCTTTTGCTGGAAATTCCAACCTCCAGGTATTTGGCATCACAGGTAGGCTTCACAGTAATCCCATATCGCGCTCCTGCTGCCTCTGAAATATCCAGAAGCCCCTGCAGACCGCCTTCTACCCCATGCTTTTTCAGGCAGTCCTTCAGCAGATCCAGCTCGTTCCCCTGCATAAACAGGTTATCCCCCCTCTGGTTCTCCACCATCAGGTCGATCTTACAGTAATTCGGTCTGGAAAATACAATGTCCGTGTTCATTCCGTATTTTTCCAGAAGCTCCATGTGAATGTCAAAACAGATCCTGTGAATATCACTGAGCAGTTTCCTGTCCGGAAGCATGTCTGAGAAAACAATCTCCTGTCCATTTTCATATCTGTAATTAAAAGCCCCTCTTCCAAGGCCAAGATACAGATGCTCCAGCTGCTCCTTTGTAAAATACGAATCAAGCTTTCCCCCTGCAATATTTTCCATGGTAGTTCCGCTTACGATCACCAGATTCACCTTCTGATCCAGAAGTGGTCCCATAGCCTTCACAATCTCCTCCACAGGAGCTTTTCGGCTGAGGACAGCAGTGCCGTCCCAGTCAAAAAAGATTCCTTTATATTTCTTCTTCATAAACACTTCCCTCTCCTGGTTCCAGATGTATTTCCTTCTCGTTCAGCTTCAATGTGACAGCATCTCCTGCCGCCAGTTCCACCCTTGTCTTTTCATGGGTCAACTGAATCTTCAGCTTTCTTCCACGGTACAGAAGGTAAAACTGCATACCATTCCACTTTTCCGGTACATACGGGTGCAGTTCCAGCCCGCCGCCGTTTACGCGCACGCCTGCAAATCCATTGATAATCGCCTGCCAGGTTCCCGCCATGTTGGCCGCATGGATACCGGCATAGAAATTATCATGATAGTCATCCAAATCCATTCTGGCAGACTGTGCAAAATATTCATAAGCCTCATCATAATATCCGATCTGGCACGCCAGCATTCCAAATACGCAGTTGGAAAGGGAAGAATGATGCAGGGTCACTTCCTGATAAAAATCATAGTTTCGCTTCAACTCTTCCTTACTGAAGAAGTTGCTGTGCAGATAAAGTCCAAAAATCGCGTCCGCCTGCTTGCACATTCTCTGTCTGTAGACAAACAACGGATGATAGTTCTCATACAGAAGATGTCTCTTCTCCGGCGGGATTCTGGAATCATCCCATGGGCGAAGCATCATAAAACGGTCATCCAGGGCATACACCTGACGGTTTTCATCATATGGAAAATACATGTTCTCCACAATTTTTTCCCAGTATGCAGTTTCCTCCTCTGTAATTCCCATTCTGGAAACAAATGCCTCATACACATCCGCTCTGGCTTCCTTTAGCATCTCCAGAGCCTTCAGTGCATAGCGGATATTTTCCCTTCCCATCAGGTTGGTATAGAAATTGTTGTCTGTAATGGCGTTGTACTCATCCGGTCCGGTCACTGCGCAGATGCAATATTTTCCGCCCCTGCACTCTGCAAAATATCCCACATCCGCCCAGACTCTTGCGGTTTCCACAAGCACCTCAGCTGCCATGTCCTTGAAAAATTCCAGATCACCGGTCACGCTTACATACAGCCAGAACGCATAGGCAATGTCCGCATTAATATGATACTGTGCCGTTCCAAGTGGAAAATAGGTGGAAGCTTCTTCTCCGTTAATGGTACGCCATGGATATAAGGCTCCCTTTGGATGTCCCAGAACCTTTGCACGGTCACGGGCCTGATCCAGAGTGCGGAAACGATATTCCAGAAGCTTCTTTGCCAGCTCCGGTGCCGTGTAAACAAATACCGGCAGCACATACATTTCCGTATCCCAGAAATAATGTCCCTCATAGCCTTCCCCGGAAAGTCCCTTTGCGCCCATTCCGGTGCGTCCGTCTCTTCCGGCGGACTGCATAATATGAAACAGGTTGAAGCGGATTCCCTGCTGTAGTGCCTCGTCATCATAGATCTGCACATCGGAAATCTCCCAGAACTCATGGATTTTCGCCTGCTGGGCATCAAACTCTTTCTGCCATCCGCCCTCAACAGCTTCTTTCAGTTCCTTCTTTGCAAATCCTTCCAGCTTGCCAGCTTCCATATCCTGGCTGGAAGTATAAACCATAAATTTCTCGCAGGTAATGGTGGTATTTTCCGGAACCTCCATTCTGCTTTCACACACAGCATGCCTTTTCTCTTCGTCTGTGCCAAAAACAGTCACAACCTCCCCGGCTCCTGCTATTTTGTATTCACTTGCGCATGCCATTGTCATGCCGCTCTGCAGGGTCGTGCCCTCGTAATACAGCACCCCATCCTCAGCCTGAAGCTTGTCCATATGCAGTCTGCTACCAAAAGGACCGTAACCGATCAGAGGATTGGTCTTTCTGGTATGATTCTCCACATCTCCATTCAGATGGGAACAAATGCGGATCTCCCCAGAAAAATTCACAGGCGTAATCTGGATCTGCTGGTACATCCGGTTTTTGTGCACCAGGGAAACAAAGCGCTTCATCACAAGCTGCAGCTTTTTCCCCTTTGGTGAAGTCCAGGTCAGCTTTCTTTCCACATATCCGTCCTGCATATGAAGGACACGGCTGTAATCCTCCACCTTGCCGGTTCGCATGTCGAACAGCTCGCCGTCCCCATAAATTTCCGTTTTCTTCAAATCCGGCAGGTTCAGAAGGGACTGGCTTTTGGTTGGAAAACCGTAATTCCACTCTCCATAAGGAATGTCCACACTCTCATAAAATCCGTTGATAAAGTTTCCTTCCAGACCTTCATCAACGGAAAAATCATATCCTTCCTCGAAGGTACCGCGGGTTCCAATGTATCCGTTGGAAAGTGCAAAGGTTGTCTCATTGCGGTAGTTGGTCTCCATGGAAAATTCTGTCTCTGTAATGTTCCACGGCTCTACCGGGTAAATTGGTTTCTTATTGATATCCATATTCTCATCCTTTCACAGCTCCTGCAGTCAGACTCTCCATAACCTGTCTCTGCAGCAGAATAAACAAAATAATGGTAGGAAGTACCGTCATCACAACCGCCGCAAACAGCGCGGAATAGTTGTTTGCAAAGGTTCCCATATAATAGTTCAGCGCAATCGGCACAGTTCTGGCACGGTCGCCGCTTGTAAGCATCAATGCAAAGTAGAACTCATTCCAGATGTTGATAAACTGGATCATAGCAATGGTCACAAGTCCCGGCTTTGCCAGAGGCAGAATAATATGCAAAAAGGTCTGGATAAAAGTTGCCCCGTCAATATAAGCGGATTCTTCCAGTGCTGTAGAAATGGTTTTGTAATAGCTGACCATAACAAAGAAGGACATTGGAATTCCCATTGCAGAGTACACAATGATCAGGCCCAGCTTTGTATCAAAAATCCCAAGCTTCTGGAAAATGGCAAACAGCGGCTGGGAAATCGCCTGTGCCGGAAGCATTAAGGATGCGGAGATCAAAAGCACGATCAGGGTTTTCAGCTTAAACTGAAATCTGGAAATCACGTAGGCACACATGGCAACCAGTGCCACTGTCACCAGCACGCTGACGCATACAATGATCACGCTGTTCATGAAATATTTCAGGATCGGCGCATACTGAAGAGCTGCCTTGTAGTTATCCAAACTGAATCTGGACGGCCAGGACAATGCGGAGGAGTTGATTTCCGCATAGGATTTAAAGGAACTGATAAACGCCCACACGATGGGTGCCAGGGAAATAAAGATCAGCAGGATCATAAAGAAATACTTGAAAAAGGACGCGATCCCGTTTTTCACTTTGCTTGTTTTTCTCATTATGCCGCCTCCTTTTTCTCACGGAACAGACCTTTGATCAGAATAACCAGGGTAATTCCGATGATGATCTGAACCACGCCCACTGCGTTTGCTTTTCCATAATTGTTTTCCAGGGTTGCTGCTTTATACAGGTAAATAGGCAGGTTCAGGGTAGACGTTCCCGGGCCGCCCTTTGTGGTCATGTAAATAATATCGAACTGGGAAACCATGGCAACACTGGCAAGGGTTACGCAGGTTCCGCATACATTTCTCATCAGGGGCAAGGTGATATAACGGTCTGCCTGCCAGGGCGTTGCGCCGTCAATGGCTGCTGCCTCATAAATTTCCTTGCTCACAGCCCCCATCTCTGCCAGGAAAATAATGGTGTTAAATCCAGAGTAGAAAATCCAGGTTGCGGTTACGGTCCAGAATGCATATCTGGAATTTCCGAACAGGTTTGGAACCATGGCATAGTTCACGCCAAAGAAATCCAGAACAGGCTTCACAATTCCAAACATAGGATTCAAGAGCAGGGTAAACATCACGCCGGTTGCCGCTGTAGGAATGATATTCGGGATCATGTAAGCAGTTCTTGCGATTTTCCAGCCCTTTGGCTTTCTTCGAAGAACAAGGGCCATGGCAAGACCTACGCCTACGTGAAGAGTAGACTGCAGCACTACCCACAGAAGGGTATTTCGGATGGAACAGATAAAGTCACTGTCGCTAAAAATTGTAATGAAGTTTTTGATTCCCTGAAAGGCAGGTGCGCTAAATGCTGTATAATCACACAGAGAGGTGTAAAAAACCGTGATGATTGGAGCCGCATACACAAGCGCGAACAAAATCATGCAGGGAATGGTAAACAGGAAAATCCATATTTTTTTATTTTTCGTATTCATTCTTTCTCCCCATAAAAGCAGCCTGTCACCAAAGCTGTATCAGGTGACAGGCCTTTTACATTATTCCAGATTCTTTGCTGCCGCTTCTGACAGTTTTGTGCAGAACTCTTCTGCTGTGATGTTTCCATATGCCAGTTCCGGAAGCTCTGTTGAGAATGTATCGATTGTGTTCTGATACCAGTATGCCTGATTCTGTCCGTAAGTCACGCCTGCTTTTCCCTGGATCTCAAGTGCCTGTGCCATCAGAGGATCGCTCTCAGAAAGGGTCTCCGGGATCTCAAGATTGTCAGATACAGGCTGTAATCCGGTCATTTCCAGTGCCTTGATCTGGTTTTCCGGTGTGGTCTCAAATTTCAGGAATGCAACAGCTGCCTCGATCTTTTCAGGATCGGTAGCACCTACCATATCACCAGGTGTTGGAACCATTTCCATTCCGTTTCCAGGAAGAAGCATGATGCCGACTTTGTCATAGAAGCCTTCCGGTGCTTTCTCTGTTTCGGAGAAATCCGGGATCATCCATGGTCCATTCGGGAACATTGCAACTTCACCGTTGAAGAAGTGGGTTGCCATCGGATCGTATTTGCCGCCAACTGCATCTGGTGTTGTGTAGTTCTGGAACATTTTCTGGATGTTCTCAGCTGCTGCGATTACTTCCGGTGTATTGTAGTCTGTTGGATACATGGTGTTCATCCACTCATTTCCAGCCTCTCCGTTGGTTCCGATCAGAGCGCTCATCCAAAGGTTGGTCAGCCAGCCGGAGTCCGCACTGTCCATTCCGATCGGGGTGATTCCTGCTTCTTTTAACTTGTCGCATGCTTCGAAAAACTCATCCCAGGTTGCATAAGCAACTTCCGGTGCTTCGATTCCAGCCTGCTCAAACAGGTCTTTGTTATAGTAGATATAGGAAACCTCTTTGGAAACCGGGATGCCGTAGATCTTGCCGTCTACTGTATTGAATTCCAGGGAAGTATCGTCAAACAGAGATTTCCACTCCGGATCCGCATCCAGATAAGGGGTCAGGTCTGCTACCTTTCCGGATTTTGCAGCCAGCTCAATGATGTTGTTTCCGCCGTTGAAAACGATGTCCGGCAGATCTCCGCTGGAGATGAGAAGCTTGATTTTCTGGTTGAATGCATCTGTAGTAGGAATTTCCTCAAAGCTGAACTCTACATTCTTGCCTTCCTCTGTCTGCTGGAAAGCCTCGAACAGATAGGAATAATACTCAGCTGCGTAGTCGGTTCCTACGTGATAGTTGATTACGCTTAAGGTTACTTTTTCATCATCGGCAGCCATTACAGGTACAGCCATTCCTGCACACATAGTTCCGATCAGTGCTGCTGCCATAATTTTAGAAATCATTTTTCTTTTCATGATGTTCCTCCTTCGTTTCGGTTGATGACTGTATTATAGCCTGTAAAGACGCATTTTTTAATAAAAGACCTTGTGCTGTTCCTTGGAAATTCCTGCATATTTTTCACAAAATTTTCACATATCATGCCCATTCATTCTACTGTTTAAAAATTTTGTCCTCTTCTTTAAAATACATGACATTCCTGCAAATTTAATTGATGTACTTTTTTAAATGTGGGATAATAATATATTATGATCGAGAATTGCGGGAGCTGCTTTGCAGCGGAGCAATTCGTGGATATCAAGTTAGGGGCAAAAGACCTTTTGCCCTAACATCATATTATATAAGGAGGTCTTCCAGTTTTGGCCAAGCGTGCTCCTAAGAAATATCCCTCTCTCAGATTTTTTATTACCGTCACCATCATGATCATTGTAGGGCTGGTTCTGGTATTGTCTGTGGGATTTTATTATATCAAAACATCTTCTATATTAAGAAAAACCTCCCGGGATTCCATTGTGCGGGAGCTAAACCAGGTCAATGATACCATACAGGATCAGGTGGAGATCATTGATTCCATCATTCCCCTTTTCATGTCCAATGAGGTGATCCAGAATGCGCTGGAAAATCCGGGAGCCGGAATCAATTATCCTTTTTCCGTAGAGCGGCAGATGTCCTACATCTACAATAGCTCCGCCCTCTCTGAGAAGAACTTTACAGACTCCATCTATATTTACAACAGCCGTTCCACGGTCTACCACGCTTATACTTCTGGAATCCTGGAAAATGTGGACGACACCTCCGAGTTTCTGCAAAGCACTATTGATTCCGCCAACCCGCACCTGATGTGCTATACGTCACCGCTTCACGACCAGAATATGTATTTTGCCCGCAACCTGTACAGCAGCAATTCCGGGAACCGGATCGGCATGATCGTCATCAACATCAATGCACAGAAATGGATCGAATACTGCTCCAAAACCATTGATCCGTCCTGGTTTATTATGCTGTTTAACAAAGAATTTTCCCTTAGTTCGGACTCTGATTTTTCAAAGGATCAGCTTCTGGATCTCTATTCCAGTCTGACTGCACAGAAAAATTCCGTTTTGTTTAAGGAGCAAAGCTTTGGAGGCCGTGATTATTTCATGGCATCCCAGTCCCTGGAACGGCTTGGACTTACCTCTGCAGTGGCCGCCCCCAAGGACCTGCTTTTGGAAAACCTGAACAGCACCCTGAAGTCTTATCTTCTGGTGACTCTGGCTGTGGCACTTCTTTCCCTGATGGCAGCCTTTATTATTTCCCGGGCAGTCACCCGCCCCATTGACACCATGATCTTTCACATCAATGAGATTTCAAAGGGAAACCGAAGCGCTCTTCCACCGGAAGGCTTTTACCAGGAATTCCGTGTGTGGGCACAGTCCTTTAACCAGATGCTGCTTCAGCTTGACACCTATTACCAGGATATTTACCAGCAAAAGCTGCTGATCAAGAACGCCGAGATTCGGGCACTGCAGTCCCAGATGGACCCCCATTTCCTTTTCAATGTGCTGAACACCATTGCCTGGAAGGCCCAGATGATCGACAATGAGGAAATTTACGAGATGGTGATTTCCCTGGGAAGCCTGCTGAAAATGAACACCCTTTCCCGGAACCACAATTTCACCAGCATTTCCATAGAAATGGAATATGTACGGCTTTACGTGTATCTTCAGCAGATGCGCTTCGAGGACAAAATTTCCTGTGACATCCAGATTCCGGAACAGGTACTTTCCTGTGAAATTCCCTGCCTTTCCATCCAGCCCCTTGCGGAAAACGCCATTGTCCACGGCCTGGAGCCCAAGAAGGGAAAAGGCCATCTGATCATCCAGATCATAGAGGGAGACGACAGCCAGCTGGAAATCTGTATTATAGACGATGGAATCGGTTTTGAGGTGATCCCGGACATTCAGTCCATTGCCTCCTCCGAGAAGGACAGCCACACCCACATCGGCATGAAAAACCTGGACAAACGGCTGAAGCTGCTTTACGGACCGGATTCGGGCATCCGGATCACAAGCATTCCAAACAAATGCACCACCGTTTCCTTCCACATTCCAAGAAAGGAGTTTACCCATGATATTTAAGCTTCTTGTAGTTGACGATGAAGTCACTATGCGAAAAGGTATTTCCAATTACATGAACTGGGCGTCCATTGACTGTCAGGTTGTGGGAAGCGCTTCTGACGGCGTGGAAGCCATGGAATTTCTGAAAAGCCAGCCTGTGGACATTGTGATCACGGACATCAAAATGCCTGCAGCAGACGGCCTTGAGGTGGCGCGCTTTGTCCACGAAAACTATCCCCGGACAAAGGTGATCATCCTCACCGGCTATGCGGATTTTGAGTATGCCCAGACTGCCATTAAGTATCACGTAACCTCTTTCATCTTAAAACCCACCAACAAAAAGGAACTGTTCGCCGCAGTGCAGGAAGCCCAGAAACAGCTGATCGTCTCCCAGCAGCAGGAGAACATTGCAAAGGAAGGAGTCTTTTTCCTGAAGGATCAGCTGATGCAGGAGCTCACCGACCATCTCTGCACAGAGGAATTAAAGGAAAAGCTTCTCTCCCTTGGGCTTCACATGGACTGCTATTATGTGGCAGCCTTCAAGCCATCCTCCGATGAGCCGGATCTGTCTGCCCTGAAAAAGATCGTCATCGAAGAGAAAAAGAACACCTACTGCTACCGCTACAATAACCTGATCCTTAACGTGTATTTCCAGAATCAGCCCTCTGCTTCTGTTCCGGAATATATTCTGGAAAACTGCCGGGAGATTTCCGGTATTGTAAAGGCTTTCAGCTCTTCTGAGATCCTTACGGGGATCAGCGCCCTTCATCAGTCTCCGGAGGCTTTCCAGACTGCTGTTTCCGAGGCGATCCAGGCTCTTACCCATAACTTTTACAGCGAACAGAATATTTCTGTTTTCCACACTGCTGGCCCGGAAGAGCCTGCAGAGCTTTCTGTAGAAAACTCCCTGGATCTGTACCAGATTGAAAGCAGCCTGAACAACTGGGATTTCCAGGAGGCCGCTTCTGTTTCCAGCCACATTTTTTCCAAGTTCAAAACCAGCTTTACCAATTCCCAGGATGCCAAGAACATCTGCTCCCAGATCTACTACATCTGCTGCCGTGTCATGGTAAAAAAGGAGCTGGATCCGGTGCCCATTTTGTATCTGGAAAAGCTTCTGGGATCCCGGGATATTTTTGCCCTGGAAAATACAGTGACGGAAATTATGGAATACACAAGAGAGAACAGCATGTCCGCCCACGCAGTTCCCAACTATATTATTGAAAACACCATCCGTTATATTTCCCAGAACCTGGCGGGAAATCTTTCCCTGGACGTTATTGCCCAGGAGCTGCACATTTCCCCTTCCCATTTGAGCCGTACCTTCAAGAAAGCCACCTCCGGTTCTCTTACTGAGTACATCAATAAGGAACGGATCAGCAAGGCAAAGGAGCTTCTCCAGAATACAAACCTGCTCACTTATGAGATTGCGGAGGCAGTAGGCTACAAAGACGCCACCTATTTTTCCTCTATCTTCCGCAAATATGAGGGAATCAGCCCTTCTGAATATAAAGCGAAGTTTTTTGTTGCACAATCTTCTCATATCCCTTATAATTAATTCATTAATCTTTTAACATATTAAAGAGGGAAAGTAGAGGAAAAACAAATGAAAAATCTATGGACAAAATGGACTGGGATTGCTCTTGTGAAGCGAATCCTGGTAGGTCTGATCCTGGGCGCCATCCTGGGAGTGGCAGCGCCTGGTGCCACCAGCATTGCCATTCTGGGCGATGTATTTGTAGGTGCCTTAAAGGCCATCGCACCCCTTCTGGTATTCTTCCTGGTTATCAGTTCACTGTGCAACGCAGGAAAATCCCACGGCGGCGTCATCAAAACAGTGGTTGCGCTTTATATGTTCAGTACTGTTCTGGCAGCTGTGATCGCTGTATTTGCCAGCATGATCTTCCCGGTACAGATAACGCTGACCAATGCGGCAGCTGATGCCACAGCGCCGCAGGGAATTGTGGAAGTTCTGAACAATCTTCTTCTAAACGTGGTTGCCAACCCCATCTCTTCTCTGGTAAACGCAAACTATGTAGGAATCCTTACCTGGGCTATTCTTCTTGGACTTGCCTTCCGCGGCGCTGGCGACACCACCAAGAAAGCACTTGCAGATATTGCAGACGGCACTTCTCTGGTAGTCAGCTGGATCATCAACCTGGCACCATTTGGAATCTTCGGCCTGGTATTTAACACCGTATCCACCAACGGACTGGATATTTTCACTACCTACGGAAAACTTCTTGCCCTTTTGGTTGGCTGCATGCTTTTCATTTACTTTGTAACCAATCCCATTCTGGTTTACTGGTGCATCCGTCAGAATCCTTATCCGCTGATCCTGCACTGCCTGAAGAAAAGTGCCATCACAGCCTTCTTCACCAGAAGCTCCGCAGCCAACATTCCGGTAAATATGAAAGCCTGCGAGGAAATGGGACTTGACCGTGATACCTACTCCGTAACCATTCCTCTTGGCGCTACCATCAATATGGACGGAGCTGCCATCACCATCACCGTTATGACAATGGCAACTGCTTTCACACTTGGAATCCATGTTGACATCCCAACTGCTATCATCCTCAGCCTTCTTGCAGCACTTTCTGCATGCGGTGCTTCTGGTGTGGCAGGCGGATCCCTTCTTCTGATTCCTATGGCCTGCTCCTTGTTTGGAATTTCAGATGATATCTCCATGCAGGTAGTTGCAGTTGGATTTATTATCGGAGTCATTCAGGATTCTGTGGAAACCGCACTGAACTCTTCTTCCGACCTGCTGCTTTCTGCTTCTGCAGAGTTCAGACAGTGGAGACTGGAAGGGAAGAAAATTACATTCTAAGTAAAACAGTATCTGGCACATTTTTGAGGTCTGTATGGAAGTTCGCCAGCTTCCATGCAGCCTCTTTTTTGTTGATTTCTTTTACCAATACATTTCCCCAACACCCTCTGATTTATGCGTGGCAGGCTTTCTCTCACAAATACTGCATCATATCTTTTCTTTCATTGAAATCCCCGCAGCTTCTTCAGAATCCGTTTCTCCATCCTTGACACCTGCACCTGGGACACTCCCATTTTCTTCGCCACATCCATCTGGGTCATATCCTGGAAATACCGAAGTCCGATCAGCTGGCGCTCCTCTGGCTCTAACTTTCTCAGCATTTCTTCCAGGAAAATCTTATCCAGAAGCTTC
Source organism: Ruminococcus sp. AF31-8BH (assembly GCF_003460605.1). Lineage (GTDB taxonomy): Bacteria > Bacillota > Clostridia > Lachnospirales > Lachnospiraceae > Blautia_A > Blautia_A acetigignens. The sequence goes on from NZ_QTVN01000003.1 coordinate 87,279, forward strand.
TGGTGGCTGTCCTCTTTCTCCGGAAGCCGGTCCACCAGCTGCAGGTCTGTGCCGTCCCCTTGGTACACCGTCTTATAAATGGAGTCCACCTCAGCCGCAGACTCCATGGTCATGGCAAGCTCCTCCACCGGCATGTCCATAGCTTTGGAAAGCTCCCCCATATCCGGCTCCCTTCCCAGCTTTTTCTCCATTTCCTCCCGCACTTTATAGATTTTATACTGGTTTTCCTTTATGGAACGGCTTACCTTCAGAATGCCGTCATCCCGAAGAAAACGCTTGATTTCCCCGACAATCATAGGTACTGCATAGGTAGAAAACTTCACATCAAATTCCGGATTGAACTTATCCACTGCCTTCAGAAGACCGATGCTTCCAATCTGAAACAGATCCTCCATTTCCACCCCTCTTCCAAGAAAACGCCGGGTTACACTGTATACCAGTCCCATGTTCTCTGCAAACAAGGTATCTCTTGCTTCTTTATCCCCCTGGTGAGCACGCCCGATGAGAGCAAGAGTATGGTCCATGTGTCCTCCTGATCATTTTCCTATTTTTTTGCTCATATGCACACAGGTTCCTTTCCCCACCTGGGAAGTCACCTTCACCTCGTCCATAAACGCCTCCATAAATGTAAATCCCATGCCGGACCGATCCTGGTCTGCCCGGGTGGTATACAAAGGCTCCATAGCTTTGGCAATATCCGGAATCCCCACGCCGTCATCCTCAATGTCCAGATAAATGGTGTTCTCCTTGAGCCTGCATTTCATCCGGATCTTATGTATCTCCCCTTTGTATCCGTGGATGATACAGTTGGTAACCGCTTCCGATACGGCAGTCTTTAAGTCCGCTACTTCCTCAAGAGTGGGATTCAGCTGGGTGCAGAAAGCCGCAGCCGTCACCCTTGCCAGCCCCTCATTCTCCGGCCTGCTGTCAAAAATAATGGTCGCCTCGTTTGAATTTTCCATTATACGCTCCTCCCTTCCATCTGTGTTTCCGGCTCTGTTTTTTCCACTTCCAGAAATCTGCTCACTCCTGACAGTCTCAAAAGCTTCTCAATATACCCGCTTACATGGCAGGCCTTCATGCACCCGGAGCGCATGCCAAGAGCCCGGTACCGGCCCATAATCAGCCCCACCCCGGAGCTGTCCATAAACTCGGTATCCCCAAAGTCAAAGCAGATGGTCCGGATGTAGATTTTTCCCATAATGCGGTCGGACTCTCTGCGAATCAGTTCCGATGCCGGATGATCCAGTTCCTGTGGCAGCTTAATATTCAGACAAGTTCCCGTGGTTTCAAAAACAGGTTTCATGCGTAAAAACCCCCTTATTTTATTCTTTCCATAAATTGATTTTTTATGCACACTCTAAGACGAAAAAAGGGATGTACAAAAACTGTACATCCCCAATCCAGAGGTTCCTCTTAACTGTATTTCCGGTCAAGATATCCATGAATTGCTCCGCTGCAAAGCAGCTCCCACAATTCTCATCATTCATAATAATGAAAATCGCCGTCCTCATCGTAATATCCGTCTTCTTCGCTGTAGTCGGAATTATCGTAACCGCTGTCACCGGACTCATCATAACCTGATTCATCCGTCTGATAATCCGTTCCGTCACTGCTTCCATCGCCGGAATCTGAACTATCCGTACTTCCGTCAGAAGTGCCGTCACTCTTGATTCCGGACACTCCGGTCTCCGAACAGATAGTATTATAAATTCCCTTTACATCATCACCGATCTGATCCTCATAGACCTTCTGGATCTCCAGCGCTGCTGCGTCATACTCATTCTGCTTGTAGGCCACATAGGCATTGAGAAGCGCCTGATAGCTGGTACTCTTCTTCTGCTCGCTGTCAAGCTGCAGGGTAACCTCCTCGGCTACATCCCCGGATTCCTTGGCCTGTCCCTGGACTCTGGTAAGCTCTGCTCCCTGGCTTGCCAGGGATTCGCTGTACTGCACGATCTGCTGGTTAGCCTCCCGGTAAATCCCCTGCTTGATGGCAGGCACTGCCAGAAGCCAGAACGCCGCTGCTCCCGCCGCAACACCTACCATCAGGGTCACAAACAGGGAAATCCTGGAATTCTCTTTATAGGCAGCAGACTGCACTGCCGCGTTTCTTGCCACCTCATCCCCATAGGATTCTTTGGCTTTCTTTCCAAACAAGCCCTTCTTCTGCTGATCCAGTCTGGTGGTTACCCCAGTGCGCTCATCCACTTCCCGCAAGAAGCGTAAGGTGGTGGTATTGGTCTTATCAATGCGCGCCGCTTTTCTCAGGATCCTTCTTGCTTTGCCCCAGTCATGGTTCTTCATGTAAATAAGGGCCAGCAGATGATATCCCTTGATCAACTTGGAATTCTGGGTAAGGATCTTCCGCAGCTGGATGGCTGCCATGTCCTCATGTCCGTCCCGGCAAAGAGCCAGGGCATTGTTGTATTTCCGAATGGTCTCGTTGATGGCGTCCAGCTTGTTGGAGTTCGCCTGAAGACGATTGATATATTCGTTTGCAATATTTCGGGTAGGTTGCAGATTCTTGCTGATCACCCACTCGCTAAGTGCCGCAACCACCTCTCCGGTTTCAAAATAAACAAGTCCCAGCAGATTTCTCGCCTGTATGTTCCGTTTGTTAAAGGTAAGGCTCTGCTTCAGACAGTTAACGGCTCCTGAAAGGTCACGGATACTGGCCTTCTCCAAGCCCTGATTGTAGTAAAGTTTGGAGAGATACTCCACCTTTTTCTGGATCAGGACGTTGCACCCGCAATGAGGACAGTAATCCAGGTCCTTATCTGCCAGGAACGCGCCGCAATTCATACAATTCATTCAGTATCTCCTGTTCTATTTCATCCTGCGTCCGCTCTTGGACTCCCTCAGCATCTCCTGAAGGATATCCAGAATATCGGTCAGTTCTCTGTCGTAAATAGCCTCTTCCGCGTCTGTCACATCCAGACATGGCTCAAATTTCTTCAGTTCCTCTTCGTAATCGATCATAAAATTCCTCCATAAACTCCCCGCATTTATTTCTGCAAAAGAGCCTTAATTTCTCCCACCAGGTAAAGAGAGCCTACACAGAACAGCATTCCGTCCTCTCCCTTCGACTCACATGCCATATGAAAAGCCTCCGCAATATGATCAGAATTGCCCACTTCTTTACAGCCTTCCTTCCGGAAAATCTCTGCCAGATCAGCAGATGGCACCTCTCGGTATCCTCCTACCTCTGTGGTTACAACCTTCCGGAAACGGATTCTGCTGCAGATGGTATGGATCATGTCCTGATAATCCTTATCGCTTACCGCGGAAAACAGAAGGGTCAGCGGATACTCCTCCTGAAAACGCTCCGCAGTTTCCACAAACCTGCGGACACCATCCTCATTGTGTGCGCCATCCACGATCACACCTGGCAAAATGGTCTCCATTCTGCCCTGCCATCTGGTGTTCCTGATTCCTGCCTGCAGCTGCTCCATGGTCACCGGAATCTCATCTTTCAGCACTTCCATGGCAGTCAGTGCCAGAGAAGCATTCATCACCTGATACCATGCAATAAACGGAATGTGGAAGCTGGCATTCCCATAATAACTGTCCTTCAGGGAAAAATCAATGCCGTCTTTGTTATTTCCAAGCACTTTCGCCCCGTCCTGAACCACTTTATATGCCGGACTTCCAAGTTCTTTCGCCTTGGCAGCGATCACCTCTGCGGCATCTGAATCATTTCCGTCATAAATTACAGGAACTCCCGGAACAATAATTCCAGCTTTCTCTCCAGCAATCTCTCTTACCGTATTTCCCAAAAACTGCATGTGATCCAGACTGATGGAAGTGATCACGCAGGCTACCGGATTCTCCACTGCCGTAGTTGCATCCAGTCTTCCCCCAAGTCCTGTCTCCAAAGTCACATAATCCACACCAGCCTCAGCGAAGATCACCATTCCCATAAGGAACAGCATCTCAAAATAAGTAGGATGGTAGCTTCCCTCTGCCACCAGCTCATCTGCCAGCGCCTTCACTCTCTCAAAAGCCTTCAGAAATGTCTCATCCTCAATATTCACCTCATTGATCTGAAAACGTTCATTAATCTTCACCAGATGGGGAGAGGTAAACAATCCGCAGGAATACCCTGCCTCCCTGAGAATAGAAGTCAGGAACGCACAGGTGCTTCCCTTCCCATTGGTTCCCGCAACATGTATCACCTTAAATTTCTCCTGTGGATTCCCCAGTCTCCTCAGACATTCTCTGGTATGCTCCAGACTGTTCTTCGTCGTAAACTTCGGAGTCTCCTCAATATAAGCAACCGCTTCCTCGTAATTCATACTCTTCAACCACCATTTTTATCTATTGTATTTCTTTATGTAAAATCACTTCATCTGTGCACAATGCACATCCGTAATTACTCTACCATTATATAATAGTCACACCAGAAGTCCACCCCTAATCGTAACTTTTTATCCGACAAAACCCGCCGCACCAGATAGCGGATATTATACGTAAAAAAAGGAGAGGACACTGTCTGAGCTCCAACGGAGCAAGTTTGTCCTCTCCTTTCTTCGGTTTTAGCAAAATTCTGCCGTCTTAGATTTTTCGGGTTCTGCGCACCGCCCCCAAAGCAGGCACGATGGAACCGGGCACCCCCCTACCGGGAAGCCACCTTCCACTGACTGTCATAAAGTGCATAAACCGCCCTGTCAAAGCTCTTGCTAAGAGCCTTCCTAGTCGAACTGTTGCTCCTCTGCACCACCGCCAGCCTGTCAAAATCCGACAGCTCTGTTCCCGAAATCACCAGCATCGTCGGACTCACATACGCCGTATCATACCACTCCCCATTCAGCTTCATCTGACTGGACGGCGTAAAATTCGTCCCCTGAATATAATAAGTCCAATCCGAATCCGACACAAGCCTGATCGAATCAAGGGTCACATCATAAAGCCCCATCTTCATCTTCGTCCGCGCAAACGGATTCTCTCCGCCATAAGCATATCTCTTGCCATAAAGCACATCATACTGCAACGTCTCCAGATCCACCTGATAATTCTTGGTATTCCTTCTCGCCTGATGATACTTCATAATGGTACCCTCATGAATTCCAACCCGATCCAGCACCTCCGCCGCGATCTGGTAAGAAGCCAGATTCTCATCCTTCTTGGTCAGTCCCATATTATCCCAGATCACATACTCCGTCTGGAACAGATACTTATTCTCAAGATCCTCAACCGTAAGTCCCATGGTCGGCAAATGATCCCCATACATTACCAGAATCACATCCTCCGGATAATCTGCCAGAGCATCTGTCAGCTCCTTTACAAACTGATCCATCTCATGAATCTGATTTACATAATACTCCCACTTGCAGTCCAGCTCTTCCGTAGGAGACCCGGACACGGTAATGGCAGGATTATCCAGAATCGGCTCACTGGGGTAATCTCCATGTCCCTGCACGGAGATTGTATATACATAATCCGGTTCTTCTGTGGAATCCAGACATTTCAAGATTTCATCTGTCAAAATGCTATCCTTTACCCAGCCAAGTGGATTCTGCAGATTTTCATTTTCCATGTACTCCTCCGAGGTAAAGGTATCAAACCCCAGATTCGGAAAAACAGATCGTCTGCCATAGAAATTTGCTTCATTGTTATGTACCGCATGAGTAGAATATCCAAGATTCTTCAAAACATAAGGAACGCTCTCACAGGTAGTCTCTTTGAGTATACTCTTATAAGGATACTCACCAGGACCAAAATAATGAAGACTCATTCCCGTAATTGTTTCAAATTCCGTATTTGCAGTACCTGCTCCAACAGCCGGCACCTTATAATATCCGGAAGAATATTCCTTCATCAGCTTCCTGAAATTGGGAATCGGATCCTCAGAAATATTCAGATAATTTACCAATGTAGGATCAAAGAAGGATTCCAGCTGAAGAAACAGAATATTCGGTCTTTTTCCATCTTCCTTGGTTTCCGGAAGATTGGACTCTGTCTTCTCAATTCGCTTAATTTCTTCCTCTGAGTAATCTCTTGGCTGACTGATACCCGTATTAAAAATAGTAGTTGCCAGACAATAAGGATATCCATAATCTTCATAAGCAAAGGCAATATTTCCAAAATAATTGGACAGTACTCTTTTTTCAAGAGCCAGCTGGGTTATGCCTCCAAAAGCCACCGCACCGACAACAATCATAGGAATCACATACCGATACTTAATCTTCTGCTGATACTTCGGTCCCTTTATAAAAAGAATCAGAAGCGCAAAAAGCACAAGCCCGATAATAATACATCCGATTACCACTCCGTAAAACGGAAGATACTTCTGCATGATCGCAATTCCATCTGTAAGCATATGCAGATCCGGACCCGTAAACGGAGTTACACGGTTTAACAGCAAAATACAGTTTACAATACCGAGAAACAACCAGAAAACAGAAACCACCACCCGCCAGAAAACACGCCTGTGAAACAGGTACACGATCAGCATGGTAGTAAAAATAAATGCCGTATTATAAGCAAACACCAACGGTTTTCCCGTCATATAATTCCAGGCATCTGCTATAGAATGGCGGCACAGTGCTTCTATGATAAAATAGAGCACTGCGCACCAGAGAGCCTGGAGAATCAGGGAAATCTTATTGCAAAATTTGCTCAGCTTCATCCAAATTCTCCTTTTTATCACTTCAGCTGCTCAAGCTGTGTGTTAACCTTATCCTTCATCTCTTTATACTTCGCAAGCTTCTCCTTCTCTGCATCAACCTTTGCAGCCGGAGCCTTATTTACAAAGTTCGGGTTATTCAGCATACCCTCGCAGCGGGCAATTTCCTTGGCCAGTCTCTCCTGCTCCTTTGTCAGTCTCTCAAGCTCTTTTTCCTTGTCAACAAGGTCCTCAAGAGGCATGTAAACAACGGCATTGGAAACAACAACGGAAACTGCATCCTCGCCAATTCCTGCCTTATCCTGCTGAACATGGATTTCTTTTGCAAAAGCAAGATTTACGAAAGACTTCTTGCTGTTCTCATACATCTGGCAGATTGCGTCATCTTTTCCAACAATGATCAGATGAGTCTTTCTGTTCTGCGGAACATTCATGCTGGTTCTTGTATTACGGATGCCTCTTACAACCTCCTGGAAGCTTCCGATTGCAAGCTCAGCCTCCGGAGAATTCCACTCGTCCTTGTAAACCGGCCAGTCAGAGATCATAATGGACTCTTCCTCCGGAAGCAGGGTGCAGTAGATTTCCTCAGTGATGAACGGCATAAACGGATGAAGAAGCTTCAGTCCCTGAGTCAGTGCAGTGCGAAGTGTCCACAGAGCCTCGTTTGCTGCCTTCGGATCTTCTTCAGCTTTCCACAGACGAACCTTGGCGATCTCGATGTACCAGTCACAAAGCTCATCCCACAGGAAGTCATAGATCTTCTGAACTGCAATACCCAGCTCATATTTCTCCATGTTGTCGGTTACTTCTTTGATTACATTGTTCAATCTGGAAAGGATCCACTTGTCCTCATAGCAAAGAGAAGCGCTCTCGGGCTCTGTTACGGTCTTTCCTTCCAGGTTCATCAGAACGAAACGGGAAGCATTCCAGATCTTATTTGCAAAGTTACGGCTGGACTCTACACGCTCCCAGTAGAAACGCATGTCATTTCCAGGTGCATTTCCGGTCATCAGGGTAAGACGAAGGGCATCTGCGCCGTACTTGTCGATTACTTCAAGAGGATCAATACCGTTTCCAAGAGATTTACTCATCTTGCGGCCCTGAGAATCTCTTACAAGACCGTGGATCAGTACATGATGGAACGGTGTCTTGCCTGTCTGCTCAAGCGCAGAGAATACCATACGGATAACCCAGAAGAAAATAATATCATATCCGGTTACCAGCACATCTGTCGGGTAGAAATACTCCAGCTCCGGTGTCTTGTCTGGCCAGCCAAGTGTGGAAAATGGCCACAGTGCAGAGCTGAACCAGGTGTCCAGAGTGTCCTCATCCTGATGAAGATGTGTGCATCCGCATTTCGGGCATTTCTTTGGCATTTCTCTTGCAACAACCGTCTCACCGCACTCATCGCAGTAGTAAGCCGGGATTCTGTGTCCCCACCACAGCTGACGGGAAATACACCAGTCACGGATATTCTCCAGCCAGTGAAGATAAGTCTTGTCAAAACGCTCCGGAACGAATTTCAGGTCGCCGTCCTCAAGAGTCTTGATCGCAGCCTTTGCCATCTCGTCCATCTTTACAAACCACTGAGGTTTGATCATCGGCTCTACAGTTGCATGGCAGCGGTCATGTGTTCCAACGCTGTGATTGTGAGGAACCACCTTAACCAGAAGGCCAAGCTTGTCCAGATCCTCTACCATGGCTTTTCTTGCCTCGTAGCGGTCCATGCCTGCGTATTTTCCGCCAAGTTCATTGATGGTAGCATCATCGTTCATGATGTTGATTTCCGGAAGGTTGTGTCTCTTTCCAACCTCAAAGTCGTTAGGGTCGTGTGCCGGAGTGATCTTTACGCATCCGGTTCCGAATTCCTTGTCAACATACTCGTCTGCAATTACCGGGATCTCTCTGTCTGTGAGAGGAAGCTTCAGCATTTTGCCTACGATGTCTTTGTAGCGCTCATCATCCGGGTTTACTGCAACTGCAGTATCTCCAAGAAGTGTCTCTGGACGGGTAGTTGCGATCTCTACGAATTTGCCCTCTTCTCCAACAACCGGGTAGTTGATGTGCCAGAAGAATCCGTCCTGATCCTCATGCTCAACCTCTGCATCGGAAATGGAGGTCTGGCATACCGGACACCAGTTGATGATACGGGATCCCTTGTAGATGTATCCTTTTTCATATAATTTGATGAAAACTTCCTGAACAGCCTTGGAGCAGCCCTCGTCCATAGTGAAACGTTCTCTCTCCCAGTCTGCGGAAGCACCAAGCTTCTTCAGCTGGTTGATGATCTTTCCGCCGTACTCTTCTTTCCACTCCCATGCATATTCCAGGAATTTCTCACGGCCGATCTCAGCCTTGTCGATGCCTTCTTTTTTCAGCTTCTCGGTAACCTTAACCTCTGTAGCGATGGCTGCATGGTCGGTTCCCGGCTGCCACAGTGCTTCATAGCCCTGCATTCTCTTGAAACGGATGAGAATGTCCTGCATGGTCTCATCTAAGGCATGTCCCATATGCAGCTGGCCGGTTACGTTTGGCGGCGGCATAACAATGGTAAATGGTTTCTTGTCAGGGTTTACTTTTGCATGAAAATATCCGTTGTCCATCCATTTCTGGTAAAGACGTTCCTCAATTCCTTTTGGATCATAGGTCTTTGCAAGTTCTTTGCTCATGATTTTCCTCCTAAAAAATAACGCCCTCCACACAAACTGTGTGAAGGGCGAAGTTAACGCGGTACCACCTTCATTATGTGCATCTGCCCGGCATGGCTCTTCTGAAAAATATCCATACCCGGTCTCTTTCACATATCTCTTTCCCATAACGCTGGAATTGCGTGAAAACCTACTGCAGTAAACCTCCGGTTCTATATCTGCACATGCTGTCCGGTCAATGCTTAGCTGCTCATTCAGTTCCCCGGCTCCAAAGCTACCTTCAGCGAATGCGAATCTCGAAATGTCTTCCACCACAGGCTTCCCCGGACATTTCTCTCTGGGAGGACATACGCTTACTCCTCTTCTTCAATGCCTTTAGCTGCGGCTGTCATACTTTCCAATGTATCATCTGAAAAAAGCCGCTTCTTTTATGGCTATAACTATAATTGTAATTTTTCCACTTGTCAAGCATATTTCCGAAACTTTACAATTACAAAATTTATACCAAAGCCTCATGGAAATATCAAAGAATGCCTTAGAGCATGTTTGAAAAAGGCTCAGGCTGCACTTTATTCCACACTCTTCAACGATTCTACCATATTAATGGTTTTCAGCTTAAAGTGCATAACTGCATTTACCACAGCTGAAAATACACTGGTCAGAATTCCTCCATATACAAAACTCATTGGCTTTATATTTCTTCCGAACATGACAGCATCCACCTCCACGGTAGTGATCACATATCTGTGAAGCAGGATTCCAAACACAGCTCCAAATACAATTCCAAGAGCTGTAAGGATCACATTTTCCCGTAACACATACTGCGAAACCTCTCCATCATAGAAGCCAAGGACCTTCAAGGTTGCAAGCTCTCTTTGCCGTTCTGTAATATTAATATTATTCAGATTGTACAACACTACAAAAGCAAGCATTCCGGCTGAAACGATCAATACCAGTATTACCACATCCAAAGTACTCAGCATACGGTCAACCTGCGCGGAAAGACTGCTTGTATAGCTGATGCTAAGAGCAGCCGGACAGGTAAGAAGCTCTGTTCCCACTTTTTCCAGCGAATCCTTATCCTCTGCCTTCACAGTGAATACAATATTCTCATAATCCGGTTTTTCCTTAAAGGTCTGTTCATAAACAAGAGGTGTCATATAAAGATAATGGCTCATATAGTTTTCGGTAACTACTGCCACCTTTACTGTATATTTTTTTCCTGCCTTTTCCAATGTGATCGTATCTCCCACCTTCAGATTCAACAGGTTCGCTGTTTTCTCTGAAATGGCAGCCCCCTCATCTGTAAGCTCATACTTTTCTCCGGTAATACGATTCTGCAGGGTTACATCCTTTGCAAACTCGTCCAGACTTTCTGGCACAAACAGATAAATGCTGATATTGGAATTTCCCTTAGGCGCACTGATTTTTGTCATCTGTACCCGGTTGCAATGTGCAATCTCATTATTATTTTTTACAAAATCCAGAAGCTCCTCTTTTTCCTTTTCTGTGGAATCCTCATCCTCTATAATCATTCCTGTGTAGTGCTGGAGATCCCTGTACTGGATCGCAGCAATGTCACTGATAGAATCCTGAATTCCAAATCCCACCAGCATCAGCCCCATGCTTCCGGCAATTCCAAATACCGTCATAATCAGACGTTTCTTATAACGGAAAAGATTTCGAATAGTAGATTTCCAGGAAAAGCTTAGATGCTTCCATATAAATGTAATTCGCTCCAGAAGCACCCTTTTTCCTTCCTTTGGTGCAGGAGGACGCATTAGGGATGCGGGAGTTTCCTGAAGCTCCTTTGTGCATGCAAAAAGGGTAGCCCCAACAGTACATACAATAGAAGCCCCAGAAGCAATCAGCGCAAAGCCCAGCTGATAATCAATGGAAATCGTATTTGAAACATTGTGATACATGATTCCATATGCAGTTATGATGACATATGGAATAATCTTCTCTCCAAGCAGCATTCCCATAATACTTCCGCCCACTGTTGCCAGCAGTGCATAACAAATGTATTTGGCTGCAATAGCCAGCTTCCCGTAGCCAAGAGCTTTTAAAGTACCAATTTGAGTTCGCTGTTCCTCTACCATTCGGGTCATAGTGGTAAGACTGATCAGAGCTGCTACCAGAAAGAAGATCACCGGGAAAACCTGACCAATACTTTTCAGACGATCTGCATTATCTCCGTAATCTGAATATTCCGGAAGATCCTCACGGTCTGTAACCATCCATTCCGGCTCTTTAAGCTCATCCAGCTCTTTCCTTGCATCCGCCAGCTTCTGTTCGTTTTCTGCAATCTCATCTTCCGCACCTTTTTTGGAGGTTTCGTACTCTTTCCTGCCGTCTTTAAGCTCCTTCTCTCCTTTTTTCAGATCCTCTGCCGCATTCTGAAGCTTCTTTTCATTCTCAGCAATTTCATTTTCACCATCTGTCAGCTTTTTTTCATTCTCAGTGATTTCTTTCTCTCCGGACACCAGCTTTGCTTCATTTTCTGCAATTTGCTGCTGACCGGATTTATACTGTGCAAGGCCGGAAGCATATTGCTGCTCATTTGCACTTAGTTCTGACACACTGGCATCCAGCTTCGCCTGACCTTCTGCAATGGTCTTTGTATTTTCATCAATTTCCTGCTGGGCACTGTTTAACTGAGCCTTTGCAGCTTCCAGCTGCGCCTGACCATCCAAAAGCTCTTTCTCTCCGGCTTCTGTCTCTGCCTTTGATGCTGCCAAAGTGCTTTCCTGCTGCTTCAGCTCCTCCCAGCCTGCAGCCAGCTGTGCCTGGCCTTCTGCAAGCTGACTTAATCCTTCATTTAGCTCAGTTTCCTTCTGCGAAATCTGAGAAAATCCTTCTTCTACAGCTGCAAGACCACTTTCCAGCTCACTTCTTGATGCTATAAGCTGCTGCCTGTTCGCCTCCAGGGACGCTGTGTTTTCATCGATCTGACTTTGTGCAGCAGCTGCCTGACTCTCCAGTTCAGACACCTGTGCTGCCAGGCTGTCCCTTTCTTCCTGCGAAATCGCCTCGTTTTCAAGAGCAGCATTATACTGTTCCTGTGCTGCTGACAGCTGACTTTGCAGCTGAGCCAGCTGGCCTTTTGCTCCTTCAAGAGCAGTTAATCCCTCCTGAAGCTTAGTCTCCCCTTCGGATACCTGTAAAAGCCCGGCCTCAAGCTGCTGCTTCTGCTCATTTAGCTGAGCCTTGGTGCCATCAAGCTGCTCCTGCCCGGCTGTAAGCTCCGCTTTTGACTGATCAAGCTGAGTTTGTTTCTCATTTAGAGTCTGCTTTGCTTGTGCCAGCTGAGCTTCGCCATCTGCAATCTGCTTCTTCGCTTCTTCTAATTTGGCCGCATTTTCCTCCAGCGTCTTCTGATTTGCCTCTGCTTCAGCAAAACCGCTCTCTACCTCAGCCTTTGCCTTAGTAAGCTTATCTTGTCCCTCCAGAAGTTCTGCCTTTGCTGCATTCACCTGATTCCAGCCCGCATCCAGCTGATTTCTGGCGCTATCAAGCTGACTTTTACTGGAAGTAAGCTGGTTTCTGGCATCTGCAAGCTGATTTTTTCCGTCTGTCAGCTGGCTTTTGGCATCTGCAAGCTGACTTTTTCCATCTGCGATTTCTTTCTTCGCATCCTCCAGCTGCTTTTTGCCCTCTTCATATTCCTTTTTACCATCCGCCAGCTCCTTCTCCCCCTGCTCCAGCTGTTCTCTGGCATCTGCAAGCTTCTCATCTGCTTCTTTTTTTCCATCATCCAGCTTCTTCTGGGCATCATCGATTTCTTTCTGGGCATCTGCTTTCACTGAAGCCAGACGGATGGCACAGCGGTCATCTGCAATATTCTCCACCTTATCCTTAATTCTTGCAATCAGGTTCTCGTAGCCGTCTGTATAGCTGGTAAGCGCCTTTGCCCCATGGGCAAGCACGTAGATCTGCGTGTAAATCTCCCGGTCAAAATTGTCCGGAAGTACATAACCAAATCCATTAACCTCACCTGTTCCAATAGTCGTATTTCCTCTGTTAAAGGAAATATAAAGAGGACTTCTTCCTGTTCCCACTACCGTATATTCTGTATTTATAAGAAGAGAACTGTCTTTCCCCTCGCGCAGAGTCATTTTATCGCCAATCTGATATCCATTGGCAGACGCAAAGGTTCCGTCCAGAAAGAGCTCCCCTTCTTTTTCTGGAAGGCGTCCTTCCTGGACATCAAGCCTGTTCACGGTCTCATTTACAGACTCAATATGAAGCACCTTCTGCGTCTGACCTTCCCCGCACATTACATCTGTGGACCAGGCTCCCTCGGCTGCTTCTATGCCATCTATATTCTTAAGTGTTTCCACATCATCTTCCGTAAGCCCCATAGTTCCTACAACCTTAATGTCCATCAGACAGCTCTCGTCATAATAGGCATCACCGGAATAGCGCATATCCGGAGAGGAGGCCTGAATACCTGAAAAGAAGGCAACTCCAAGGGCTACGATCAGAAGGATGGAAATGAATCTTGACTTACTCCTTCGGATTTCCATCCAGAATTCTTTTCTAAGTGCTTTCATTCGTTCACCTACCACTCAATTTCTTCTACCGGAGTTGGATGGTCATTCAGTGTCATCTGTGCTACCTTGCCATTCTTAATTCGGATGACACGGTCTGCCATAGGAGTTAACGCAGAGTTGTGGGTAATAACAACCACAGTCATCCCTTTCTGACGGCACATATCCTGCAAAAGTCCCAGAATTGCCTTACCGGTCTGATAGTCAAGCGCACCTGTTGGTTCATCGCAAAGAAGCATCTTTGGATTCTTGGCAAGAGCTCTTGCTATGGAAACTCTCTGCTGCTCTCCGCCTGACAGCTGTGCCGGAAAGTTCCCAAGTCTGTCCTTCAATCCCACTTCTTCCAAAACGGTTTTCGGATCCATAGGGTTCTTACATATCTGCCCTGCCAGTTCCACATTCTCAAGCGCAGTCAGGTTCGGCACCAGATTATAAAACTGGAAGACAAAGCCAATATCATCTCTTCGGTAGCTGGTCAGCTGGCGGTTATTATACTTGGCAATGTTTTTCCCATCTACCCAGACCTTGCCACTGGTGGCAGTATCCATTCCTCCGAGAATATTCAGAACGGTTGTCTTGCCGGCACCACTTGGACCTACGATCACGGCAAACTCGCCCTTGGAAATGTTAAAGCTGATCTCATCTACCGCTATGATTTTTACTTCCTTTGTTCCATATATTTTAGATACTTTTTCAAGCTGAATATAATTTTCGTTGGTATCCTGCAATTTATCACGCTCCTGTTTCCGATTTTTCTGATGTTTTGAATAAACATCTTATTATATTTAGTATAGCATTGCCCTATTTTTTGTTCAATCTAAAAATATGTGAAATTTCTCTATTGACTATGCGCAATCTCCTCGTATACGAAAGGAAGAGCGGTTTCCCGCTCTTCCTTTCATTCTCTATGCGTACCTCTTATTACCTGAATTCCTCGACTGTCTATCATTTCACAGATCTTTGTCATTCTCGGACATTCCTTTTTATCATCCATAAGACGGCACACACCTACGTGTACAGTTTTAACCTCTTCACTTACAAGCCGGTCCAGCTTTTCCAGGATTCCTTTATCCTCTTCCGGTTCTGAAGGATTATCACCCTTGCAGCCGTTGCAGGTAAGCATGGCTGCAAGTATGGTATCCTCAGCATACTTTGCAAAGAAATCCTTTCTCTGCCAAAAGGAGGACAGACACCCCACCCTGGCACAGACATCATTAGAGTGAAGACAGGTAAGTATTCCTATTTTTTCCATTTTTTCACCAAAGCATCGTCACAAAAATAAAATATGCATTTTTCCCAGGCTGTCGTAAGCCACTTCTGCGTCTACCTTGTAGATTTTCTTAATCATTTCAGGAGTAAGCACTTCTGCTGGTGTGCCGCAGGCTTCCAGGACCCCATCCTTCAGAATATAAATCCTGTCGCAGTATGCAGCTGCAATATTCAGGTCATGAATTGCAGAAATCACGGTTACATCCAACGTTTTTACCAGCTCCATCAGCATAATCTGGTGAGTAATATCCAAATGATTGGTGGGCTCATCCAGAATCAGTGCAGGGGTCTGCTGTGCAAGGGCACGGGCGAGAATGACTCTCTGCTGTTCGCCTCCAGACAATGTAGAAAAGCTTCTGTCCGCAAACTGCTCCATCTGAACCCTTTGCAAAGCTTCCTCTACAATCTGATAATCCTTTGCATTATCTCGTTCCAGTGCCTTTTTGTGGGGAGCGCGTCCCATGAGAACAACCTCCCGCACGCTAAAATCAAAATTATAATAGTTGTGCTGGGCTACCACTGCCATTTTCTTTGCAGAGCTTTTTGCATTCATGGAATAAAGCTCATCCCCATCCAGATAAACAGCCCCTGAATCAGCCTTCAGTACACGGTATATACACTTCAAAAGAGTGGATTTCCCACTTCCGTTTGGTCCAATGATCCCAACCAGTTCTTTATTTCCACTATCAACAGAAATCCCCTTCAAAATCTGCCTGGTATGAAAACCAACCCGAATATCTTCTGTTGTTATTCTCATTTTCTTCCTCCAAAGCCATAGGATTTTTTCACCAGCAGATAAATAAAGCAAGGCGCACCGATAATAGAGACCAAAACTCCAAGAGGCATTTCAGAATTTTTCAGGATCACGCGGCATGCCACATCGCACCAGATCAGAAAGGAGGCTCCAAGAAGTGCGCCAAGTGGAATGAGGCGGCTGTGATCTGTTCCGAAAAGGATCCGCACAACATGAGGGATCACAAGTCCAACAAAACCGATAACTCCGGCACAGTATACCGCAAATCCGATCATTACAGAAGCTACCACCAGATATACTGTTCTTAATCTGTGCAGGTCTGTTCCAAGGGTAATAGATACCTCATCCCCCAGAAGCATCAGGTTCAGGCTTCGATATTGTGTAAGGAAAAGCAGAACGCACACCAGTGTAACCGGCATCATCGCACTCACTCTCGCCCAGCTTGCCCCTGCAAGGCTTCCCATGTTCCACTTCATAACCTCTGTAGCAGCGTTTTTATCATTTGTGATGTAAATTACAAAATTTGAAAAAGCAGAGCATACCGCACTAATGGCCATTCCGGCAAGAATCAGCTTGGCAGACGTTGCCTTTCCACCCATGTTTGCAATAGCGATAACTGCAAATGATGTAAGCATAGCTCCCATAAATGCACAGATTCCCACAGAGTTTCCGCCAAGAAAGCTTCCTATGCCAAGCATGATTGCAAGGGTTGCCCCAAGAGAGGCACCGGAAGAAATTCCAAGCACATAGGGATCTGCAAGAGGATTCTGCACGATTGCCTGCATCACCACTCCGCACACGGAAAGTGCCATTCCGATTGCCAGTGCAAGCAGCACCCTTGGAAGACGGATCAGCCACACCACATCATGTATTGCCCCTTCTCCATAAGCGGCCAGACTTTTGATGTGAAAAAGCTTATATAAAATCACACTGTATACATCCTTCAAAGACAGGTCTGCATTTCCAAAGGTAACTGCTGCAAGCACGGAAAACACCAGAAACAGTATCAGAAAAATAAGCACTGCCGCATACATAGATGTGCGGACAACCTTTTCTTTTTTCACTGTTGTTTCCTCACTTAGTCAATTGCTGCGTCTGGATATAAGCCCTTTGCAAAGGTTTCGATTCCATCCTGGGTACGTGTTGCACTTGCATACATCTCGCTGAGCATGATTGGGTAAACACGACCGTTCTTTACCGCATCAAGGCTCTGAAGAGCTTCATCCTCCTGGATAACTGCCAGCTGGCTGTCCATAACACTCTGTGGATCATCTCCTGCATATGGCATGTAAACGACGAAAATAACATCCGGGTTAGCTGCGATAATGTCTTCCTTTCCAACTGTGGAAGCATCCGGGTTTGCAAGTGTTGCACCAAGCTGTGTAACCATATCTCCGCCAAGGCTGCTTGCGCCGTAGTTTGTAATGTTCTCTCCTAATGGCTCAAGAACCATAACGGTTGGTTTCTCTTCAGCGTCCTTTGTTGCCTCAAGAGTGTTGTTGATTACATCTTTAATGTTGTCTACGATTGCTTCTGCTTTGTCCTGAACATCGAAGATTTTACCAAGGTTCAGAATATCTGTATACTCGTTCTCAAGAGTTCTAGCTCCGCCAGGGCGTGTATTGGAGTTGTAATAAGTGTTGCAGCCTTTGTCAATCCAATTTGTTACATTTCCAAGGTTCTTGTCTGAAAACAGGGAACTCCAGGAAAGGATCATGTCAGGCTCAAGCATGGTTACAGTTTCAAGGGATGGGGTAAATTCATCAAGATAATTTGTTTTGGAGAATGCTTCTTTAAGATCGTCCGGAACTTCGTTATCAAGACCTGCTGTTGCTACAAGGCGATCCTCAAGTCCAAGGGAGAGCATAGTCTCAATACTTCCCTGATATACAGCAATAACTTTTTCCGGTGCTTTTTCATAGGTAGTTTCGATTTCGTTTCCGTCATAATCATAGGTAGTGATGGTCAGCGGATACTCGGTTTTGGTACCTTCCTCTGCTGTACCCTCTGCTTCCTCTGCGCTCTCTTCGGCGTCAGCTGCCGGCTGGTTGTCTTCCTTGATAGTCTGGGCGTCTGCACGCTCTGCGGCATAAACAACCGGGCTTACAGATACAGACAAAGCTGCTGCCATTGCAAGTGCCATGATTCTTCTTGTTAATTCTTTGTTTTTCATTTGTTTTTCCTCTCTTTTCGTTTGTTTTGTAACCGAAAAGATGGGGCTTCAAAAAAGCTGTCATTACGGCAGCTAAAAGGGATACTTTTAACGGAAGCTCCTTCTTACTTTGCCAAGCAGGTTTCCTGACTTACAGGTTATAATAGTGTTCCCCGCCTTCTCGCATATAAGTATGCAATGGCATTTTGAAGTACACCTTCCTGCTTACAGTGGCCGCAACCGTCCAGGCTCTTACCCTGGTTCCCTCTAGCAGCATTTCCAAAGCTTATAAAAAGTCTCCGGCATGCTGTTCACTTAACAAAATTCAATTACTTTGTAATTTTAGCACACCTGTCTTTTAAATACAATAAAAAAGCGCTGCTGTCTAATTAAAAACAGCAGCGCTTCAAATGGTCAGTAAATTAGTACAGATAATCTTTATTTACATAGCCATACATCATAAGACCGGTGGAATATACATACCAGTACTGGGAGTTACTGGAGTCGATCACCACTACGGTGTCACCGGTATAAAGCTCTCCGATCTCATTGGATTCATCATAGCTCATGGCAGAGCGAAGTGCCAGATAACCCTTGGATACACTGACAGACTTGGTAGCGAATGTACTGCCGCCTACCAGGTAGTCTTTGTTCACGAAACCGTTCATATCATATTTCGGAGAATATACATACCAGTACTTCGGATCACTTGTCTCCAGAAGCTGGACTACATCTCCGGTGTAAAGCTCTCCGATCTCATTGGAAGCATCATAAGCCTTCATATTGCGAAGTGCCAGGTAACCCTTGGCTACGCTGACCATTCTGGTCTCACCGAAATAGCTGGTTCCCGCATCCATATCTTCATTTGTATACAGATATTCCTGATTTACAAAACCATAACAGTTCAGCTTCGGTGAGTATACATACCAGTACGTAGAATCGCTGCTGTCGCAAACCCACACATTATCGCCGGAATACAGCTTGCCAATTTCATTGGCAGAGTCATAGCATGCTGCATTACGGAGTGCCAGATAGCCTTTCTCCACACTTACGGTCCACATGGTATCATAAGCCGATACTGAAGAAGAAATAGAATTGAGATAATCGTTATTCACATAACCAAAGGTATCATACTTCGGTGAGTATACATACCAGTAGCCGGTGGCACCTGTATAATCCATCACCTCTACCAGATCTCCATTGTAAAGCTCTCCAATCTCATTTCTGCTGTCAAAGGCTGTATCTGTACGAAGAGCCAAATAGCCCTTGGCTACATTTACCTGATAGGTATTACAGGATGCCTCTGCTTTCTTTGGCATTCCGAAAATGGAAAATGTAATGGCTGCCGCGGTAAGAACGGGTAAATACAATTTCTTCATCTTTGTCATAGTAAAATCCCCCTTTATATAATTCTGCACAACTACAATGACTACGTTTTCCTCTTTTCACCGTTGTAATTATCTGAATATTATTTATTCTTGCATCTTATATATAAAAAATTATAACGGATTCCCTCTATTATGACAAGCATTTTTATCGGCCGATGAAGTTTACTTATCTAATCTTTACAATGCAGTATAGATTTCGCAGTTCCGTTTTTTTCTTATTTTACACTATCCTGATTGGAGTCCTGTAAATCAGCTTTTTCCTCAGATATCGGAGAAACATCTCCTGCATCGAAAGGCTGGGGCGTGCCTGCAAAGCCATTATCCTTTCCCTGACCTTCGTTTCCGCCTCCCCCACCGGAAAAGCTGCCCATTACACTAAGATCAATGTCTGAGCCATCAATCAGGTTGGAAGAATCCTGCTGCTGGCCTTCGTCTGTGGATGGAATAGTGCCTGCCAGCTGGCCGCTGACGCTTTTTGCCCGAAGCTGTACCACTTCTATTAGCATATTTGCGGCTTCCTCATATTCTTCATAGCTGTAAAAAGCAGTGGGGTCATTTCCTACCAGGTCATCGATCTGGCTGCGGATTCTCTCATAAGTTTTCTCAAACTCACCACCATTCACATATTTTTCCACAAGTTCATTCAGATACCCATGGTACTGTTCCAGATATTCCTCGTTTTCCAGAAGGGCATTGAAAAAATCAGTAATGGAAAATGGCGTATCAATGGCATCGTTGATCACCGAAGTTGCTCCCAAGGACTGACCTCCCATTTTACCGCCCATGGACATACCGCCAAAGGAAAGGTTGTAGTCCCATGGCAAAATATTCAGCTTGCCATTATATTCATACAGGTAATAATTATGCGCCATAGTACCGGAAAGGCTGTCATCGTTCACCACGAAGGTGTGAACTGCCATATATTTCAGTATATTATCTACATCCATATAGGTTTCCAAATCTGTACCTTCACTGATATTTTTTAAGGCTTCTACCACCCGCTTGTGGTCTTTTTTATCCGAATCTGTGATCTCACCATCCCAGATTGTAGAATAGCTGTCAAGATCATCATCTGTATAGTTCAGATCTGCGCCGCCATTTCCACCCATGATTCCCATTTTGATATCTGCAACTTCTCCATTGGGAGCTTCTCCCATTTGCGGAAAGTCCTCGCCATCCGGCATCTCTCCCTTCTGCGGAAAGTCCTCTCCATCCGGCATCTCTCCCTTCTGTGGAAAGTCCGCTCCATCTGGCATCTCTCCCTTCTGCGGAAAGTCCTCTCCATCTGGCATCTCTCCCTTCTGCGGAAAGTCCTCTCCATCTGGCATCTCTCCCTTCTGCGGAAAGTCCTCTCCATCTGGCATCTCTCCCTTCTGCGGAAAGTCCTCTCCATCTGGCATCTCTCCCTTCTGCGGAAAGTCCTCTCCATCTGGCATCTCTCCCTTCTGCGGAAAGTCCTCTCCATCTGGCATCTCTCCCTTCTGCGGAAAGTCCTCTCCATCTGGCATCTCTCCCTTCTGCGGAAAGTCCTCTCCATCTGGCATCTCTCCCTTCTGCGGAAAGTCCTCTCCATCTGGCATCTCTCCCTTCTGCGGAAAGTCCTCTCCATCTGGCATCTCTCCCTTCTGCGGAAAGTCCTCTCCATCTGGCATCTCTCCCTTCTGCGGAAAGTCCTCTCCATCTGGCATCTCTCCCTTCTGCGGAAAGTCCTCTCCATCTGGCATCTCTCCCTTCTGCGGAAAGTCCTCTCCATCTGGCATCTCTCCCTTCTGCGGAAAGTCCTCTCCATCTGGCATCTCTCCCTTCTGCGGAAAGTCCTCTCCATCTGGCATCTCTCCCTTCTGCGGAAAGTCCTCTCCATCTGGCATCTCTCCCTTCTGCGGAAAACCATTTCCATCTACACCGCCGCCAATGCCCATGCTCTCCGGCTTATACAGATTTCCGTCCTCCGTTCCGTAGTTTCGCAGCATGAAGCTATCCTCCACAGCTTCCAGTGCCAGATAAACACCCCGGTAATCTCCGTTTACGCTAATTTTTGCATAATTATATAAAGAAGCATCCACACCAAGATACTGGTACATGTCGTAAACAATTGCCTCTTTCATGTTGGTAGCATCTGCATAATTGTTGTTCAGGATCAGCTTATCCAGTCCATAGCATGTCTGCCCTTCTATATAATGATCGAATTCCAGCTTAAAGCTGTACCGGTCAGTATCCGGATCATTTACAATAGAGGAAAGGCTTGTGTTTCCTTTTGGACGGATTCCAACAGAATAAAAGGTCTTGCCGTTTACCACCACATTGCAGGAATAATATTCCTCGGAAATAGCATTTTCCAGCATATTATTCCAGTCATCCTCGTCCATAAGAATATCAATATCCATAATCTGATCTGTGCTAAACAGCTTGCTTTCATATTTCATTGTGACCGCATTGTTTCCATAGACTTCCTGAAGCTTATCAGAAAAAAGAGAAGCCATAAGACACAGAATCACTGCCGCAGCCATGATTACAGATGCAATCCTTGTTATATATTTATTTGTAACCATGTGCTTTTCCCTCCTGTCAGGACATATATTCACCGTTATAGCTTACCAGAGTTGCATTTTCCACACCTGCTATTTCATTCAGACGGTTTACAAATGCAGTTTCCCCGTCTTTCATGCGGATCTCTGCTGTGAACTCGATTCCCTGCGCGTTTACTGTTTTTGATTTCACTGCATATTTTTTCACTGCTTCCTTCATAAGAGAAAGAGCTGTGTTTTCTGCATTTTCGTCCTGACAGTTCAGAATCAGAAGATATGGATTGTCATGTATTTTTTTGTTGGCAAAAAGAATAAGAATCACACCGATAATAGCAGAACCGATCACTGCCAGCGGCAGCATTCCCGCACCGATCACAATTCCGGCTGCCACTGCCCAGAACAGATAGACGATTTCCATCGGCTCTTTAATTGCCGCACGGAAACGCACGATGGAAAGTGCACCTACCATACCAAGAGACAGCACCACATTTGACGTTACCGCCAGAATTACCAGGGTTGTCACCATAGTCATTCCCACAAGGGTCATAGCGAATCCTGTGGAATACATCACACTGTTAAACGTCTTCTTATAAACTACAAAAATAAACATTCCGATCACCAGCGCCGCCACCATAGCAATCAGAGTGTCCACTGCTGAAAATTCTGTTATACTTTCCAGAAAACTGGATTTAAAAATATCATTAAATGTCACTTTACAATTCCTCCTGTATTATCCATAGTTCCTGCACGCCCCATATTTGGAAAAAGACTGCTGCCGCACTCCGTCCATCTGGATCAGATCCTGTATCACCCTGGGCAAAAATGCATCATATTTTACTTCCATGATCATTTCTCCCGGACACTGCACGGCTTCCACATCATACACCTTCTCTTCCAGAAACTTCTGGTGATACATGGTGGTCCGTACATTCCAGTCAAAGGTGATCCGCACATTTCCGGCTGCATAAATATACGGTTCTCTTGTATAGGAAACAAGTACCCTTGGTCTTAACTGCTGGTACTTCATTTTCCCGTAAAGCTCCTGAACTAAAGACGAAGGATGATTTCTCATCCATTCCAGATTTCCTGCAAGAAGCATCCTGCACTCAGCCTCTTTCAGTCCTGCACTTACCTTCATGCAAAGATTGTTATCTTTTATTTTCTTTTCCAGAATAATATGCGTGAAATTATCATTATAGTAGCGAATTCGAAACTTTTCCCTTTTCGCCACGCCGTTTACTTTTTCCCGAAGTGCCTTATCCTGCACATTGTCAAAATAAATGCTGCGAATCTGATAGGTCCCATCCGCCTCTGTGTGCGGATCTGTTTTCATCACCTGACGAAAACGGCTTCGAAGCTGCAGATACTGCCAGTAAGTAATGTTATATTTCAGCTCATGGCGATAATGGCCTGCCGGCCTTATCACGCCTGGTTTTATTTCCTTTGCATCCATCCGTTTTACCTCCCTTCCCGGAACCGCCGACCCAAAATTCCAGACCGTCCCGATCGTCTTTTGAGATTATAGAAGCCCAACCTGAAATGAACCTGAAAAACTCTGTGACCATTCTGCGAAACTTGCATCAGCACTTTCCAACTCCCCGCCAACGAAAAGCGCCTCTTTCAAAGCATACAAAAAGGCCTCATGCTCTCAAAACAGAAAACACAAGGCCTCTTTCTCAATTTTTCAAATAAGCTTTATCTGTCAAAATATTTCTCATAGAACTCTGCTGCAGGACATGGCTTAGAATAGTAATATCCCTGCAGAAGCTCCGGCTGATAGCTCTGTACCACGGCCAGAATCTCCGCATTCTCCACGCCTTCCACGCAAACCTGGATCTTGGTCTGCTTGCTTAAGTTCATAATATATTCCAGAATTGCCTGATCCATCTCGTCATCCTGAATGGAACGTACAAAAGTATGGTCGATCTTGATCAGCTGGGGCTTCAGCTTGCGAAGCAGTGCAATGGAGGAATACTCCGTGCCAAAATCATCCAGCGCCATCTTAATTCCCAGGTTCTTGAAATATTCAAAATCATCCTGCAGCCTGTTTGGATCTGAGACCTTGCAGCTTTCTGTAAGCTCCAGGATCAGAGACTGAGCTGGTGTCTGGGATTCCTCCAGAATCCTGGTGACCATCTCACGAAATCCCGGCTGCAGCATCTGAATATAGGAAACATTCACGGAAATTACGAAATCCGGATTCTCCTTCCGCCACAGAGCCGCCTGGGCAAGGGCTGCATTCAAAAGCCACTCTCCCACCTCGCGGATGGTTCCGTCCTCTTCCAGAATAGGAATAAACTCCATAGGGGAAACCATACTTCCATCTGGCAGATAAAAACGCATCAATGTCTCCGCGCCGTAAACCTGCTGTTTCTCTCCTCTGATCAACGGCTGGTAAACCAGGGAAAATCCACGGAATTCATTGGCAATTGCCTCCCTTAACACCTCCTGAAGCTGGAACTGCTCCACAGTTCTCCTGTGCATTTTGCCGGAAAACTGGGCAATGCAGCCTCTGCCGTCCTTCTTCGCCTGTTCCAGGGCATATTCCACATTGGCATGCAAAGTCTCGAAGTCCTCTGCATCCTGGGGGAAAAATGCCACTCCGCAGGAAATAGTCAGCTGGATCTCCAGCTTCATCTCCCTTGGAACTTCCTCTCCGAACCGTTTCACCTGCTGATAGATCCATTCTATTTTGTCCCGATCCAGATCTGTGGTAATGCAGTAGAACTTGCCTCCCTGACCACGGTAAAAGGTAACACCCACCAGTTCATGGCACTTCTGTCCCAGAAGCTGAAGAACCTCATCTCCCACCATATATCCAAGAAGATCGTTGATTCTCTGCAGTCTGTCCACGTCAAATAAGAGAATGGCACCCTCCATTCCCTGATTGATAAACACAGGCAGCTGCTTCTTCAGCTCATGAAATGTGTACAGGCCTGTTGGCTGATCAAACTTGGCATTCACTCCAAGATTCATCATAGTTCCCACAAAAAGCCCCAGGCTTCCATCCTCATGGCGCTCCACAACTCCCTGGCACTTCACCCACACATATTTGCCGTATTTATTCAGCGCACGGTATTCACAATTGTGGCGGTTGCTTTTTCCCGCGAAAATCCTTCCAATATCTTCCAGAAAGATATGCTGATCCTGGGGATGGATATGCTTCACCCACTCGTTCGCCGTGTCTGCAATATACTCTCCCGGCAGATTAAAATAATCCACGCTTGATTTGGACCATCTGGAAAAATCCCGTTCCAGGTCTGCCATATAAATATACAGATTATCTGAAGTCTGAGACAGCATTTCAAATAAGTGGCTGTCCAGATTAGATATGTCTATCAAAAAAACCACGCCTTCCCTCTTTCACGTTCCTTTTTGAAATTATATTTTACCATACTCTGTTAGATGACGTCTACTTTTTTTGACAATTTTGCTGAAAAATATTAAGAAAATATAAAGGAATCAATACATAATCGTGTTACGATACTTTTATATGCAAAAAACAGGCACCATATTCCCTCATTCTGGAAAATATGATGCCTGTTCTTTTACATTATAGTTTTATATCCTGGAAAAATGTTTCCTGGCTATGGATGACCAGTCTTATTTTACTGCCTCAAATGCTGCGTCCAAAGCTGCAATCAGGTCTTCTGCTTTCTCAATACCGATGGAAAGACGAATTGTGTTTGGCTTGATGCCCTGGTCAAGAAGCTCTTCCTCTGTGCACTGGCTGTGTGTAGTTGTTGCAGGATGGATGACAAGAGATTTTACATCTGCAACATTTGCAAGCAGGGAGAAGATTGCAAGGTTATCAATAAATTTCTGTGCAGTCTTGGCGTCTCCCTTGATCTCGAATGTGAAGATGGAACCGCCGCCGTTTGGAAGGTATTTCTTGTACAGATAATGACTTGGCTCACTCTCCAGAGACGGATGATGTACAGCCTCAACCTGCGGATGCTTGGACAGGTAATCTACAATTTTCAGTGCATTGCTTACGTGACGCTCAACTCTTAAGGAAAGAGTTTCCAGTCCCTGTAAAAACAAAAATGCATGGAATGGAGAAAGTGTTGCACCGGTATCACGAAGGATGATGGCACGGATATAGGTTACAAATGCTGCCGGAGCAGTTGCCTCTGCGAAGGAAATTCCGTGATAGCTTGGGTTTGGCTCAGAAATCCACGGGAATTTGCCTGATGCTTTCCAGTCAAAGTTTCCGCTATCTACGATTACACCGCCGATTGCAGTACCATGTCCGCCGATAAATTTGGTTGCGGAATGAATCACAATGTCAGCGCCATACTCGATTGGGCGAACCAGATAAGGGGTTGCAAATGTAGAATCCACTACAAGCGGAATGTTGTGTTTATGTGCAACCTTTGCAACTTCTTCGATATCGATCAGGTTGGAGTTCGGGTTTCCAAGTGTTTCAATAAAGATTGCTTTTGTGTTTTCCTGGATTGCAGCTTCGAAGGAACCTTCTACTTCCGGATCTACAAATGTTGCGGTAACGCCGTTTGTCTGTGGAAGGGTATGTGCCAGAAGGTTGTAAGTTCCGCCGTAGATGGTCTTGGAAGCTATAATGTGCTCACCTGTTTTTGCAAGTGCCTGGAATGTGTAGGCGATTGCGGCTGCACCGGAAGCAACTGCCAATGCTGCAACGCCGCCTTCAAGAGCTGCGATTCTCTTCTCGAAAACATCTTCAGTTGGATTTGTAAGTCTTCCATAAATGTTTCCTGCATCACGAAGTCCGAAGCGGTCTGCTGCATGCTGTGAGTTATGGAATACATAGGATGTGGATGCGTAGATCGGAACAGCTCTTGCGTCTGTTACCGGGTCTGCCTGCTCCTGTCCGATGTGTAACTGTTTTGTTTCAAATCCCCAGTTTTTGGAATCTTTAATATCTGCCATTTTCTTTTCCTCCGTATCTTTTCTTCTTAGCAAATAAGCTTGCCAGTAATTTTTTATTTAATGTTGTTTTTGTTATTGATTTTTGCTTTTTTCTTTGTTGCTGCTTTGTTTTTGTTGATGAATGCATAGTAACATACTGGGGATTGTCTGTCCAATATGTAAAAAAAATATCTAGTTATAGTTTTCGTCTATAACCAGATATTTTGGAATTGTTTTTTCTGTTCTGCTCAAAGAGTGTCGCCCCAAGTCTTCTGCCAATGCTATGTTACGATTTGCGGAGGATTTTGTCTGGATTCGGAGCGTATTTATTTACTTAAGGCCTTTATATTTTTTAACGCTTTCAAGAAAAGCACTGTGGATAGTATCATCCTCATCCAGCTCCGGGTGGAAAGCCAGACCATACTGCTCTTTGTATTTTACTGCCACAATATTTCCTTCTACCTCTGCCAGCACTTCTGCACCTTCTTCGCATTTTTCAATGTAAGGAGCACGGATAAAGGTCATGGGAACTTCTCCCATTCCTTTCATCTCCTGGATTGTGTGGAAACTGCCAAGCTGTCTGCCGTAGGCATTTCGCTTTACTGTTACTGGCATGGTTCCGAAATACACATGCTCATCATTGGAAAGATGGTCTGCCAGAAGGATCAGTCCTGCGCAGGTGGCAAGCACCGGCATTCCGGCTTCTATTTTTTCCTTCATAGGCTGGAACATGTCCAGTTCACGAAGAAGCTTTCCCTGTACTGTGCTTTCCCCTCCCGGCAGCACCAGTCCGTCAAAGCCGCCATCCAGGTCTTCTCTTTTTCGCAGCTCTATACACTGTGCGCCTAATTTTTCCAGCTTGGCTTTGTGCTCTGCGAAGGCTCCCTGTACAGCAAGGATTCCGATTTTCATCTTATTTGCCCCTCTCTGCCATCAGAAGCTGGATTTCCTGCTCGTTGATTCCAACCATAGCCTCACCAAGGTCTTCGGAAAGCTCTGCAAGCATTTTGGAATCCTGATAGTTGGTGACTGCTTTCACGATTGCAGCTGCACGTTTTTTCGGATCACCGGATTTGAAAATACCGGAACCGACAAACACGCCCTCTGCTCCAAGCTGCATCATCAGAGCTGCATCTGCAGGAGTTGCCACACCTCCTGCTGCGAAGTTTACAACTGGAAGTCTGCCGTTTTTATGTACATATTCAATTAAATCATATGGTACTCTTAAGTTCTTTGCTTCCTCAAAAAGCTCGTCCTCACGCATGGAAACTACCTTGGCAATCTCGCTGTTCATCATGCGCATATGTCTTACCGCCTGTACCACATCTCCCGTTCCCGGCTCGCCTTTGGTACGAATCATGGAAGCACCCTCTGCGATTCTGCGAAGTGCCTCCCCAAGGTCTTTGGCTCCACATACGAACGGAACCTTGAACTGGCGCTTGTCAATATGGTAAACATCATCAGCCGGAGAAAGAACCTCGCTCTCATCAATATAGTCGATCTCGATTGCTTCCAAAATCTGTGCTTCCACAAAATGTCCGATTCTGCATTTTGCCATAACAGGAATGGAAACTGCTTCCTGGATTCCTTTGATCATTTTCGGGTCGCTCATTCTGGAAACGCCGCCTGCCGCGCGGATGTCTGCCGGAATGCGCTCCAGTGCCATAACGGCACAGGCACCTGCTTCCTCTGCGATTTTTGCCTGCTCCGGTGTGGTAACATCCATGATAACTCCGCCTTTTAGCATCTGTGCAAGCTGTTTATTTAATGCGTATCTTTCCTGACTCATTTTGATTTCCTCCTGTATGTGAATTTCATCCAAGTAAGTAATCCCCTGGGGGATCTCGAAGCTCTGTTTCACTTTGGCTTTCACTTCTTGTGTTTTATTTGTCTGAAAGCATACAGGAGTACTGTACTTTTATAAATATCCAATTTATAGATATTTTAAAGGGACAGTTTGGCAAATGGAGGAAGATGTTTTAAATGCTCACCTGAAAAAGAATAGACTTCCCATCCTTACTGTGCACTTTGATTTTCCCACCGTAGGCTTCTGCCACCGCCTGCGCAATGGAAAGCCCGATTCCGGTACCGCCTGTCTTTTGAGAGCGGGAATCGTCCGGGCGGTAGAAGCGGTCGAACAGCCGGGAAAGATTTCTGGTATCCTCCAAAATGCAGGTGTTAAAAACCTCTATTTTGGTTTTTCCATGAACCTTGTATACATCCAGGCGGATGCTTCCATGTTCATCCGAATATTTCAGTGCATTGTCAAGAAGAATGGAAATCAGCTGGCGGATGGAATCTGGATTTCCGCATAGGGTCAGGTTTTCCTCAATCCGATGGGTGTAGGTTTTTCCCTTGGCCTTTGCAAGGGAAGCGAAGGGTTCTGCTACCTCCCATGCCGCATCACTCAGGGAAAATTCTGTCTTTTCCGGGAAAGGATTTTCCTCATCAAGCCGTGACAAAGTGACAAGATCTGTCACCATTCTGGACATTTTTGCTGTCTGCTTATGGATGTTGTCTGTCCATTCGTCTGTTCCGTGTTCCATTTCGATCACATCCACACTGGTTGCAATGGAGGTCAGCGGTGTTTTAATCTCATGGCCTGCATCTGTGATAAAACGCTTCTGGCGCTCCATATTTCGGATGTATGGTTCCATGGCACGCCTGGAAAGAAGCACCACCAGAAGGAATACAATTAGAAGGCATACCGCACCCATCAGGCAGGAGATCAGAAGTACATTCCGGGCAGAATGCAGCTCCATCGAGTAGTTCAGAAATATAACAATTTTACCATTATTATCTGACATTATTTGAAATCTGTAGTTTTTATAATAACCTTTTGTTCTTTTTCCATTTAAGATATTCCAGGCATATTCTTCGGCTTCTTCCTGTGTAACAGATGCGATAAAGTCTGTAGAAACCTTCGTTATCTCTTCGTTTTCATCCAGCTTTACCAGGAAAAAGCGAGTAGTATATGGTGCCTCCGGATCGCGTTCCTGTCCCGGACCTGGGAACACTGGCGGCAGAGTTTCTGTCTGTCCTGTAGGAGGATTTGATGTATTTGCTGCATTTACAGGCGGAATCTCTGAATTTTTACTGGCATCTGCAGTTGACCCCGTTTCCCCGGCTGCATCAGCCCCATTGCCAGCCTCAAAGGTATAAATTTCCTGTATCCTCTGGTCTGCGCGACTGGCGGTGTTGTGGTAATTCCACACATTGACTCCGGCAAGCACCACCACCAGCATGATAAACACTGCTGCCATAGCCGCCAGAATAAAATGCCATCTCATTTTCTTCAGCATGTGGTTTCCTCCAGAGAATATCCGGCTCCGCGGACAGTTTTAATTTCCACAGAAGCCCCCAGCTGCTTTAATTTTTTCCGCAGAAATCCAATGTAAGTCCACACCACATCCATGCCAGCTTCCGCATCCTGTCCCCATATTTTTTCCATAATGTGTTCTGTGGAAAATACAAAGCGGGGATGCTTCATAAACAGCTCCATCAGCTGGTATTCCTTGTTATTAAGGCGGACACTCACATCTCCTGCTGACAGTTCAAAACGGTTGCAGTCCAGGGTAGTGTCGCCTACTCTGATCAGGCTTTCCGTGTAGCTCAGGCTTCTTCTGCCAAGCGCTTTCACCCTGGCAATAAATTCACTTGCCGCAAATGGCTTGGGGAGATAATCGTCTGCACCTGCATTCAGGCCTGCCACCCTGTCCTCAATCTCCGACTTCGCAGTAAGAAGCATCACAGGCGTAGTATCGTGGCTGTCCCGCATTTTTCTCAGCACCTCAAGCCCGTCCATTTCCGGCATCATAATATCCAGCACAACCACATCGAATTTCCCCTGGCTGATATAGTCCCAGGCATCTTTCCCATTATGTACAATGTCCACCGAGCACTTGTTTTTTTCCAATAAAACCTTCAGCGCCCGCGCAATCTCCACTTCATCTTCCGCAATCAGAATCCGCATCCTGCCACTCCCTTCTTTCCAAAAAAGGATGCTCACGCATCCTTTTTAAGCACCTTGCATTCTTTTTTGTAGCATGCGATGCCATATTTGATAATATTACGCATGCCATCCTCCGCATATTTCAGTTCAACTACAATTCCAAGAAGAATTCTGTGGTGAAAATTTTCTTTTCGGTCATTTTCCTTTCAGAAGTTGTTTGTATTTATCTTACCATTTGAATCCTCGGATGGCAAGTTTACGGGGCGAATTGTGGGGGATTTTTCGTTTTGAATCGGAAAATCGCCGGAGGTGAAATCAGGCTTTTGGGGATGGTTGTTTGGGTTTCTTTTTGGCCATCATGCCGCCGATTCGGCCGGTTTCTTTGGCGGAGAGGCTTTTCCAGCCGTTTTCCAGGACTTTGTCCAGGATACCGAGTTCGCGGGCGATTTCGTATTTGGTTTGTTCTTCGGTGGTGAGATTACCTTGTCTGTAGGCTTCTACTTCTTTGTCTTTGTTCATATGTCATTGCTCCTTTTTGTAAGTTTTGCATGTATATGAGGAGTATGAA
Source organism: Ruminococcus sp. AF31-8BH (assembly GCF_003460605.1). GTDB lineage: Bacteria > Bacillota > Clostridia > Lachnospirales > Lachnospiraceae > Blautia_A > Blautia_A acetigignens. The sequence continues at coordinate 118,603 of NZ_QTVN01000003.1, forward strand.
CAAAATACAGAAAATTATACATTTTTATGCTTTTGGAATAATAATGGCTGCGATGATGTAGGCCCAGATTCCGGCGCCGCCGAAACAGGTGAGGATGACCCAGGCCAGACGCACCAGAGTGGGGTCAATGTCGAAGTACTCGGCGATTCCGCCGCAGACACCGCACAGCATACAGTTTACAGTGGATTTGTATAGACGCTTATTGCTCATAATCGAATTCCTCCTGATTTTATTTTACATATTTTCCAAGTTACTGTTCATTCCATGACCAGTAACGTTTCAAGCAACACTTTCTATTCTTTAAGTGCTGCTATGATTCATTCTCATTTACAGATCTGTTAGAGCATGTTTGAAAAAGGCTTTCTGCAAGATGTGCGTCACAATTTGTGGGAGATTTTGTCCGGATGAGGGCGCCGTAGCGGGCTACGGCAACTGAATTCGGACAAAATATACCGCAAAGTGGGGCGTGCAGATTGCGGGAATGATTTTTCAAACAGGCTCTAATCTTCATTTGTAAAGCTCACATCAATCTCTCCCATTCCACATTCCAAAGTTACTTTCCGTTTTGCGCCATCGTTGGAGATGGTTTTCTCAACGCCAAGACCGCTGAACTGGGAATCGTTCACCTCAACTTCACCGATTCCGCAGGAAATCTCATAATTATAATCCTGCTCTTTGCCGGAAAGCTCCATACTGATTTCTCCGGTTCCGCAGTCTGCACTGATTTCCTTTGCGTCAATCGTCTCGATATCAATGGTGCCTGCACCTACCTGAAGGTCACATTTGTCTGCAGTAATGGTTGCAGAAGCATCAAATTCCCCAGCCCCCACTTCCGCATAAAACTGATCTGCCTTGATTTCTCCATACAGTTCAATGGTTCCCGCATCCACTCCAAGGGATACGCTGTCAAAGGCTGTTCCGGAAGGAATGCTGACCATCACCTGTTTTTTCGTTCTGGTAGTGCCGGCATGAGTGTCTTTGATCGTGATTTTGTCTGCATCTTCTGAGATCACTACATCTCCTTTTTCATCGTTTATCGTATCTACTTTGATTACGTCACCGTCATATTCCTGCAAAATCAGCTCATCATATTTCAAACTGATTTCCAGATTTTTCTTAAAAGCCACATTCGTGGATACCGCATCCTCATCACTCAGTTTCCCATTGCCTGAGTTTCTGTATGCTTTTCCAAGATGTATCAGTCCAGCCGCAGGATAAGTATTGTCCCGAAAGGCACTCACCACCTGATTCACCACCTGGCTCCCTTCTTTGGCAGCCCCCATAGAGACTGCGCTCACGCATAAGCCGATTCCTGCTACTGCAAAAACTCCTGCTGCGATCAGCATTCCTTTTGTTCCTTTTTTCATGCCCGATCCTCCTTTCGATTCCGATACAGAATTTTGTTCAAAAAGTCCGTTACCTTGCGAAGAATCCACGGAAAGATTTTGGAACCCAGCCATCCCACAAAAATACAGCACAAAATTCCAAATGCCATCAAAATCGCTCCGATTCCCATAACCAGAAGCCCTGCTGCTGCATTAGAAAACAGAAGTCCTACTCCTGTGCCAATGCAGGCGCATGCACCAACAATCAAACCAAATGCCACAACTCCGGAAACAAAAATCACCAGAAACGGAAGTAAGATCAGTACCAGTAAAATACCGAATACGCCGCTTGCCGCACCCACAATAAATGGGGAAAGAAACACCAGCGCAATCAAAATCAGAATGAGCCTGCTGTTGCTTCTCTTTTCCTTCGGATGATAACCCTCTCTGGCACGGCTGGAATTCTCTCTCACTTCAGGAACATAGGAATCCTGTTTTTCCCTAAGATCCTCATATCCATGCTCTGTGTACTGCGCGTATTCCTCACTGCTCTCGTTAAGGTCTGCCTTAATAATAGCTGCCACCTTGCCGGGGCTTCCAAGCTCTCTGATCACCGAAGCCTCATTCTCAGGTCCGGCTTCATCAAAATAGCTGTTGTAATAGGCCAGCGCTTCCTGCCTTTCCGCTTCCGAAATATCAGACAGCAGCCTCTCCAGCTGTTTCATAAACTGTGCTCTGTCCATACTACGATTCTCCTCCCTCAAACATGCTGCTGATCTTGGTGGAATAATTCTTCCACTCGATCTTATACAAATTAAGCTGCGCTTTCCCTTTCTCCGTCAGCTTGTAGTATCTGCGGTTCCGCCCTGCATATGCCTGATCATACACCTCCAGGCAGTCATCCTTCTGCAGTCGGCGCAGTACCGGGTAAAGGGTGGATTCCGAAATGTCCAGAACCCCGCGTACATCCTGGGTGATCTTGTATCCGTATGTACCCTGTGGCTCTTTGGACACAACTGCCAGGACAATGGCATCCAGAAGTGCAGCTCCTGTGTTAAATACCATCTGATCACTCCAATCATATTATATGATTCATCAATATTGTTTGATTGATAATACTATACGCCATATAATATAGTTTTGTCAATAGCATTTATTTAAAAAAGCCGCTCCTATTAGGAAGCAGGCTTTTCTTAGCAAGCAGGTCACCTGACGGCAACCCTATATATAAAATTCACTTCGTAATCAAATAAGAATATTTTCGCATCTGCTGGCGCATCAACAGTTCTACGCGCTGGCGGATGTCTTCCGGATAAAAATCCGCCAGCGCTTCCAGTTCCCGATGTATATCCTGGATTGTAAAATGAAATTCCAGCTGTGTTCCAAACAGTTCTTCCGCAGCTTCCAGCTGTGTATCAAATTCGCTGCTAAATGGCTTTGCTTCTATTTTGTCCATGCATTGCTCTATGGACAATTCCATAGGATAATCCTGTCTGGTATCTGCCAAAAGACACAGTCCCTGAGCAAAAAAGGGACTTACAAAATACTGCTCATTTTCTTCATCGTAAAGAACCGCAATATTGTTCGTATGTCTGTCCTCATTCAGAAAAAAAGCATCAATTTCTATCATTTCTGTTATATATTCACCAAAACTCTTTATCCCAGTGATGTTTTCCACCTGTTCAACCAGATATCGGATGCGTTCCCTGACATCTGCAAATTCTGCAAGCTTCACAGCCAGACTTTCTCCTGTGTACTGACGAAATAATTTTTCCAGGGGAATCAGCACCTGTCCTTCTTTTCTGAAATCCTGGCTGACGCACGCATTTATAGAACTATTGTTATATTCAATTTTGGTAAGGTCATATGTGACAAAAGCATACTTCAGGCTGCTTTTCTTCAAAAGCCTGGAAACAAGTACCTCCGCCAGACTCTCATAGCCCATATAATCTGCTTTGTACCAGATGCCGTCAATCTCCCATTTTCGCTGATCTCCTTTCGAAGTATGACCTGTTTTGTGAAAAGGAGAATACTTGTCAAGGTTTATATTCTTCATAGTCATCCGTTCTCCTTCTTGACGATCAAAATCCACTGGTAGTCCCCTGCCATATAGCCCTTGGTCTTCTCAATGATCAAAAGGGGATCATAGAAGGGGACTCCCATTTCTCTTAAAATGTCCTTGGCGTGGTCGCGGGTTCTGGGGAAGCAGCGATCTTCCAGGAAATATTCGAAATCTGCCCAGGTTGGCTCTGTTACAACGCCAAATGCACGGAAGATAATTTTGTCCGTGTAATTTTGTATTTTAATTTTCTCGTGTCTGAAGTCGATGTCAATGGTGGTGCAAAGATCATTGTGGTTCATAAAATTCATGCGCATTTTCACATCCGGGTCATCACTGAAATGATGGGCCCGCCGGATCTGGCTGTAGATTGTTTGGCGGGATACCTGGTATTCCCGGGCAATGCTGGCAATTTTCTCCCCCTGATCCTGCAGTGCCAGAATCCTGGCAATCTGGGGCTCAGTAAAGGAATTCTTTCTTCCGGAAGCATGCTTGCCCGCTGGCTGCTCTTTTTTCATACAGTCGTAGTTATGCGCAGCTTCCGAAATCTCGCGCAGTTTTTCAATATCTGTCGTGCCGAAAATATCTTGTATCTGCTTTTCAAAATCCGCCTTCATTCTGTCACCCTCCATTTGAATTTCATTTCTTGACAATACCTGTTTTATGTTAACGCATTGTGTAATGTATCGCAGGCACCTTTTGGTTAACCGAAGTATAGCATGACAGAAAAAAAAGTGTCAACAAATCATTAGTTGACACTTTTTGCATGTTTATTTTCGGTTGGTGCAGACGCCTCTTCTGTCAAATTTATAATTGATCTGGCCTGGATCCATTTTCACAGTGCGGTTTCTGTACATGGCTCCTTTCTTTTTGTCAAAGCAGTACCATTTACCGCCCCTTCGAAGCCATCCGGTATGTGCGTAGCCCCTATTATTTATGTAATATCTTTCCCCGCGATAGTTGGTCCAGCCGGAACATCTTTTTCCATCGGAACCAATGATGTATATTTTTCCACTGGTGGAAATCAACTGAGTGTTTTCATATCTGATGCCATTTGCGTTAAAGCAGAAAACACCGCTGGGCCTTGTCAGCCAGCCTACACTGGCTTTTCCATCGTTTCTCTTATCAAAGAAATAGCAGTTTCCATTTATGGTTTTCCAGCCATATGCCCGGTTTCCGTTTTTATCTACATAGTAGGTGCCATCTTTTAGATGAAGTACCCGATTTTTCTGTCTTACCCCGTTGATATAGTAGCGCATATTGCTGCCGGCTTTTTTCCAGCCATTCTTCTGATTGGAAGTAACCGTATCAGAGGTATCTTTGCTCTGCTCCTGAGACCTTATTCTGTTGAAGTAACGGACAATAGCTCTGGCATCTGCCTGTCCCAGCTTTTTCAGCTGGCTGTTGGTGCGGAAAAAATTATAGGCATCAGATGGACTACTGACAAAAGCATGTTCAATGATCACCCCAGGCAGATCCTGCTGCACGCTCTGTGCCACAATAGCATAATAATCTCTTCTGGCTCCGTTTGGATAAACGCTTCCGTCACTGCTTAAACGGTATTCCATTCCGCCCTGGGCTGAAAAACGTTTGGAAATTCCCAGTTTGCCCAGTTCATCTATAACATACCTGCCAAACAGCTTTTCTGTTTCTGCCAGGTACGGACGGTAGGTTCCGCTGGAAACCAGCACGGAGGCACCTTTGGCATAAGGAGTGTCAGCAGAGTTGATATGCTGGCTTACCAGAAGGTCTGCCTGATAACTCTTCGCAATCAGAACTCTGTCTACCAGACCTACAAACTGATTCTGGTTGTTTCTGGTCATATGCACTTCTATATTTGGATATTTCTGCAGCTCCTGCATGGTGTATCTGGCAATTTTCCAGTTAATTTCTGCCTCTATATACTGCTGTCCATTATGCACTTCGACAGCACCGGAATCATATCCTCCATGTCCCGGATCCAGGACTACTACTTTCTTCTCTGTGAATTTCTCGGTTGCTGCATTTACTGTAGATGGTACAGCCGCTGTCACCAGCATGGCCAGGCACAGGACTGCTGCCATCCATCTTTTTTTCTTTCCCATACGTTTCATACTTCCTTTCTTGCTGCTGTGTTTTCAGATGTCCCTGCAGCGCGTTTTTATTTGTGAAATGGCAAAATGCTACAGCACACCTTCTATGTTTCATTTTTTCTCCAGAAAATTTTCAAAATCCAGTGGAAACGGAGCTTCCAGCAGGATTTTATTTCCCGTAAACGGGTGGTAAAATTTTAGCTTCCATGCGTGAAGTGCTGCTCTTGTAAAAGGATTTCCGGGAACAGATGCTTTCCCTGTTTGGCTTTCGTTGTACAAGGTATCGCCAAGAAGGGGATGACCGGTGCCTGCCATGTGCACACGGATCTGGTGGGTGCGCCCGGTTTCCAGGTGAAGCTGGACAAGTGAGGCGTTCGCATAGCTTTTCAGGACTTGGTAATAGGTCACTGCCTTTTTGCTTCCGTGAATAGTTCCCGCTGGGGAAAGTACCATTTTTAGAGGATTCTCCGGATCTGGGGCAAGAGGGATGGAAATTTTCTCCCACTTCTCTTTTTCCATGCTTACGGACATTTCCTGCGAAGAACTTTGTGATATCTCCTCCTCAAAAGTTCTCTCCACAACTGCCAGATACGTTTTCTGCAGCTTTCCCTCTTCCCGCTGCTTCTGCAGCCTGGCGGCGCTGATCTGGTTTCTGGCAAAAAGCAGGATACCGGAGGTTTCTTTATCCAGACGGCCAATGGAACGGATGCGGGTTTCTTCCCCTTTGCTGCGGAAATATTCGGCAATCTGATTGGACAGGCTGTCCTGGTAGTGGATTCCAGATGGGTGGGTTACCATGCCGGCTGGCTTATTGACTGCGAGAACATCCTGATCCTCATACAAAATCTCTAAGTCAGGAAAGCCACACTTAAAATTTGAAACTGCGTTTTTCCCTTCACTGCATTCCTTCTTGCTATCAGACCTCAAATCAGAAATACTCTCGTTTTTTCCTCTGCACTCTACTCCAAAATCTGCATAACCATCCGAAGTATCATTTCTCTTCTTCGTTTCTTCAGCTTGGATTTGCAAGAACTTAGGCGTCTTTAACTGCGCGGAGTCAGTCCCCCTGGTTTCCAGGCAAATTCGGATCACATCCCCACAGACGGCATTTTCCGTCACCCGGCACTGTATTCCGTTTTTCTGAATGCCGCCGGGGCGAAATTTTATCTGGCTGATCTGTTTTTTGGTCAGTCCCGCCTGCCTGCGGAGAATTTCTCCTACTTTGCCTTCTCTGTTGACAGTTAACTCAAGATATCGTTCCATATTCTTTAGACTGCCAGGCTGGAATTACCGTGGCTTGCATACATCTATCCATTCCTTGTATCCGGAATATTTTTCCATTTCGGGAATGGTCAGTTCAATGGCACTGTTGCTGCTTCCGCATGCCGGAAATGCTGTTTCATATTTTTTCAGGGAAGCATCCAGGTAAATATCCACGCCTGGATTTATGGCAAATGGGCAAACGCCGCCCACCGCATGTCCGATCAGTTCAGTTACCTGCTCCTGGGTGAGCATTTTCGCTTTTTTGCCGAATGTGACTTTGTATGCAAGCTCCACCGTCGCACTTGACACATCAAACTCCAGCACACGGGATTCCATGCCGTATCCTGCGAAGTATTTTTTTACTTTATCTACTGACATTTGTCATGCCTCCATTTTTATGATGGAAATTTTTTCAAACACGCTTTAGTATAACACTAAATTCACATTCTTGGAATGTAAAATTGCAGAAATCCTGTACGAAAAAATAGAGTATGTACTGCACTGCCATGTTTGACTTTCCCCGGGGCATCCAGTATACTACTTCTGATACTTATTTGACGTCTCGGATTGCTTTGCAGCTGCACGGCTCCCGCAATCCTCCATTTTATAAAATACAAGGAGAAACCTTATGGATTCAGATAGATCATTGGTTCTGCCCCAGGCATTTCTGGACAGAATGAAAGATATGCTGCAAGATGATTATGATGCCTTTCTTCAAGCTTACGATCAGCCCCGCACCTACGGACTTCGGGTGAACACCGCCAAGATTTCCTGCGAGGAATTTGAAAAAATCGTTCCTTTCGAAGTAAAAAAAATCCCCTGGATTTCCAACGGCTATTTTTACAGGGAAGATGTCCGCCCTTCCCGCTGTCCCCTTTACCAGGCAGGACTTTATTACCTTCAGGAACCAAGTGCCATGACCCCGGCTTCCCGCATTCCAGTGGAACCTGGTGAATATGTGCTGGACATGTGTGCCGCTCCCGGCGGAAAAGCCACTGCTGTGGGATCTGCCCTAAAAGGCGCCGGCCTTCTGGTTGCCAACGACATCAGTACGACCAGAGCCAGAGCCCTTCTTCGCAACCTGGAGCTTTTCGGAATTCCCAACCTCTTTGTTGCCAACGAAAAACCAGAAAAAATGGTAAAAAACTTCCCGGAATTTTTCCATAAGATCATTCTGGATGCTCCCTGTTCTGGCGAAGGCATGTTCCGCAAAGAAGAAGCCCTTGCCAGAGACTGGACCCCTGAAAAATCCCAGGAGCTTTCCCAAATCCAGAAACAGCTTTGCTTAAATGCTGCCGACATGCTCCAGCCCGGCGGACAGATGCTGTATTCCACCTGCACCTTCGCCCCAGCAGAAGACGAAGAGGTCATCTCTTGGCTCCTGGAACAGCGCCCGGACCTCTCCCTCATTTCCATGGAAAACTACGAAGGCTTTTCCAGCGGAAATCCAGCCTGGGGAAACGGCAGCCCGGAGTTAAAAAAATGTGTGCGTATTTTCCCACATAAAATGGCAGGGGAAGGACATTTCCTTGCCCTTCTGAAAAAAGAAGGACAATCTGGGCCCACCGCAACTATTTCCAAAGGAACCAAACTGCCAGCAGATGTAAAAAAATATCTGGAGGCATTCTTCAGTGAAATTGGCCTGAACTCCCTTGGCGGCCAGCCCTTTGACTGGAACCGCGTAGAAGTCCGTGCAGACAAGGTCTATTACCTGCCTCCCGTATCCTGCAGCCTCCGAGGCCTCACCTTCCTGCGCAACGGTCTCTACCTGGGTGACCTGAAGAAAAACCGTTTCGAGCCCTCCCAGCCCCTTGCACTGGCCTTCCGCAAAGATGAAGTAGAAGCCATAATCTCCCTCCCCGTTGATGACCCTCGCCTGGAGCGCTACTTAAAAGGTGAAACCCTCACCATCCTCCCTGAAGAAACCGTCCACACCAAGGGATGGCACCTGCTCTGCGTAGAAGGCTACCCCCTCGGCTTCGGCAAACTTGTCAACGGAACCTTAAAGAATAAATATCCTGCCGGCTGGCGTGCATAGCATCCCTCTTTATCAAGCTGCATATCTACAACAGGCTCACAATCTCTAATTTTCCAAAGGTTGTGAGCCTGTTTCTATTAATTTTCTTCTGGATTTTCTGCCAATCCTTAATATCTTTTCCCAAATACTAAACCATCATCTCTAACCAATCTACGTCAAATAAAGTCCCATTAATTTTGAAAAGTGGAAAATTTCGCGCTTTCTCCGCCTGCGACGTGTCTGGCGCCGTTGGGCCTGGTTTGGGGGCATTGCACAGGTTCCGAGAAAATCTTAGGGAATAGGATTTTGCGTTGAAGAAGGGGGAGGACACTGTCTGAACGCAGTGAGTTTGTCCTCCCCCTTCTTCGCTTTTAGCAAAATAATATCCCCTTAGATTTTCCGGGTTCTGCGCACCGCTCCCAGATCAGGCACAATGGCACCAGACACCCCCTCGGGAATCCAATCCCCAATCTTTATAACAATATTGCCTTCTTCAACGCAAACGAATAAATATACTTCTCCTTCACCCGTCTCCCCGTCATTCTCTCCAGCGCCTGCCCATAATCCTCCAGCTGCGTATGATACCTTTCAATCAGCTTCTTTTCCTCTCCTCTGCGGACATAATCCGTCTTATAATCCACCAGCACAATCTCCTCATCTTCCAGAAAATAAGCATCAATAATTCCCTGCACCAGCACCCGCTCACTCTCATCCCAGCTTTCATCAATCTCCGCCGCACTTCTGGAAATCACAAAAGGCTGCTCCCGAAACAGCCGCCCCTTAAGCGCTGCCGCCTTCATCCTCTGCCCCAGATCACACTCCACAAAACCACGAATATCCGAAACCCGAACACACTTCGCCTCAACCTCAGAAAGCTTCTGATTCTGAACAAGCTCCTCAATCTGCTCCTTCAGATTCTGAGATGTATCCGTTTTCCCATACTCCAGACACTCCATCACACGATGATAAGCCGTACCACGGGCTGCCCCCGCAAACTCTTCCTCAGCCTCTGTTTTCTCCTCAATAAACCTTGGAACCAAAGGAACAATATCCGGCTCAAAATAAACAGCCTCCTCAATCTCCTCATCCTCATGATAACTTTTCTTTTTCAGATCCGACACCGTAACCTTCACCGGAATATCCCTCCGGTATTCATAAGGATACACAAACCCAAAACGCTTATCCAATTCCTCTCGGATTCCCGGATCCATCACCTTCTCGCTGTCCCAGTCCTCCAGAAGATTCTCCTCCATCTGTCCCGTTGCCTGGTCCACAACCTCCGCCTCTGTCAGCATCTGCGCAGTAATACGCTTCACCTGAAACTGTGCAGGATCCTCATAAAGAGGATTTTCCTTCGTCGGAAAAAGACCAATCTCCTCATAAAGCGAGTCCATGCATCTGTGTCTTGCCAGAGCAGGCAGAACATAATCCAGATAATTTTTCCCTTTCAGCCTGGTCTCCGCCGGAAGAAGCTCTGTCTGATTTTCACGAAAATGAGAAAGGCTGATCAACTCTTTATCCAGATTGGAAACAGCACCTGTCAGAATCATTTTCTCCTTTGCACGGGTCAGGGCAACGTAAAGCACACGGATTTCCTCCCCCAAACTTTCCTCCAGAAGCTGACGGCGGATCACCTGCTTATTCAAGGTCGAAACCACCATTCGCCTGTCCGGCAAAATCGCATCTGCTCCAAGACCATAATCCGGATGAATCAGAAGTTTTGCATTCAAGTCCTGGAAATTGAACTGTTTTCCCATTCCCGCAAGGATCACAACAGGAAATTCCAGTCCTTTACTTTTGTGGATTGTCATGATTTCCACAGAACCTTCCCCTGCACCGGAAAGGTTCACCTCGCCGTAATCCACCTCGTATTTCTGCAGATGTTCAATATAGCGAACAAAGTTAAACAAGCCGCGATAGCTGGTTTTCTCGTAATCCATGGCTTTTTCCACCAGCATGGCAAGATTGGCGCTTCGCTGTGCACCATTCGGCAGGGCCTTGGCATAATTGCCGTATCCTGTTCTTCGCAGAATTTCAAGAATCAATTCATGAACCGGAGTATAAACTGCCAGATCCCGCATTTCATTTAGAAGAGTAATAAAACCATGCAATTTTTCCTGCAAAGCTTCTCTTTCTTTAGGAGAAATCAGGCTGCACTGCTCTTCCTCCCCCAGAAAATGCAGCACGCTTTCATACAGCATGCCTTCCGGGTCTTCTTCCCGGATTACGGCAAGCTCCTGGGTGGTACAGCCTGCCAGCGGGGAACGAAGCACCCCGGCAAGGGGAATGTCCTGCAGAGGATTGTCGCATACCTGAAGATAATTCAGAACCGTAACCACCTCAAGTGCTGAAAAATATCCTGTCTTGGAAGCTGCATATACGGGAATTCCATGGGCACTTAAAACATCGGTAAAAGTTTCGCTCCAGCCAGACGCAGTTCGAAGCAAAATAACAATATCCCCATATCGCACCGGACGGTACTCCCCTGTCTCTTTATCCAGGATTTTCTCTTTCCCCACCATTTCCTGAATCCGATGGGAAATGGTAAGTGCTTCCAGTTCCCTGGCATCCTGCCCCTCCATCAGATCTTCCAGTTCCTCTGAGTCTTTTTCCACAAGCAGCACTTCCGTTGAAAGAAATTCGTCTCTGGCTCCTTCTGGAAAAACAGCGCCAGGATAAAGGGCAGCTGCCTCATCATACGCGATTCCACCCAGATCCTCGCCCATGATCTGCCTGAAAATAAAATTGGCACAGGAAAGCACCTGGGATCTGCTTCGGAAGTTTTTGTGCAAGTCGATTCGCTGTTCTTCACTGTCCGTTAAGGTGTACTTTTTATATTTTTCCATAAATAGTTCCGGTCTGGCAAGGCGGAACCGGTAAATGCTCTGCTTCACATCACCAACCATGAAAATATTCTTACTCTTCTTCGCCCAGCCAGATACACAGGTAGTGATCATCTCCTGCACCAGGTTGCTGTCCTGATATTCATCCACCATAACCTCATCATACTTCATGGATAATTCCCGCGCAGCCTGGCTCATAATACGATATACCACTTCTCGTTTTTTATCCTCATATCCAGAAGTTTTCTTTTCACTCTTCGTTATGTGAGAATTTTCCTGGTTTCCAAAAGTCATTTCAAAAGCTTGCTCATTGGCGCCCTCATCCTCCACCCGCTCCATAAGGATCTCCAGCGCAAAGTGCTCCATATCTGTAAAATCCAGAATATTCTTTTCCCTTTTTTTCTCCCCATAAAGGCGGATAAATTCCCGGGTAAGCTCCACCAGCATTTCCACAGGCTCCCGGCAGCATTCCAGAAGAAGAGGCAATTCCTCTTCACCCACAGTAAAATACCTGCTTCCCAAATCCTTCAGAATATCCTTCTCGTTTTCCCGAAGAGCCTTTACCTGTTCCTTCAAAAGGTCATCCACAGGTTCCTTCGGTTTCTTCGTAGACAATCTTGCAAAAGCCGGACTGCCAAGGACCGCTCTTGTTCCATCAAAATCCCCTGTCAGGGCTTTTTCCTGTGCATCCCGAATCAGAAGCAGGTCACTTGAGATGGCGTCATCATATAAATAAGGACCTCCCGGGGAAAAACACAGCTTCCTGGCCTCCTCCGCCAGACCTTTCGCCTGTTCCAGATCTGCCAGAACATTTTTCCATAACAATTTCATCCATTCTGATGCTTTTATAGATTCTATATCCGTATTTTTATAACTGTCAATACATTTTTCCAGCCATTCATCCGGATATGGGTTACTCATGGCTGCATGATACAGGGAATAAATCAGGTCACGTATGCCTTCGTCTGATTTTCCAGCAGCGTAGCACTCAATAAAATATTTATATTTTTCCTGATCCTTGGCATAGTAAGCTTCCAGAAGCTCCTTCATCACATCTTCCTGGAGAAGCTTCAACTCTCCTTCCTCTCCGGTACGGTATCCCGGGTCCAGTCCGATCAGGTGAAAATAATTACGGATCACATAAGCACAGAAACCGTCAATGGTGGTAATCTGCGCAGTGTGGATCAAAGTAGTCTGCCGCTGCAGATGCTCGTTCTCCGGATTTTCCCCAAGGGCATCCTCCAGGGCATTGGCAATTCGCTCCCGCATCTCCCCAGCCGCGGCTCTTGTAAAAGTCATGATCAGCAGCCTGTCAATGTCCACCGGATGCTCCGGGTCCATTACCTTTCCAAGGATTCGCTGAACCAGCACGGCTGTTTTGCCTGAGCCTGCTGCTGCGCTGACCAGAATGTTCCGGTTCCGCAGTCCAATCACCTGTTCCTGTTCTTTCGTCCATTTTACTGCCATGCTATTCCACCTCCTTTGCAAAAGCATTCCACAGCTCTTCATCTGCGAAATTCTTCAGCCTTCTGAATTCATATCCCGGAATCTCCGTGTCAAAGCCGCACACTGTACTGTAAGGGCAGTAGGTACAGGCGTTCTTTTTCCCCAGCATATAGGGGGAAACCTGGGCATCCCCGTCCAGGATGGACTGCCGGATGTGGGAGATTTTGGTCTTCACGTAACGGTTCAGCACATCAAACTGCTCTCTTGTGGCAACCGAGGAATTCCTGCGGAAGCTTCCGTCCTTATTAAAGGACACCGGAAGAGACACCAGAGAACTGTCCATCTTCTCCACCAGATCCCGGTCAGCCTGTACAAGACCGTTCATTTTCAGCTCTTTTAGAACCTTCTGCTGAACTAATTCCACATCCGCGTCAATTTTTTCCTGTACCATAGGGTCCTTAATATTATAATAAAATACGCCGGCCGGAATCACTTCCTGATCCCGATAACGGTTCTGTTCCACCTGAAGGGCACCGTCCAGATAGATCATCAGCTGCAGCTGAAGGCCGTGATACAATGACACCAGATCAAAGGAAGTATTTCCGGTCTTATAGTCAATGACCCGCACATACAGCTTGCCGTCCTCTGTGTGCATGGTATCCACACGGTCAATACGTCCGCCCTGGAACGCCACCTCCACGCCTTCCGGTTCAAACTCCCCGGATTTCAGCTGCTCCTGCACTGCCCACACGGTTCTTCTCATCATTCTCTTGGTGCGCTGGATCATATACTCGTTGCGGGCGCTGCTTTTCAAAATGGTATTGCCGTAGTCCGCACTGACCTCATCCACCAGCCGGTCCACGATCTCATTTCTCTCTTCTTCCGTAAGGGTGGCCCATTTCAGCCCTTCCTTTTTCACCTCTTTTGCAAATTTCTCCATAACCTTGTGCATAATATTTCCCATATCCATAGGGCGGAATTCATACTCTGCACGCTCCGTCAGGCTCAGGCCATACTGGAGAAAATGGGCAAATGCACAGGCGGAAAAACGTTCCAGCCTGGTAGCACTGTAAGGAGACACCTCTCCGTAGAGCACCTTTGCCACGCTTTTGCTGATCACATCGGAAGGACGCCTGGTCATAGATGCCTCCACCAGCTTTCTCGCCAGTTCCCTGTACTTCGGACTTCTTAAGTACCAGCTGTACAGCTCGCCGTAAAACGGATCTCCTTTTCCAAGGGCTCCCTCTGTCAGTCCCTTCAAAAAGCATTCCAGGCTGGTTCCCGGAAGTTCCATGCTTCCAAGAGCAAATTCCTCATCCATGGCGTTTTTCACTTCAATTTCCGGGTAAAGCTTCTGGATGCTGTGGATCAGATACGCCGGGCTTACAGGCTCCCCTTTTCCGTTGGAAAAACAATAGGAAAGACAGAGATACCGGCTAGGCTTGGTCAGATTCAGGTAAAGATAAAAGCGCTGGGTGTTCATCAGCTCCTTTGGTCCCGGAGCAAGCTCCATTCCCTCTCCTGCAAAAAATTCACGATCCATCTGGGTTAGGATCCCGCCGGAGTCTGTATTTTTCGGAATGTTTCCCTCATTGACACCTACGAAAAACAGAGCCTTGATCTCCTTGAGACGGGTACGCTCCATGTCTCCCACCAGTACCTGATCCATGCTTGGTGGAATCAGTGCTACCTTGGATTTGGCGAAGCCAGTTTCAAGAAGCTGGGTAAACTCCGCCCTTGTAAGTTCCTCTTCTCCGAGAATCTCCACCATACGGTCCAGCAGTTCCATAACAATTCCGTATATCTGCGCGTATTCCTTTTCCAGGGCTTTTTCCCCTTTTGCTTTGAAGGAAAGCTCCTGTTCCTTCAATTTTCTCTGAATGTCACAGTCTGTGATAAACTGGTATAAACTATAACAATATTCACTTACTTTCTTTTTGCCGCTGGAAAATCCCTGGGCCAGGGCTTCCACTTCCGTCACAAAACGCTCCCGGTACTCATTGAGAACCTGGATGTCCCCGTCTTTCATGATCCGGTAAGTGCGCACCCATTTCTCCGACCATTTGTGCCAGCCCCGGATTCCAAGTGCCAGCACATAGTTTTCCAGCTGATCCGCCTGTTCCCTGGTGATTCCGGACATGCCGCAGCGCAGATAGCGAAAAACACTTTCGTAGGTAAAGCCCTTTGTCACCATCTCAAGAGCGGCACGTATATATTCCACAAAGGGATTCATTAAAATCGAATGCTTCTCATCCAGGAAATAGGGAATCTGTGCCTCCTCAAATACCTGGGAGGCAATACTTTTGTAGCTTTCCAGGTTTCCGGTGATCACTGCGATCTCTCCGTATTTCAGATCCTCTTCCCGGACCATTCTGCGGATTCGCCTTGCCGTTTCTTCCAGTTCTTTGATGGGGGATTCTGCCGCGAAAATACGGATTTCATCCTGGGATTTTCCATAAGCTGCTTTTCGGTAGCGGAACAGATGCTGCTCCAGAAATCCAAGAGCCGGGGCGTCAGAAAAGCGTCCCTTTTTTTCTTCTTTTAAGTATACCGGATCATCCAAGTCATTTATCAGACCGGACAGGGTATGAATCATTTTCCGGCTCATGTAGAACAGCTGGTGAGGTTTTCCCATTTGAAGAGGATTTTCCTTGACATCCATGGTGACAGTCACAAGCACCTGGTCGCAGACTGCCAGCAGTTCCCGGATCACGTTCATCTGCACAGGGGTAAAGCCAGTGAAGCCGTCCAGTAAAAGCACGCTGTTCTTCAGTTTTCTGGAAAAGGGAATTGCTTTTTTGAGAGCATCCATGACCCCCTCACCAGTCATATAGTGCCCTTCCAGATAATCAGTAAAAGCCTGGTAAAGCACGCTTACGTCATTCATCTTCATCTGAAGCAAGGAATCTTCCCCTGTTTTTTCCAGCATGTCCGAAAGCTCTTCCTGACGGATATCATACTGCATGAACTCGGAAATCAGGGATTTCACCTCGTCCAGATAGCCAGGTTTGTTCATCTGACTTCCCAGATAGGGGAGCTCTTTTTTGTGCTGCTGCACCAGCTTCTGCAGTACCAAGCTTTTGCCTGTGTCGTCCAGAAGCACTTCC
The DNA here is from genome assembly GCF_003460605.1 of Ruminococcus sp. AF31-8BH. Lineage (GTDB taxonomy): Bacteria > Bacillota > Clostridia > Lachnospirales > Lachnospiraceae > Blautia_A > Blautia_A acetigignens. The sequence continues at coordinate 134,735 of NZ_QTVN01000003.1, forward strand.
CTGGCACCGCCCACCTCCTCAAATACGCGGTAGGCAAGGCGCTGGAAGCTGAGCACGTCAATATTCAGGATTCCTTTTCCCGGATGCATTTCTACCACGTTCTTCTGGGTCTGCATGGTAAACTGCTCCGGCACAATAATATAGTACAGCTTTCCCGGATTCTCCAGAGATTCCTGTATAATCCGCTGGCAGGCGTAATGTGTTTTCCCGATTCCGGAACTTCCGATAATAAACTGTAATGACATGTGTGTCTCCCTCCTGTCTGGCATTATCACAATATTCTATCATATTTTTCCCTGTTTGATAATAGGATAGAATAAACAAAGCAAACCAGGAGGCGCAGACCATGAGTTCAAAAACCAGGATCATCGTGTTACATATGAAAGAAGTGGTGTACACCATCGCTTTTCTCATTCTTGCCATACTTCTTGGTGTACTGATCTACTTCATGTTTGGTCCGGGCAGGAGCCAGACCACATCGGGAAAAGCAGACTCCCTCTATACTCCTGGTGTTTACCGCTCTTCCATCACATTGAACCAGAATACCTTTGACGTGGAGGTTACGGTGGACCAGAACAGTATCCAGTCTGTGGAGCTGGTAAATTTAAGTGAAAGCACTACGGCTATGTTTCCTCTTGTGAAACCATCCCTGGAATCTCTGGCAAGCCAGATTGTAGACAGCCAGTCTCTTGACAACCTGAAGTATTCCACGGACCGCAAGTATACGTCAGAATTGCTTTTGAACGCCATTGAGGATGCACTGAAAAAGGCGGAGAACCAAGTCAGTTCTCCGCCAGAAAATTGATATTTTTAAAGATTTTCCAATACTTCCATCCAAACCGCAGCGCTTGCATCACTTGGCATGCGAAGGTCTCCTCTTGGGGAAAGGGCAACACTTCCCACCTTCGGGCCATCCGGCAGACAGGAGCGCTTGAACTGCTGGGCGAAAAATCTTCGGTAGAAGGTCTTCAGCCATTTCAGAATGGTCTCCCTGTCATAGGTATTCTCAAAAGTACGGCAGGCAATGCGGTAAATCTTGTCCGGCTCAAAGCCTGCACGAAGCATATAGTACAGATAAAAATCGTGAAGTTCGTAAGGTCCTACCAGATCCTCGGTTTTCTGGGCGATTTTGCCATCCTTAGGGGGCAGAAGTTCCGGGCTTACCGGAGTGTCCAGAATGTCAAGAAGCACTTCCTCCAGCTCTTTCTCGCCGCAAGTGTCTGCATAGTAGCGGACAAGATGTCTCACCAGAGTCTTGGGAACGGAAGCGTTCACGCCGTACATGGACATGTGGTCGCCATTGTAGGTGGCCCATCCAAGTGCAAGCTCGGAAAGATCTCCGGTACCAACTAAAAGTGCCCCTTCCTGGTTTGCCATATCCATCAGGATCTGGGTGCGCTCTCTTGCCTGGCAGTTCTCGTAGGTCACATCATGAACCGAATCATCATGTCCGATATCCCGGAAATGAATGTTTACCGCTTCCTTAATGTTCACCTCAGTCAAAGTTGCGCCAAGGCACTGGCTTAACTTGCAGGCATTCTGATAGGTACGGTCTGTGGTTCCAAAGCAGGGCATGGTAATGCAGCGGATATTCTCAGAAGGAAGTCCCATCATGGAAAAAGCACGGGCGATCACAAGAAGGGCCAGCGTAGAATCCAGTCCGCCGGAAAGACCCACCATTGCCTTCTGGCAGTGAATGTGACTCATTCGCTTCTTCAGTCCCATTGCCTGGATGTTCAGGATTTCCTCACAGCGCATATCCCTTTCTTCTTTCACAGAAGGTACAAATGGATATGGGGCAAAGTTTCGGGTCAGGGAGGTCTCTTCAATCTCCACATCAAAGGGTACCATCTGGCACTCTGCACTGTCAGCAGAAGGATAAGTGGAAATTCTTCTTCTCTCATCTGCCAGTCTCTGCACATCGATTTCCCCGTAGATCACAGAATTCTGGAAGCGCTTTGCCTCTGCAAGCAGGACGCCGTTCTCCGCGATCAGGTTCTGTCCGCCAAATACCAGATCCTGGGAAGACTCTCCCTCTCCTGCTGTGGCGTAAATGTATCCGCAGATCAGGCGGGCTGACTGTCCTTTCACCAGGTCGCGGCGGTAGGAATCCTTGCCTACCATCTCATCGCTTGCAGAAAGATTCACAATAATGTGAGCGCCGCTCATGGCCAGCTTCACGCTTGGGGGAAGGGGAACCCACAGATCCTCACAGAGCTCTGCTCCTACAGTCAGTTCCGGAAGCTCCTCGCAGGAGAAGATCAGGCTGCTGCCAAAGGGCACGCTTTCCTCCCCGATGGTGATCTCATCCCAGACATCCTCCCCAGAGGAAAAATGTCTCTGCTCATAAAATTCATTGTAGTTGGGAATGTGAGTTTTCGGCACAAATCCCAGGATATTTCCATGATTCAGTACAGCTGCCGCATTGTAAAGCTTGCCATTTTTCCTTACAGGAAGGCCTACAAAAATCAGCGCATCCACATCCTGTGTCTCTTCTGCCAGAGCAAGCAGGCTCTCCCACGCACTGTCCAGAAGTCTTCTCTGCAAAAACAGATCCTGACAGGTATATCCGGTAATGCAAAGCTCCGGGAATACCATGATCTTGGCATGCTGTGCTTCCATCTCTTTAATCATTTCCAGAATTGCTTTTGTATTTGCCCTGCAATCTGCAACTGTAACCCCGGGCGTTCCCGCCGCCACTTTAATAAATCCCTGATTCATGACCTAATCCTCTTTTCCTTCTCGTTCTATCTGCGTGTCTTCCCCAATTATGCAGGATTTTTACCAGAAACATAACGTTTTCGTTCCTTTACCGTTACGCCTTCGTGCCCTGATTATTTACATTTTCTCAGAATTTCTTTCATTTCTTCCACAGTGAAGGTGTAATTTGTGTTGCAGAAATGGCAGTTCATTTCAATAGGCTTGCCTTCCTGGATCATTTCGTTTAATTCTTTTCTGCCAATGCTGATCAGCGCTTTTTCAACTCGCTCTCTGGTGCAGTTGCAGTGGAAGCGGGTGTCTGTTTTCTCGTTGATCTGCATATCAAAGCCTTCCAGAACCTTCTCAAGAAGGCTCTCCGGTGTATGTCCCTCTTCTAACAGACTGGTAACGGAATTAATCTTCTGTACGTTCTGCTCCAGTCTGGAAATGACTTCTTCCTCTGCAAAAGGCATCAGCTGTACAATAAAGCCGCCAGCCTGACGTACCGTATTGTTCTTGTTCATCAGGACTCCAAGACCAACTGCTGAAGGTACCTGCTCGCTTGTTGCAAAATAGTAGGTAAGGTCCTCTGCGATTTCACAGGTCTGAAGCATAACCTGACCGCTGTATGGCTCCTTCAGGCCCATGTCCTTGATCACGTTCAGAAATCCTGGTCCAACAGCGCCTGCCACATCCAGCTTGCCTTTGGAATTGGCTGGGATACAGACATCCGGATTGCCTACGTAGCCTTTCACATTTCCCTGGGAATCGGCTGTTACGGTAATTCCCTGAAGTGGACCGCCTGCCTTGATCTGAAGAGTCAGAACGTCTTTCTCTCCTTTCATCATGGAGCCCATCATGGCTCCTGCAGTGAGAAGTCTGCCAAGGGCTGCTGTCGCAACCGGACTTGTGTTATGGTGTTCTCTTGCAGTCTCCACCATCTGGGTAGTCACTGCTGCAAATGCGCGGATCTGGTCGTTAGCCGCTGTCGCGCGGATAATATAATCGTTCATGTGTTTTCTCCTCTAAAATTTAAACTCATCTTTGTTCAGCATCTTTGCAATTACAATCAAAATGCATTCCTGCCTTCGCGATATACACAAAATCATGCTTCACCCGATTTTGTGCCACAGTTCTCATTTTGCTTTGCTGAACAATTACTATACTTCCTTCCCATGTTCTCTTACTACAAAGGTAAGTCTGCCGCTGTCTTCCTTCGGCGGCTCCATAGTGTAGGCATCGTAAACAGCAAGCAGTTCCATACCTGCATTCTGAATCAGTTCCTTAATTTTCTCCAGCGGATAGGCTCTCTGGTAGTGAACCTCCTCTGTTTTCTCATAGAGTCCGTCCTCCCTTGGAATAAAAAGAGCCAGTTCATAGGTATTGATCCCGGACTCCTCATCATAGCTGTTCTCCCAGATGAAGCTTCCTTCCTCCCGGTTCTCTGCAATGGTGGCATCCCCGATCATGGTCTGGTATTTGTATACCGTGTTCATATCAAACAGAAAGATTCCGTGGGGATCCAGGTAATTGTTCACCAGGGCAAATACATGCTGCAGTTCCTCTTCCTCTGTTATGTAATTCAGGCTGTCGCACACGCTGACAACCGCTCTTACGGTTCCGTATAGTTCAAACTCCTGCATATCCTGCAGAAGATAAAGAATGTCGTGTCCGGACTCCACACGCTTCTCCATGGCCTCTGCCAGCATTTCCTCGGAATTGTCCACTCCGATCATGTCATAGCCAGCCTCTGCAAGAAGCTCTGTCATCGTTCCGGTGCCGCATCCAAGATCCAGCACCAGTCCATCCAAAATGCCGTACTCTTTCAGCTGCTGTTTCAGCCATGCTCCCCAGGCATCGTAGTCCACATTATCCTGGAACATATCATATACCCGGGCAAATTCTCCATAAGCCTGTAAATTCTCCATATTCCCTCCAACCGTCACGGACACAGCCACCCCAAAAGGATAGCTGTGTCCGCCTGATCTTACTTTGTGCTGTTTTCCACGGAAGCTGTTTCTTCGATTTTTTCATCAGCTTCCCTGCTGTCATCTGATTACTCTACAGGCATATAGTATACGTCTGCACCCTCTCCGTGCCAGTAATAATCAACATCATTCTGGTCGTAAACGTCCTCGTTGTTTACGAAACGGTAGGTATTTCCGTCAAAGTCAACCCAGTTGCCGTTTCCATCCGGTGTGATCACAAGAGGATGTCCGTCTGAGTTGCGGTAGATGGTTCTGGTCTGGTTGGTATCGGTCAGCTGCTCCTGGGTAAATCCTGCAGAGTTGCTGATGGTTCCGTCACTGCTTCCTGCGGAGGAATCTGTGCTGTTAGACTGTGTACCGTCTGTACTTCCATCTGCAGTTCCGTCTGTGCTGCCATCAGAAGCATTATCTCCTGCTGCAGGTGCTGCTGCCTTCAGGGAAGAATCTCCTGAAATTCCAAAGGAATCAATAGCTGCCTGGATTCCCGCAAGAGAATCATCGTTCACTACAGATCCGCAGATATTGTAGTATTCATCTGCACTCTTATAGATCTTGTGAAGGGCATATGCGTAGCCGCCGCTCTTGGAAGCGTCTGTATATCTGACTGTGTAGGAATAAACGCCTACTCCCTCTACATCATTGGAAGTATAGTTCTCAACAGTGAAGTCGGTTCCCTGTACAAGATCGGAAGCCTGTTCAAGGGCATTGGCCAGATCCTCAGTATCCGGAAGCATTGCGGAAGACATGGCATCTTCTCCCTGTCCGTGAAGGATCAGGATCTTGCCCTGCTCCGGTGACTCAAAGCTGAGCATATCTGCCTCGTCTGCCTTATTCGCCCAGGTCGCATCCGGAAGTTTAATGGAAACGGCTCCGTTGCTGGATGTATAAGTGCTGTCCTGAACATCCGGTGCAATGGTCGGCTCCGGTGTAGGAGTTGCAGTCGCTGCCGGTGTAGGAGTCTCAGTCACAACAACCTGCTCGTCCGGCTCAGCTCCGCCGAAATTACATCCTGCTGCAAACATGGAAACACTAGCTGCTATGGTTAAGATTGCTAAAATCTTTTTATTCTTCATGGTATCCTCCTTGATTTTTCATTCGGTAAAAAGGATTGCTGCACATTCATGTGCTTCACAATCCATGCCTGCATAAAAATTATCTGTTCATGCAGGTTATCCTGTCCAATGTCTTTACAGAACTTACCAGACGATAAGTCCCTCGGGCTATATTTTACAATTTTATTACAGACCTGTCAATGGATTTCCAAAGTCTGAATCTAAAATTACTGTGAAAATATTATAAACTTTAACCGATTTTTTTATACATTTGTGACTAGAGCCTGTTTGAAAAAACCAGTTCTTTTTCTATTTTAGCTCCTGTTTGTCATACTTTTGTAAAATTTAGTTTCCGTACTCATACATATGCAGCTTGTGAAGGGCACGGGTAGCGGCAATGTATCTGCCCTGCTTTGCAAGTGCACTTGTATCCGCCTCTGGAAACAGAGAAAATACCTGGTCAAATTCCAGTCCTTTTGCAAGATAAAAAGTAGTTACAGTCAGTCCCTTGCAGAAGCTGGTGCTGTCCCTGTGGAGATAGGAAAAACGGTTCTCTGTGTCAAACCCAGCGGCTGCCAGCTTCTCCTTCAGAATACCTGCTGCCTTTTTTGCCTCTCCTTCTGTACGAAGGATCACTGCGGCGGTCTCAAACTGCTCTTCCCCAAGCTCCAGCTTCTTTATGATCTCATCCAGTGCCTGTTCCATAGACTGGGACTCTTTTCCCGGGAAGTGCTTCTCTTCCACAGGGGCGCCGTGACGCTCAAACAGATCCATGTCTGTAATGCCAGCCAGATGATTGGCGTAGGTCGCGATTTCCACTGTATTTCGGTAGCTTTTGTTCATCACGATCCTGCGGATATCTTTGCCGAAAATCTTCGGAAGGAATCCGATCACATCCTGGTTCTCATCCTCCATGGTCTGAGCCTTGTCTCCCAGAATGGTCATGCGGCAGGGGAACATCATCTTAATGATCAGATACTGCAGCCTGGAATAATCCTGCATTTCATCCACAACCAGATGCTTGATCCCATTGTGGCTGCTGTTCTGGCCAAGCAGACGGTATTTCATGTAAAGCACCGGATACACATCCTCATAGGAAAGCCTGCGGTCCGCCAGCTGTACATGGGGAAGTCCCGGATAACCGCAGCTTTCCAGGAAACGGCTGTACATCACATAGACATCCCTTGTCTCGTACATACCCATGAATTTCTCCATCACAAAGGCACGTTCTTCCTCATCCATATCGCTATCCCGAAGTGTCTCCACCTCGTCAATGAAATTCTCCGCCACAGCTTCCATACGGGAAAGCAGGGGAATGTCCTGGAATTTGAAATAGAACAGCTCGATGATCTCCTCTTCTTTCCTGGTGAAGTTCTTGTATTCCACATCATGGAAATTCATCAGCTCATCCTCTAATGTGGTAAGATAGCCTTCCATCTGGTTCAAAAATTCCCTGGACTGCTTCTCCTTGTAAAGAGAGGGCACATCCGGCATGGTCAGGCTTCTTTCGATCTGATCGTAGCGGTCCTCGCAGTCGGATACCGTATCCTTCAGTTCCTTATACGCAAACAGGTCAAAACTCATTTCCCGGATATTCTCTTCCCCAAGCTCCGGCAGGATATGGGAAATATAATCGGAAAAGATGCTGTTTGGTGACAGGATCAGAATGTTGGAGGATTTCAGATTCTTCCGGTCATGGTACAGAAGATAGGCAATTCTGTGCAGTGCAATGGAAGTCTTGCCGCTTCCGGCTGCCCCCTGGATCACCATGATCTTATCCTTGGTATTTCGGATAATGGCATTCTGCTCCTTCTGGATGGTGCGGACAATGTTCTTAAGAGCTACGCTTCCGCCGCTGCCCAGCTCTGCCATCAGAATCTCGTCATCGATTTTCACATCACTCTCAAACTGGTAGATCATTTTTCCATTACGGATCTTGTACTGCCATTTGGATGCAATCTCACCGGTGATAGTTCCAAGAGGTGCTTCATAGGAAGCAGGTCCCTTATCATAATCATAGAAAAGGCCGCTCACCGGAGCTCTCCAGTCGTAGATCAAAGGCGTATGTCCGGTTTCCTCTGCAAAATTGCCGATGCCGATATAAAAGATCTCAGGCTCATCCTCTCCTTCAAATATAAAATCCACTCTTCCGAAAAAAGGGGAATCCAGCATTTTGCGGAATCTTTTTCTCAGATGGATCTGCTGCTCATTGGCATTGATCTGATGGAGCAGTGCCTGCTGGTTATCAAAATTCTCATATCCGTACTGGTCCATCTCTGTATAGTTTTCCCAGTAGTATTCATGCATTCCCTCGATGTCCTTCTGGCCTTCCAGAATGGATTCGCTGATGTGCGCAATACGTGTTTTCAGTTTGTCTGTGACAAAAGTCAGAAATGCTTCTCCGTCTCTGTTGTCAATTGCCATATAATATACTCTCCTTCATCCTTCCATGGCTGGTATATTCATGGTTCCGCACTTCATATTTTGCGGAAACTTTGCTCCATTATACATTATCTTCCCCCAAAAGTATAGATAGAAAAACAGCAGTTTTTCATATATTTTTCTGAAAAACTGCTGTATATTTCTCACGTATTTTTCCTTGTTTTCAAATGGATTTTTGACGAACTATCTTGATAAAAAACTATCTGCAAAATGTGCGTGGCTTCTTATGCGCTCTGTGTCTTATCAAACTGGCTGTTATAAAGATCTGCGTAAAAGCCTTTTGCTGCAAGCAGCTCTTCGTGACTGCCCTGCTCGATAATATCGCCATCCTTCATAACCAGGATCAAGTCCGCATCCTTGATGGTGGAAAGCCTGTGGGCAATGACAAAGCTTGTTCTGCCCTTCATCAGGTTATCCATGGCCTTCTGGATCTGGACCTCTGTTCTGGTATCAACAGAGGAGGTTGCCTCATCCAGGATCAGGATCTTATTGTCTGCCAGGATTGCTCTTGCAATGGTAAGAAGCTGTTTCTGACCCTGGGAAACGTTGCTGGTCTCCTCGTCCAGGACCATCTGGTAGCCGCCCGGCTGCTGCATGATAAAGTTGTGGATGTGAGCCGCCTTAGCTGCTGCGATCACCTCTTCATCTGTGGCATCCAGTCTTCCGTAACGGATATTTTCCATAATGGTTCCTGAAAACAGCCATGTGTCCTGGAGAACCATTCCGAACATTTCATGAAGCTCGCTTCTGTTAAAGTCCTTTACATCATGTCCATCCACACAGATGGAGCCTCTGTTTACATCATAGAAACGCATCAGAAGCTTAACCATAGTGGTCTTTCCTGCGCCTGTCGGTCCTACAATGGCAATTTTCTGTCCGTCCTTTACCTTTGCGGAAAAATCATGGATAATAATCTTATCCGGATTATATCCGAAACTTACATGATTAAATTCCACATTTCCATTAAGACCTTTTATAGATACTGCGTTTTCTTTTATGGTTTCTTCCTCTTCCTCATCCAGGAACTCAAACACACGCTCGGAGGCTGCTGCTGAGGATTGCAGAAGGTTCGTTACCTGGGCAATCTGCTGGATCGGCTGAGTAAAGTTTCTGATATACTGGAAGAAGGACTGGATATCACCAACTTCAATTGCTCCCTTGATGGTAAACCAGCCTCCTAAAAGAGCAACCATAACATATCCAATATTTCCTACAAACTGCATGACAGGCATCATCATTCCGGAGAAAAACTGGGATTTCCATGCAGATTCGTAAAGCTTCTGGTTGTCCTTTTCAAATTCTGCAACTACATCCTCTTCCTTGTTAAATACCTTAACAACATTGTGTCCGCCGTAGTTTTCCTCAATCTGGCCATTTACCTCTCCAAGATATTTCTGCTGTGCCTGGAAATATTTCTGGGAGTGCTTCATAACAAAATTAATAATGATCATAGACAGAGGCAGTATCAAAAGTGCAGCCAGTGTCATCCACACATTAATGGAAAGCATCATTACGAATACACCGATCAGGGTTGTGACAGATGTGATCAGCTGGGTAATGCTCTGGTTCAGGCTCATCTGAAGGGTATCCACGTCATTAGTCACACGGGAAAGAATCTCACCATTTGTCCGACTCTCATAATAGTTCATGGGAAGGCGGCTGAATTTTTTGGAAATATCTTTTCTTAAATTATAAGTAACATCATTGGAAATTCCGGTCATCACATATCCCTGAATAAAGGAAAAGCAGGCACTTGTCACATATAGTCCAAGAGTCCATAAAAGGATATATCCGATTTTTCCAAAATCAATGCTTCCCGTACCGTTTACCTTGGCAACCAGACCGCTAAAAAGCTCTGTTGTTGCTTTTCCAAGGATTTTTGGTCCTACAATATTAAAAACAGTTCCGGCAATTGCAAAAATAAACATCAGCACGAAACGGAATTTGTAGCGCTCCATATACTGAAACAGCCTCTTCATCGCGCCTTTGAAATCTTTGGCTTTTTCCCCAGGCTGCATTCCACGTCCCCGGTGACCGCCCATCACAGGGCCTCTGGCTTTGTTTTCACTCATGCTAATTCCTCCTCTGAAAGCTGGGACATGGCAATCTGCCTGTAAACCTCGCAGTTCTTCATCAGTTCTTTGTGGGTACCTATGCCTGCCATATTTCCCTCATCCAGAACAATGATCTGATCTGCATTCAAGATGGTGCTGATTCTCTGTGCCACAATAATAGTTGTCGTATCTTCTGTTTTTTCCCTTAATGCTTTGCGAAGCCTGCTGTCAGTTTTAAAGTCAAGAGCAGAAAAGCTGTCATCAAAAATCAGAATCTCCGGTTTTTTCGCAATGGCTCTTGCAATAGACAAACGCTGTTTCTGACCACCTGATACGTTAGTTCCGCCCTGAGAAATCGGTGCATCATAGCCTTCCTTTTTCGCCTGGATAAAATCATCAGACTGGGAGATTTCTGCCGCCAGTTTTACATCCTCACTGGACATATCCGGCTTACCGTATCGAATATTGGAATCAATAGTACCGGAGAACAGCACTCCCTTCTGTGGAACATAGCCAATGCGCTCACGAAGATCGTGCTGAGTCATATCTCGAACGTCCACACCATCTACCTTTACGCTACCCTTTGTTACATCATAGAATCTTGGAATCAGATTAATAAGAGTACTCTTTCCACTTCCTGTACTTCCAATAATAGCAACTGTCTCTCCTTTGTCTGCCTTAAAAGTAATATCATTGATTACATTTTCTCCGGCGTCCGGATAGGCAAAACTTACATGGTCAAACTCTACCGTTCCTTTCTTCTGATTCTCCATAAGAACCGGATCTTCCGGATCATTTACTGAAGGCTCCATTTCCAGAACCTCGCAGATACGCCCTGCTGCAACATTGGCTCTTGGAAGCATAATAGAAATAGCTGTAATCATCAGGAAGGACATAATAATCTGCATAGCATACTGAATAAATGCCATCATATTTCCTACCTGCATATTTCCGCTGTCAACCCCATGTGCACCAAAATAAATGATTGCTACAGAGACACCATTCATGATCAGCATCATAACCGGCATCATAAAGGTCATACAACGGTTTACAAACAAATTTGTTCTGGTAAGATCACTATTTGCTTTCTCGAAACGTTCTTCCTCATGCTCTTCACGGCTGAAAGCACGAATAACCGGGATTCCGGTAAGAATCTCACGGGTTACCAGGTTTAATCGGTCAATGAGCGTTTGAAGTATGGTGAATTTCGGCATTGCGATCTGGAATAACACAAAAATTACAATAAGGATCAGTGCTACTGCCACTGCAAGAATCCAGGTCATAGAGGAATCTGTCTGCAGAACCTTGATTACGCCTCCGATACCAAGAATCGGTGCATAAAGCACAATTCGAAACATCATAGTCATAACCTGCTGTACCTGCTGTACATCATTTGTGCTTCTGGTAATCAAGGATGCAGTGGAAAACCTGTGGTACTCATTGCTGGAAAAGTGGATAACCTTGCGATATATATTATCTCTTAAATCATGTCCAAGGGCTGCTGCCACCCTTGCAGACAAAAAGACCACACATACTGCTGCCAGCATAATAAGCAGTGCCATCAGCACCATCCGTATTCCAGCATTCTTAATATACCTCATCTGAATAGTATCCAGATTTTCACCCATGGCCTGATATTCTGCTTTTACGCCACTTACCGAAGCCTGAGTAAGAATGGATTCCGGCATATCGGAAAGCTTCTCATCTACTGTCTCCAGCATCTGCTTCCTTGCTTCATCCGGCATATTGCCAAGAGCCTGCATAGGATCTGTTCCCTCAGGCATCTGCATTTTGGAAAGCATCATCTGGCTTTCTTCGCTTCCGGAAGTAAAAGAAGTATACATCATCAAGGGTTTGCACAAAAGATCGTTTAATTCATCCCTCTTATCCCCTGTAATAGTATTCTTCAGTTCATAAACATCACCATCCAGTACATAGGCATTTAAAACCTCCTTCCTGGTGTCTTCATCCATAAATATCTGCAGATCTTCCATGGTGCTCTTGCGCATTTTTTCCGGAACACCATCCGGGATACCGCCTTGCTGGATACCTACGTTAATAATCTTAGAGGTATAATCTGGCAGAGACAGATCACAGTAAGCCTGCAAAAACAGCAATCCAATAATCAGAACAATATAGCCTGCTGATTTTTTCAGATACTTCATTAATTTAATCATGCTTTGTTTTCCTTTCGTTGTTATCCTGCCCTATTTCTTCCTGACAGCTACTATTCCTTCCGCAAAATGCCCCATTGGCATTTCATCAGGAGACAGCTCCGGTTCAGGCATTGCTGCGATATTTTCCTTAATCTGCTGACAAAATCTTCGCATCAGACAAAGCTCGCTTTCTGAGAAGCCACTCAGCATCTGCTTTTCGCCCTCTCTGGCCAGCTGCATTCCTTCTCTAATAATGGCATTGCCTGCATCGGAAAGATAGATTCTGCTCACTCTCTGATCCATCTCATCCTGTTTGCGGATAAGGAGACCATTTTTCTCCAGGCGTTGAATACTGACTGTAACCGTAGGGGGCTTCACGCCTAACTCCTGCGCAAGCTCTTTTTGGCTGCAGCCATCCCTCCTGTAAAGAACAGCCAGAATAGGGATCTGCCTTGGATGAATGCCAACCTTTTTTAATTTCACAAAGCATTTCTCCATATACATACGACTGATTTCCATTACCAGGCTTTGTATACTTTTCTCATTATCCTGTTCCACATTCTCACCTCAATTTCATATATTTCTCATTTAGTTAGACGACTAATTTTGTATTCTATACTTTTCTATAAAAAATGCAAGTATTTTTTGTGCAGTTTATATTTTTTTTAGAATTTAGAATCTGATATTATGTTGTTTGCAGATGTTTTTATTTTGTCAGACTAAGCTTTTATATTCTTCATCTGCCTTGAAAACCGGACAAAAATTGCAAGGAAACAAAAAACCGCCTGCAAATTCAGCTGAAAACTGAGTTGCAGGCGGTTTTTGCTTCTTATTTAAATAAACTGATTGGTTTGTTCATCATAATGATAATCGATGGAATCCATCTTCTCCAGCAATTCTTTTTTACGAAGCCCGCGGCAGGTACACAGTGCCTCCAGGGAATCGTAATAATCCCGAAGCTGGGTGTTCACATAGCTCAGTAAGATCATTGGGTCCTTTGGTATCATAAGAATCTCCTTTGCAGGTTTATTGCTGCTGATCTTATTTTACCTTCACCACATACTCTCCATTCTCTACATCCAACACCAGTGTATCTCCTGTGTGGACTTCACCGGAAAGAATCTTACGAGCAGTCAAAGTCTCCACATATTTCTGCAGATAACGCTTCAGTGGTCTTGCACCGTAAACCGGATCATAACCATTGTCGATTACATCTTTCTTGGCTGCATCTGTAAGCTCCAGGGAAAGTTCCTGATCAGCAAGACGGTCATTGAGTTCCTTCACCATCAGGTCAACGATACTACCGATGTTATCTTTTGTCAATGGCTTAAACATAATGATCTCATCCAGACGGTTGAGGAATTCCGGGCGGAAATGTCCGCGCAAATCATCCATAACCTCTTTCTGAGCTTCTTCTTTAATCTCACCATTCTCATCAATACCATCCAGAAGATACGGAGATCCGATATTGGAGGTCATGATCAGAATTGTATTTTTGAAATCTACGGTACGACCCTGGGAATCTGTGATACGTCCGTCATCCAAAACCTGAAGAAGTACATTAAATACATCCGGATGTGCCTTCTCGATTTCATCAAAAAGAACTACACTGTATGGTTTACGACGAACGGCTTCTGTCAGCTGTCCGCCTTCTTCATATCCAACATATCCCGGAGGCGCTCCGATCAGTCTGGATACAGAATATTTCTCCATGTACTCACTCATATCAATACGAACCATATTCTGCTCATCATCAAACAGGGTCTGTGCCAGGGTCTTGGCAAGCTCTGTTTTACCAACACCGGTTGGTCCAAGGAACAGGAAGGAACCGATTGGCTTCGTCGGGTCTTTGATTCCGGCTTTGGAGCGAAGAATGGCATCTGTAACACGGCGGACACCTTCATCCTGTCCGATTACACGTTTGTGAAGTTCATCCTCCAGGTGAAGAAGCTTTGCACGCTCTCCTTCTGTCAGTCTTGCAACCGGAATTCCGGTCCAGCGGGAAATAATACGGGCTATCTCATCATCGGTAACTACCTCATGAACAAGGCTTCTGTCACTTTCCTTAGTATTTCGCTCTTCAATTTCAAGCTGCTGCTGTAATTTAGGCAACTCTCCATATTGCAGCTCGGAAGCTTTCTCCAGATCATAATTCTGTCTTGCAATCTGAATCTGCTTATTCATATCCTCAATCTGTTCACGAAGCTTCTGAAGCTTCTCTACAGAATGCTTTTCATTTTCCCACTGGGCTTTCTGGGCATTAAAGGAATCCTGCATTTCTGCAAGCTCCTTCTGAAGCTCCTCCAATCGTTCTTTGCTTAAGTTATCCGTTTCTTTTTTCAGGGAAAGCTCTTCCATTTTCATCTGATCGATTTTACGGCGCTGCTCATCCAGCTCGGTAGGCATAGAATCCAGTTCTGTTTTAATGAGCGCGCAGGCTTCATCTACCAGATCGATGGCCTTATCCGGAAGGAAACGGTCTGTAATGTAACGGTGTGAAAGAGTTGCTGCTGCCACAAGGGCACTGTCTGTAATCTTAACACCATGGAATACTTCATAGCGTTCTCTCAGTCCTCGAAGAATAGAAATAGTATCTTCTACAGATGGCTCATCTACCATAACTGGCTGGAAACGACGCTCCAGGGCTGCATCCTTTTCAATATACTGACGATACTCATCCAGAGTAGTTGCGCCGATACAATGAAGCTCACCACGTGCAAGCATTGGCTTAAGCATGTTGCTGGCATCCATGGCACCATCTGTTTTACCTGCGCCCACAATAAGATGAAGCTCATCAATAAACAGGATAATCTGACCTTCGCTTTTCTTAACTTCTTCCAACACAGCCTTCAGACGTTCCTCAAATTCGCCTCGATATTTAGCTCCGGCTACCAGAGCTCCCATATCCAGAGCAAAAATTTTCTTGTCCTTCAGTGCTTCCGGCACATCTCCTGCCACGATTCGCTGGGCAAGACCTTCTACGGCTGCAGTTTTACCAACGCCAGGCTCACCAATGAGAACCGGGTTGTTCTTGGTCTTACGGGAAAGGATTCGGATCACATTACGGATCTCGCTGTCTCTTCCGATAACCGGATCAAGCTTCTGGCTTCTGGCTTTCTCTACCAGGTCTTCACCATATTTATTCAGAGTATCATAGGTTGCCTCCGGATTGTCGCTTACCACACGCTGATTTCCACGGACTGTGGAAAGTGCCTGTAAGAAGCGCTCCCTGGTGATGCCGAATTCGCTCCAGATTTTCTTCATGCTGGGGCTTGGATATTTCAAGAGGGCAAGGAACAGATGCTCTACAGATACGTATTCATCTCCCATTGCCTTGGCTTCGTCTTCTGCATTTACAAGTGCTTTATTCAAATACTGTCCGAATCTAAGTTCACCACCGGATACCTTGACTTTGGCGTCCAGAGCGTTCTTTACTGTGTTCAGGAAGTATTCCTTATTTATTTCCATTTTCTCAATAAGCTTGAGAATCAGGCTGTCCTCCTGGGTCAGGAGGGTATATAACAAATGTTCCTGTTCAATTTCCTGGTTGCCATATTCGTAAGCAACCTTTTCCAGATCCTGAACTGCCTGTACAGATTTCTGTGTAAATTTGCTGATGTTCATAGGCTCTCCTCCTTCAGCTTATATATACAAATGCGCAGCCTGCGCGGCTCTTTAAAAAAGTAACTCGCGTGGGGCTGCGCTTGTAAGTGTTTCCTCATTACAGTTATTAATATAGCGCTTATTGTTAGCACTGTCAAGAGGTGAGTGCTAATTATTTTGTGAAGAATTTGTGAAGCCTTGATTTTACGACACCGACTTCCACCGGTCTATACCACAACAGTCATATTTTCATGACTCACGCCTTGCTTCGCTCACAATATTCTATTTTCATTAGTTATCTGCCAGATTGATTACTGGCAATCCTTATACATAAATCAACTCTTTCAGGATAATCTCCTCCGCAATCGCTCTGTGCTGATTAGTGGCTCTTACCCATGCCATTTGATCTGCTTTCTGAAGGTGTTCTCCAATTATATCCTGTAAAAGCATCACCTGATAGGTTGAATTTCAATGGTTCTTCAGATAATCTCTGCGAAGAAAACCATACTTGCCAGGTTGCTCCATCTGCTCACCGTATTTATAGGTGAGATCCGGAATTTCATTTTCCACATAAATTCATGCCATTATGTCAAATATCAAACATTTCCCTGCAAATCATTTTTCCACATGCTGTTTTAAAAATACTATGATAAGCTTTTAAAGCAGCTTCTTTCGTCAAACCATCCTCCATGATATTTACCAAAAAATCAGCCTCTACCAATATCTGATAATCAATTTCATTAATATTATTATATGTGTGATGATGTGCGATCAAATACTGAACACGATCAGATATCTCTTGATCAAATCCTAATTTTTTAAGCAGTCTTTCTGCTATTGCAGGACCTTCTTGTTCCTGTAATTTACCATTACAATTTCCATATTTTTCTTCACAAAAATGAATTCCAATATCATGTGTCAAAGCTGCTGCTTCAATAGTAAACAAACATTTCTTATCTACATTTTCCGTTTCTGCTATTAACTTTGCATAACTATGCACTTTGCAGAAATGCTGAATTCTCTTTGCATCTCCTCTATATAATTCGATCATTGCCAAATGTAATTTATTTATCATCTAAAGCTCCTCCCCGTATCATCACAAACATTTAATTCAAAATGCTTTCTATTGGTTTTTATTATTTTTTCTTTTTGTAACTTCGATATCTCCGTAGACATTGCCGCGCGGTCAATACAAAGATAATCAGCCAGCTGCTGTCGGTCAAAAGGAATGTCAAATTTGACAAAATATTCCGATGTCCCCAAAGGTCTTCCTGAATAACAAGAACACAGCCGGATACCACAAGTCCCATTACTTCTGTAGAATCTCCAGCTCTGAAAATATAAGAATCTCGTTCTTTGGAAATTATTGCTGCATTTACGCAGTGCAGTATAGATATTATCTCGTTATCAGAAAGACCTTTAAAGAAAGGACTGTTTCTTAGAATTGGTAAATATTTTTTCAATATCATTTCTCCTGTTAGAAATCAAACATACAAGTTGTATTTATCATACTATAATTCTAACAGAAGTAAAAGGCAAAAGTATTATATTTTTAATTCAGATAGCTGCTTTGATTCTTTTCATTATAGCTACCTCTCTTTCATTTTACAGATACTCCACATAAAAAAGGGATCCTTCACTCAGTAAATTTGAATGAAATGATCCCTGATTTTCATGTAAATTGTACTTGGTTTTACATTACTTATTATACTTTATTTTTAAAAAAATGTAAGCAGTTTTTATTTTTTATTCTCTATGCTTCTGCAATTACACATTATCAGTTATTTTTTCCAGCTGCGCCAAGATAAGCAATTGCCAATATAACGGTTATTGTTTCGCTAATCAGGAAACTCCACCATACCCTGTCTCTGGATTTTTATAAAAATCTTCGGCATTTCACATAGCTGGTATTCATTCTGGATTGCAGAAATCATTGCCTGCATTTACAGTTACTGCACGTCTCATAAATTATTAAAAACAATTTCACAAGAATGAATGTAAGAGGGCATGAATCTGATAGTAGATTCACGCCCTCTTACAAGTTATTTACAACATTCCATAATTATCTTCTCACATCTGTCATATCCTAATTGTGAGCTATTCAGGCACAACGTGTAATTGCTGGCTTTTCCCCAGTTCTGATCTGTGTAAAAATTATAATTTGTCTTGCGCCTTTTATCTGTATCCTCCATCATTTTGACAGCTTTCTGCTTTTCTACATTATATAAATCTGTGATGCGCTGTATTTTTTCCGGCATATCCCCATGAATAAATACATTCAGCACATCATCCCGGTCTTTCAAAATGTAATCAGCATTTCTTCCAATGATCACACAAGGCTCCTTCTTGGCCAAATCCAGAATAACCTTTCTCTGTGCCTCATATACCATATCTTCTACAGATTTTCCTGTAATGTCGCGTCCGGCAAGTGCATATGCAAATAATCCTTTCTTCGGAGATAATTCTGCATTTTCCTGAATATATTCCGGAGACAGACCGGACTTTTCTGCAATCTGGCTGATAATATTTTTATCATAATAGGCAATTCCAAGCTTCCTGGCAACTTCTTCCCCGATAAAGCGTCCACCGCTTCCGAATTCTCTGCTGATTGTAATGATTCTTTTTGCCATCTCTGAACCCTCCTTAATTTAAAGCATCAACCTTATTTTTTCTGATTTTCTTTAAAAATACATATCCTACAAAGCATGAAATTATTTCAGTAATCGGAAATGCCCACCAGATCAGTGAGACTCCCATCTGGCCATTTCTGGCAAATACAGAAAAGATTCCAGCCAGTGGCAGAATAATAATAAGCTGTCTCAAAAGCGAAATAACCAGTGATTCCAAGCCGCCATTCAAGGCCTGATAGATTCCCTGATAAGCAATGTTAATTCCGGCAAACAGAAAGCTTACTGAAATTACTCTCATGGCACTGATAAAATATTCTCTTGACTGTCCCGCATTAAACAGAGTTGCAAATGCTCCCGGAAAAATCTCTGTGATTGCAATTCCTAAAATCATCAATACAACGGTATAAAGCAGACCATATTTGATTCCATCTCGAATTCTCTTTTTACTTCTCATTCCATACGCGAATGCAATAATCGGGGTAATCGCATCTCGCAGCCCAAAAGCAAGAAAGAGAACAAACTGCTGAATCTTATAGAATAATCCATAGGCAGTCTGTGCTGACGGATTAAACTTCAGAATCAAATTCATCACATAAACCATAATGGACATCAGAGCCTGAGCAATAATTGCCGGAAGTCCGATTGCATAGATTTCTTTTATAATGCCAGTATCCGGTTTCATGTATTTCGCCCCATGCTCAAATTCCTTATTCAGTTTGATATGAAAGATAAACAGCAATACTGCGGATGCAACCTGACCGATTACAGTTGCGTAGGCTGCACCTTTCACTCCCATTTCAGGACAAGGTCCGATACCATAGATCATAATCGGATCAAGGATAATATTTACAACCGCGCCAACTACCTGTCCGATCGTTGAATATAGAGAACGGCCTGTTGCCTGTAATAGCTTTTCAAACAGTGAAAAGAAAATAATACCAAAGGAAATCACACAGCATATTCTCAGATAGCTGACTCCCATTTCAAGTACTTTGGCATCAACGGTCTGTGATGCGATGTATGCTTTCACGCCAAAAATGCCAAACAATAAACAAACTACATAAATAATTACGCCAAGAAACAAACTGTTTCCTGCTACCTTTGCAGCTTTTTTGCTGTTTTCCTGCCCAAGTGTCCTTGCAAGAAGTGCATTGGTTCCTACACCTGTTCCGATTCCTACTGCTACCATAAGCATCTGCACTGGAAATACCAGGGTCAGGGCATTTAATGCTGCTTCACTGCCAACTTTCATATTTCCTACAAATGCACTGTCTACAATGTTGTAAACTGCCTGCAATGCCATGGATAAGATCATTGGGATTCCCATCTGGACCATCAGCTTATTCACCGGCATTTCTTTCATCTTGTTACTTTCTGCCATTTTGTTTTAGCTCCTCTCTTTTTTGGCACAAAAAAAGTGTGCACCTTGTCTCATAAGCTGGACTTACGCTGACAAGCTACACACTTTTTCATGGCAAATATTTATTTTAACCAAAAACGAGCAGCAGAAAACTGGATTTACGCTTGCCTGCTACTCGTTTGTTATTATTATATTTCCAATTTTTACAAAAGTCAAACAAAATCTTTGCGCTTTATGAAAATCCCTTCCAAATATTGACCCTGTGAGGGTATCGTGGTATCTTATTTTTACAAAACATTTTACCAAAACTTATATGTTTTGCAGGGAGGATTTGATTTGAAAAAGTTAACTCTTATTGTGCCATGTTTCAATGAACAGGAAGCATTGCCTTTTTTCTATAAAGAAGCAATATCTGTATTAAAAAATCTCAATTATGAATATGAATTATTATTTATCAACGATGGCTCGAAAGACAATACTTTGAATATCCTGAAGGATTTTGCAGACAGGGATGCCTGTGTGAAATATATTTCATTTTCAAGAAATTTTGGAAAAGAAGCCGCTATGTATGCCGGATTTTGTAATGCCACCGGGGATTATGTTGCAATCATGGATGCAGATATGCAGGATCCGCCAGATCTGCTGCCCGAGATGCTGAAGCTGATCGAATCGGGAAAATATGACAGCGTGGCCACAAGGCGTGTCAGCCGTGAGGGCGAGCCGCCAATAAGATCCTGGTTTGCCAGAAGATTCTATTCCCTGATCAATAAGATCTCCGATGCAGACATTGTAGATGGAGCCAGAGATTTCCGTCTTATGCGCCGGGAAATGGTGGATGCGATTGTTGCAATGGGAGAAACCAATCGATTTTCCAAGGGCATCTTCGGATGGATCGGGTTCCGTACATACTGGCTGCCATATGAAAACCGGGAACGGGTAGCCGGAACTACCAAGTGGAATTTCTGGGGCTTATGCAAATATGCAATTGATGGAATTATCAACTTCTCTGAGGCTCCTTTAAGCATCGCTTCCTGGTTCGGTATTATAATGACTGCAATTGCTTTTATTTTTTTGCTCTTTATTGTTGTGAGACGTCTGGTTTACGGAGATCCTGTGGCTGGCTGGGCTTCCACAATCTGCATAATTGTGTTTATTGGCGGAATTCAGCTGTTCTGCATGGGAGTTATGGGACAGTATATTGCCAAAAATTATTCTGAAAGCAAGCACAGGCCCCATTACATCGTATCAGAGACAAATAAGCCTGATGCTGAAAAGATCAAATAAGAATGAAATACGGTTATTTTAAAATGGAGGATGAAATTTTGTCACAAAAGAAAAGTATCTGGAAAAAATTACTGCCCTATTTTATGACGGGAATGCTCACTGGGATAACGCTTATTATTATGCTTTATGCGTTAAAGATTTATCCCTTTGGCGATAAAGCATATCTGTGGGCCGATGCGGATCAATATTTTGGTATAGAGAGTTACTTTGGAAGTCTCCTTGGAAAAAATGATATTTTTTATTCCTGGGGCAATGTGTTAGGTGGAAATGCATTGGCGGAATTAGCCTATTATTCCTTCAGCCCCTTCAACGTAATCTTTATCCTTTTTCATGACCACATGATATTTGCCGCACATTTTGTTGCTTATATCAAAATCATCGCAAGTGCTCTGGCATTCTGCTACTGTCTGTTAAGCACCTATGATGAAAAAAATATCCTAATAAAAGCTACCTTATCTACCTGCTACGCTTTTATGGGATATATGGTCTTTTATGGATGGAATACTTCCTTGATGGACGGCGTGATCCTGCTTCCCCTCATGTATGTGGGCATTCGGAAAATCATCCAAAACAAGAATATATTTCTGTATGTTTTTTCACTGGCAGTTGCTGTCATTTCTAATTTTTATATTGGCTTTATGCTGTGCATAGGCTCCTTTATCCTTTATGTGGTACAGCTGTTATTATCTGATGGAAAATTCGCAGACAATATCAAAAAATCTTTTATAAAATATATGTTTGCTTCCCTGGTTGGAGTTGGAATCAGTGCCTTTTTATTGATTCCCACTTATCTTGGCCTGCCATCCGACAGAAGCCTAACGATTTTTGATCTGTTCAAAGATATGAGTTTTAATACAACTCCTGCTGAAATATTGTCAGGATTATTTACCGGACAAAGCAATACGTTGAAAGAGAATGCTCCTTTGATTTATGTCGGCATGTTTGTTCTGATTTTGGATATCCTGTTTTTCATAAATAAGAAAATTTCTTTCAGGAAAAAAGCTGTTTACTCTGCTGTCATCCTGATTTTCTTTATCAGTTTTGAAAACAGTTTTATCAATCAGATCTGGCATGGCCTGAGTAAAAATCATTGGTTTAACTACAGATATTCCTTCCTGCTCAGTTTTGTTCTTTTGCTTATTGCATGGGAAACATGCCAGGTATTAAAAGAAGAATTGCCTCCAAAAGAAGATCTGTTGAAAGCAGTCCTGATTCTGGGAGTGATTCTGGCATTTGTGATTCAGAATGCTTCCGACAAAATAAATATCCTGGGAATCTCTCTGGATATTCTTTTGATCCTGATATTTATAACCGCATTTTCTCTGAAGAATCTGCGGGTAAGAAAAGCCACGGCAGCCATTTTGTCTTGCGGCGTCGTAGTTTCTCTGGCATGCAACGGATATTTTTACCTGAAAGACGTCCGCATGCAGTCCTGCAATACCTATGGAACCAATAAGGCAATGATGGAAAACGCCACAGAAACAATCAATGATGATTCCTTCTATCGCATGGATAAAAGCTTTTCCCTTGGACGCTGTGACGCCAATTTATTCGATTATAACGGTGTCTCAAACTATGCCTCTACCGAAAATGTAGAAAATTTAAAATTCCTGAAAAAATTAGGTGTCAGACATAAGTGGATGTGGGCAAAATATACCACCAATACCCCGCTTGCAACAGAGGCATTATTAGGTTTCCGATACATTCTGACAAACAGGGAAAATGCAAAGGGATACGAAGCAATTGGAGAAGGGGATGGTATCAAATATTACAGGAACCAATATGCATTGCCTGTATTGTTCCCTGTAAATGATTTCGAAAACTTTGATCTGGATGAACTGAACGATTTCCAGCTGCTGAATCAAATCTGGGCATCCATAAACGGATTGCAAGAGGATATATTTACTCCAAATACCGTTAGCAATACCTCCCACGATGGTGAAAATCAGTTAACTGTCACAGTAGAAAATGCAGGTTCTTTATATTTGCTGATTCCAACCAGATCCTCCTATACTTCTTTTAAAGTAACTGGAGCCAGAAGAGAAAGGGAAATCCGTTATGACGATGCTTCTGAAGTATATTATATTGGAGAATTTGACCGTGGCGAATCTTTAGATATTTCTTTTGCAGCAAAGGACGGAAATTTTGACTTGGACAGTATTTCCTGTTATACAGAAAACAAAGATATCATCTACCAGAATTCACAGCTGGTGAACCAGCAGAATCTTTCAATAGAGGAGAAAAGCAGTTCCCATCTGATAATGTCCTATTCCGATAAAAGCAGCAATATTGCAACCACAATCCCTTATGACGAAGGATGGACCGTTTATGATAATGGAAAAAAACTGACCATTGAAAAGAACTGGAATAACTTTTTGGCCTTCCAATTAGATGACGCAGACGAGCATAATATAGAACTAGTTTACAGACCAACCGGATTCGGTATTGGAAGTAAGATAACCATTTTCTCTATTGTACTGCTGATCTTATTTGAGATTCTGAATTTGAACACTATAAAAAACAGACTTAGGAAAAAGCGTGCATAATGTCATGAGCATGAAAAAAGCGGTCCAGCATAAAGCTGGCCGCTTTTTCATGCAGAGAAATTACTCTGCAAATATTCTCTCTTTCGCACTCTCCACATCAGAAGCTTCGGTCAGTGCTTGGAAGCTCTGCGGGGTTGTATCTTCATTGAACTGCTTGATTATCTGCATCAGGTCATCGCAGCTGTAGGCGTTTTCGTAGATGCCGGTGGCGTAGCTGTACAGTTCGATGTATTCGTCCTCTGTTTTCGCTGTCCAGAGGTTCTGGTACAGACGTACAGCTTCACCGTCTTCCTCTACTGCGTCCGGATTTCCGGTGATCGCGTTGTAGATCATGGCAAATGCCGGGCCTGCCATGGAAGCGTATTTTCCGCGAACATAATCGATTGGTGTATTTCCAAAGGAATCCTTTTCCTGGAACACTTCGAAGTTCTGCTCAGAAAAGCTGTCGATGGCACCAACCATAATGTTGCTGTTCTGCTCTTTTTCTTTCTCCGAAATCTTATCCAGATAAGAAGCTGCATGGAAGGCACTCATAAGGGTATCGCAATCTCCTGCTGCAAATGCTGTTTCCAGATTTGCAAGACCAGCTCCATCCATCTCCGTATATCCTGGGCAGATGGTCACATGCAGGTTTCCCTCTTTATCTGAAAGCTGGATCACTTCGTCTGTCATGGAAAGTGCTTCCGCATCTATTGTACGAGCATCCTTTGTAAGCACAAGGCCAGCCTTCTCTTCCAGCGTGTTCAGCATTCCCCAGGTTCTTACCTGATGGAGACGGTTGCCGGAAGCAGCCCCGCCAGACATGATCACAATGTTCCTGGCACCTTTTTCCAAGAAAAACTCTGCCATGTCGCAGCCGGCCTGATAAACGGTTTCCAGATCCGGGCCTACACTTCCCATGTACCACGGGTTGTCCTTGATTGCCTCATAGTTCTCATCGCTTACGGTATTGGAACCAAGTGCGTAGTAGATTTCCTCTTTCTCGCAGGTTTTGATCACATCCTGAAGCCCGTCTGCATATCCGGCAAAGGAAATGATTCCCTCCGCGCCTTCTGCCTTGGCTTCCGTGATAAATGCTTTCTCCGCTTCAGAGTCTGCAACCTTTCCTGAGAAAATAAATTTCACAGGAAAACCTTCCTCAATATAATCCCGGTAATAATCTGCAAACATTTCCATCTCTGCAGAATCCGGATCATACAGGATAACACCGATGGTATGAACATCACCCTCTGCGTAATTTCCGGTATCGGCAAATACAGTGCTCTGCGTTCCAAATAAAAGTGCTGTACTCATCATCAGAGTGAGTATTTTTTTCATCATACTATCTGCCTCCCTCTGCCTGATTTTGCATGCTCTCTACATAGAAGCAGGCTACTTCATGTCCCGGTGCGATTTCCTTAAGCTTCGGCATTTCCTTCTTGCACTTCTCAGTGCAATGCTCGCAGCGATTCTGGAAGGGACAGCCAACCGGCACATCAAGAGGGCTTGGAGCCTCGCTCTCAATACTCTCAATCTTCTTAGTCGGATCCATATGCACAGAGAACTGTGCGCCAACCAGTGCCTTTGTGTACGGATGTACGGCATGGCTGGAAACGTCCTCTCCAGGAATGGTCTCCACAATATGTCCCAGATACATAACCGCGATCTGGTGTGCAAAGGAACGGATCAGTGCCAGGTCATGACAGATAAAGATCATGCAGATGTTCTTCTCTTTCTGCAGGCGAACCAGAAGCTCAATCACAGATTCCTGTACGGAAACGTCCAGTGCAGAGGTTGCCTCGTCGCAGACCAGAATCTCCGGCTCCAGGGAAAGAGCTCTGGCGATACTGATCCTCTGACGCTGTCCGCCGCTCATGTTGTGCGGATAACGGTCCACAAAATCCTCTGGAAGCTCAACCATGCGAAGAAGCTCTCTTGCCTTCGCGTTTCTTTCGCTTCTTTTGATCTTTTTGTAGTTCATCAGAGGCTCTGTGAGGATGTCCCCGATCTTCATCTTCGGATTAAAGGATGCCAGCGGATCCTGGAAAACCATCTGAAGGTTCTGGCGGTTTTCCCAGGTCTCTTTCTTTGAAAGTCCTGTGATGTTTTTGCCATGATAAAGAATCTCGCCGCTGGTGGGCTGATCCAGGGAAATTACCATGCGGACAAAAGTTGACTTTCCGCATCCGCTCTCTCCTACGATTCCAAGGGTACGGCCCTTGTACATAGTCAGGTTGATATCATTGCAGGCAGTTAAGGTTCTGCCGTGGGAAGCAGGGAACTGTTTTACAATATGCTTCGCCTGCATGACGATTTCAGGATTCTCAGACATATCGTTTTCCCTCCATTTCCGGAACTGCTTCCAAAAGTTTCTTCGTATAATCACTGGTTGGGTTGTTCAGAACCTCTTCTCTGGTTCCGTGATCCACTACCTTGCCGTGATGCATGACGATCAGCTGGTCTGCCATATAGGCAGCTACGCCGATGTTATGGGTAACGATAATGATTCCGGTTCCAAAATCATCCCGAAGCTCCATCATCTGACGGACAATCTGTGCCTGTGTGGTTACATCCAAAGCACTGGTAGGCTCATCTGCCAGAAGAAGTTCCGGATTAAATGTCATGGCCATCGCGATTCCCACACGCTGACGCATACCGCCGGACAGCTGATACGGATAGCTGTTCATGATATTCTCAGCATCCGGGAGACGCATTTTGGTCAGCATGGAAACAGCTTTGTCCCATGCTTCCTTCTTGGTCATTGACTGGTGTGTACGAATATATTCTACATATTGGCTGCCGATCTTACGGATCGGATTCAGGGTTCCTCCGCAGTCCTGAAAGATCATGGACATTTTGCTGCCGCGGATCTTTCTCCAGTCGCTTTTGGAATTTTTCAGAAGAGATTCTCCATGATAGAGAATGTCACCACTGGTGACCCTGCCAGCTCCGGAAAGTGCTCCCAGAACGGCACGGATCACAGTAGTTTTTCCACTTCCACTCTCACCTACCACGCTGATGATCTCCCCCTTTTTCATGGAAAGGTTGAAATGCTCGATGGTAGGTGCCTGATTTCCATACTGTACAGCCAGATCTTTAATTTCCAGCATATAACAGACTCCTTTATTACTCCGCAATCTTCATGTCAGCAGTTACCCAGTAGTAATCCATTGGATACATTACAAGTCCTTCTACGGTAGATTTGGAAATAAGGAAGGTATTCTCATACCCGAAGAATACAGTTGCCGCATCATCCATGATTGCCTGCTGGATCTTCACGATCAGCTCTTTTCTTGCCTCTGCATCGATAGTAGAAGCCAGTTCATCCAGCCATGCATCTACATCTGCATTGGAATATCCTGCAGTGTTGTTTGCAGATGTGCTGTACCAGTTCTCACGAAGGTAGTTTTCCGGGTCACCGGTGTTTGCAACCAATACGTTCCAGATCAGAAGGTCATACTGGGAGGAATCACGACGGTCAAGAAGGGTCTCATAGGATACGCAGTCAAGCTTAATGTTGATTCCGATTTCTTTTAAGCTTGCCTGTGCTGCCTGCGCGTATACGCCAAGCTCTGCACGACTGTCATAGTATACAAAGGTAAGCTCTACTTTATTTCCGTCTGGATCTTCTACATATCCGTCACCGTCTACATCCTCATATCCGGCATCTGCAAGAACCTGCTTTGCTCCGTCTGGATCGTAAGCATTCTCATCGTTCAGTTCCTCATATCCATAGTCCAGTGTTGGCGGTACCGGAGCTTTTCCTGGTGTTGCGCCGCCCTCAAGAAGAATGCTGGTGTAGGTCTCTTTGTCAAGTCCGCGGAGAACTGCCTGACGAAGTGCAAGATCCCCAAGTGCTCCGTTCTGGTTCATAAATGCATAGGTAGAACGAAGAGATTCCAGAGACTGAATATTGTAGTTGTCGTTTCCGTCAAACTCGAAAACGTTCTCTGTCTTTAAGTTGTAAGCAACATCGATCTCGCCGGACTGAAGTGCCATGGAACGTGTTGTCTGGTCTCCGATAATACGAAGAGTTACACTGTCATTGGGAACCTCGCCGTCCCAGTAATACTCGTTTCGTACAACAACTGTATCTCCGGACGGATCAAAGGACTGGAATGCATACGGGCCTGTGCAGACCGGGCCTTCCATTGCGATGTTGGAGTTGTCAATGCTTGTGTCCATGATCAGGAAAAGCGGGTCAGCCAGGCATCCTGCCATATTTGCGTTTGCTCTGTTCAGGTTGAATGTGATGTTCTGTCCGTCAACCTCAATGCTGTCAATGTCAAAGAACTCCGGTACACGGTTTGACATTTCCATAGTACGCTCCAGGGATGCTTTTACAAGCTCTGGTGTCATATCGTTGCCATTTGAGAATTTAACGCCCTCACGAATGGTAAATGTCCATGTTTTTCCATCTTCACTGTTGGTCCACTCTGTTGCAAGACATGGTACCATGTTTCCTTCCTCGTCAAACTTGGTAAGTCCCTGTCCAACACCGTAACGGGAAATTACCCAGCTGAAATACTGCTCTGTTGGTTCCAGTGTATCAGCAAAGCTTGTTACACCGATTGTCATGATATTTCCATCTGCAAATACGAAAGTAGCCGGGATCATTGCCATTGCCATAAGTCCTGCCAGTGCTGCTGCACATACTTTTTTTGCGATTCTGTTTTTCATATACTTTTTCTCCTTTATCAGTCCTGTCTCGGATCCAGAATATCTCGGATACTGTCACCAAGCATGTTAAAAATGATTACTACGATTACGATGGCGATACCCGGTGCGATCATCAGCCACGGTGCTTTTGCCATATAAGTTCTTCCTTCGTTCAGCATCAGTCCCCACTCCGGTGTCGGTGCTACTGCTCCGAATCCCAGGAAGGAAAGAGATGCAAGTTCCAGCATCATGGTACCCATATCTGCCGCTGCTGTTACTGTCATAGTCGTCAGCATGTTGGGGAGGATATGCTTCCACAAAATTTTGAATGTACTGGTGCCGTTTACCACAGCCGCTTCCACATACAGATTACGTTTTACTTTCAGGACCATACTTCTTGCCAGACGGGCATATTTTGTCCAGCTTACGGCTGTGATGGCGATGACTCCGTTTCTAAGGCTTGGGCCAAGCATACCTGCGATTGCGATTGCCAGGATCATTCCAGGGAAAGAGATCATCATATCTGCGATTCGCATGATCACCTGATCGATCCAGCCGCCGAAGTATCCTGCAATAATTCCAAGCAGTGTACCTACAACAAAAATAGTTGCTACCAGGATCAGGGTGGATACCAGAGAGGTTCTGGTACCATAGATCACACGGGAAAGAATGTCTCGTCCCAGTTTGTCAGCGCCAAGGGGATATTCTGCACATGGGGCTTTCAGAGAATCCACCATCACTGCATCCAGCGGATCCTTTGGTGCGATCCAGGGAGCAAAAACAGCTACGCCTACAACCGCAAGCGCCAGAATAAAGAATACGGTAAACTGTTTATGAGCTAAGAAAAAATTCTGCTTTTTCACTTTACTTAACCTCCTTTATTCTCGGATCCAGATAAGTATAGGAAAGGTCAACGATAATGTTGATCACCATATACATAATCGCGATCATCAGTACATAAGCCTGCACCATCGGATAGTCACGACAGGCGATTGCCTTGATCGCCATGCTTCCCATTCCAGGCCAGTTGTAGATGATCTCAACAACTGCAGTTCCACCAAGCAGGGAGCCAAGGGAAAGACCAAGAAGGGTAACGATTGGGAGCATTGCATTTGGGAGCACATGTCTCCAGAGGATCACGCTTTCCTTGATTCCTCTCATTCTTGCTCCGATAACATAGTCCTGTCTTAATTCCTCCAGCACTGCGTTTCGCACCTGTCTGGTGTATTTCGCAGACATGGAAAGAGCCAGGGTTACGGAGGGCAGGATCATGGTCTTGAAATCGGTAGTACCTCCGGCTACGTTGACCCAGCGAAGCTGTACTCCGAAGATGCTAAGAAGGATCAGACCGATCCAGAAGCTTGGAATGGATACCCCGAAGAAGGTAATTCCGCGGATGAGATAATCCGGCCACTTATTCTGATACACCGCGGAAAGGATTCCGCATGGTATGGAGAATAAGATCATCAAAAGAAGGGCAAACAGTGACATCTGAAGGGTTGGCCAGAAGCATTTCATCAGTTTTTCAGTTACGGGAACTTTAAATGCATAGGATGTTCCCATGTCTCCGGTCAGAACTCCTTTTACCCAGGAGCCGTACTGTACCAGAAACGGTCGGTCAAGGCCCAGTTCATGTCTTGTCTGTTCCAGAAGTTCCGGTGTAGGCAGGTTGCCACACTCTGTCAGCATGATTTCTGCCGGGTCACCAGGAGAAAGATAAGTAAGTCCGAATGTAAAGAAACTTACACCGATCAGAACAATCAGAATCTGCAGAAGCCTTTTTCCAATTTGTTTTTTTGACATTTTCTCTCCTTCCTACATGTTGGAGGTTTTTCGCCGGATCTGATTCAGTTTTCGCAAAAAAAGGCAGGGGGAATGATACGCTTTCGAAAAAAAGCGCAGAAAAAAACAACACCCGCAGAAATTACGGATGTCATTGCACACAAAAAAACCATGCTTCCTATCTACCGTAAGAATCATATCAAATCATTTATAAGCAGGTCTCCTGACTTAAGATCCTCGCTCCAGAACCCCTTCCCAGACTGACAACTGTCCATCCAGTGAGATTATGTTCTGCAGCTCCCTATCACAGTGACGGGATCGTACCGGAATTACACCGATTTCCCTTTTAATCCATGTGCAGACATTTGCACAGGAACTTACAAAGGCTGGTTCAAAACCAACAAATGTTATCTAATTTTCCTTATAAGAATAGCTTATATTGGGAATCTTGTCCAGAAAATTTTTTTCACAGATTGTATTTTTTTGAAAACAAAGGGGAATCAATCGTTCCCCCCAAATTGTCAGTTCAATGCTTCCTCAACGCATTCTTCAATATCGTCAATAATAAATTTCCGCATAAATTCCAGATGTTTTCCAAATAATCTTGCAATAAAGCCTACCAGCAGAGCTGCGATAATGGTACCTTCACGGACACCGTTTAATTTTCCCCAGAAAATAAAGAAAAGAATTCCTGCGATCACGGTCATGGAAGAATCAAATATGATCTTTGTGGTTCCAGATATACGCCAAATCCAAGCACGATGCAGCCTGCCAGAAGGGCAGCCAGCTTCATTGCATAATTTCCGGGATTTACCCAGAAAAACAGATATCTTTTTAACTTATTCATTTCTTTCCCCCTGTAAATTCGCATAGATTTTTCCATATACAGCCAAAAACTGCTGGAATTCTTCGGCAGAAACACCGGACAATGCCTTTTCTTCTATTTTGGCAAAAGCCTGGGTCACCAGCTGCTGTTTCTTCTTTCCCTCTTCTGTCATAAAGATATGGAAGCTGCGTCTGTTGCCGTTTAAAATCCGGCGCTCGATCAGCCCTTTCTCTTCCATCTTATTTAAAATAGTGGTAAGAGATCCAGCTTCCAAAAAGCAGGCTTTTGCGATTTCTTTCTGATTGCTGCCGTCATGGTCTTTCAAATAGTCAAGGATCTTGGGCTGCCCGATGGTAAGTCCGGTATCCTTAAGCTGTTCCAGCAAAGCTTTCTGGACAAGCATCTGGTTGGCCATAATCAGGTAGTGTAAGGTATCATCCATGGTTGGTTTCCTTTCTTCCGAATAGTTATAATTCAAACATTTTGAATTATAACTATCTTAGATCAGGATGTCAAGGGAAAACTGACAGCGATAAATTTTTCTTTTTGGGGGGAGCTAGAAAAAAACAACAGGGACAAAGTTTTGGATCTTGTCAGAAAACTCAGTCCCTGTTGGTTCGTTAATGAATTGCTTCATATAATTTCTTTATTTTGTCGGCCAGCTGCTGGAGAGTTTGGGCACGATGGGCGAAGATTCGAAGGACCAGGTCGCCGGTTGTCAGACGGGTAACTCCGCCGTCCGTGTCCGGTTCTTCGTCAAGAAGCTGCCAGATTTTTTCCTGTAATTCCAGATTGATTTCTTTATCTGTGCTGTCCTGTCCAGTATATATTTCTGAAAGAAAAAGATTGGCCATATGAGTGTATCCTTCGTACATTCCATTGCCTTCCATAGGCATTTTTTCCGGTTCGTAGCAGGTATTGTCCTGGTAGA
The DNA here is from genome assembly GCF_003460605.1 of Ruminococcus sp. AF31-8BH. GTDB lineage: Bacteria > Bacillota > Clostridia > Lachnospirales > Lachnospiraceae > Blautia_A > Blautia_A acetigignens. The sequence goes on from NZ_QTVN01000003.1 coordinate 166,727, forward strand.
TCAGCTTTTCCCCTCTGTAAATCCGCACCCTGGAGGAAAATCTCCGATACTGGAAGCGCTCTTCATGAGCGTTTCTGCCGCAGGAAATCACTTCCAGCAAAAACAGCCGGGAGGTTTTATCCTCCAGACAAATGGTCATAGTGCTGTCAAATGCAGATCCAGAAAAGGGGATCACAGGCTGGGGATAATAGTACAGGATTGCATTTTGCTCCACCTGGATTTCAATGATACGAAAAGCAGATCCCTCGTCCATTTTATGGATTTTCTCAAAGGACTGGGACAAAACTTCCAGGTTCGCCCCTTCCTTCACATGATAGGAAAATTCCTGGGAATCCCCTGCCATAATTCCCGCAGACGCACAAAGGGGCATGATCTGAATACCGTCGTTTTCTTTCTCAAAGGGCACCATGATCTTGTACGGGGCGGTAAAGGATAAATCTTCCAGAATGGTTTTGCCGTCCCTGACTGCGGCACATGCCTGAATACGGGAAATTTTTCCGAATTTATTATCCATACCTTTACATTCCTTCTAACAGTACGTTCTTTTTGATCCACTCCACTACCTTATCCACATTTTCATCTCCGCGGATGTTGGTGAACTGGAAAGGTCTGTCACCGCGCATTTTTCTGGAGTCTCGTTCCATAACTTCCAGGCTTGCACCAACGTAGGGGGCAAGGTCAATTTTGTTGATCACAAGAAGGTCGGAACGGGTAATTCCAGGGCCGCCTTTTCTCGGAATCTTATCCCCTTCTGCCACGTCGATGACAAAAATGGTAGCATCCACCAGCTCCGGGCTGAAGGTTGCAGATAAGTTGTCTCCGCCGCTTTCTATGAAAAGAAGTTCAATGTCCGGAAAGCGTTCCATCATCTCATCCACTGCCTCAAGGTTCATGGATGCATCCTCACGGATCGCAGTATGGGGACAGCCGCCTGTCTCCACGCCAATGATGCGCTCCACTGGAAGAACGCTGTTTTTGGCAAGAAACTGGGCGTCCTCCTTTGTATAAATATCGTTTGTGATCACACCAATGCTGTAGTCCTTTGCCATCTTTCTTGACAAAGCCTCAATAAGTGCTGTTTTTCCGGAACCAACAGGTCCCGCAACTCCGATTTTTACATATGACATCTCGATTTCCTCTTTTCTTCTTATGACATGTATAGCCTGGAATACAGTTTTTCGTGCTGGATTCCCCTGATATCAAAACCTGGTGCGGAAAGACACAAATCTTCTTTGCTTTTATGCATCACATCTTCCAGAATCTCGCCAAATTCCTTATAACAACCGCTTAAAAGCTGCTGTCCCGCGGTCTGGCTTAAGGGGATCGTCTTCACGCAATTAGTTACCATTGCAGAGGTCTGTGCATACAGATAATGGGCCAGAGCCTCCCCAATGGAAATCTCCATCTGGGCACAGAAAACGCCGTAAATGCAGCAGTGATTCACCGCTTTTCCCTTTCTCGCGTCCAGATATTCCCGGAAAATTCCCGTTTCGCTGATGGAAAGTCCCAGCTTTTCTATGGTTTTGGCAAAACGGGAGCCCATCTTTCTTGCAGCCTCTCTTTGCTCCATGGGAATCCTGGAGGCTTCCAGAATTTCTTCCAGTTCCAGAAGCTCTGACAGGTCATTTTCCCTGGCGGCTTCATAGGCAAGTCTGGCTCCCAGAAGTTCTGTATATGCAAGATTCCATTTTATTTTATGGGTAATATATTCTCTCGCCGTGTCTGCATCATGGACAATTCCCCGCTGAATATAGGTTTCCAGTCCCTGGGAATGAGAGTAGCCTCCGATGGGAAACAGGGCGTCATTTACCTGCAAAAGATAAAACTGTTTTTCTGACATAAAGAACCTCCATAACTGCAGTTTTTTTACTTGTTTTAGTGATGATGGTTGTGGATGCTTGCAGAAATCCGCTTGTCAAAATCAAGCTTTCGCACCTCTTTTTCGGCCTTAACACCGTGGATTTTCTGGAGCATCACAAGCATTGGCTCATTATAAATGGTAATAAAAGTATCGTCCTCTCCCCAGAAAAGAGGCGCATGCCGGTTGCCAATCTCATAGCATACCTTGGCTGCCATTTTCTCATGTCCAGGGGTGAAGGACACGCGGATCACTTCGCATGGCGGGGTATTTACGGCAATTATTTTTTTATCATCTGCGTAGATCACATCATCCTGATACAGTCCCCGGGAAAGAATGGAATCATCCATGCGGATGCCAACCTCCGTCCCTTTGTCCGTTGTTTTTTTATGTATTTTCTTAAAAGCTTCGTGCCATTCGATGCCTACATATTCCACTGTTTTTCCTTCTGTATCAAAATCATGAAGCTTTCCCAAAACCTGCTCACAAAGCATTTTTTCTGACCTCCAACTTGCAGTTTTTCTTTTTACCAAATCTGAAGCAGCATCATAACACCTGGGATCCAGGCTGTTACAACGCCCTCAAAGACCTGAAGATATGGAACAAATTTTCCCAGCTTTTTCCCGCAGATATCCTCCACAAACGCAGTTCCCCACAGAATTGCCCACAGATACCAGATTCCTGCCCAGCGGATATCTGCTGTGATTCCAAGTGCAGTACTTCCGGTAAAGCCTTCGATGGTTCCGAAGATCACGGCATTGACTGCCACGAAGGAAGAAAACCATGCAAAAGGAATGGGATCTGCTTTTAAAAACTTGCTTAATGCAACAAAAAGATAGGTAAAGCAGAACAATAATCCGGTTCCTGCTGCGTAATAATTTCCCTGTACCAGGTTCACAAAGTTAATAAAAAGGGAAAGTCCTCCGGTGAAAATATTCATGATGGCAGTGGATTTTCCATCTACATGGTATAAGGTACACATACCATTGTTGATCAGTACGATTCCTACAAACAAAAGGCAAACACCTAACATAAAATCTCTCCTCTTCTTAAAACAGGCTGTAAAGCTGGGTCAGCGGAAGCTTCTCGGCTGGTTTGGAAGTGATCTCTTCCCCGTCAACAGTTACCTTATAGGTCTCCGGATCAACTGTTAATTCCGGTGTTCTGTCGTTGAATACCATGTCCTTTTTGCTGATATTTCTGCAGCCCTTTACAGGCACTACAGTCTTTTCCAGACCATATTTTTCTTTTACATTTTCATCCATGGCAGCCTGGGATACAAAGGTCAGGCATGCTTCGTTTTTTGCTTTTCCGTGGGCTGCGAACATTGGCTGATAGCATACCGGCTGGGTAGTCGGAATGGAGGCATTTGCATCTCCCATCTTGGAGGCAATGATCATGCCGCCTTTGATGATCATGTCCGGTTTTGCCCCGAAAAATGCAGGATTCCACAGAACCAGGTCTGCGAATTTTCCGGTTTCCACAGAGCCTACATACTGGGAAATACCGTGGGTGATGGCCGGGTTGATGGTATATTTGGAGATGTAGCGTTTTACACGGAAGTTGTCGTTATCATGGCCTGCATCTTCCGGAAGTGCGCCTCTTTCATCTTTCATTTTGCTTGCAGTCTGCCAGGTACGTGTGATGACCTCGCCTACACGTCCCATTGCCTGAGAGTCGGAGCTCATCATGCTGAAAATTCCCATGTCGTGAAGAACATCCTCTGCAGCAATAGTCTCCGGTCGGATTCGGGAATCAGCAAATGCCACATCTTCCGGAATTCTTTTGTCCAGATGATGGCAAACCATCAGCATGTCCAGATGCTCATCCAGGGTGTTTACAGTGTATGGCATTGTGGGGTTCGTGGAGGATGGAAGCACATTTGGCGCTGCTGCCGCGCGGATGATGTCCGGTGCATGGCCGCCGCCTGCTCCTTCTGTATGATAGGTATGGATGGTTCTTCCGCCGATGGCTGCCAGGGTGTCTTCTACGCATCCGCCCTCATTCAGGGTGTCTGTGTGAATTGCCACCTGCACATCATATTCATCTGCCACATTCAGGCAGTGGTTGATAACTGCCGATGTTGCGCCCCAGTCCTCATGTATTTTCAGTCCCATTGCCCCGGCTTTTACCTGCTCGATGAGAGGTGCTTCATCGGAGCAGTTGCCTTTGCCAAGGAAGCCAAGGTTCATAGGATACTCTTCTGCTGCTTTTAACATCATTCTCAAGTTCCATGGTCCCGGGGTACAGGTGGTGGCGTTTGTGCCGTCTGCCGGGCCTGTTCCTCCGCCGATCATGGTGGTTACGCCACTGTACAGCGCACAGTCGATCTGCTGAGGACTGATGAAATGAATGTGGGTGTCAATTCCCCCTGCTGTTACGATCATTCCCTCTCCTGCCAGGGCTTCTGTAGATGCGCCTACTGTCATTCCAGGTGTTACGCCGTCCATAATGTCCGGGTTTCCTGCTTTTCCGATTCCTGCGATTTTGCCGTCTTTGATTCCAATGTCAGCTTTGACGATTCCGGTGGAATCCACGATCAGGGCATTGGTGATCACAAGGTCAAGATCACCGTCCTTGCTGCAGGTTTTTACAGACTGTCCCATGCCGTCACGGATGCTTTTGCCGCCGCCGAATTTTACTTCATCGCCATAGGTGGTATAGTCTTTTTCTACTTCGATCACAAGGCTTGTATCTGCCAGACGTACTTTATCTCCTGTAGTCGGGCCATACATTGCTGCATATTTGCTTCCGGAAATTTTTGTACTCATTGTTGTCCCTCCTTACAGAAATCCTTTTAATTTTGCATTTTCCACAGATGCTGCTTTGGTGTCCTCTGTTGCCTGGGCGCGGGTGAGATCATTTAAGCCGAATACTCTTTTTCTGCCGCCCATTTCGGTAAGCTGGACTTCTTTTTCTTCTCCCGGCTCAAATCTTACAGAGGTGCCGGAAGGGATGTCCAGATGGTATCCGTAGGCTTTTTCCCGGTCAAAAGAAAGGCATTTGTTTACTTCAAAGAAATGAAAATGGGAACCAACCTGAACCGGTCTGTCGCCTTTGTTTGCCACTGTTACTGTCACTGTTTTTTTGCCTTCGTTAAGTGTAATCTCACGATTCCCAGCCATAATTTCACCAATTTTCATGCTGATCTTCCTCCTTACTGAATTGGGTTGTGTACGGTTACAAGCTTGGTTCCGTCTGGAAAGGTAGCTTCTACCTGGACTTCACCGATCATATCAGCTACGCCGTCCATTACATCGTCTTTTGTAAGAATTTTGGTTCCAAGCTGCATCAGCTCTACCACTGTTTTTCCATCTCTTGCAAGCTCCAGAAGCTCAGAACTGATATACGCAAGCGCCTCCACATAATTCAGCTTCAGACCTCTGTCCTTTCTCTCTTTGGCAAGATTTCCTGCCATATGAAGCATTAATTTTTCCTGTTCCTTTGGATTCAGTCTCATGATGTTTCTCCTCTCAATCTGTGTGGAAAATTCTGATATACAGATTTTCGCAGAAAAAAAAGAGCAGACAATGGGATTTTTCAGACCCCTTTGTCTGCTCTTTGCACGAAAATTTATATGCGGTATTATAGCGTGAGATTGTTTTATGGTCAAGATGTTTTTTGTGAAATTTTTATGCGGCATTAAATGCCATAAACTGCTTCCAGCAATCTAAGACCTGTTTTGGTTTTAAAAAGCTTCCGCTTCGTGTTGCTGATATTGCCCTCTGAATAGCCAGATTCATCTGCATTTACCAGGTAGTCTGCTTCCAGAAGGATCTGGTAGTCAATGCCGTCAATACCGGTTAAGGTGTGATGATGTCCCACCAAAAAAACAACCCGTTTCTTGATTTCTTCCGGCAGATCTGTGTCTTTTAGAAACTCTTCCGCTAACAGAATGCCTTCTTTTTCCTGGTATTTCCCATTGGTGTTTCCGTATTTTTCCCTGCAAAGAGGGCAGGCAATGTCATGGACGATTGCTGCAGTTTCAACGGTAATCAAATCCTTCTCAGAAACATTTTCACTTTCCGCGATGGTTTTGGCGTAGGTGTATACTTTCATAAAATGATTGATGTCATGTCTGTTTCCATTGGAAAACTGAATCATTTTTACCATAATATCAGATGTATTTGTACTCATAGCTGGCCTCCTTGTATTCTCTTCAGGTATTATAACACAGATCCGGTATCCATCAATGGTAAAACTTCCCCAGACACAGTCTATGTCGCTGCTTTCCACCAGTTACTTTTTCTCTTCCCAGTTGATGTAGGAAAAAACAGGCTCATAGCCCATGCACCCGAAAACAGCAGTGCTTACAAAAAATATTTGCTCTATTATAACTTACTGCTGAATTTCATGTCAATTTCATATTATTGATAAAGTTAAAATTTTTTCCGGCAGGAAGCAACAATCTTTTTCTTTGCAAATAAAAATCTTTTTTGCAAAAACATATTGAAAATTATTTTCAACTGTGATACCCTGTGTTCTAGTGTGTTTCCACACAATACGAATGGCCGTCACTGCCGTACATTTCTGGCACGGTGTATTCGTAAACTCAGGAGAGTCTCTTCAAAAAATAAATGGAAGAGCGCCGAAGGTGTACGCAGCATGTATCATGCTGTTAATCTCTCAGGCAAAAGGATGGAGGAAAGAGAACATGTTTACACAAATCAACAACTTTATCACCTGGTTTGACGGAGTCGTTTGGGGACTTCCGCTTATCATTCTGATCCTGATCACAGGATTCCTTTTAACCGTTCGGTTAGGCTTTTTACAGGTAAGACATCTTGGAAAAGCACTGAAATTCATGGTACGAAATGAAGACGGCGGGGAAGGTGAGGTTACAAGCTTTGGTGCTCTTTGCACAGCTTTGTCAGCTACCATCGGAACCGGAAATATTGTAGGTGTTGCTACTGCTATTGCAGCTGGCGGACCGGGAGCCTTATTCTGGATGATCGTTGCCGCATTCTTCGGAATGGCAACCAAATACGCAGAAGGTCTTCTCGCAATCAAATACCGTACCATTGATAAGGAAGGCCATGTACTTGGCGGACCTTTCTACTACATTGAAAACGGTATGGGAAAGCAGTGGAGATGGCTTGCAAAGATCTTCGCATTTTTCGGAGCAGGAGTTGGTCTTTTCGGAATCGGTACTTTTACACAGGTAAACGGTATTGCTTCTGCAGTGAAGAACTTCTTTGATCCGGATACCGTTCACACCGTTTCCCTTTTCGGAAATACATATTCCTGGGCAACTGTTATCGCCTGCCTGATTCTTACTTTATGTGTAGGACTTGTAGTTCTTGGCGGCATTCAGCGTATTGCTAAGGTATCCCAGATTGTTGTACCGTTTATGGCAGTTCTGTACGTAGTACTTGCACTGATCATTGTCATCACAAATATTACGGCTGTTCCGGCAGCAATCGTTACGATCGTAAAAACAGCATTTAACGGAAGTGCCCTTGCAGGCGGTGCCATGGGAACCATGGTTGTTGCAATGCAAAAAGGTATTGCCCGCGGTATTTTCTCCAATGAATCCGGTCTTGGAAGTGCTCCTATTGCTGCTGCAGCAGCTCAGACAAAGGAACCTGTTCGTCAGGGTCTCGTTTCCATGACAGGTACTTTCATTGATACCATCGTAATCTGTACCATGACAGGTCTTTCCATCGTCATTACAGGAACCTGGAACACAGGACTTGAAGGCGTCGCTATTACCACGGCAGCATTCCAGAAAGGACTTCCTTTCCCACCACAATTTGCTTCCTTTGCACTTATGCTGTGCCTGGTTTTCTTCGCATTTACAACCATCCTTGGATGGGATTACTACGGTGAACGCTGTCTTGAGTATCTGTTTGATCGTAACATGACAGCCGTAAAAACCTACCGTTGGTTATATATTCTCTGCGTATTTATCGGACCTTACATGACAGTTGCTGCTGTATGGAATATTGCAGATATCTTCAATGCCCTGATGGCTTTCCCGAACCTGATCGCACTGCTTGCTTTAAGCGGCGTAGTGGTAAAGGAAACAAAGGATTTCTTTAAAAGACATAAAAATTACCAGTTTTAAAATAAAAAAAGCTCCTGCCAGCTGATGCTTTTAGCCACTGGCGGGAGTTTTTTTACAATGAATTCGGATTAAACAAATCGCTTATGCTGTCTCCGTTTCTGTGAATTCCATCTACGGAAAATTCAGCCCATTCACCAATATTCGTAGCATGATCTCCGATTCTTTCATAATATTTTGAAATCATAAGAAGATCAAGGATTTCATCACCGGAATACCCCATACGATTCATATCCAAAGCTTTTCTTATCTGATTAAAAAGGTTATCCAGCAGATCATCGCTGTCGATTACCTTTTTGGCCAGATCACTTTTCTCTTCTACGTAAGCTGTGACACTGTCATTTACCATATGCATTGCATGCTCAGCCATTTCCTGAAGGGGAATCGCAGTAACCGGAACATGTACACTTCCTGTAAGCATAATTTCTGCAATATCTGTAGCCTGATCTCCGATTCTTTCCATATCTGTAACCATCTTAAGGGCTGCTGAAATCTTTCTCAGATCCGTTCCTACCGGCTGCTGTTTTAAAAGCAGCTGCATACAAAGTGCTTCAATATTATGCTCTTTATCATCAATTTCTTTCTCAATTTTTCCAATTTCCTTTGATGCTGTTTCGCGAATTTCCACACTTGCCAGAAGCTGACAGGTTTTCATAATTACCTGTCCGCACAGATTTCCCATTTCCGTAATTTCATCTGAAAGTCTGGCAAGCTTTGCATTATAAAGATCTCTCATATCAACCGAACCTCCCTGTGATATACTCTTCTGTTTTCTTATTCTGTGGTCTTGAAAACAGCTCTGTAGTATCGTTATATTCGATGATCTCACCCAGCAGGAAAAAGGCTGTTTTATCCGAAATACGAGCTGCCTGCTGCATATTATGAGTCACGATCACAATTGTATAACGGTCTTTTAATTCCAATGCCAGATCCTCAATGTGAGATGTAGAAATCGGATCCAAAGCGGAGGTGGGTTCGTCCATAAGAAGAACCTCAGGCTCTACTGCAAGAGCTCTTGCAATGCAAAGTCTTTGCTGCTGTCCACCTGACATTCCAAGCGCACTTTTCTTCAGGCGATCTTTTACTTCATCCCAGATAGATGCATTTCGAAGTGCTCTTTCCACAATATCATCCAGCTTTTCTTTGGAATGAATGCCATGTGTACGAGGTCCATATGCAATATTATCATAAATACTCATAGGGAACGGATTAGGTTTCTGAAATACCATTCCTACACGTTTTCTGAGAAGATTCACATCGATATTCCCATAAATATCTTCACCGTCCAACCGTATATCACCTGTAATCTTACAGCCCTCAACCAGATCATTCATACGGTTTAATGACTTTAACAAAGTGGATTTTCCACATCCGCTTGGACCGATGAATGCTGTTATTTTCTTTTCCGGAATATCCAGATTAATATTCTTTAAAGCATGGAACTGTCCATAGTACAAATCCATGTTTTCCACATTAATTTTACCCATATTCTCCTTTGAAAAGCATCTCGGCTGCTTTTCTCTGCCTTTCATCATAATTACAAAGTATTATGGCAAGCGGATATAATCCGCTTTGCCAAGTCTTTTTGCACAAAATCCGGAAATCCAGTTCAGTACCAGTACAAAAACCAGAAGGATAACTGCAGTTGCATAGGCCTGATCCATATAAAGACCCTCACTGGAAAGCACATACATATGCACTGCAAGAGTTCTTCCTGAACCCATGAGGCTGGAAGGAACCTTTGCAACTGCACCAGCTGTGTAAATAAGTGCAGCTGTCTCACCTACAATACGACCGGTTGCGAGAACCACTCCGGAAAGGATTCCAGGTATGGCACTTGGAAGTACTACCTTAAAAACAGTACGAAGCTTTCCCGCACCTAGCCCAAAGGAGGCTTCTCTGTATGCATCCGGAACACCAAGAAGTGCTTCTTCTGTAGTACGGATGATCAGAGGAAGGATCATGATCACTAAAGTCATGGCTCCGGATAACAAAGAGTATCCCCAGTGAAGTGCTGTACTGAAAAACAAAAGTCCAAACAAACCAAAAATGATAGATGGAATTCCCTGTAATGTCTCTGTTGTTATGCGAATTATTTTTACAAGCTTGCTTCCTTTTTTTGCATATTCAACCAGATATATTGCTGCAAAAATACCAAACGGCACTGCGATCAAAAGTGATAGTAGTGTGATAATCAGCGTGTTAATAAGTGCCGGCATCAGGGATGCATTTTCTGAATTATATTCCAGTGCAAACAGCTCCGGTTTCAGATTTCCTACACCTTTTATCAGAATAAATCCTACCAGAAAGGCCATAACTGTCACTGTGATCACAGCTGACAGCCATACCAGAAGCCGAAGCACAGCTGAACCCGGATGACTTTTCCAGTAAGAAGATCTGCTTTTACTCATCTTCTGTCCTCCTTTTCAGGGCTGATACGCATAGGTTGATGATCAGGATAAATACGAACAATACTACACCTGTTGCAATCAGCGCTTCTCTATGAAGGTCAGTCGCATAGCCCATTTCAATAACAATATTTGCGGTCATGGTACGAAGTCCTTTAAACAGTCCCTGTGGCATCCAGGTCTGGTTTCCGGCTACCATAATGACTGCCATTGTCTCACCGATGGCACGACCGATTCCAAGTACAACACCTGCTAACACACCGGATTTTGCTGCCGGAAATACAGTTCCAAACACACTTTTTTCATGAGTTGCCCCAAGTGCCAGTGCTCCTTCATAGTAGCTTGTGGGAACGCTTTTCAAAGCCGGCTCCGCAACTCCTGTAACTGTTGGGAGTATCATAATTCCAAGAAGCACGGAAGCAGTAAGCATTGTGCTTCCATCATGTCCTGTAAGCTGGCGCAGCAGCGGTACAAATACAGTCAGACCAAAAAATCCATATACAACTGAAGGGATTCCGGCAAGAAGATTTACCATTGCTTTTAATGGAGAATACAACTGCTTTGGACAATAAAATGCAAGGAAAATTGCAAGCAGAAGAGCTGTTGGAACACCTACCACAATGGCTCCTGCTGTTACGTAGATACTTCCAAGGATAAATGGGAAAATTCCGTAAAGTCCGTTAGATGGTTTCCACTTCATTCCAAACAGGAAGTCTGGCAGACCGATTTTCGCCATTGCCGGAATTCCGTTTGCGAATAAGAAGATACAGATTAATGCAACGGCCAGCACAGAAGTGCAGGCCGCTACAAGGAACACGATTTTCATTACCTTTTCATTAATTGATTTCATAAAGTCCGTTCCTTTATTTGGGAAGTTTTTCCAATTTGCAAGCTCAGATTATTATTTTGCAAGATCTTCCCATGTAGTGATGTTACCTGTGTAGATATCCTTTACCTGATCGCTTGTAAGCTCAGCTACACCACTGTCATTGTTTACAATTATTGCAATACCATCCTTTGCAATTACAGTTGCAGTAAGACCAGCCTCAGTTTCGCTGTCTTTTAAGTCACGTGATGCCATACCGATATCGCAAAGTCCGTCAATTGCAGATGTCATACCAGTTGTAGAATCACTCTGCTGAACCTCGATGTCTACTTTATCATTTACTTCTTTATAGCTTTCAGCAAGCTTCTCCATTACCGGAGTTACAGAAGAAGATCCGGCTACCACAACTTTTCCTTCTACATCTGCTGCTTCATATTCCGGTTTGTCTCCAACGGAAATGTATCCGTTTTCTTCAATCACAGCCTGTCCGTCAGCACTCATAATATAATTGATAAAATCCTGTGCTGCTTCGCTTACATCATCCTTTGTTGCAATATTAAAAGGACGAACTACTTTATAATCACCAGACTCAATATTCTCTGCTGTTGCTTCTGCTCCGTCAATTTTTACAGCTGTAACAGTATCATTCAGGGAGCCAAGTGAAACATATCCGATTGCATTCTCATCCTGAGCTACTGTGCTTAACATAACAGAAGTACTATTTGTGATTTTAGCTGCCTCTGTAGTGTTGTCTACTTTATTTCCATCTGCATCTTTTTCTTCAATTCCAAACAGTTCAATGAATGCACCTCTTGTACCGGAACCATCCTCTCTGGAACAGATTGTAATATCTCCGGAAGCTGCTGCCATTGCTGTTGTACCCATTGTTGCTACTCCTAATAATGCCGCCATCGCTACTGCTAAACCTTTTTTCATGATTATTTTCTCCTTTTCTTCGAGGTCCTTGTTTTTTTCTCTCTCTCGCGATTACAGTCTGTATATTACCGTCCATATGTAAAATACACTATCCCGGAAAAGTAAAAAAAATGTAAAAAAACAGACCTGTTTCAGATCTGTTTTTTACAATTGTCTTTTCCTTATAGAGAACAGAAAATTTGCCTAATATAAGATTTTCATGTATAATAAATGCATGTATGAGTATAGCCTGTTTCGTTATTTACGAAATATTTTTCATACAGGCTTCAAACTTCCGGAATAAGAATGGAGATTACTATGACTGAAGAGCAAACTAAAATGACATGGCTGGATACGCCAGATCCACAGAAATTTATTAATAATGCTGCCAAGTTTAATGACCTGATGATGATGTACCGCTGCGCAATTCGTGAGGTGCAAACCAAGCTTGAAGTACTGGATGACGAATTTTCTGTTGAATATAAGAGAAATCCTATCTCTTTTATTAAGACAAGAATCAAGAAGCCAGAAAGTATTTACCGTAAGCTTCAAAAGCTTGGGTATGCTTTCACTGCTGAGAATATTCAGGAATATCTGAATGATGTTGCAGGAGTGCGGGTAGTCTGTGCATTTATTGACGATATTTATACTGTTGCAAACCTGATTGCAGGCCAGGACGATATTAAAGTTCTCAAAGTCAAGGACTACATCCAAAATCCTAAGTCCAATGGCTACCGCAGCTATCATATGATTGTAGAGATTCCGGTATTTTTTTCAAAAGGTAAAACACCTATGCGGGTAGAGCTTCAAATTCGTACCAATGGAATGGATTTCTGGGCTACTCTGGAACACCAGCTTCGCTATAAGAAGGGAATTGAGGATCTCCCGGGCTATGATGAGATCAGTGCTGAGCTTCTCCGCTCTGCCCAGGCTGTAATCGAAACGGATAATGAAATGCAGCGAATTAAGGATAAGATTGGGATGTTTCATGATATTTGAGACAGGCTCGATCTGCATAATTTTACGGCAGACAAGATTAATTGTCTGCCGCTATTCTCTCTTGAAATTGAGTCGATACGCTTGTCAAGTGTCCTGCCAAATACATACAATTTGTATTGCAGCATAGCGGACTGATAAGATTTCTTTTATTTCAGCCACACAAACACGCAAAACAGAATGAACAAAAAGGCTGCACCGCCGAAGATCAGACCTACCGTGAGGGATGCTTTGAGGGAAAGCCAGATCATTCCTCTTCGCTCTTCCTTTGTCATAGGCGGATTCTCAAAGGCTGACAGGTTATCCGGCATATCACTTTCCATACCTGGCTCCGGTACCTTTACGTCAAATTCTTTCCTGTGTTTAGATGGATCTCCCGGAAGGATCTGCCACGGTCTTCTGGAATTCCAGGGCATACCATCCACATCCATTTTTGCAACTGTGTAATCCGGTAATTCTTCTTTTTTCTTCTTTCCCATGATAGAACCTCCTGAAAATTTTACAGGCCAGGAGAATCCCCCGGCCTGTGCTTTATTTAGTCGTATAAGTGGCAGCGCACCTTGTGTCCGTTGCCCATATCTTTCACCTCAGGCACCTGGTTCTTGCAGATTTCCATGCACTTGCGGCATCTGGTATGGAACTTACATCCCTTAGGCGGATTAGCCGGAGAAGGAATGTTGCCCTCCAGGATAATACGGTTTCTCTTCAGATCCGGATCCGGCATCGGAATTGCAGAGAACAGAGCCTCTGTATACGGATGAAGAGGATTTGCAAAAATATCTGCTGTAGTACCAGTCTCCACAAGACCTCCCAGATACATAACACCGATAGTATCGGAAATATGCTCAACTACAGAAAGGTCATGTGAAATAAACAGGTAGGTCAGATTGCGTTTTTCCTGAAGCTCCTTTAACAGGTTGATGATCTGTGCCTGTACGGAAACGTCCAGCGCAGAAACAGGCTCATCACACACAACGAATTCCGGATTCAAAGCAAGCGCTCTTGCAATGCAGATACGCTGTCTCTGTCCGCCTGAAAACTCATGGGGATAACGATCCTTGTGATAGGACTGAAGACCACAGTCATCCATAATCTTAGTTACATAATCTGCATACTCAGACTTCGGTACCAGATTGTGCTCTCTTACTGCCTCTCCAATAATCTCACCAACCGGAAGTCTTGGAGAAAGGGAAGAATAAGGATCCTGGAAAATGATCTGCATCTTAGTACGCATATCACGCATTTCCTTGCGGGAAAGACCATATACATCCTTTCCATTGAAAAGTACCTGTCCGTCTGTCTTTTCGATCAGTCTTAAGATGGTACGTCCTGTTGTGGATTTACCACATCCGGACTCTCCTACAAGACCCATTGTTGTTCCTCGTTTTAAAGTAAAGGAAACATCATCAACTGCCTTTACGGCACCAACCTGCTTACCGAACATTCCACCCTTGATCGGGAAATATTTCTTAAGATGGGATACCTCCAGAATGTTATCGGACTGCTTATTTTTATTCTCTGCTGTCTTATTCTCACTCATGAGCATTTCCCCCCTCTCCCGGATGAACAGTTGCCAGCCATCCTGCTTCCGGACGGTCAGCATAACGATAACAGCTTACTTCATGTGTCGGACTTAACTTCACAACCCCTGGATAGCTTCCCTGGCATTTATCACAGCTAAGCTCGCAGCGGTCGCGGAAGTAACAGTAATCCGGCATGTCAATTGGATTCGGAACCTTACCCGGAATACTGTAAAGCTTGTCAACCTTCTTACCAACAACCGGTTTGGAGCGCATAAGTCCAATGGTATATGGATGAGACGGATGATTGAAAATCTCACTTGCTGTACCTTTCTCAACCACACGGCCGGCATACATAACAACTACATAGTCTGCCATTTCTGCGATAACACCAAGGTCGTGAGTAATCAGCATAATGGAAGAATTGATCTTATCTTTCAGATTACGCATCAAATCCAGAATCTGAGCCTGAATAGTAACATCAAGAGCTGTAGTAGGCTCATCTGCAATGATCAGTCTTGGGTTACATGCAAGACCGATTGCGATACATACACGCTGACGCATACCACCGGACAACTCATGAGGATACATTTTATAAACGCCCTCACTGTTGGCAATACCAACCATCTCCAGCATTTCGATGGTTCTTGCCTTCACCTGCTCCTTGCTCATATCCGGATTGTGAAGCATGGTGATCTCATCCACCTGCTCACCAATACGGAAAACCGGGTTCAGCGCAGTCATAGGCTCCTGGAAGATCATGGAAAGCTCATTTCCGCGAAGCTTCTGCATAATGCTTGACGGAGTATTTACAATATTATAAGCCTTATCGCCTGTATTAAAACGGATTTCTCCTTCTACAGTCTGTCCCTGAGGACGCTGTACCAGCTGCATCAGAGAAAGGCTTGTTACAGATTTTCCGCAGCCGGATTCTCCAACGACACCAACTGTTTTTCCCTGTGGAATTTCAAAACTTACACCGTCAACAGCTTTAACAGTTCCGATATCTGTAAAGAAATAAGTATGAACATTGTCAAACTCAACTACGTTTTCCGGGTTCTTCATAGTAGTAATATATTCTGACTCCGGAATATTCTTTCTGTTTCTCTTCTTCTCTATCTCACTGGTGATTTTTCGATTCTCTTTGGAAATTCTTTTGGTTTCCTTAGCTGAGATATAGTTTGCGTTTTTCTTACCAAATAATGCCATATTCGCACCTACCGTTTCATTTTCGGGTCGAATGCGTCACGAAGACCATCACCCACAAAGTTAAAGCCAAGAACGGTCAGCAGGATTAAGAATCCGGCCGGGATCCATACGAACCAGAAGTTGGTCAATACGTATACATCATTTACCGCATTTACAATATTACCCCAGGAAGCGTATGGGAATTTAACACCGATTCCAAGGAAGCTAAGAGTTGCCTCCATCAGGATAACATCACCAAGTCCCATTGTTGCAATAACGATCAGCTGAGGAATAACGTTCGGAATCAGGTGACGGAAAATACGTCTTGAAATACGAACACCGGTAGCTTCTGTTGCAACCATAAATTCCTGCTCACGAAGAGAAAGAATCTGTCCTCGAACCATTCGTGCAATTCCAGGCCATCCTACAATACCAAGGATCGCACAAAGTGCATAAATTCGAATTCGCGGATCAATCTTGTAATAATCCATAACGGAACCAATGATAATGTACAGCGGCATCGCCGGAATACAGATTACAACGTCAACCACACGCATAAGAATGGTGTCTACCCATCCTCCGAAATAACCGGAAATACCACCGATAAGAATACCGATAATACCCTCAATAATGATAACAACGAAACCGATCATAAGGGAAATACGTCCGCCATACATCAGCCTGGTCAGCATATCCATACCATTTCCATCAGTTCCTGCCCAGTGCTTTTTGCTCGGAGCAGAATAGGTATCATTTACAGTAGTCGCTTTCTGGCTTCTTACAACATACTGTGTATTCTTAGTCTGAAGCTGATAGGTTTCTTCTTCACCAGCCTCATTCATAGCCGTAAAGGTAGTTGCTTTATCAGCAATTGCCTGCTCAACCGCCTCTTTAAAGGAAAGAGAAAGGAATACGCCGTTTGCCTGAGGAGATACCAGAAGATTGGAAATAGTAGCGTAGACTTCACCATCCTTTACAACCTCTGTGGATGTCTCTTCCTCTGTTGTATTCAGCTCATACTTAGTGCCATCATATTCAAATGAAGTCTCTCCGGCTTCAATTGCATCAAGCACTGCCTGCTTGAACTGGAAGCCAAGATCTGCATCCTTTGCTGCTGCGCTAAATACCTTCTTAGTTGCAAATGCAACCTCACCGGAAATAGTAATCTGGTTCTCACGTCCCGCTTTCTCAATGGTATAAGTAATGCCATCTACTTCAAATGTATTCTCATCATTTGCGACGGCCTCTTCATAGCCCTCTTTGATTTCGTCTGTTACTTCTGTGTTTCCAACCTGCTTATAGGTAGATTTACCCTTCAGGGTAAGAACTGTTGCTACTGATTCTGAAGAATAAATTGCCCAATAATCTTCACCCTTCTGCTCCAGTCCATAGGTTACACCATTTGCCTCAAAGGAATCATTTCCCTTGTTTGTGGCAAGAATAAATTTCTGCTGTCCCTGTGTAGGAAATTCAGCACCATTTGCTGTTTCAAAAATATAAGATTTATTATAGGTAGCTCCTGCATAATCCTTCCATACATGGTCTGTTTTACGGAAGACCTGGCTCTCGCCGTAGGGACTTACCATACCGCCTATAAACGAAAATATAAACATTGTTACCAGAATTACAAGTCCTGCCACTGCCAGCTTATTGCGGAAGAATCTTTTCGCAACAAGCATTCCAGGGGAAAGGATTTTTACACGCTGCTCATCATCCAGTGCCTTGGAGGTACTGACATGATTGTCTTTTTTCTTTGTTGAATCTGTACTCATGTTTTTCCTCCTAATTTACTCGTACCCTTGGATCTGCCACAGCATAGAGAATATCTGCGATCAGATTGCCGGTTAATGTCAGAAACGCCAGGAATACCATATAGAACATGGTAAACGGAATATCTCCCTGAGTCAGTGCCTGATAGGATGTATATCCGATTCCCGGAATCTGGAACAGAGTCTCTGTGATCATCGCTCCACCAAACAGATTGGGAAGTGTACTTCCGAGAATAGTGATGATCGGGATCAGCGTATTACGGAAAGCATGATGGGAAACTACTTTTTTCTCTGAAACACCTTTCGCTCTGGCAGTGCGGATATAGTCTGCATTCAGAACCTCTAGCATATTAGTTCTTGTATAACGCATAAGGGAACCAACACTTACGATGGTCAGCGTAATGACAGGAAGAATCATGTGCTGTGCCATATCAAGCACCTTACCTACGCTTCCGTAGGACTCATGCATACGGCTTACAATACCATACAGGTCAACCCATTTTAAATTAATAGAGAAAATCCATTTCAGAATAGTGGCAAAGAAAAAGGAAGGCAGGGAAATACCAATCAGTGCAAAAACGGTAACTGCATAATCGACCCTGCTATACTGTTTCGTTGCCGATATAATACCCAAAGGTATGGCAATCATTATTTCCAACAGGAATGCGGCCAATGCCAGCGCAAAGGAATACCAGATAACGCTGGAAAATTTCTTTGTTACAGGCTGATGGAAAATCCAGGATTCTCCAAACTCACCATGAATAGCTTTTCCGAGCCATACAAAATATCCTTCCAGGACCGGCTTATCCAGACCATACGAAGCATTCAGCTCAGCAACCAGCTCATCATAGGGCTTAGCGCCCTGTTTCATTGACATGTCACGGGCTCTTCCTTCTACATAAGAAGTAGGAAGGGCTCTCTCAATTGAATAGATAATCATGGAAACGAAGAATAGGATCATCGCTCCCAAAAGTACACGACGTACAATAAACTTCTTCATTCTTAAATTTGTCCTTTCCAGTATCAGGCAAGAAATCTGACTTTTCGTTCTTACTGGCAGTGTGTCCTGCCGGTTCTGTCCGTCTGCCGATTACAGCCGGTATACTGTGCAGTTGCCTGGCCACATATCAGCGGCCTTCTCTTTTACCGGGCACGGATTCTACCGTAACCCAAGGCATACTGCCAGTAAGGCAGTGGGTCCACTTATCAAGGTGGACCCACTGCGCTAACAGGTCATTTTTCTTTTATACCTTTAGTTCATTTCGATATTAGTGATATCGTTATACCATGAATAGAATGTGGTAACGTCTTTCGTAAAGGTATCTGCATTGATACGCTCAGGGCTGTAAATAACGCAGTTCTGTCTCTGATAGATCGGAATCTCAACTGCCCAGTCAAGAATAATATCCAGACACTGTTTGTAAACAGATTTTCTGTATTCCTGATCAGCTGTAGAACGGGCATCAATAATATCCTGATCCAGTGTTTCATCATTAATGTGGTAGTAATTGCTCTTTACACTTGCGCTGTGGTAAACCTGATACATATCAGGATCCACTGTTGCCTGCCATGCAGCTGCCCACATTTCTACAGTACCTGCATTTAAAGCATCCCACATAATATTGGAGTCTGTAACATCATTGATGTCAAGTGTAAATCCGATGGACTCAAGAGCTGCCTTTGCATCTGTAAGAATTGCAAAGCTTGGGTGATCTCCACTTCCATCAGCACCGATGATGATCTCATAGCTCATCTTTGCACCTTCCGGAGCTGCTGTTACTTTGCCGTTTTCTACAGTGTATCCAGCTGCTTCGAAAAAGCCAAGAGCTGCCTGTGTTGCTGCTGCAAACTTCTCATCATCAGTCATATCATCTGTGTAAAGCGGATTTCCATCAACATCTACAGAGTAAGCCACCTGATAATCTGCATCAGATTTCTGAGGAGCTGCCCAGGATGTATTGGAGATCGGATAGTTGATTACGGAAGCAGCATCTCCATAGTAAGAGTCAATTGCTACATCACGATATACAGCAAGTACAGTTGTAAGTGCTTTTCTTAAATTCTTAGAAGCATCAGATCCTGGCTCTCCGCCAACATTGATTGTGTTTGCGTTAAGACCAATGTATCCATATCCAAGGTTGTCTGTTGCGTTAACGATGATCTTATCACCGCTGAGCTCATCATTTCCGTTGATGCTCTTAATCTGGTCAAATGCAGATTTGCTTCCGGATGGATCGGAAAGGTCGATTGTACCCTGCTCAACGCCGGCAATCTTATCTGCATCGGAAGTCTCACGCCACTGGAGGTACTTAGTCTTAGGAGCACCCTTGTAGTAGTTCTCGTTTGCTTCCATGTATACAGTCTTGTTCTCATATTTCACAAATTTGTACGGACCTGCGCCAAGTGGCTGGTTGGATTTATCACGTACAGCGGAGAGGTCTCCTCTTGTGAAACCGAACTGGTTGTTATCATAATCATAGAGAGAAGCATCTCCATAATAGTGCATTGGCTCAACGATTACGCCAAGCTGATAGATTGTAGTTGCCTCGAAACCATCTGTGGTAACCTCAACCTCATAATCACCAAGCTTCTTAATACCTTCGATATTAGCAACTTCCTCACCCTCACCTGCAGCAGTTTTCTGCTCTACCAGGTACTCGGAAGCGATTGTTGCTGCATCTTCATCGAAGAATGCTTCATCGCCATATGCAGCTGCAAGTGCAAGATAATCCTTGCCATACTGATCTGCGATTTCATTAATGATAGTATCCTGATCCTTGCCATCTACAGAATAGTTCTCATCTTTTGCGTAAAGCATTGCGAAGAACTCATCTCCGTTTGCAACGCCGTAATCATCTGCATAATCTTCCCATGCAGTCTGAGCCCACTCATACTCAGATGTAAGAAGCGGAACCATCAGCTCATCTTTCACTCTTGCAGCAACTTCATCTGGCATATCTGCAAGTGTATTCGCAACATCTTCATCTGTGATGGAATCTGCTGCTGTGGAATTCAGACGGTAATTTTTCATACCTTTGATATTGGTGGAATAGAATGTTGCATTTCCATCATAATCTGTATCAGAAAGTACATAATATGTGAAAATCAGGTCATCTGCGGTAAGAGGCTCACCGTCAGAAAATGTTACATCCTCACGAAGTTTGAAATTGTATACAGTCTCATCCTCGCCCTCTGTAACAGTTACATCGGAAAGTCCTGTGTAAGTATAATCCGTTCCGTTATACTCACGTGTCTCGCCTTCGATACCATTATAAATAATGGCACCTGTACGGTCACTTCCGAACAGATATTCGCCTACGTTCTCTGCAATCTGCGTATCCGGAACTGTCTCGTGGAATAATCCGCTGAATTTCTCGGAGAAGTTAGTCTGTCCAATAACAAGTGGTGTATCGGAAGAACCTCCCTCAGCCTCTTCAGCAAAAACAGGAACGCTCACTGTTGATGCTGCCATGACACCTGTTAATAACAGGGCCATTAACTTCTTCTTGCTCATATCTTATCCTCCTTTGATAAATTTTATTGTAACTATCCATTAAGGACAGCCACTGCTACAACCCCTCTGGTGTTGTTCTGCGCTCTTCTATTTTATCATGTTTTACTGCTTACGCAATAGTTAATGACTGGAATTTTGTCCATTTTTGTCAAAAACCGAAAAATTCTTATTCAAAAATTGTGAATTTTACTTTAGTTCGACAACTTTGTACAGCAGCAACACTTCCCAGTGTTAAAGTTATAGCACTAACCACCTCGAATAATAGCTCCCTGGTTAACACAAGATCTGTGGGCTTCAAAAGTATCAGAATCAAGTCTGCCACACATGTAAAAAATGCAAATCCGACAATTGCGATGCTGCATCTTACCGGACGGCGTATTCCTTTTTCGTATTGTGCACGGGTCATATGGCCCACATGTTCCTCCGGAATCACCACCTGGGATGTCTGCCCTTTCCCCTCCTGATTTCTGCAAAAGAGGAGAAGGGACACCCCTCCCATGATTCCATAGGAAATGGGAAAAATCATCGTCACGAAAGGAATCAGCACCCAGAAAACACGGCTTCCTGCATTATTTATCATAAGTCCTGCCACATATACAATCATAGCCGCAATCATCAGACCTGTATAGCTCCATGCATATTGCTTCAGTTCCTTAGCCTCTGCTTTGGTGCTGTGCCATTTCCCGGTATATTCAAATTGTTTCCCGTTCTGACGGTAATCATTCCCATATTTCTTCACAAATACGCCTCACATTTCTTCTGGTTTCTCAGAAAATCTCAATCTGGTGCAGCGAAAATTAAGTATCTGCTATATTCACTGTACCAGCTTCTTATCAAGCCCCGCTACAATTTTCTGGATACAACCCTCTTCAAAAGGAACAGTAAGTCCGACCTGCTTCAGCATGGACGGATAAAAATCACTTGCAGAAAGCTCACAAAGCTTCATATATGCAGCCCATGTATCAGCCTGGTCTTTCTCCATACGAATCTTAAACTGGAATGCACAAAGCTGTGCAAGCACATAATCAATATAATAGAACGGAAGCTCATAAATATGATGCTGTCTCTGCCAGTATCTTCCATCTTCCAGGAATTTGCAGCCGGTAACATCCAGGAACGGACGATACTCCTTCTCAAGCTGCTTCCATGCATCTCTGCGTTCCTTCGGTGTCATCTCCGGATTGCCATATACAATATGCTGGAATTCATCTACCATAGTTCCATAAGGAATAAAGTCAATTGCATCCTCCAGATGCATCTTACGATAATCTTCTCCTCTTTCTCCGAAGAAAAGCTCTATCCATGGCTCTGCGAAAAATTCCATAGACATGGAATGAATTTCTGCTGTCTCCATAGTCAGATAACGGTAATGATCTTTAATAGGATCCTTGCCAGCCACATAACTCTGGAAGGCATGTCCGCACTCATGTGTAATTACATCCACATCACCACTTGTACCATTAAAGTTTGCAAAAATGAACGGTACGCCGTAATCCGGAAGTTCAGTCATGTAGCCGCCTGTAGCCTTATTCTTACGTCCAAATACATCAAAAAGTTCGTTCTCCATCATCATATTGAAGAAATCTTTTGTCTCAGCAGACATCTCTGTATACATTTTACGTCCGCTTTCAAGAATCTCTTCCGGTGTACCGATTGGAGCCGGATCTCCCTGTGGGAAATACACACCAATATCATAGTAATGAAGCTGCTCCACGCCAAGACGAGCCTGACGATTCTTATGCATCTTCGAAGCAAGCGGTACAAATACTTTCTTAATCTGGTCACGAAGCATCTGAATGTCTTCTTTGGTATAGGAATTACGATTCATGCGGCAGTATCCCATATCAATAAAATTCTCAAAGCCAAGCATCTGTGCCTGTTTGGTTCGGTTCTTTACCAGCTGATCATAAATTTCATCAAGTTCTTCCTGATTATCTTCAAAGAAGCCGGCATAAGCAGCCCATGCTTTCTTACGGGTATCACGATCTGATGAGCGCATGTATTTACTCATAAGGGAAAGATTCAATTCCTCTCCCTCCCACATAATCTTAGCGGAAGCGATCAGCTTTCTGTAACGGGTAGACAATGTATTCTCTTCCTGCATAAGGGGAATCAGACTATCATTAAAGCATTTCATCTCCAGTTCCATGGATTTAAATGCAACCGGTCCGATCTTCTCTTCCATATACGCACGATATGGAGTAGCAAAAAGCACCTTCTGATATTCATTTCCCAAAGCTGTCAGCTCTGGAAGCATCTCATCATAATAAGCATTCTCTTCCTCATAAAACGCATCTGCCACATTCCCATCTCTGCGGATATGTGCAATTGTGTAGAGAGTGTTAACATGATCTAACAGCTTGTAAAATTCCTGATGGATTTCAAACTGCTCTTCCCCGCTTTTCGCCTGGGAAGCTCTCTGGATGATTTCTTTTCCCTGAGCGATTACAGCTGGAAAATCAACGCGGCTGTAAGGCATTTCTGAAAATTTCATCTTATTCCTCCTTTTTCACACGATAAAGTGATTATTGGACAAATCTACTTTGTCCATACAATAAATGGGCGGGCAAACTCTCTGAATCACATCTCCAGATTGCTGTCCGTCCATTGTCGCGTATCAATTACTATATCATATATATCACAAAATTAAAAGACTAAAAATTATTAAAAAAGGTTAAAAATATACAACTGCTACTCGCCAATTCCCGCTTCGCCCTCTTCTACCATTTCCATATCATCAATATTTTCGGCATCATCAGACTTTTCATCTCCATAGGTATCTGCTGTATATGGAACCTCTGTTACCTTTGCCTGCTCCATAAGAAGTCCGGTAGCCTTACTTTCATAAATGGCATTTACAATGGTCTCTCTTGTATATAAAGCTTCAAAATCTGCTGCAGTTTCACCATAATATGCAGCATATTCTTTTACATAATCTACATATTCCTCTTCTGAAACCTCTACATTATTTGCCTGTACATATGCAGCAATAAACAGCCTGCGGTTTACAAGATTTTTGGCTTCTTCTTCAATATCGGACTCGGAAACGCCGAACATTTCCAGAACGTCGCTTACTTCCTCCCCATCTTCCATGAACATGGTGTAGCCGGAAAGCACTTCCTCCTTGCAGGATTCAAACAGGGCATCCGGATACTCGCCTGTAAACTCTGTTTTTGCCACGCAGGCCGTGATCAGCTCCTCTTCCGCATCATAGGTGCTCTGCTCGTCATAGCTCTGCTGCAGGTTTTCCTTTACGGCTGCTTCGTAGTCTGCCTTGGTGTCGTAGTCTGTGTTGTTCTTTACGTAATCGTCGTTGTACTCTGGCGTGTTGGATTTGGTGACATCCGTTACTTCTACTTTGAAGTCCACGGTTTTGCCCTGCCAGTCCTCCTGCCAGGTATCATCCCCGTATGTGACGGAAAAATCAAGCTGATCCCCAGCAGAAACGCCTGTCAGCTTCTCATCAAACTCAGCGCCGTATTCTTCCTGTCCGAGAATGATAAAGGTTTCTTCCTCATCCCCGGCCTCGCCGTCAACTGTAGCAGTTAAATTCATATATACAATATTGCCATCCTCAGAAGGTGCATTTGTAGACTCTTCCTCGCTGTAGCTCTCCAGTTCTTCCTGAATTTCCTCCTGCACCATGTCATCTGTGATCTCATAGGTGTACTTGGTCACTTCCACATCGCTGTAATCACCAATGGTAACGTAATCGGAAGCATTTTTCACAAGATAATCAGATGGAGTGATGGGATCCAGTGCTGTCTCTTCTGTATCATCCACGGCATCGATTTCCTCATTGCTCTCCAGATCCTGGGAAAATTCCGGGTCCAGCTCAGACAGCTCATCGTCATCCATAGATGCTGCTGCAGAATCGTCCTGGGCATCCTGTGTGTTCTGTGTATCTGTATTGTCTGTGGAAGCTTTCCCCCCGCATCCTGCCAGTACTACCATTGCTGCCAGGGCAGCAAGAACATATCTTTTCTTCATAATTTATATTCCTTTCTGATCTCATTTGCCTGTGTCAGTTAAAGATAATATAACATTTTTGCAATATTTTGTAAACATTTTTGAACGAGGACACCTTTTTTTCACAAACTGTTAACTCCTGACTTTCGCCTTCCTGCCACACATAATTCCATGGGTTTGTACATAAAAGAATCCCCCATGCAGATGCCAGAAACATCTGCACAGAGGATTTCCAAAAATCTCTTATCTTTCCTCTCGGAAGTAGGAAAGTCCCAGACTTTCCGGAGGCTGATTTTCTTTTTTCTTGCGGAAGCTTACCACGATCAGAACCACGATAGTAACCACATACGGAACCATCTGGATCAGATCGGTAATATAGCTTGCCACCTTAATTCCAAGAATACTCGGAAGGAACTGATACAGCCAGTAGAGCATTCCAAACAGGTAAGCACCCCAGATTGCATTCAGCGGCTTCCAGGTAGTGAAAATTACAAGCGCAACAGCCAGCCAGCCAAGAGCTTCAATCTGTCCTGTAGTTGCCCAGATTCCCTGGTTGTAATCCAGTACATAATACAGGCCGCCAATACCGGAAAGACCTGCACCAATACAGGTTGCCAGATATTTATACTTTGTAACATTAATACCTGCTGCATCTGCTGTTCCCGGATTTTCTCCTACTGCACGAAGATTCAGACCTACTCTTGTTTTGTTCAGTATATAGTGAAGTACAATGGCAATAATAATTGCCGCATACACCAGAAAGCCATAAGGAAATACCGTTTTACTGATAATTCCAAGCTTCGTTGACAGGAACGGAATCTTCTTTGAAAAAGATGCATAGGCAAGAGGTGCCGCTGTATAGCTTGCACCATTTAAAATAAATACACCGAAAAAGTTGGCAACACCCATACCAAAGGTTGTAAGAGCAAGACCGGTAACGTTCTGGTTTGCACGTAAGGTAATGGTCAGGAAGCTGAAGATCAGCCCACCGAGCATAGATGCCGCAATTGCTGCTGTAAGTGCCAGAAGCACACATATCCATCCTTTTGGATCTGCAGCATTTTTCTCATAGAAATAAGAGCTGGCAAAGCCGGCAAAACCGCCAAGGTACATAATTCCCGGAACACCAAGATTCAGGTTTCCGGATTTCTCAGTAGTAATTTCTCCCATGGAGCCAAACATAATGATGGTTCCAAATGGAATTGCCCTGATGATCCATGCAATCAGATTACTCATTTAGTGCACCTCCTTTTTGGAACCCCGGAAGATCATCTTGTAATTAATAAAGAATTCACTTCCCAGAATAAAGAACAGGATAATTCCTTCAATAATACTTGCTGCATAATCATTCAGACTGTATGCAGAAGCAATTTCTGATGCGCCCTTGGAAAGGAAGATCAGCAAAAATGAAATCAATGCCATATAAAAAGTATTGAATTTTGCAAGCCATGCAACAATAATAGCAGTAAATCCGTTTCCACCTGCTGATGTGGTGGATATTGTCTGATCTCTTCCGGCTACGATCAGGAATCCTACCAGACCGCAGATTGCACCGGAAATGATCATAGTACGGATGGTGACCCATTTTACGTTGATTCCGGCATATCTTGCAGTATTCTCAGATTCACCTACTACTGTGATCTCATAACCTTGTTTGGAATATTTCAGATAGAAAAACATGACAAACATCAGAATTACAACAATAAGAATATTAATGTTGTATCTCTGACCCATAAACTGCGGAAACCATCCGGCCTGTGTGGACATGTTCAGTTTTCCAAGACTGGAGGCCTTTCCTCTGAGAATGTTCGTCATACATGCAACAATACTTGTTGCAACGTAATTCATCATCAGGGTGAAAAGAGTCTCGTTGGTATTCCAATATGCTTTAAATACTGCCGGAATAAATCCCCAAAGACCGCCGGCAATTACACTTGTAAGAAACATTACCAGAAAAAGCACCGGTGTAGGAAGGCTTCCTCCGAATTTTACCATAATCATAGCTGTCGCAAGACCGCCTACAAGCACCTGACCTTCTGCACCAATATTCCAGAAGCGCATTTTAAACGCAGGAGCAAGGGCAATACCAATGCAAAGCAGGGTTACCAGATCTCGCATTGCCCAGGAAAAACGGATGCTTGTCATAAAGGTTCCGTTTAACATAACTCCGTATACAGACAGCGGATTTAGCCCGGTTACACTATAAATGAAAATAGCATCTACGACCAGTGCCAGAATAATGGCAGCTGCCCGAACCCATACCTTATAGCCAAAGCTGCTTCTGTCACGCTTAATAATTCGGATCAAGGGCTCTTTTGTTTTTACTTCGCTCATTTATTTTCCCTCCTTCCGAAGATTTGTCATAAGAAGTCCCACTTCTTCCTTGGTAGTAGTTCTGGCATCCAGAATGCCGTTCTCCTTACCGCCGCAAAGCACAAGGATACGGTCGCACAAATCAATAAGAACGTCCAGGTCTTCACCAACGTATACAACTGCAACTCCTTCTTTTTTCTCTTCATCCAGAAGATTATAAATCGTATAAGAGGTATTGATATCAAGGCCTCTTACCGCATATGCAGTCATCAGTACAGTAGGTGCCTCTGCAATCTCACGGCCTACCAGAACCTTCTGCACATTTCCGCCGGACAGACGGGATACAGGAGTATTCAGGCTTGGAGTTACAACCTCCAGTTCCTCTTTTACCTTTTCTGCCATTTTTCTTGGAGTACGCATATCTGTAATCGGGGATGAGCCTTTTCCATAGCTTTTAAGAAGCATATTTCCGGTCATACCCATAGAGCCTACCAGTCCCATGCCAAGACGATCCTCCGGAACAAATGCAAGGTGAACGCCTGCATCGCGGATCTTTTTTGGTGTTTTACCAACCAGCTGAATAGGCTGATCTTCTTTGCCGCGCTCATAGAACTCAATGCTGCTTCCCTGCGCTGTGATCTGAAGTCCTGCAATGGCTTCCAGAAGCTCCTTCTGGCCATTTCCGGAAATACCTGCGATTCCCAGGACTTCTCCTCCGTAAACATCAAAGCTTACGTCATCCAGTATCTTGATTTCCTCGCGATTATATACAGTCAGATGAGATATTTCCAGACGTTTCACAGGATTCACAGGTGCGGAACGGGCAATGTTCAGTTCTACCTTTTTGCCTACCATCATCTCTGTCAGAGAATTCTCTGTAGCTTCACTGGTGTTTACTGTACCTATATATTCGCCTTTTCTGAGAATTGCAACCTGATCAGAAATCTCTAATACTTCATGAAGCTTGTGTGTGATGATAATAACAGATTTGTTATCTGCCTTCATATTACGGATTACTTCAAAGAGACGTTCTGTTTCCTGAGGTGTAAGCACTGCAGTAGGCTCATCCAGAATCAGGATGTTCGCGCCTCGGTAAAGTACCTTTACAATCTCCAGAGTCTGTTTCTGAGACACACTCATCTCATAGACCTTCTGGTTCAGATCCAGGTCAAAATGATATCTGTCACAAATAGCCTGTGCTTTTTTCCGAACCTCTTTCAGATCGAATTTCTGTTTTTTGTCAAGTCCAAGAGCAATATTTTCTGTGGCACTGAATACATCGATCAGCTTAAAATGCTGGTGGATCATACCGATTCCCAGATCATAAGCATCTTTTGGTGAGCGGATCTCTACTCTCTTCCCATCAACAAGGATTTCTCCTGAATCCGGAAAATAGATACCGGAGATCATATTCATAAGGGTAGTCTTACCGCTTCCGTTTTCTCCCAGGAGGGAGAGGATCTCGCCTTTTTTTACATCAAGGCTTACATTTTTGTTGGCAACAACTTTTCCAAATGTTTTGGTAACATTTTTTAACTGAATTGCATATTCCAAAGTGTTGTGCCTCCCTTCCCTTTTTCATTAAGAAAAGGGGAGCCATTTTTACAGCTCCCCTTTTGGATTCATCTAATTCTTAGCTGTCAGAAACAGCATTTCACATAAGGTCTGTCAATTATTCAACTGCCTCTGCATCCTCTGTGATTCCGTCAATACGAAGTGTAAAGTATGGAGCACTTCTGAATGTGGACTCTGCAAAATGTCCGTCCTGAATTGCCTCAACTGTCTCGCCCTGGTATACAACAGTTGCAGGATCAGTTGTGTAATCCATAAAGGAAAGATCAACCGGTGCAGAAGTAACCTCTTCGCCACCAACAGTAAATGTAGAAGTATCAAATACCTGAAGAGAACCATCTTTGAGCTTGCTCTCAATGTCAGCAACATAATCTGCTGTGCCTTCTGCGCAGGACTCACCAAGGTCTGTAATACCTACTGCATCATCATTATATCCTGCGGACCAATCCTGCTCAAGATCACCGCCGCCCATTACAGTTGCAATAGCGTGTTTGTAATATACAGCCCAGTTATTGGTTGCAGAAGTAAGTGCTGCTGTTGGAGCAGTTGCGATCATATCAATGTTGTATCCTACAGAGTAGCAGATCTTGCCATCATCATGAAGCTTCTGTGTAGCTGCAGGAGCACCTGTAGAGTCTGCATGCTGTCCAATGATAACACTGCCGTTTGCAATAAGTGCCTCAGCTGCTGCACCCTCTTTGTCAATATCAAACCAGGAGTTTGTGTACTTAACTTCCATTACAACATTCGGAACTACGCTCTTAACACCAAGGTAGAATGCAGTGTAGCCTGAAACAACCTCTGCATAGCTGAATGCTCCAACATAACCGATCTTAACATTGCCGTCTGCATCAAAGCTGTCTGGCTGAGTTTCAGCTGTAAGAGTACCGTCTTCCATAATCTCTTTCAGCTTCAGGCCAGCTACAACGCCGGATACATAACGGGATTCATAAATGTTTGTGAATGCATTCTTGAAGTTCTCAAGACCGCTGATTGCTGCAAAATCACCTGTCATAGAAACGAAGGTTACATCCGGATACTCCTGTGCAGCCTGTACCAGATAAGTCTGATGTCCGTAGCTGTTTCCGATTACCAGGGAGCATCCCTGTCCCACAAGGTCAATTGCTGCATCATAACAGCTGGA
This sequence comes from Ruminococcus sp. AF31-8BH, assembly GCF_003460605.1. Lineage (GTDB taxonomy): Bacteria > Bacillota > Clostridia > Lachnospirales > Lachnospiraceae > Blautia_A > Blautia_A acetigignens. The sequence goes on from NZ_QTVN01000003.1 coordinate 196,783, forward strand.
ATCTTCCGGAACTTTATATTTCCAGATGATCTGGCTGTCATCAAGTCCAAGCTCTGCAGCAGCTTCCTTAATGCCTGCAATGTGAGCTGCAGAATATCCTTCAGTCTCATCGCCTACAAGGATAACGCCCATTTTGAAGTTCGGGTCAGCTTCTACCTTGTCTTCGTCAGCGGCATAAACAACAGAAGCGAAGGCAGTCATTGTGAGTACCATCACTGCTGCAAGAAGAAGGCTGACAACTTTTTTACACATTTTGTTCATTTTACTTCCTCCTTGATATTTTTATTTGCTTTCATTTTATTTTTTTTCTAATTAGATGTCAACCTTTTGCAACTAATTTAAAAAATTTTTTTGAACAAATTATAAATTTTTTTGGATTTTTTTATAAACGCACCTGGTCGCTTTTTTTATTTTCCAGACGAAAGGCTCTTGGCGTTACATGATAGCGTTCTTTAAACACCCGGTGAAAATAACTGTTATTCTCATACCCAACTGCTGCGATCACATCACTGATGGGAAGATCTGTATCGCACATCAGTTCCACCGCCTTGCTGAGTCGTTTTCTCTGCAGCAACTCTTTAAAATTATAGCCCGTAGTTTTCTTGATCATTTTACTAAGCACATGCATAGGAAGGTGAAGCATTTCGCAAAGCTCAGTAAGGGTAGCAGTGCGGTATTTCTGCTCAATATAATCCAGCGTAGTCATGGAAATCATATTCTCATACTGATTTGGCAGACGCATTTCCACACACTGCACAGAGTCCAGAAGATAAAGGAAAATAAGCCCCATTGTGGTCTGATTGATCCGATTCTGGTTTCCCCGGCCTGTCACAAGGGAATAAATCATATTCTCCAGAAGATTCTGGATCTGCAGCACCTCTGATACCTTAAAATGAAGATATTCTCCTCGTTGGTTATCACGGCGAAGCACATTCACCAGAAAATTCGCCAGCACATTGTTGTTGCCCGCCATTGTATATGCCACATCGAAAAATTCCGGAAGAATCATAAAATTAATCGCAATGTCATTTCTTTTTGCCGCCAGGATTTCATGATGGGTAAACTGATTCAGAAAAAGAAGTTCCCCCTTTCGCACAATTACCTGTTTTCCATCTATAATATTGGTAAGGGATCCCTCACAGACATAAAGAACCTCCACATAATTATGCCGGTGGAGAGGAAAATGGATAAATCGTGTGTGGGTACGCACCGCAATCAGCTTTCCTTCCTCCAGCATCTTGCTGCTGTCAACAGTAAAATCCTTTCCTGATGTATAAAGGTCTCTATCTACTTCAGCCTCTCCGTTCAGGATCCGTTTTTCTTCTTCTGTAATTTCACGAAGCTTTTCCAAAAGTTCTTTTTGCACAGGGTACCTCCTGACTGTATTCTAAAACGTTCAACGCAAAAGTCCGTTTTTCCCATTATACAGTCAAAAAGAAGCCAGTGTCAAAAAATCTTTTCGCACTGGCTTCTTATTTTCAGGAGAGGATTGGTCTCCTGCATCTTATTTCATTTTTTATTTGCTTCGTTTCAGTATTCTGGTTTCCAGAGGCGCAAGAACTTCCTTCTCTGTTCCGTAGAGCACTTCATAACCAGCCGGAACCGGGACTGCTTTTGGCTCTCTTGCAAAGTTCTGGATAAACAGATACTGGTATGCTTCATTTTCACGCAGGGTAACGGAAACGCCTGCTGGAACGAATTCCAGAGGAGCCTGTACACCCGCTTCTTTTACAGTGCGTCCGTAGAAGTCTTCATAGAAGGCCTGCTCCATATCCGCGCATACATAGTATACGTGACCCTTTCCATATGCCCTGTGTGTCAGAACTGGTCTGCCTGCGTAGAAATCTTTGCCGTAGCGCATCAGCACTTCGGCATCAGAAACCTTCACAAGCTCACACAGATTTTTGCAGGTGTAAGTACCTGTTATTCCAAGGTGATTGCCGTTTTCCGGGATGCCGAAATTCTCTTCCCAGTCATAAAGGGCGTCAATTTCTTCTGTGCGAAGGCCTACTGCCTCCATCAGACCGTAAGGAGTTCCCCCAAGTAAACACTTATCTGTGCCGTCCACAAGTCCGGACCAGTAGGTAAGCACCAGCGTTCCGCCGTTTTCAGCAAATGTACGCAGCTGCTTCTCGTAGCCATCCAGGAACATATAAGCCATCGGCGCTGCCACGATCTTGTAATCAGAAAGGTCGTGCTCCATGGAAATCACATCCACATTCAGACCCTGCTCCCGCAGTGCACGGTACTGCTTCTGTACTGCTTCTGTATAAAACATATTCTCGTTTCTCGGACCCTGTACATCCTGTATTGCCCAGTTGTTCTCTCTGTCGTAAAGGACAGCCGCCGGAGCCTTCATCTGGCTGCCGCATACTTCCTGAAGCTTCACAAGTGCCTCGCCTACTTCTGTCACTTCTTTAAACACACGGGTATCATCACCGCCGTAGTGGTCGATCACAGCCCCATGGAATTTCTCAGAAGCACCCTGGCTCTGATGCAGCTGGAAGTACAGCACACTGTCAGATCCATGAGCCACAGCCTGCAAAGAGGCTGCCAGCATCATGCCTGGCTTTTTCAGCTTATTGATAGGCTTCCAGTTGGTAGCGGAGGGGCAGGATTCCATAAGAAGGAAGGGCTGCTTCTTGATGCTGCGCATAAGGTCATGCTGCATGCCTGCATCAATGGCAGTAAGATATTCCTCTTTTTTGTGCCATCCCGGGTAGTTGTCCCAGGACACAACATCCAGAACGTCACGGAATTTCTTATAATCCAGTCCATTGTAATCGTACATCAGATTGGCTGTTACCGGAAGCTCTGAACCGCCTTCACGGATTGCAGATATCTCTTCTTTGATAAAGTCGAGGGTGCGGTCTGTGACAAAGCGTTTCCAGTCCAGATTCAGGGCATGCAAAGCATCCTCTCCTTTGGGTGATGGCGCCTCAATCTGGTCAAAGCTGTTGTAAGTATGGCTCCAGAAAGTGGTGCACCAACTGGAATTCAGCTTCTCAATGGTTCCGTATTTCTCCTTCAGCCATTCCCGGAATTTCTGCTGACACAGCGGGCAGTAGCACTCTCCGCCGAATTCATTGGAAATATGCCACAGGATCACCCCTGGATGGCTGCCAAGTCTCTGGGAAAGCAGCTTATCTATTGCATGAACCTTCTCCCTGTATACAGGGGAGGTGTAGCAGTGATTATGCCTGCCTCCAAAAAATCTTCTGGTACGGTCCGGATCCATGCGAAGGACTTCCGGGTATTTGTCTGCCATCCACTTTGGCCTTGCACCGGATGGTGTGGCAAGGATGGTATAGATTCTCTCTTTGTATAAATTATCAATGATCTGCTCCAGCCAGTCCAGATTGTATTTTCCCTCTTCCGGTTCCAGCACAGCCCAGGAAAAAATTCCTACAGATACGGTATTGATATGGGCTTCTTTGAAATATTCAATGTCTTTTTTCAGAATGTCCGGGCGGTCCAGCCACTGCTCCGGGTTATAATCTCCGCCGTGCAAAAAGCGGCCGTATTCTATTTTTTTTGCCATCGCTGTCTCCTTTTATGATCTATCTCAGATTCCCTTAAATACAAAGGAAAACTCCATAGGCTTGCTTGCATCCAGCAGATATTCCTCGTGGGTGCGTGCGCCCCAGCTGTCGTCTCCTGCAATTCCCATCTGGCCTTTTGCCACACGGACTACCGTGTAGTGAACTTCCGGAAACTCGTAAGGATGCATTGCATTTTCCATTTCATGCGGGGTATATGGAAGGGCTGAGAACATCATCGGGCCGTTTTCCGGATCCATCTCAAAGAGCATTCCTCTGCCCTTGCGGTCTGTGATCTTCGCCCATCTTACCTCTTCCTTGGAGCCGCACTCCTGGGGAACCATATATCTTGCAATATTATCTTTTACCAGGTTGCTGTAGATGCCAAGCTTAGCACCTTTCTTGCGGTCTGCGTAGGTCTCTGCCTCTCCAAGTCCATACCAGCTTACATGGTCATAATCTGCATTAAACTTGAAAATCACACCGAACTCCGGCATATCGCCAAGCTCCTTCACAGGATCATAGGAAAGGGTGGTGCGTACTCTTCCGTCTCCGTAAACCTCGTAAGTAAGGGTGCACTCTGCCGCCGGGGTTGTAGGAAGGAAATAGGTGTAGGATACTTTTACAGAATGTTCCTTCTCTTCCACCTTGGGTTTATTTCCTGGTCCGTAGGCTGCGCCTCTGTATTCCTTGTGGTTTACATACATGCTGGCAATTTTCCACTGTGCGTAGCGCATTGCCATCAGATTTCCACAGTCATTGTCTGTTGGTGCACGCCAGAAGTTAGGCTTCGGAATGGCCTCGATCATTTCTTTGCCTGCGTATTTATAGGATACCAGTCCGCCGTTGAGTACGGAGAAAAGTACTTCAAACTCTGCACCTCTGACACCGATGTTGTGAGTGCTGTGAATGACCTGAAGGGGTGCTGTGCATGGCTTCACAGGTGCTTCTACCTTGTATACGTACTGGCCGAAGGCTACCTCATGGCCAGCCTTTGCCCATGGCTTATCCTCTTTCAGATGGAAGGATACGGTTACGGTATACTCGCCTGCTTTTTCCTCTTTCTTAAATGGAAGGGCATATTCTTTCTGGCTTAAAGGCTCTACTGCAGTCTCCATGACAGCTGTGCGGACAACCTTTCCATCTTTCTGAAGCGTTGCCTTGCAGTCAAAGATATTGGTATTTACAAACAGGTTCTTATTGATAACCTTCACGGTTTCTTCTTTTACCTGTGCGGTAATGTTCTGATAATTGAACTTCACTTCCTGCATCTTCGGAGACGCATCACGATTGCCGCCGTAGGCAATTCCGTTGCCGCTGAAATTGTAGTCAGTAGGACGCTCGCCGAAGTCTCCGCCGTAGGCCTGGAATTCCTTGCCGTAGCGGTCTTTTTTGTAAATAGACTGGTCAATGTAGTCCCAGATGAAGCCGCCCTGGTATTTCGGCTCCGTGCCGGTAAGGTCTGTATATTTGTGCATGGCTCCGCAGGAATTTCCCATTGCATGAGTGTACTCACAGCAGATGAATGGCTTGGAATCGTCCTTTGCAAGGAAGTCCTTGATTGCCTCTACGGACGGATACATCTGGCTTTCCATATCGCTGGTGGCATTGTATCTGCGGTCATGGCAAACCCCTTCGTAATGTACCAGACGGGTAGGATCTGTGTTTCGGAAAAACTGGGACATTTCAAAAATGTCCTTGCCGCCGAAGGACTCATTTCCGCAGGACCAGATGAGAATTGCCGCATGGTTCTTGTCTCTCTGGTACATGGAATTGGCACGATCCAGCATCATAGCCTGCCACTCCGGCTTGTCGTGAGGAACTACATAGGTATAGTCCTTAGTAAATTCTGCCACATCCCAGGAGCCATGGCTCTCCAGGTTAGTCTCGTCGATCATGTAAATGCCGAACTCATCGCAAAGCCGGTAGATCATAGATGCGTCCGGGTAATGGCAGGTACGGATGGCATTGATATTGTTCTGCTTCATGGTAGTCAGATCCTTACGAAGCTCTGCCTCAGATACGCATCTTCCTGTGACGGAGCTGAACTCATGGCGGTTCACGCCTTTGAATACAATTCGCTTGCCGTTTAAGGTCATGATTCCGTCTTTCATTTCGAAGCGGCGGAAACCGATTTTCTGCGGGATGACTTCCTGAAGAGTACCGTTTTCATCGGAAACTTCCAGAACCAAATCGTAAAGCTGGGGATCTTCTGCACTCCAGAGAATGGGATTCTCTACGGTCCATGTGAAAATGTCCAAAGAATCAGCCTGTGCAGCTGCACCTTTGCCGTCATCATTGTTCTTTGCATCTGCATCCATATTCCTGCTGCCTGATTCTGCTGCCACCGCTCCCAGACTCTTACTGTCTTCCAGCACCGTCTGTCCGTCTTTTGAAAGAACAATATGTACGCTTCCTTTTCCCCATGCAATTGTTTTAATCTCAAATTCTGCCTTCTTTAATGTCTCATCTGGAATCGCGCGAATCTGCAGATCATACACATGTACATCCGGCACCGTATAAAGATAAACCTCTCTGTAAATGCCAGAGAAACGGTAGAAATCCTGATCCTCGCACCAGCTGCTTGCTGTCCACTTAAACACCTGGGCTGCCAGCTTGTTTTCCCCACCTTTCACATAATCAGTGAGTTCAAATTCGGACGGGGTGAAAGAATCCTCGCTGTATCCCACAAACTTTCCATTCAGCCACAGGGCAATTCCGCTCTCTGCGCCCTGGAAGGAAATGAAAAGACGTTTTCCTTTCATCTGCTCCGGCACTTCGAAATATTTCACATAGCTTGCCACTGGATTGAAATGCTCCGGGATTTCTCCAGGATGGATGTCTTCATGGCCTTCCCATGGGTACTGCACGTTGGCATACTGGGGAGCGTCGTAGCCTTCCATCTGAATGTGTGCAGGTACGCGGATATCATCCCAGTCCCTGCAGGAATACTCTTCCTTTTCAAAGCCCTTTACTGTACTTTCATAGTTGCGGGCATAATGGAATTTCCAGATGCCGTTCAGGCTGTGGCGAAAAGAAGTCTCCTCCAGAGAAGCTTCCTCTGGATTGGCGTAACTGATGTGGTCGGAATGGGCATCCATTCTTCCGTCCTTAAAATATTCCGGATTCTTTACTAATGAATAATCAAATTCTTTCATATACGATCCTTTCTGTTTCTTCAATAAAAATTTCTAAGTTCCTATTATACTCACATAAGAGTTTATTTCCATGAAATTTATTAAGATAAATATATAAATATTTGCGCTTATTCAACAAAAGGGCGCCGCAGACAAATCGCAGCACCCTCTCATTTTTCAAACTTATTTTACCGCACCGGTAATACCTTCTGCAAACTGTTTCTGCAGTACGAAGAATACAACCATAGTCGGAATGGAACAGAATAATACGCCGCACATCAGCATACCGTAATCCGTTACATAACCTGTGATCAGGTTGGCGATCAGCATTGGCATTGTGATGGCTTTGTTATCTGTCATAATTACCTTCGGCCATAAGTATGCATTCCAGGCATTCATAAAGGTAATAACAGCGGCTGCTGCGTAGGTTGATTTCATGGTCGGAATAAACATCTGGAAAAAGATCCGGACCTCACTTAATCCGTCAATACGTGCAGCTTCAATAATATCTACCGGGAATGCACGGGCATTCTGTCGGAACATCATGATCATAAACGGAGTGGAAATGATCGGAAGGATGAAACCGATGGATGTATTCAGAAGCTTTGCCTTTGAGAACATCTTGAATAACGGAACCATTGTGGCAACCTGGGGAACCATCATGGCAAGAAGCAGGATGGAAAACAGTCTGTCTTTTCCTTTGTCATGATATACCTCAAATCCGTATCCGGCGATGGAGCAGATCAGAAGGCAGATCACAGTGGTCAGGATCGCATACAGGAAAGAGTTTCCAAGTGCTCTCCAAAGAGGCTGCTGGGATGTCAGGTTGTTGAAGTTCTCCATAAAGTGACTTCCCGGAATAATACGTCCGCGTGATACATCTGTGGAAGTATTGGTAGCTGCGGAAATCATCCAGTACAGCGGGAATACGGAGAAAAATGATACAATGATCAGAAAAATATATGTAGGAATCAGTCTTCTCTGGATTGCAGATTTGTTTTTCTTAGTCACGAGTATCACCTACTTTCAAGTTGATAAATGCCAGAATCGCTACCATGATAAAGATAATAAAGGACATTGCTGCCGCATATCCGAAGTTCGGCACGTTGACGAAACAGGTATTGTAAACATAATGTGACATTGTAATGGTACTGTTTGCAGGACCGCCCTTTGTCAGGTTCATGGACTCATCGAACAGCTGCAAGGTACCGTTGATGGACATAATAAATGTCATGATAATGGTTGGCTTCAGAAGCGGTACTGTAATTTTCCAGAAGGTTTTCCATCCGTTTGCACCGTCGATCTTGGCTGCCTCATATACAGAATACTCAATGTTCTGAAGTCCTGCCAGATAGAATACCATGTTGTATCCGGTCCATCTCCAGATCAGGGCGATGATGATTACGATCTTCGCGCTGGTAGCGTTTCCAAGGAAGTTATATCCTGTGGACAGGATTCCCAGTTTCATCAGAACACTGTTGACCAGACCGTCTGTTGCAAACATGGAACGGAAGATCAAAGAATAGGAAACCAGGGAGGTCGCACACGGAAGGAATACGCATGTACGGAAAAATCCCTTAAACTTCAGGTCCTTATTGTTCAGAAGCTGAGCAAGCAGGATTGCAAGCACCAGCATGATGGGAACCTGAATGATCAGATACAGGAATGTATTTGCAATAGACTGCTGGAATACTTTGTCTGCAAGAATACGTTTGTAGTTGCTGAAGATCGGATCTGCGAAACGCATGTTTGCGCCGGCACCTGTCTGCAGGGAAATGATGAATGCTCGGATCATTGGATAAAAGCTCATGATCGCAATCATAATAGAAGCGGGTGCCAGGAAGATCCATCCGGCTGCCTTTTGCTTGGTAGCCAGAGTCATACCTTTTTTCTTGGAATTCACAGGAACTCCTCCTTTCAAGTCTTGTGTACCGACAAATGATCCGGGAAAATTTGCCGCCGCACTTTCATTTAATGCCCATATTTTTGTATAGAAAACGGAGGACCACTTAGCAGTCCCCCGCCTCCTAATAAATTATTTCTTATTCAGTCTGAAATCACATCGCAAGAAAGATTACTCAGTCATCTTGAATGCCAGTGTATCCTGTGCTTCCTGAAGAGCATCTTCTTTGGAAGTTCCGTTTACAATATTTACAACTGCTGTGTTGACGCACTCTCTTGCCTCATAGTGATATGGAGTCTTTGTGAACTCCGGAATATGAGAGGAGTACTCTACGATTGTGGAGAAGATCGACTGTCCGCCAAAGAACTCGTTTGGCTCGTTGTAAACATCAGACTCACCAGCTGGCAGGTAGCAGGAAATAGCACCTGTCTCAGGAAGGATTGCATCATAGAAGTCTGTGCTGGAACCGAATGTGCTTGCAAGGAAGTCCTCAGCAAGCTCTACGTTCTTGCAGTTAGAGGTAATGTACCAAGAAGATCCACCGTTGTTTGCATAGTTTGTAGCTGTGTCAACACCGTCAACCTTAGGCATTGTGGTGATTCCCCATAAGCCCTTCTGATCCTCTGTGGACATCAGAGTAGCTGTGATCCAGTTACCATTTACGATACCAGCAGCCTCGCCGCTTGTGATGGTGGAGATGTACTCATCCCAGTTGTTTACAAGTTTTACAACGTCATTCTGTACCAACTCTGTGTAAAGGTCGATACATTTCTCAGCTGTCTCATTGCCAACGATATAAGCTTCACCGTCTTCGTTTACGAAGTTTGCACCGCAGGACTGGATCATCATCATAAGTGTATCGCCGCCTGTTGCTTCGCTTGTAAGAAGGTATTTGCCTGTTTTCTCATGAACGTCTTTACCGATCTCTTCGAATCTGGACCATGTGATGTCTGTAAGGTCATCCAGTGTATATCCAGCTTCCTCAAGGATATCTGTACGATAGCATGCAATAACTGCACCGTTATCAAACGGAACACCGTAATGTGTATCATCTACCATGGAATAGGACTGTTTCAGAGCTCCGAAATCATCCCAGTTGATATCCATATCTTTCAGATCTGTGAAAGCATCCGGATAAGCTTTCAGGAATTTCTGATAGCTGTTGTCCTGCATAAGAACGATGTCAGGAAGAGTGCTGTAGTCACCTGCATTCGCTGCTGTGGTAAGCTTGGTCTGGCAGTCATCAGAAGAGGTCTCGATAATATCTACTGAGAATCCCTCATGGTCGGCTGCATACTGGTCAGCTGCGATCTGCATGGATTTAATATTGAAGTTCTGGTCCCATGCCCATACAGTTAAGGTGTTGTCGCTCTCTTCTGCAGATACAACTGTTGCGCCAGCTGCCATGGAAGCTACCATTGCACCTGTGAGTAATACGGTAAGTACTTTTTTCTTCATAGAAATATCCTCCCTTAATAAATTGTTTCTTCGTATTTCTTATGAATGCATTATAACATCCGTATGCCCTTTGATGTATGCAATACCGCTCATATAATGTGCATTTTCGACCATTATATGTGTTTTTAACTTTTTTACTGTTCGTTCATTTTTCTATATATTTTCGTCATCTTAACGAATTCCGTCGTTTATTTTCACCAGATAAAACATAAAAAAATGTATTTTCTGTACTTTTTCACAAAATTTATGTGTCCATTTTGTGAATATGTTACATTCTTTTCTTTTTAAATTATGCAAAAAAGACTTTCCGCGGATACTTGGTTTTGATGGTATGGAGCATCTCCTGGGTAAGATCCAAAAGGAGTTTGATCTTGCGTCCGTCCTCCTTTATGATCATGGTGTAATAAGGCGTATCCTCTTCATAGGAGGTGTAATCATATTTCTTCAGATGCTCGGTTCCGCCGTTCTTTTTGTACTTTGCCACTGCCTGATGCCAGTGTGGGGCGATCATCTCAAGCTCTCTTAAATCCAGCTCATGGGCAGTCTTTCTATACTTGTTTCCGTAGATCACGTCAATGGTAAGGGTATCGTTTTCCAGGGTGTACTCATAATCCCTCTGGCAGAAGGTTCCGTAAATAAAATACAGACCTGCCAGACAAAAGCCGGCCAGCATAAATGCCTGGGAGATGGTAATTCCCATCAGTACAAATACCACTGCAAAGAATACCATTGTCTTTTTTAAAACTCCGGAGAGCTTCTTTTTCTTTCTTGTCACCTGTTCTACTATTTTGTAATCGTACATTCTACCATCCTTTCTCTGAGTGAATATCAAATTTCAGCAGCTGCTGTTCATAATTTTCCGGACGCTTCCGCCACTCTGCCGGGGACATTCCCATAAGCTGGCGGAAATTCCGGTTAAATGTGGAATTAGTTGTGAAACCGCATTTGTAGGCAATATCAGAAATGGGCTCGTCTGTCTTTTTCAGGATTTCACATGCAGTCTGGATCCTTACTTTGTTGATGTACTCCAGCGGGCTCATGTGCATGTAAGAAGTGAAAACCCTGCGGAAATGAGTCTCGCTGATGTGGCTTGCCTTTGCCAGGTCCCCAATTCGGATATCCTCCATATAATACTGAGATATGTAGTCGATGGAACGGGCGATCATGTTGGTAATCTTTCCTTTTTCCTCAATATTCTCTTCCTGGGAAGAACGGTTCAGCCTTGCCACCTCTGCCAGCAGCGCCAGAAGGATTCCCTTGGCTTCTTCCAGGTAAAATTCCTCACCACCACGCATAATATCCAGGATCTTAAGAATCTTATCAGAAAGGCTTTTGTATTCACACTCTTTTAGGCAGAAGGCTTTGGAATAGATACGCTGGACCATCTTCTCTGCGCGCAGAGGAGTTCCCGCCGCATTCGCCAGAAAGCCTTCCACATCAATAAACAAATACTCCCATTTGCTGATATTTCCGATATCGCTGGTAGTGGTGTGGGGAAAGTTGGGCGGGATGATTGTAAACTCCCGGCCTGCGAAACGCACAGTCTCCTCGCCCAGTACCAGTTCTCCTGCTCCGCTGTAGCAGTAGCCGATTTCCAGGTAATTGTGGAAATGAAGGAAGTCCACATCCCTTCCGTAATTCTGTTCCCACTTTTCACCAAGAAGGGCAAGAATGGGGCTGCCATCCTGCATCTGGTAATAGCGGAATTCCATTTTCATTTTTCGTTTCTTCGCCATATGGTCTCCTTTGAAGTTCGTCTTGCTTTACTATATCATAATTCATGTTTCCATTCATACTTTTCTTGTAAAAAATACATTTTTCTGCTATGCTCTTTTTATATTTTACACGCTAAAGGAGATTTCGCCATGTCCGAAGCACAGATTTTACTATACAATTTCAAAGATGAAAACCGCCTGCGCCAGATCCGCAGATATTTGAACAGACAGAAGATTTCCCTGCGGATGGTGCAGCCGTCAGAGTACCTGGAGAGCCTTGGATTTTTGTTTGAGATTCCGGGATTTGCGAAGAATTCGGTGTTTAACCTGGGACAGAATTTCCAGGAGGAAATGATGGTTCTGAACGGCTTTTCCAGCCAGCAGCTGGATGAATTTCTGGCCTTCTTTAAAGAAAACAGCCTCCCGCCCGTAGCGTTAAAGGCTGTGCTTACCCCGGTAACCATGCACTGGGATTCTATGAAGCTCCATGAGGAACTGATGAGGGAACATGCAGCCACACATGCTCGTTGATAACGCCAGAATACAAATCCAGGACAGAATCCCCAAGACGTGAAAAAGCCCTGCACGCGGCAGGGCTCTTTCTTTACCATTTAATCTTATTTTAGACTGTCTGATTAGTACAGTTTAGCCATCTCTTCGATGTTGTCTGGGTTGAACTGAAGAGGAGCACCAAGAACAACTTCTGTGCCGCCGTCATCAGCTTCTGTGATTGTGTAGTCCCCAAGGTCACCAGCTGTGAAGGTCTCATCAAGAGCACCTGTGATATCCTCGTTGACCAGAGCGATTGTTGTCAGAGCGGAAAGTTTTCCAAGGCCCTGCATATCCCACAGATAGAAGTATGGGCAGGAATGCTCATCATCAGCACCTGTGTACTCAAGCATCTCAGATGGAAGTCCAAGACCTGTTAATTTGCAAGCAGATCCGTTGTCCTGAAGGTATTTAGCAGCTGCTGCGATACCAACTGTTGTAGGTGCGCAGATAACTTTCAGATCTGGATATTTCTCAAGAAGAGCTGCTGTCTGGTCTGTAGATTTCTGTGGCTCGTCATCGCCGTATGCAACTTCTACAAGCTCAAGGTTTGCATAAGTGTCATCGCTTTCCATGATGTTCTTCATAGCATCAATCCATGCATTCTGGTTAGCTGCCTGAGATGTAGCAGAAAGGATTGCGAACTGTCCTTCTCCGCCAGCGATATCAAGAACTGCATCCAGAAGAGCCTGTCCTACAGCAACGGTACCAGCCTGGTTGATGAAGATCTGACGGCTGTCTGGGTTTGTTGCAGAGTCGAAGCAGGAGATCTTGATTCCTTCGTCCATAGCTTCCTGTAATTTAGCCTGAAGAGCGTTTACGTCGTTTGCGGAGATACAGATTGCATCATAGTCCTGAGAAATCAGGTTGTCAAGAACTTTGATCTGAGCATCTGCTGTAGCTGCCTCTGGGTAAACAGTATCAACTGTAGCACCCTCTGCCTCAGCTGTCTCTACGAAAGAAGCTGCTGCGATTTCGAAGAATGCGTTACCAGCGGATTTACCAACCAGTGCGATTTTCTTTCCGTCAGCTGTACCAGCCATAGCCGGAACTGCGGATCCGAGGATCATTGCTCCACAAAGAACTGCGCTTACGATTTTTTTGTTCATAGTTTTTTCCTCCCATGGAAATAATATAGTTTTTATTTGCAACTGCCCCGCCCTTCCGCGGGTGCAGTTAACAAGCATGTAAAATAAAATTGTATTACTTTTTTAAGGTTAAGGTATTAAGGAATTTTATTGGTATAAGTTAGGTGTTTCACTGCAAAAATTATTTTGCCATTTTTGCTTTTTTCTGGATTTCTTTTACAATGTTTGGAAGTCCAACTGCACCGATGAGAAGCACACCGATGATCAGCAGGATAACCTGTGGATGAATGTTTCTCTGTCCAAGACCAACACGAAGGCAAACGATGATAAATGCTGAGATCAGACCGCCGACGATATTACCTTTACCACCTGTGGAGGAGATTCCTCCGAATACTGCCATTGCGATGGCATCCATCTCGAATCCATTACCAGTTGTGGTGTTTGCTCCAAATGAGGAAGAGATCAGGAACAGCGCACACAGACCGGAAATCGTTCCCATCAGGGTGTAGATAATGAAACGGATCTTCTGTACATGGATTCCTGAGTAGTAAGCTGCAAGGCGGTTGGTACCGATTGCATATACTCTGCGTCCGAAAGTACATTTGCCAAGGATGACTGCTGCAATGATTCCAAGGATCAGAACCAGGAAAAGGATGTAAGGAATACGTCCTACTTTTCCGCCAAGTGCAGAGAAGCCTTCTGTATTAGTTACGGAAATACTTCCGCCGTTTCCAAGAACGATTTCTGCGATACCTCTGAAGATGATCTGTGTTGCAAGTGTTACGATCATCGGAGGCAGTTCCTCAAACTGTGTAAGAACGAATGCGTTTACTGCACCGCATGCAGTTCCAACAAGAAGAGCCGCAAGGATTACTACGATAAATGGTGCACCTGTATTGGATACGATACAAGCCATTGTTGCGGAGAGACACACGATAGATCCAACGGAAATATCAATCTCGCCAAGTACCAGAATGTATGCCATCGGCAGCATCAAGAAGATTTCTGCCAGATAAACAGGCATCTGACGGAGCAAGCTCTTCAAATTATAGAACTCTGAAAAGTTTGCACAGAAAATATTTACTGCAATAAACAGGAGTACCAGAATGCCTTCCCAGCTGAAGATCATCTGTTTTACGGGGCTTTTCGGCACGTTGTTAATACTTCTTCCAGATTTTCCAGCCATGATTACATCTCCCTTCCCTTTAATGCGTTTTTGTCAGCTGTACGCTGTAAAACAATGTTTACAACAACTACGACAAGAATGATAACACCCTTGATCGTGTTCAGCCACAGCTGATCGAAGAATGGGATCAGCGGAAGTGCTTTTGCGATTGTTGCAAGGATTAAAGAACCAAGTAATGCACCAAGTACAGTACCGCGTCCACCGCTCATGCTTACACCGCCGATAACACAGGCTGCGATAACATCCATCTCACCGCCCTGCTGCATATCAGGCATTGCGGAAGCGTAAATAGAAACCTGAAGGGCTCCGCCAAGACCAGCAAGAAGACCCATGATGGTGTAAACAAGAAGCTTAATGTTCTTTACATTGATACCTGAAACCTCAGCTGCACTTGGGTTGCTTCCTACTGCGTAGATTCTTCTTCCAAGTGTTGTCCACTTCATGAATACGAAGAATACTGCATAGCAGAAGATGATCACCCAGATTACAAGGCTCATTCCCAGGAATTTTGTTGTTGCAAAATCTTTAAATTTACCAAGGGCTGCTGCACTTGCCCACTCACCGTTGTGGGAAACAAGATATCCCATTGCACGGTAGATGTACATGAAGCCCATTGTTGCGATGATCGGAGGAACGTCAGCTCTGGAGATTACAAGACCTACCAGGAAGCCGCATGCGATTCCGATTGCCAGTGCGATCACAAATGCCAGGAAAGTACTGGAAATGTGGTCATATTTCAGAAGCATACCAATTGACATACCGGTCAGTGCCAGTGTAGACATGATGGAAATATCGATTCCGCCTACCAGCATAACGCACAGCATACCAAGTGACATTACCATTGTTACGGCGTTGTTTTTCAGCATATCCGTCAGAGACTTAAATGTAAGGAATGACGGGCTGATGATTGTAATTACTACGAAAAGCAGAACCAGGATCACTGCAAGCAGTGCTTCACGGGAACCTGTCAGCTTTTTCATGAAAGATTTCTTTTCCATTATTTAGCTGCCCCCTTTCCTGATGTACCTTTCTCCATAGCCAGCTCAAGGATCATCTCTTGAGTTGCTTCTCCGCGGTCAAGCTCACCAGTCTTGCGTCCGTTGCACATTACAACGATTCGGTCAGCCATTCCAAGGATCTCAGGCATTTCAGAAGAAATCAGGATAATTGCATATCCCTTCTTCGCCAGATCACCCATGATTGCATAAATTTCAGCTTTGGCACCAACGTCAACACCCTTGGTAGGCTCATCCATGATGACAACCTTCATTTCCTGGCTAAGCGCCTTGGCAACTACAACCTTCTGCTGGTTACCACCAGACAGAGAGCTTGCAGGCTGGAAAATATCCACTGCCTTGGTATCAACTTCTTCCAGAAGCTTCTTGGCAAGATCTCTTTCTGTCTTCTCGTCATTGAAGCCTTTCTTTGCATATTTGCTGATGGTCGGAAGGGTTACGTTTCTTCCAAGTCCCCAGCTCATGATCAGACCTTCCTTCTGACGATCCTCAGGAAGAAGGATGATTCCTTTCTCCATTGCCTCAGATGGCTGTTTGATATGTACTTCCTTACCTTCCAGATAAACCTTTCCTTCATCTGGTCTGGTGATTCCACAGACGCTTTCCACAACCTCTGTACGACCTGCGCCAACAAGACCTGTAAGGCCAACGATCTCGCCGGCATGTACATTGAAGGAAACATCTTTGAAATATCCGGTACGGGATAAATGCTCGATACGAAGCATCTCATCACCGATCTTAACTTCCGGTTTCGGGAACAGATCCTTGATCTCACGGCCAACCATGGCTTTGATCAGGTCTGCATTGGTGATTCCATCTACATCATAGGTACCGATGTACTGGGAGTCACGGAATACGGTAACTCGGCTTGCCAGACGGTACATATCCTCAAAACGATGGGAAATGAAGATAATGGAAACTCCTTTTTCTCTTAACTGATCTACGATTCTGTAGAGTTCCTCGGATTCTCTCTTTGTAAGAGATGCGGTAGGCTCATCCAGGATGACGATCTTTGCATTTGTGGATAATGCCTTGGCGATCTCGACCATCTGCTGCTGGGCAACACTTAAGGTTCCCATCTCAGCTGTAGAATCGAAGTCTGCATTCAGCTGTTTCAGAAGCTTGTTGGCTTCCTCATTCATTGCTTTCCACTGGATCATGTGATTCTTCTTGATCTCATGTCCCATAAAAATATTCTCGGCCACGGTTAAGTGTGGATAGGATGTTGGGTGCTGGTAAACAGCTGCGATTCCTGCTTCCTGTGCATCCTTAGGTCCTTTGAAATCCACTTTCTGGCCAAACAGGTACATTTCGCCCTCTTCTGCTTTATGTACACCGGTAATTACTTTAATGAAGGTAGATTTACCTGCACCGTTTTCGCCCATCAGTGCGTGAACTTCGCCAGGCTTTAACTGGAACTGTACGTTGTTCAGTGCTTTAACGCCGGGGAAAATTTTCGTAATGCCTTTTAATTCAAGAACATATTCAGACACGGCTTTTTCTCCTCCCTTTCTTGATCTGGTTCTATTCTATCATTAGGCAATTTGTTTGGAAATGGGAAAATATTTTGAAACAGGGTAAAATATTTTCCACTTAATGGGTAAAATTTTCCACTGACAAATGAATTTTCCACAAAACCAGGCGGTTTGCGTCTCGTATTTTAGATATAATTGTGATATGATAGATACATGCATTTTCACCCTTTAAAGGAGTTTTATCATGAAATTACTAATCGTAGATGACGAAGAGCTGACCCGTGTGGGTGTGATTTCTTCTATAAACTGGCAGTCTATCGGAATCGATGAAGTACTTCAGGCGGATGACGGCATGAACGGCCTGGAAATGGCACGCATGCATAAGCCGGATATTATCCTGTGCGATGTGCGCATGCCCCGACTTGACGGGATCCAGATGTTAGAGCAGCTGGAAACCATTCTTCCCGATGTGGTTCCTGTTTTTATGAGCGGATACTCAGATAAGGAATATTTGAAGGCTGCCATTAAGTTAAAGGCAGTCAACTATATTGAGAAGCCTCTGGATCCTCTGGAAATCCAGGATGCTGTGATCGAGGCCAGGGATCTTTGCCTGGAAAGAAAGCGGACCAGACACAACGAATCCATCCATTCCATGGAAAATGCCTCCCGCCTGGCCCTTTTGCTTACCCAGCCTTACGCTCAAGCAAAAGAAAACATTGACCAGCTGCTGGCAGAGCTTTCCCTTTCCATAAGCCCATCTACCAGCTTTACTGCCATTGTTCTGAAAACAGAAACGGAAGAAGAACTTCCTATTAATGAAGCTGGTGCCATGTACATGTCTGTGCGGGAATTTCTGAAAACTTTCCATATAGATTGTATTTTTGCGGAAAAGCGCGTGCAGTATATGGTTTATTTCCTGTTTGGCCCGGCTCCCGGTCCTGCCGCCAGGAAAAGCATTGAGGAGTTCTTCTGCAAGCTTTATTCCCGCTATTCCCGCTTCTGCATTGCGGCAGGGGACACCCTGACTGGCATTTCAAAAGCCTATCAGTCCTATACCTCCGCGGTCATCCTGCTGCAGAACAGCTTCTTTTTCCCGGCCGGAACCTTCCTGTCTCCATTCCATGAAGCACCGTCTGCCTGGAACAAGCCGGAGCTTCCTGCCCATCCGGAGCATGAGCTTCTTACCCTCCTCACAGCCAAGGACCAGGAAGGGACTACTCTTTTTCTGGATAAGCTTATGGAATACTTTGGACGCAACCAGAATATTCTTCCCAATCAGGCAAAGGATCTGTATTACAAGCTTTTCCGTTCCCTGGAGGAAGCGGCGCGGCAGCTGAAGCTGACCCTTTCTGACAAACAGGAAAACCTGATTGATGCCCTTGAGAAAATTTTCTCATTTGGCGAACTCCATCAGAAGCTGGTCCGCAAAACAGAGGCCTTTTTCCAGGCAGTGGACAATACAGCGGAAGAAAACTCCACAATTTTCATGATCAAAGATTACATTAGCCAGAAGTACATGAACGAGACCTTGTCTGTGAAGGATATCAGCGACCATGTATTTTTGTCCACTTCCTATGTGTGTACCTTCTTTAAAAATGAGACTGGACAGACTTTGAATCAGTATCTTACGGAGTTCCGCATGGAAAAAGCCAAGCAGCTGCTTTCCGACCCCAGATATAAGATTGCAGACATCTCTTCTCAGGTAGGCTACAGCGATGGCAATTACTTCGGAAAGAGCTTCAAGAAGTATACCGGATTTTCCCCCTCTGAGTACAGAGAGAAAATGGGATGACAGAAAGGGGGGATGAACTTTGCGGACAATCAAGCAATGGTACCAGGATTTGAACCTACAGTCCAAGTTCACCCTGGTACTTCTTGTGATCGTGGCAATTCCTGCAATTGCCATTATTTTCTTTTTCTATGGAAATGCCTATGACATGGTGGTCTCCTATACCATCCGCCAGGAACAGGACCGCTCTGCACAGACGGCGCCGCTGATCGAGGAATCTCTCCAGAAGATCCTGGATGTGAGCACGGAGATCTCTTCTCTGGATTTTTACCAGACTCTTTTCAAAAATGCCATAACCGATTCCTTTTCGTATCTGGCGGAGTCTGAGGACGCAGCGGATTTTTCAGACCTGATCAGGCAGCTGACCCAGGACACACCTGTGACCAATGTAAAAATTTATATGGAGGTTCCAAAGGAAGCCTCAGCTGATGTGGATGCGTTTTTGAATTCTGATCATCTGAAGGATACCTTCCTTTCCCTGGAACAGGCCAAGGGAACCTACTGGTACGGAATTTTCAGAGGAACCCGGGCAGCCCAGCTGTTCTGCCCTTCCTTTTATCTTGGTGCACAGGAAAAGAAAGCATACGGAGACCAGGCCTACATTACCCATGCTTCCGTGATCTATGACAGCGGAACCTATGATGCTTACATAGCGGTTTACTACTCCGGCTATGATTTCAACCAGATTTTGTCGGAAAATCTCACTCTGGACGGCAGCGTTTCCTATATTATGAATGAGCGAAACAACCTGGTATCTGCTTCCAGCGATTCCCTTGCCGGAATATACTGGCTGGATTACGACAAGATCATGGAATCCTATATGTCTTCCAACAGCTATGTGGAGCAGGAAATCCTTGGAAAGACAGTTTATGTTGGATTTTACCGGATCCGGCAGCCCGGATGGTTTATGGTGACGGTCCTTCCTTCCCAGCCGCTGATCACGCAGAGCAATATTCTGGTGCTTCAGTTCCTGGCTATTTATATTGCAGTGCTGGCCCTGGCCTTTTTCCTGGCAAGCACCCTGTCCAAATCTATTACCGGACGAATTTCTTCTGTCATCAGCCAGATGCGTACAGTACGGCACGGGCCGCCAGTTCCCATGGACAGCCCGGATGCCCACGATGAGATTGGTGATCTGATCGACACCTACAACTATATGACCCGCAAGATGAACCAGCTGATGGAAAAGCAGGCACAGGCTGCGGAGGATCTTCGCATTGCGGAGTTTAATTCCCTGCAGGCACAGATCAATCCCCATTTTCTTTACAACACCATGGATATGATCAACTGGATGGCGCATCAGGGACGTACTTCCGAGGTGTGCAACGCGGTGCAGAGCCTTTCCCGTTTTTATAAGCTGACCTTAAGCCGCAAGAAGGGAATCAGCACCATTGCCAAAGAAGAAGAACATGTTTCCATCTATGTGCATCTGCAGAACATGCGTTATCACGACAGCATTTCCTTTATTTCGGATATTCCGGATGAGCTGATGGAGTACCAGATTCCCAAGCTTACCCTGCAGCCGGTTGTGGAAAACGCAGTGCTTCACGGTATTCTGGAGACGCCAACCAAGTCCGGTACCATTGTTCTTACCGGATGGATGGAGGATAAGGATGTGGTGCTTCTCATTTCTGACGATGGTGTGGGAATTGCACCGGATAAGCTGCCTGTGATTCTTTCCGGTGAGGGAACCAGCGTTTCCGGAGGAACCAATATTGCCATCTACAATACGCACAGACGGCTTCAGGTTCTCTATGGAGACCAGTACGGACTTTCCTATTCCAGCAAGCTTGGATCTGGAACAGAAGTGCAGATTCGTTTTCCTGCAAAGAAGGATGGGATTTCAGAGGAACAAATAAATACAGAGACGAAATGATAACTGCCCTGGGAGAAAGCTTCCAGGGCAATTTTTTTCAGGACAGCAAAAGAGAGAGTCCGCAGGCTCTCCCTTTCGCTGAATATGAATATGTGTACAAAACCATATGATGGTCTTATTATTACCGCAATTATCT
This sequence comes from Ruminococcus sp. AF31-8BH, assembly GCF_003460605.1. GTDB lineage: Bacteria > Bacillota > Clostridia > Lachnospirales > Lachnospiraceae > Blautia_A > Blautia_A acetigignens. Next base: position 217,650 of record NZ_QTVN01000003.1, read on the forward strand.
TGTTACGATATCAACCGGAATGTTGAAGATCTTGGCAACTTTCAGAAGAGTATCGATATGTCTTCCTGTTGCAGCAGCCATATGATGTGTCGGGCCTGCTTCGCTCCAACGGTTTACGAACTCTCTTGCGCCGCATGTGAAACGTGTTCTCATGTTGGTATCACCGAAGGAAAGGATCGGTCCTTCCTCGTTGATGCCCTCAGCAACAACGAATTTGAAATGTCCGTCAGCATCCTGTGTAATTGCAAGATAGGTAACCGGGCCTGTGTATGGATAGAACTGTGTCAGATATCCGCCGCCTGTTTTGCCGTGGAATACTGGTACGATCTTCATGGTAGGCTTCTTGTCGGAGATGTCAGCATCACCGCTTCCGGAATGACCGATAATGCAGATGTCATCGTTGAAGTCAATGGAGTACATCTCGGAAAGCTGGCCGGTACCGGAAATTGTTTTCAGAATACTCATTGCCATAGCAACCTTCATGTCGCCCTCAACAGCACATGCAGTACCCTGTTTGATCAGCATGGAGAATGCCGGGATCAGCATACTGTCAAGAACACCAGCCTTGCCCTGTGCAAATCCGTCGTAATGGGAAGCGATCATTCCAAGATGCTCATCTTTTACCCATTTCTCAAATGCTACAACGTATTTGGCCATATCCCATACTTTCTCAATGGTTCCGCCGCCTTCGATATCAAAGGTATCAAGGATATCCTGAGCTTTTGCACGGATTGCATCCTCATCTGTGATATCATCAGCGATTGCCCACATCTTCTCCCAGTCGAACTGTTTGGTGTAGAGGAACATTCTGTTGTACAGGTTAGTCTCATCAATGTAAAGGTCCATCATACCTGGGTAAGGTCTTCCGATCTGTGCAATGTTGGTGTCACGGAATCTTCTTCTTACCTGAGCAGCCTTGCACCAGTCTTCGATCTCAGCCTGAACGCCTGGATCTCCGCCTTCTACAACACCTGTGATAACAGCGTGTCTCTTGCCGGCTCTCTCAAGGTCAGCAACAGCTTCTCCAACAGCACCGCAGGCATAGCCTTCACCAAGCCATGCAGCAATGTCTGTGTGATCATAATCCAGAGCTTTCAGCTTCTGAACGTTTACCAGAACAACCGGAACGTCAAGGTCACGGATTGCCGGCAGCATATTGTAGGATGTAGCGTAGGTCAGCATCTGAAGGAAAACAAGGTCAACGTCTGCTGCACGGAATTTATCTCCTGCAACCATAGACTGCTCTTTGGTTGTTACCATTCCTCCATCAATGATCTCTACAGTATCCGGAATTGTTTTCTTAAATGCTTCATACTGAGCTTCAAACTCAGGTACCAGTGACGGGAACTGAGGCAGATATGCTCCTAAAGCAATAGAAAATACACCAACTTTTGCTTTTGTGTTTACTAACATAGTAGTACCTCCTGTTTTATTTGATATATTGTACACCGGTGAGCAATTCACAGGTGCTATCATACATACACTTGTATATCCTGAAGCTTGTTTGAAAAAGGCTCTCTGCAGGATGTGCGTCACAATTTCTTTTTCTAATTAAGCCTGATATACCTTAATTCCAAAGGACTCATGAATTGTGGTACGAGCCTCTTCGATAGATTTGAACTCTTCTGCTTTTAACATCTGAGCGGTAATATTGCCGATCGCGGTTGCTTCTCCAGGACCTGCATGAACTTCCTTGCCAGTTGCCTTAGCTGTCAGCTCATTGAGGTAGCCTGCATTGGAACCGCCGCCTACTACGTGGATACGGCTGTAGGTTCTGCCTGTCATCTCTTCCAGTTCCCTGGCTGTCTTTGCATAGCACTCAGCAAGGCTGGTGTAGATCACAGTTGCGATCTCGCCTAATGTCTCCGGCACCTTCTGTCCGGTTCTGCGGCAGTAATCCTTCACTTCCTCAGTCATGTTGTCAGGGGAAAGGAAGCACTCATCATTAGCATCTACTCTGGATGGGAAATCCTTGGCTTCCTCTGCCATCTGGCAGATCTCTGCGAATCCGTATTTGTCATCAAATTCATGACGAACGGACTGGATCATCCAAAGACCCATGATATTTTTCAGATAACGGAATCTTCCTGCATAGCCGCCCTCGTTGGTCAGGTTCATCTCACAGCTCTTCTTGGAGCAGTCTGCTTTCTCTCTCTCGATACCCATCAGAGACCATGTTCCGGAGCTGATGTAAATGAAATCGTCGTCATTTGCAGGAACTGCAAGAACTGCAGAACCGGTATCATGTGTAGCAGGTGCTACAACCTCTACGTCAAATCCAACCTCTGCTTTTACTTCCTCAGTGAAGTGTCCGATGCTTGTTCCCGGCATGATCAGCTTCTGGAACATTTTTCTCGGATATCCAAGCATATCGATCAGTTCGTAATCCCAATCCTTGGTCTCAGGGCTTACCAGCTGTCCGGTAGTTGCCTCTGTGTACTCGCAGGTCTTCTTGCCTGTGAGAAGATAGTGGAAATAATCCGGTACGTGAAGCATGGTCTCAGCCTGCTCTAAGTACTCCGGGTGTTTCTTCTTTACTGCCATCAGCTGATATACAGTGTTGAAGATTGCCTTCTGGATTCCGGTACGTGCGTAAAGATCCTCAAGAGAGATGATCTTGTAAACTTCCTCGTCCATTCCCTCTGTTCTGTGGTCACGATATCCAACGGTATTTCCAAGGACCTTGTCATCCTTGTCCATCAGTACGAAGTCAACGCCCCAGGTATCTACGCCCATGCTTACCGGGATCTTGCCGATCTCTTTACATTTCTTAAGACCATTCTTGATTTCCTGGAAAAGTCTGTCAAATTCCCAGCAAAGCTCTCCATCTTTCTTTACCATTCCGTTCTCAAAACGATGAACCTCTTCAAGCTCCATCTTTCCGTTCTCAAGATGTCCCAGAATCAGTCGTCCGCTGGATGCTCCAATATCTACTGCCAGATAATATTTTGCCATTTTATAAAACCTCCTAAATATGTATGTGTGCAGTTACTGTATACAGTAACATACTGCATGATTGTAAAGCGAATATTTGTACTTTGCTTTCCTGCTTGTTCATAAATGCAGTCTCATTCATATTTGATGATACCATAGTACTATATTCTTTATTAATATATAAGACCCTTGTTTGTCCAAAAAAGTGTCCTTATTTGCAAATGCTCTCAGTTTTTGCAGATAAAGCCACATATTTTTTCTTTAGCAGAAAACCCCCAGGGCATTGCCCCGGGGGTCTGTTTTATTCACAGTTCAAATGCCTGCAAACACTAGACGTTTCTTCGTCTCTTTATTTCTGATTAGTCATAAAGGTTTGGAGCGATGTCTTCTGCGTCGATGTTTGTAGCATCATACCAGTAACCAGCTGTAGGAACATCCTCAAGCTCCTGTCCGTTAGCTGCTGCTGTCAGAGCGTAGATTGCATAGTATCCCATCATCAGAGGAGACTGTGTAACTGCACCAAGGAATGTGCCATCTGTTACAGCTGCTTTAATGATAGAACCAGCGTCAAAACCAACACCGATAACGTCGCCGTTAGCTGCGTCAGAACCAAGAACGTTCAGGTTAGCGTTAGCTGCAAGAACACCCTCTGCGGAAACCTGGTTGGAACCGAAGATAGCGATGCAGTTTTCCTGAGAAAGGATAGCCTGAGCCTCTGTGGAGCAAAGCTCTACAGTTGTCTGTGCCGGAACTGCAACCTGGATAACAACGTCTGCATCAGCTTCTGTAGCGTCAGCACCTGTTGCTGCGTTTACATAGAACTCATTACCTTTAACTGCTACTGTTTTTCCATCAGCTTTAACAAGCTCGATCATCTTATCGATGAATCCTGTACCACGCTGCTGGATGTTCTGACCTGTAGCATCCTGGTTAACCTCACCGATGATAACCTGTCCCTCAGCATTTGCGATAACGTCTTTGATTGCCGGATACATATTCTCAGCAGCTACAGCACCAGCCTGTGCGTTGTCTGTGCAGACTTCGCAAACTACAGAGCCTTCTGGAGCATCTGTGATACCTGTATCAAATGTAACAACCGGGATTCCCTTATCAACACATGTCTGAAGAGCTTCCTGTACAGAAGAGGTATCGCAAGCTGCAAGTCCTAAACCAACTGGGTTAGCTGCGATTGCTGTGTTAATCATGTTAACCTGGTCAGCGATATCGGACTCACTGTTCGGTCCCTGTGCGGTATAAGTTACGCCTAATTCTTCAGCAGCTTTGTCCATACCTTTCATAGCTGCTTCCCAGTATGTAGCCTGGAAGGATTTAACCATCATTGGGAACTCATAAGCTTCGTTAGCTGTAAGACCATCAAACTGATCTTCCGGAGCTGCCATAACAGTTGTTGCTGCTAAACCAGATACCATTGCTGCACAGAGTACTAATGCCATAACTTTTTTTGCTTTCATTTCTACTTCCTCCTTGAAATAAATTATATAGTTTTTTATGATGATACGCCATTACACCTCTTTGACGCTTCACATCCATTATAAATGTTTCACTCAGACCAGCTGCCTTGCAGCTGGTCTCACATATTCAATTGTTATTTTGCGCTTTTCTTTTCTTTCAGAATATCGATCAGTACTGCAACGATCAGTACAAGACCTGTGATGATCTGCTGCCAGTTCGCCTGAAGACCAACATATGGAAGACCGGTCTTAAGCAGCATGATAACGAAAATACCAACTAAAGTTCCTACTACAGATCCGTAACCACCGGAAGCTGCAACACCACCAACGAATACACCGCCGATTGCATCCATCTCAAGTCCGGCACCTGTACCAGGCTGTACAGTAGGAGTTACTGCTGCATATGCGATAGCTGCAAGTCCTGTAAACAGACCGCATACAACATATACCATTACATGATAGAACTTAACATTGATTCCGGAAAGAGCTGCTGCTTCTTTGTTGGAACCGATTGCGATGGTGTAACGTCCGAATTTAGTATGGTTCAGAACGAACTCCATCAGGATTACCAGAAGAATCATCCACAGGAAACCGATTGGATAACGGGAAGCACTTCTTCCCTGACCAATTGTCAGCTTAAAGATAGAGTGGAACCATCCGCCTGGCTGATTCAGTGTAGGCCATGGTGTAGCACTGCAAAGAGAACCGGCACCACGGGTAATCATACAGGTACAAAGAGTAGCAAGGAATGGCGGCAGATTCATAATACCAATGAGAACACCATTCAATGTACCGATTAAAATTCCGAGTACAATACAAATCAGCATTGCTGCTAATACAGGAACATTGTTGTTTCTTATAAGAGTTCCGCCGATCAGCGCGTAGCATACCATACCAGTTCCGATTGACAGGTCTACACCACCGGTAATAAGCGGGAATGTAACACCGATTGCCATCAAAAGATCATAGTATGAGAAATCTAACATACTAAGGATTGTGGTATACTGTCTGAATTCCTTACTCATGAAGGAAAATACAGCAGACAGCGCAATGATAACCAGCAAAACAACAAATCTTTGATCACTTAAAATACTTTTTTTCTTCTTAGTCATGACGCCCTCCTTATTCGATATTCCGTGTAGCCTTATCCATGATGCGCTCCTGGGTTGCTTCGGAAATATCAATATTTCCTGTTACTTTACCTTCGCACATGATGATGATACGGTCACTCATTCGGAGAATCTCTGTCATTTCAGAAGAAATCATAATAATGGATTTTCCTTCTGCTGCAAGTTTACTCATTAATTTGTAAATCTCGTTCTTGGCGCCAACGTCAATACCTCTGGTTGGCTCATCGAAGATCAGGATTTCACTGTCACGGGTAAGCCATTTTGCAATAACTACCTTCTGCTGATTACCACCGGAAAGATTTACAACCAGCTGATCTGTGGTAGGTGTTTTTGTTGCAAGCTCTTTGACATACTTCTCTGTGACTTTTTTCTCTTTGGACTTATTGATGAATAAACCATTGCAGAACTCTTCCATTGTAGCCAGAGTAGTATTCTCTGTTACAGATTTCTGAACAACAACACCATATCTTCTTCTGTCCTCAGACAGATAACCAATACCATATTTAACTGCATCCTGTGGGCTGTTGATGGTAACCTCGCGAAGCTGTCCTGATTTATCCATAATGGAAATCGTACCGCTCTGCTTCGGATCAGCACCAAACAGTGCTCTTGCGGTCTCAGTACGTCCAGCACCCATAAGACCGGAGAAGCCAAGGATTTCACCTTTATGAAGCTCGAAGCTTACATCCTGAACCATCTTACCTGCGTTCAGATGCTCAACCTTAAGAACTACAGGTGCATCAGGAGCAACCATGCTGTGTTCCTTCGGATCTTCATAAATAACACGGCCAACCATCATATTGATGATATCTTCTTTTGAACTCTCAGCTGTGATCAGAGTTCCTACATAACCACCGTCTCGCATGACAGTTACACGGTCTGTAATAACCTTAATCTCATCCATACGATGTGAGATATATACGATACCAAGTCCCTTCTTACGAAGATCCTTGATGATCTCAAATAAATCTGCAATCTCTTTCTCAGTAAGAGCTGCGGAAGGCTCATCAAAGATGATAACCTCTGCTTTGTGGGAAATCGCTTTTGCGATCTCGCACATCTGCTGCTTACCAACGGTAAGGTTGCTCATTTTCTCTCTTGGATCAATTTCAATATTCAAATCCTGGAACAGCTTCTTGGAATCCTCGATCATCTTCTTGTCATCTACACGGATACCTTTTTTCGGCTCACGTCCGATAAAAATATTCTGTGCAACTGTCAGATCTCCGATCATATTCAATTCCTGATGTACGATTACAACTCCGGCATCCTGAGCTTCACGGGTATTGTGAAATTCTGTTTCTTTGCCTTTATATGTAATTGTTCCGGAATCCTTCTGATAAATACCGGTAAGCACCTTCATCAGTGTAGACTTTCCGGCTCCGTTCTCTCCCATAAGTGCATGTACTTCACCGCGTTTCACCTCGAAATTAACATGATCCAGGGCATGAACTCCAGGAAAGGACTTATCAATATCCTTCATAGTTAAAATAACTTCACCCATTGTCGAATCCTCCCTTATGATCAGTTCTTTCTGCGTCTTGCAGAAACGTCAGCGTAAACTGCTACAATAACAATGATACCAGTGATGATCATCTGCTGTCCTTTACCAAGACCAAATGCCATGATTCCCTGCTGAAGAAGAGAGATGATGAACACACCAATTACAGTACCGCCGATGGAAGCAAGTCCACCAACCATGGATGTACCACCCATTACACAGCCTGCAATTGCCTCGTTGTTATACTGATCGCCATATCCTGGCTGAACGGTTGTATAAGTTGCTACGAAGAACAGTGCTCCGATTCCTACCAGAAATCCGCAGATCATATAAGCAAGCATTCTCCATTTTCTGGTGTTAACACCGGAAAGACGAACTGCCTCACTGTTGGATCCAAGGCAAAGGATATAACGGCCAGGCTTTGTATTATAAAGAACCAATCCGCAAATCACAGCCATTGCAAGGAAAATCACAAGACCAACCGGGAATCCGTTATAAGAAGTAATATTACGGAACCATCCGTTCACCGGATCAGAACTCTGTGGCCAGCTGACTGACTGAGTTTTGGTAAATACAGAAGCAATACCTTTTGCAATGTTCATAGATGCCATGGAAACGATAAATGGCGGAACTGACATATAAGATACCAGCCAGCCATTGAAGGTACCAAATGCAAGACCGATAAGTATACAAAGTACCATAGCAGCCGCACAGGGAACTCCATAAGATGTCATGCAGTAACCGGAAACCAGTGCACAGCAGAACATAACCGGTCCAATGGAGAAATCGATTCCTCCTGTCGCAATTACAAATGTTACTCCAAGTGATAAGAAGCCCAGGAAGTATACATAGTTCAAGGTGGACTTGATACTGTCGCCAACCGGGAATTTACTTCCGAGTACTGCCTTGAAAACTACGAACATGAGAACCAGAATACATACAAGCAGGATTCTGTTCAGGCCGAGCTTTTTCACAATTGGATTTTGTTTTAACTTTTCCAACTTTTCACCCTCCTTAAGTTTTTGCTGCCGTCCACTTTTTCATAAGCTTTACGAACCTTATCTGTGAGCAGCAACGTTTTCGCACTCTCTGCGTTTTCTATATAATAACGTGAATCCTGCACAATTGTAATAGAATATTTTACAGAAAAAGGTTAAATATTTACGGTATGGCCATAAATATTTAACCTTTTACGGAAAATATGAACAGTTATACTATTTTAATCTGCCCCTAATACATTGAAAGGAAAAATCAACTTTTCGATTTCACTGGAATACATATTTTCCGGTGTTACCAGCTGGCAGCCGGAATTTACATTCTCATCATATGGTTTTCCTTTAAGCATGCGCACAGTCTCCATTACGCCCAGATATCCCATTTTAAAAGCTTTCTGGACCACAATTCCCTTGAAAACACCTTTTTCCATAAGCTGAACTGCTTCCTGGGAGCTGTCCACACCCACCACCTGAATTTCCCCCTCTTTTCCGCACTTTTGCACCGCTCTTGCCGCGCCGACAGCAGAGTACTCATTCATGCCGGCAACCATCTCCAGATCCGGATACTTTTCTATGAGAGCCTCTGTAAGCTGAGATGCCTTATCAAACAGAGAATTGCAGTATACCACTTCCACCACATTCTTATTGTAATCTCCAAGCCCTTCCCGAAATCCCTGTTCTCTTTCTACAGCAGTAGATACGCCCTTTACATGACTGACAATGGCAATCCTGGAATTCTCATTCAGAAGAGTCCTTGCATATTCTCCAAGAAGCTTTCCGGCTTCCAGATTATCTGTAGCAACTGTCATATCCTGAATATTGCTTTCTGTGTAGGAATCTATAAATGTGATCTTAATTCCTTTTTCCTTTGCTTCCTGCAAAAGCTCATCGGATGCATCAAAACTGGACGGAGAAAATAAAATAGCATCTGGATTCTCTTCAATGGCCTCTGCCAGAAACTCATTCTGGCGCTCCACATCCTGCTCCCGCTCCGGTGCCAGAATGGTAAGGGAGGCTCCGCATTCCTGAGCCGCCATCCTTGTGCCGGAAATTAAGGAGGTCCAGAAGTCATTGGTTCCGTCTTCAGTCTTGGGAATATAGATCAGGGACCATTTTTTATTGTTGTTTTTCTGCCTGACATACAGCATCGCCCCGGAAGCAAGACAGACAGTCAGTGCGATGCAAAACAGCAAAATCCATTGTTTACGCTTCTTCATCATGTTCCTCCTGCTCCATGGGAATTACCACTGTGACCGTAGTTCCTTTGCCCTTCTCACTCTTATAGCGCAGACCATAATCCTTTCCATAGTACATGGAGAGCCTTCTCTGCACATTGTACACTCCCACTCCATTGGAACGATAATTTACTTTATGCTTCTCAAAAATATGTTTTAAGGTCTCCTCATCCATTCCTACGCCGTCATCGGAAACCTCAAGCACTGCCTCCTGACCTCTCTGGTATCCGGTTACCCGAAGTATTCCCTTTGTCTCCTTGTATTTCAGGCCATGATAAATGGCATTCTCCACAATGGGCTGCAGTGTTAGCTTCACAATGTGGGTATTCATAATAGAAGGATCTACGTGAATCTCGAATTCCAGCTTATCCTTGTAGCGCATTTTCTGGATGGTCAGGTAGCTTTTTACATACTGGATTTCCTGGCCGATGAGAACAGTCTCATCCTCATTGCTGATGCTCTGGCGCAAAAGCCTTGCCAGAGAAGCCGTCATAAGCACAACATCTTCATATTTCTTTCCCTCTGCCATCCAGATAATAGAATCCAATGTGTTATACAAAAAATGAGGGTTGATCTGGGACTGAAGAGCTTTCAGCTCACTCTTTCGCTTCTGCTCCTGTTCATGTACGTTCTGTGACATCAGGTCCTCGATCTTGTGTGTCATTACATTAAAGGATGTGGTCAGGCTGCCAATCTCATTCTTAGAAGGAATCACGACATCTGCTGCCTTAAAGTCTCCTTCCTGCACCTTCTCCATGGAATCACGAAGCTTCTGGATGGGAAGGGTAATGCTTCTGGCTACAAAGCTTGAAATCAGCATGGCAATGGCAATCAGCACAATTGCAGTCATGACGTAAATATTGTTGGCTTCCCTGCTGCTCTTTAACAGCTCTGCCATATTCATGCAGCCTACAACAGTCCAGCCTGTAATGTCAGAATGGGAAAAAGTATAAACCTTCTCATCATCCCCCTCGCCTGTGACCACGGTATCAGAATCCGCATTCATAACAATATCGATGTTCTCTGTCTGCAGCTCATTGTAAAGCTGCTGCTGGCTGGGATGATAAACAATGTTTCCGTCCTGATCCAGAATAAACACGTATCCCTTGTCACCAATGCTGTTCTGGTCACACAGCTCACTGATGGCGCTGTAATTCAAGTCAATAAATACCACACCGTCACTGTTCCCTGTGCCGTAGAAATTATGGACCTCCCGGCTTAAGGTGATCACCCACGGGCGCTGCCCCTTGATCACATGCTGCACATGGGAAGAAGTGAGATTATACTGATTGTAATTGTCCACTGCATTTGTGTACCATTCCTGTGTAGACAGATCCAGATCCGGGTTAATGGCCTGGTAGCCGCTGTTTATCAGCATAACCCCGTCTTTTTGAACGATTCCAATATTGCAGATATCTCCGCGGCCCTTCAGAATGGTGCTGAACTGTTCCAGAAGACGTTTTTTGTGGCCTTCCTTTACTGCATCGTCTTCCCCTATTTTCTGATACAAAAGCTGGTAGGCATCCTGGCTCTTGGCAATAACAGAATCGATATTGTCCATGTAAGTAATGTAAGAATCAATGTTCTGGTTCAGCTGTTTGATAATGGTCTGGGTGTAGATTGCGGAATTCTCATAAATCGCAGAATTGGTGTATCTTACGGAAACAAAAGTAGCCACGATCACGGCACAAAGAACCAGAACAGAGACTGCTGCAAATATGGTGCTCTGAATACTCTTGAATCCTATGGCGAAGTTTGTATTTCTGTTCTTTTTATTCATGGGTCTCTCCCTGCTTACTCAATCGTCTCCCAGTTCTTGTCTGACTGAAAACTGTCCTGAAGCTTCTTCGAGACGTGAATCTGTTCATCTGCAGTAATCAAAATCACATCAAATTCATCCTGGTGCTGCTCCCAGAACTGAACCGCCTTATCATAGCCCATAATATAAAGGGCTGTAGAAAGTCCGTCTGCAAGCGTTCCATCCGGGGACACAATAGTCACGGATAAAAGATCGTTCTCTACCGGATATCCAGTCCTCGGATCTATAATATGGATGTAGGTCCTGCCATCTTCCTCAAAATACCGCTCATAGCCGCCGGAGGTTACAACCGCTTCATTCTGCACCTGAAGAACCCCTGCATAATCCTGCTGGCTGCCCTTGGGATCACGAATTCCCACTCTCCAGCTGCTGCCATCTGGCTTCGTCCCTATAGCCTGGATATTTCCGCCCAGGGACACCATCGCAGAAGAAACTCCATATCCCTGAAAAATTTCGGTCATTTTTTCTCCTGTATAGCCCTTGGCAATTCCTCCAAGATCAATCTGCTGGCCTTCTCCAAGAGTTACGGTATTGCCGCTTATTTCTACCGTTCCTCCATCCACATCAGGAAGAAGGTTCTCAATCTCTTCCCCGGATGGAACATGATACTCCCCAGTAGGAAAGCCCCAAAGCTCCATGAGAGGATAAATCGTATCGTCAAAAAGGCCGTCTGTCTCCTGAAAGATTTCTTTCCCGCGCTGGATAATCTCTGCCAGATCATCTGAAACCTCAAGACTGCCCCGCTGATTCAGGGCATATACCTGGCTTTCTTCATTTTGTGCTGATAAAAGTGCATCCAGTCTCTGCACTTCCTTTGCTGCCTTTTCTACTGCCTGCTGACCGCCCCTGCCATATGCGGTAAACTCCATATAAGTGTCCATGGCAAACAGCTGTTTCTGGTATTTTTCATTTTTGCTGTAATTCTGATACAAGCCTGCCGCTGCGATCAGTGTACATACGCACACGCCAGCTATCATCACCAAACGTTTTTTCATACAGATCTTTTTTCCCTTGCATATTCTGTCGGTGTCTTGCCTGTCATTTTCTTAAAGGAAATACTGAAATAATGAGGGTCGGAAAATCCTACCATCTCTGCAATCTCATAGTTCTTCAAGGTTGTCTGCTCCAGAAGCTCCTTGGTCTTCTCCATTCGGATGCGGCTGAGAAATTCCAGGAACGTTCCGCCTGTGGCTTCCTTAAAAATAGTACTGAAATGGCTGGTACTGATGTTCAGGTAGGAACAGATATCATTCAGGCTTAATTCCTGTTCCATATAATGTGCGCGGATGTATTCCATTGCAAGCACGGCCTGCTTCTGTCCGCTGGAGCTGTTCATGGAGAAACATCTCTCAAATACTTCATGCACATAATTCTCTGCCAGTAAAAAAGCCTCATCAAAGGTCTTCTGTTCGGTCACCTTGCCCATCAACAGCTCTCTTTTGTGAAACAGGTCTTCACCGCCAGAGGTCACAGACTCCCAGCAGCTTCCCGCATGACGCAGGATCATCTGAAGGCACACACATGCCTGGCTTTTGTCTGCTCTTGCATTTTTAATTTTTTCTTTCATGTCAGACAGGGCATGGTTTACTGCCTGAAGATTCCCATTTCGGATTCCATTTGTCATTTCATTTAATGACTGCTGTAGGGAAAGGCTTCTTTCCTCTTTTTGTTCTTCTGTGTCAATCAGAAGATTACCGCCTAACAGGTAACGGAGTCCAATTGCATTCTCTGCCTGCTCGTGGGAATGGATCAGCTCTTCTGGATTTTTAACCCAGCCTCCAATTCCGGCAGAAACCTCGATTCCAATTACTTCTTTTACTTTATTCTGAATTTCTTCACAGATTTCATGGGTTTCCTGGGAAAATCCCCTGCAATGATCTCCCATAAAGAGAATGCACACCCGGTTATTGCCTTCCTGATATGCAATTCCAGCTCCTCTTCCGGTTACGATTTCATCTGCCACATTAAACAGAACAAATGCCATCAGGGCACTTTCCTGCCGTTTCTCCATATCAATCTCATGAATCTCAGAAAACAGATCCATATCAAATACAGCTACCCGGTAGGAGGAGCTGTCCATGTAAATCCCCATCTTTGCCAGTTCATCCAGGCTTTTCTGAACATCTCTGGTACAGCCAACCAGTGCCTCAATGGCTTTGGAGCGGATCACGAGGGCATTCTTATGGTAGTCCTGAGAGGTTTTGGTCAGAGATTCTAATTTCTCCTTCTCTTTGCGTTGCTGGTCAACCTTCTCCTTCATTTTACCGATGACTTCCCGAAGCTCCATGGCGGTAACCGGCTTGAGCATATATTCACTTACATTATACTGGATTGCCTTCTTGGCATACTCAAATTCCCCGAAACCGCTGAAGATCACAATCACAATTTCCGGATAATTATCGTGGAGAAAATGACTTAATTCCATGCCATCCATATATGGCATGAGAATATCGGTAAGAACAATATCCACCGGATGAGTCTTCACAAAATCAGCGGCCTGCTTCCCGTTCTCGCAGTCCCCCACCAGTTCGCAATCCATGGATTTCCAATCAATATTCTCCTTAATCGCATCTCGTACCAGGATTTCATCATCAACAAGTAAAATTCGATACATAGTTTTTGCTTTCCCTTTCTGTCTGTTATTCGTATGTATCTGATCGGCTCCCCCCGGTGCCGGTCTGTACCATATTTCCTCAAAACATTTACCAAATATCATATTATCACATGCCATATCATTATGCAAACCAAACAACTAAGAGTATGTGAAATTCACAGAAAACCCGAGAATTAAGTTTGCGTAGCAAGCGCTGCTTCTTGCGCATTACACAAGAAGATTTGTCTTTCCTGGCATCGAGAAACGTGCTATTGGGCAGCAAAAGCTGCAAAGTTGTCCCTTGCTTCAAGGACTTTGCAGCTTTTGTATGAAATCTTATTGTTTTCCTAGAGTGTGTTTGAAAAAGGCTTTCTGCAAGATGTGCGTTATTTCACAATAACGCCGTCCTCATCCCACAGGTCGTGCCAGTCTTTGGCGCCTTCCCACAGGAATACATGACCCTTGATCAGACGGTTGTTCTTATCTAAGGAACGGATTGTCTCCATCTCCGCATCTGTCAGCGGATCTTCTGTTACGCACTTCAGGTTCATAGTGTAGTTCTTCTCCTTCAAAGAGAACGGAATCGGAGAAATGCCTCTCTGTACTGCCCATTTGATGCAGATTACTGCCGGATGAACGCCATGTGCCTCAGCAATTGCCTTCAGTTCTGGCAGCTCAATATCTGCAATATCCTCTGGCATCTTGTCACGCTCCGGACGCTCCGGGGAACCGATTGGACAGAATCCAACTACTTCAATGCCCTGTTTCTGGCAGTACTCAAACAGCTCTGGCTGCTGGAAGCATGGATGAAGCTCCATCTCAATTGCGGCTGGCTTAATTCTGCAAAGAGGAAGAACTGCCTCAAGCTTCGGAATGGTCATATTAGACATACCAATGTGCTTGGTCAGGCCCATGTCTACCAGACGCTCCATCTGACGCCAGGTCTTCATGAAACGCTCTACTGTAAATGGCTTGGAATCAGGGTTTCTGGAATCCACATCGCAGTGAGGTGCATGATAGTTCGGGAATGGCCAGTGAACATAGTACATATCCAGATAATCCAGCTTCAGGTCCTTCAGTGTCTTAGCGCAGGCAATCAGTACATCTCCATCACCATGCATGTCATTCCATACCTTGGATGCGATGAACAGATCTTCTCTTTTTACAACACCTTCTGCAAACGCGTCAGCAAAAACCTGTCCGATCATATCCTCGTTGCCATAGCAGGCAGCGCAGTCAAAGGAACGGTAACCTACACGGATTGCGCCAGCCACTGCTGCGGAAACAGCATCTGCATCTGCATGGTCACTTCCAAATGTTCCCATTCCTACTGCTGGCAACTTCGCGCCAGTATAAAGTGTTCTCTGCGGAACAATTGCCGGATCGATCATTGTCATCTTTTTATCCTCCTTAACATTTCGCACATTTTTTATATTTATTATTACAGTCTGGTAATCTCAATCTGAGGCAGCAGCTTCTCCATATCTTCCATTACGAAAAATCCGGTCTCTTCTCTCATGGCTGCTGCCGCGGAGATTGCGCTTGCAAGACGCAGGGTCTCCTCTAACGGGAGTCCCTTGGACAAACCAAGGGCAAAGCCTGCGATCATGGAATCGCCGCATCCTACTGTATTCACTGCATCTATTTTCGGAACACGGGCACGGAAAATTCCATCATCTCCCACTGCAAGGGATCCGTCTGCACCAAGGGAAACAGCCACGATCTTCACGCCTCTCTCGTGGATTGCCCTGGCAGCTTCGATAATCTCGGAAATATCATCACAGCGTTTGCCTGTAAGCATACGGATTTCATCAATATTTGGCTTAATCATGGTAGGAATAGTCTCAATTCCCATCTCAAGAAGCTTGCCGCTGGTGTCCAGGATCACTGGAATTCCAGCATCCTTCACAATTTTTACAAGGCGCTGATATGCAGTTCCGTCCAGTCCCTTGGGAACACTTCCCGACATGGCTACTACCTTGGCTTCCTGAACCAGCTGGCGAAACTTCGCCTCAAAACCAGCGAAATCCTCCTCTGTCAAAGTGAATCCAGGTTCCAGGAATTCGGTCTGTACCTGATTCACTTCATCCCAGATATTGATGCAGGATCTGCTCTCAGCATCCACATGGTAAAAAGCACTCCTGATTCCAAAAGGCTTCAGTGCATCCTCAATATAGGCACCAGCGTGGCCCCCCGCAAATCCGGTAGCCACTACCTCTGCTCCATAGATGGAAGCTGGCTTGGACACATTCAGTCCCTTGCCGCCCGGTACATAGGTGCACTCTTTCACACGATTTACCTCGCCGGTGCGAAAGCCCTCTACTACATAGCGCTTATCAATTGCAGCATTTAATGTTACTGTCAGTATCATATGCTCAGTCCTCGTTCATCAGAAGAATCTTGCCTTTTACAAGACCTGGTGTCTTATAAAGCTGGAAGGCTTCCTGCGCCTGGCTCATAGGCATCTTGCGATAGATAAATCCCGGGTCAAATTTCAACTGTCCGGTTGCAAAATAGTGTGCGGTAAGATCCCACTCCTTGCCCGGGAATGGAGAACTGTAGGACATCCAGGAACCGGTCAGCTTGAATTCCTTACGGTTCATGTTCTCCCACTGCTTCGGTGTAAAGGTAAGGTCAGCATGAGGAGTACCGATAAAGCATACATGAGCCTTATTGGCAGCCAGTTCAAATGCCATATGCATGGTAGGAACCTGTCCTGCTGTCTCAAATACGTAACCATAGCCCTTACCGCCAGTAATTGCCATAGCCTCTTCCATATAGTTCTCTTTGGTGGTATCGATTACAGCGTCTGCACCCATACGTTTCGCAAGGTCAAGACGCTCCTGGCTGATATCAAACACTACAACCTTCTTGGAACCGAAAATCTTCGCCCACTGCATAGTGAAGATTCCGATGGTGCCGCATCCTAAAATTGCCACACACTGTCCGCCCTGATAATCATTCTGAAGAAGTCCGTGAAGGGCAACAGTAGAAGGCTCAAACATAGCTCCCTGCTCATAGGAAATAGATGGATCAAATGGAATGGCATTCTGCTCTGGAATTACTACATAATCCGCATTGCTTCCCTGCTGTCTGGAGCCGATAAAGCTGTAATGCTTGCACAGGGAGAAGTTTCCGTTCTGGCAGTCATCACATTTCATACAAGGAAGAAGAGGTGCACCGGATACACGGTCGCCTACTTTTACTTTGGTAACGCCCTCTCCAACCTCTACAACGTCTCCTGAGAATTCATGTCCCAGAACGATAGGATAGAAATGAACGCCGTGATTCAGTACACGCGGCACATCGGATCCGCAGATACCGGAAGCTTTTACTTTAATTTTGACCCAGCCTGGCTTTGCCTGTGGCTCTTCCACTTCCTGATACTGAACATCCTCATTTGCAACTACAGCTGCTGCTTTCATCTTAAAATACCTCCTTACTGCCGCACCATCATATGTTTCAGAGAGTCATAAAGTTCTCTGTATGTACGGTATGCCTTGTCATAAACTTCTTTCCTGGAAGGATCCGGCTGGTGACGTCTTGTCTCCTTGACCGTCAGGGAAACCGCTTCCTCATAATCTTTATAAAATCCAACACCTACTCCTGCAAGAATCGCAGCCCCTAAAGTAGACGCGGTGTCAGAAGCAGGCACTACTACATCCTTGCCTGTTATATCTGCCTTAATCTGGGTCCAGAGAAGGGAATTGGCAGATCCGCCCATTGCACGGAGCACCTTCACTTGAGCCCCAGCCTTCTCTGCCACTTCCAGATTGTGACGAAGGGAAAATGCAACGCCCTCCATACAGGCCCTTACCATATGTCCCTTGGTCTTGGAAAAATCAAGGCCATAGAAAACACCCTTGGCATATGGGTTCCAGATTGGGGAACGCTCTCCGGACATATAAGGAAGGAATACCACACCTTCACTTCCGGCTGGTACTTCCTGTGCAATCTGGTTGAGCTGGTCAAGGGAAGACTTGCCTGTCTCTTCCTTGCGGCTTCTCTCAAAATCTGCGAACTCCCGCTCGAACCAGCGCATAACCCCGCCGCCTCCGGTGGTGCCTCCCTGAAGGAGCCACTTTCCCGGCACTACATGAAATCCCAGGATCAGGCTTGGGTCTGCCTTGTAGGTATCCGTGCAGATACTCATGCCGCCTGCCTGTCCGCCCTGCTCCTGTGTCTCACCAGGATGGATCACGCCAGCTCCAAGTGTACCGCACGCTGCATCAAGACCGCCGGCTACTATCGGAGTGCCTGCTGCAAGTCCGCACTGGGCTGCTGCCTTCTCATTTACCGTTCCTACTACCTGATCGCAGGGAACGATTTCCGGAAGAAATTCCATTGGAATTCCCAGCTTCTCACACATCTGCGCATCCCATGTACCAGTGCGCATATCAAAACAATGCAGTCCGTATCCCTGGGAAAGATCCTGTGTCACTGCACCGGTCAGCCTGTAGGCAATAAAGCTGTTGGACTGAAGAATCTTGTAGATTCTGCTGTATACTTCAGGCATGTTCTCCTTATACCACAGAATCTTCGCTGTAGTATAGGAAGGCTGAAGGGAATTACCAGCAACTTCAAAAATATTCTCGCTGCCAATTTCATTATTGAGTCTGTCACAAATCTCCTGTGCCCGGGTGTCCATCCAGATTGGTGTATCTGTCAGCACATTTCCATCCTTGTCAATGGCTATGGCTGACCAGCTCTGTCCGTCGATTCCCACTCCTGCAATCTGCTCCGGGGAAATTTCTCCTTTGCTTAAGCATTCCTTTATGGCACCGCACACAGCCTGCCACCATTCCTCCGGATTCTGCTGAACCCATCCCTCCCTGGGATAATACACAGGATAGTCTCCATTTGCGTAAGCCATTACCTGTCCGTTTCTGTCAAACACAGCCACCTTACAGGCACTGGTTCCAATATCAATTCCTAATAAATAGTTCTTGCTCATCCTTGTCTCCTTATGGATTTCCCCATAAAAATATCGGTCTGAAGCTTCCGCACCACTGGCTCCTGAAGTTCTTCCTTTCCCTCAAGGCGTACCAGCATCAGCTGGGCCGTCTCGCGGGCAATCTTCTCTGTGGGCTGGGATACAATGGTAAGTGCCGGGCGACAGGCCCGGGCAAAAGGAAGATTGTCAAAGCCCACCATGGAAATCTCCTCTGGCAGGGATACTCCCATCTCATTCAATCCGATCACAGCTCCCATAGTCATCTCGTAATTAGTGACAAAAACTGCGGTCATATCCGGATTCTCCTTCACCAGGGCTTCCACAGCCTGAACGCCGCCCTGAATGGTGTAATCCCCGTGACAGATCAACTTCTCATCAACAGGAATGCCGTGCTTCTTCAGTGCCTTGATATATCCAAGCATACGCTGTCTGGCAGTATAGATCTCATCCGGACCGCCGATCAGCCCAATCTTATGATGCTCCTGCTCCACCAGCATGGTAACTGCCTTCTCAGCAGCCATCTCATTATCTACCAGCACACAGTCACAGGAAAGTCCCTGGATCATACGGTCAATAAGCACGATGGGCTTCCCAGTTCTCTGAAACTCTTTCAGATGGGAACCTGTCATATCCACAGGCATATTGATGATTCCGTCCACGCGCTTCCTGGTAAGAAAGTCCACAGCTTCCCTCTCCAGGTTCTTATCGGTCCTGCAGTCACAGACAATGGCTGCATATCCATGACTGCGCAGAATATCCTCCATGCCGCTGATGATCTCGGCGCAGAATACGTTATTCAGCTCCGGGATCACCACCCCCACTGTCTTCGTGGCATTAGTCTTCAGTCCGCGGGCAACCTCATTCACTTCATAGTGTAATTCTTCGATGGCTTCTTCGATTTTGATGCGGTTCTTCTCCCTTACATTACCCCCGTTAAAATAAGAGGAGATCGTTGCCAAACCAAGACCTGTCCGTCTGGCAATGTCTTTCATCGTCGCTGCCATAGGGCTGCCTCTTATTCAGCTTTGCCGTCACAGCCGCAAACCTTCATACGGGCCATTACAAGCTCTTTCACAGCTGCAATTCCAGCCTTGCCGTATGCCTTCGGGTCAAATACCTTCTCATCTTCCAGTGTCTCTCTTACTGCCTTGGAGTATGCTGCACGAAGCTCTGTAGCAAAGTTCACCTTGCAGATTCCTCTCTTGACACAATCCATTACGTCCTCATCGCTAAGTCCGGAAGCACCATGAAGAACTAACGGAATATCTACGACCTTACGGATCTCGCTTAAACGCTCCTTATCAAGGACTGGTGTTCCTACATAGAATCCGTGAGCAGTACCGATTGCAACTGCAAGAGAGGTAACACCTGTACGCTCTGCAAATTCCTTTGCTTCCTGCGGATCTGTATTGGTATCTGCTACAGCAACCAGATCGTCTTCCTTACCGCCAACCTTGCCAAGCTCTGCCTCGCATGGAATTCCCATGGATGCTGCAACATCAGCAACCTTCTTGCTCACCTCGATGTTGCCCTCATAATCCAGCTTGGAGCCATCGATCATAACAGAAGTATATCCGGCCTTGAGAGCCTTCATCGCAAGGTCAAAGCTGCTGCCGTGATCCAGATGCAGGCATACAGGAACGGAAGCCTTGGCAGCTTCTGCTGCAACGATTGCCTGATAGGTCTCCAAAGTTCCGTACTTGATGGTAGACGGGGTAGTCTGGATCATAACCGGTGCCTTCAGCTCCTCTGCAGCCTGGATGATTGCTTTCACCATCTCCATATTCTCTGCATTGAATGCACCGACTGCGTAACCTCCCTGCTGAGCCTTCAGTAACATTTCTTTAGATGTAACAAGTGGCATATTTTCCTCCTTCTGCCTGTGCCGGACAGGCTGTAAGCTTTCGTTTTTTCAGAAACCGAAACGTTTCCGTTTAAGTTCATAATAACTCTTTTGCCAGTTCCTGTCAACTGTAAATATTTCATCTTTTTCCGTAAAATTTTAACTTGAAATGTTGTTTAAATACGGGTAATTTATAGAGTAGAATATTTTCGGAACCGAAGTATGTTTCAGGCAGATTTCGGTTTTCCGAGAAAGAACGAAGGGAGATTAAATTATGTTAAAAGGAATTCCGGAAATACTTTCACCACAGCTTTTAAAGGTATTATGTGAGATGGGCCACAGCGACCGTATTGTAATCGCAGACGGCAACTTCCCTGTAGAATCCATGGGTAAGAATGCAGTTGTTGTACGCTGTGACGGACATGGCGTTCCAGAGCTTCTGGATGCGATCCTGACTGTTATCCCGCTTGATTCTTATGTAGAGAAGCCGGTAACATTAATGGAAGTTATGCCTGGTGATCCAGTTAAGACCCCGATCTGGGATACCTATAAGGAAATCGTTTCCAAGCATGACGACCGCGGTGCAGACGCTGTTGGAAATATTGAGCGCTTTGCATTCTACGAAGAAGCCAAGAAAGCATACTGCATCATCGCTACAGGTGAGAAGGCAGTTTACGCAAATGTTATGCTTCAGAAGGGTGTTGTTATCAACAATTAATTCCAGACTCTATGAAAAAATACAGCCTTGCTGCTGTTTTATAACAGCCTCCTATCAAAAAAGCTCCGCCGTTTTCATTCCGGCGGAGCTTTATTTTGTATTCTTATTTACTTAATCATTGTCTTTTTTGTTTCTCTTAAGGAGCCAGATCACAACTGCAATTCCGATAATGATTACAACGACTAGAATCCAGATCAGTGATGTCATGCCGGAAGAGGTCTTCTCCACATTCTCACTGGATGCTTCCTGTCCTGCACTGTCCGTTGGAGTGGCAGCCTCAGTTGGCTTCTCTGTAGGTGCGGATGTCTCAGTCGGCTCTGGAGTTGGGGTACTGGTCTCAGTCGGCTCCGGAGTTGGAGTGCTTGTATTAGTTGGTTCCGGAGTTGGAGTGCTTGTATTAGTTGGTTCCGGGGTCGGGGTGCTGGTATTGGTTGGTTCTGGAGTTGGGGTGCTGGTATTGGTTGGTTCTGGAGTTGGGGTGTTGGTTGGCTTCGGAGTTGGGGTTGCAGTTGCCTTTGCCTTAGTGTCTGCTGCAGCTTTTCCAACAGCCTGTGCATCATCCTCAGAATTCATATCAATTCCATCTTCCGCCTGCGGCTCTGCCACGTCAGAATTGTCAGCTGCTCCAGCCTCTTCTGATCCATTGCCTGCAGCGTTCGTTTCATCCGTATCTGCAGCCACTGCTGCATCAGCTGTACCTGTCTCTTCTGCTGCCTGCGCAGTGTCAGGAATCAGTTCTACACTGCTCTGCTCAGTATTAGTAGCCTGTGCAATGTCTACCCAGCCAGATACATCGCCTGCTGTGGTTTTGCCCCAGATGCCGTCCTTGCCGGTGTCAACTTCTACGTCAATATGTAATTTCTCGCCGTTGGCAATGTTGCAGCCGCCGGATACTGTGCCATATTTCTTGCCAGGTCCCTTGTAAAGGGAAACAGAACCATCTTCCTTGGCATTTACGGTAATGTCATAATTCACATCTGTACTTCCATACAGGGCAAGCTCGGAAGCAACAGCCTCAGCAAGAGTTGCTGGCTTCAGATATTTCTCTTCAAGGAAGCCAAACATTCCGTGAAGCTGTGTATACAGCCACAGGTTTCCTGCATCGTCCTTGCTCTCTCCTTCTACATGGATAGCCGTTCCATTAGGAATCAGTTCATCGTTCAGCTTCGGACTGTCAGTACTTGTCTCAGAAAACATGTCCACTCCGCCGTCCGGTGATTCCACAATCATATAATAATCGGTTTTATAATCTACCTGCTGTGATTTCCCTGCATCTGCAAAAGCGCTTACAGACATACAGAGGGTGAGAACCACAGCCAGCAGCAATCCCAGCTTTTTCTTCATAAATGTCCCCTTTTCCCTGTTATATACTTTTTTATGCTAGTCTTTATTGTACCACATCACCAAGAAGTTGCAACCACTTTTTTCTTTATTTTTCCAGTATTCGAGCCGGATAAGAGTGGTTTTACTTCTTGAACGACAAAAGGCCCGGCGTTCGTGGTATAATCAGTTTATGCTACTTTTCTGAACTGTATAAAACTTACGGCAGGATCAGAAAAAATCAGGCAACGCCGCGTCAGATGCTGAAACTCGTTATCTATGCAGCAATGAATCGAATCTACTCAAGCCGGGATATCAGGAAGGCATGGAAACGGGCTATTACGAAAAACCAGACCCGGTTATACACGAAACTAACTTCTTTTGTGGCTGAATGCGAAGAACTTCCCTTTTTTGAAAGATATGGAGAGTCACTTAGGATTTAAGTATTCAGAGATCGTTGCAGATGCCGGATATGAAAGTAAAAAAAACTATCTTTTCATTGCGGGGAACAGACAGAAGATCTGGAACGGATCACAAGTGAGTATGGAACGATGCTCCGTATGAACCGCAGTATTCAGGCAGAAGGTTCTTTTGCCGATGTAAAAGAAGACATGAATTTTCGGAGATACCTGTACCGAGGAAAAGCGAATGCACTGGCAGAGAGCATCCTTCTTGCAATGGGACGAAATATCAATAAGCTTCATTGCAAGATTCAGACCGGAAGAACAGGAAGTCATCTTTTTTCATTAAAGACGGCATAGATTTAGATGGTTGAAAATAAAACAGTTCGAAATAAGGCATGCCGAAAGGGATGTCTGGGAATGAACTGTGTTTATAGAGAATGGCATCGAAACCACAACCAGTTTCGATGCCATTTGGGCTTAAAGCAGGGCTGCCGCCCAGCAAAAAATATTTGCTAATGCGACAGCCCCTTTCGCGTCCTTCTTTCGAAGTCTTGGGGGGAGAAAGAAGGCGATTATAAAAAGCTAATTATTTATAAAGAGGTCCATAATTCTTGCAAGCTCTGAAGTCTGCACCTTCTTTATCCATTCCAAATGCATTCCAAGCTGCCGGACGGAAAACATCTGCTTCAGGTACGTTATGCATACAAACCGGGATTCTCAGCATAGAGCACATTGTGATCAGATCTGCACCAATATGTCCATAGGAGATTGCACCGTGGTTAGCACCCCAGTTATTCATAACATCATAAGCAGTCTTGAATGCACCGTCTTTGCCATCGCATCTCGGTACAAACCATGTACATGGCCATGTGTAGTCAGTACGTTTCCAAAGTGTATCAGATACATCCTCAGGAAGCTCTACAGTCCATCCCTCTGCAATCTGAAGAACCGGTCCAAGTCCTTTTACAAGGTTCAGACGGATCATAGTTGCCGGCATGGTGGCTCTTGTCTCGAATCTGGAGGAGAATCCGCCGCCACGGAAGTATCCGTTGTCAGCTGCGTTCCATGTAGTAGCTTTCATGATTGCTTTCTGATCTTCCTCTGTAACGTTCCACCATTCTTTCATTACGCCGTTGCCGTTCTCATCTTTCACAACACCGGAAGCGTCAAGGCAGCATGCACCAGAGTTGATCAGGTGGATGATACCATCGTTCTCTTTGGCAACGCCCTCAAGATCATATCCTGTAACACGTTTTACTGCATTTGCACTCCAGTATGTACGAACGTCTGCAAACATCTGAGCACGTCCGGTAAGGAGTTTCATGAACAGCATTCCAAGACCGTTGAGTACATCATTCTCTGTAGCAAGGATGTATGGCTCTCTTGCTCCGTTCCAGTCGAAGGAAGTATTCAGCATAGCCTCTGCAAAGTCACCGTTCGGATAGAAGTCTGTCCACTGTCTCTGTCCCTGGAAACCAGCTGCAAGGGCATTGTGTCCGATTGCTTCCTCAGAGAATTTCGGATCAAGCTTGTCGCATCCATTCATAAGTTCCTGGATGATAACTGCCATCTTAACTACAAACTCAAACTGCTCTTCTTTCTGCTCTTCTGTCATCTGAAGTTCCGGCGGGTTCTTGTCAAAGCCGATGGTGCAGTTCTCTTTTGCCCACTTCATTGCTCTGTCGAACTCTTCGTGATCATAGATGCCCTCTGTCATACGGCGGATGATCTCAACCTCGTCAACAGACTCTACACGCATTCCAAGATAGGACTCGATGAAATCAGGATCGATAATAGATCCGCCGATACCCATTGTAACGGAACCGATCTGCAGCCAGGATTTGTTTCTCATGGTTGCAACAGCAACAGCTGCACGGCCGAATCTTAACATTTTTTCTTTTACATCTTCTGGCATTACTGTGTCATCAGCATCCAGAACCTCATGTCCGTAGATACCGAATGCAGGAAGACCCTTCTGTGCATGTGTAGCAAGAACGGATGCAAGGTAAACAGCACCTGGTCTCTCAGTTGCATTGAATCCCCATACAGCCTTGATGGTCTGTGGATCCATATCCATTGTCTCTGCGCCGTAGCACCAGCAAGGTGTAACGGTTACAGTAATATCAACGCCTTCATGTCTGAACTTATCAGCACATGCAGCAGCCTCACCAACACGTCCGATGGTGCTGTCTGCGATTACAACCTTTACAGGCTCGCCATTGGAATATTTTAAGTTTGCCTCATATAATTCCTTAACGGATTTGGCCATATTCATGGTCTGCTCTTCCAGGGATCCTCTTACGTCGAGGGCTCCTCTACGTCCGTCAATTGTCGGTCTGATACCGATTACAGGGTAGCTTCCGATTAATCTGCTCTTTGCCATAGTAGTTCATACCTCCTGTTATAAATAAAATTTGCTTTTTATAAACATTTTCTGCGTCAGGTTCTGCGCCTGGGTGCTGTCAAGGGTTCAGCAATTCTTCTGATTTCCCTTAACCTCTCATATCTTACATTATATGATTGATTCTGGAAAATTACTTGTGTTATAATGGCAAATAATAGTACAATATTCACCTTTTCTGTTGGAATGACAAAATTTCAATAAATTTGCGGAAGGAGGAATGATTTTGCAGATTATAGATCAGAATGAAGACCGTCCCAGAGGGACTTATGAGTTTCCTTTTGAGTTTCACCACATTGACCAGAGCCATCCCAGATATGTGATGTCTTACCACTGGCATGTGGAATATGAAATCATCCGCATTCTTACCGGAGAATTTACCGTCACTTTAGACGAAAAAAGTTTTAAAGCAGTGCAGGGTGATGTGATTTTTGTCCACAGCGGAATCCTGCATTCCGGAATTCCTGTCAATTGTGTCTATCAGTGCATTGTCTTTGATATGAACGTATTTTTGAAGCTGAATTCCGTATGCGCGGATTACATCCAGAAGATCGTCCACCAGGATATTCTGATTTTTCACCACTTTGACCAGCGTTATCCGGATGTTCTTTCGGCAGTAAATTCTCTTTTTCAGTCTATGGATGAAAAAAAGCCTGGATATGAGCTTTCTGTAATCGGACAATTTTACCACTTTTTCGGTATTGTTTTTGGTAATCATTACTACCTTGACAGCCAGCCCAAAGCGCGCCGGGATTACAAGAGGATCCTGCAGCTGAAGCAGGTAGTGGAATTTATTGAAAAGAACTATGCTTCTCCTCTTACCTTGGGGCAGCTGTCTGATTCCGTATCCATGTCCCCCAAGTATTTCTGCCGCTTCTTTTCGGAAATGACCCATCAGACTCCTATGGACTATCTGAACCGCCAGCGCATTGAGCAGGCCTGCTACCAGCTTTCCACCACAGACGATTCCATAACGGATATTGCCTATCGCAACGGCTTTAATGATCTGAGTTATTTTATCCGTACTTTTAAGAAATACAAGGGAACCACTCCTGGAAAATATAAAAAAAGCTGATCCAGTTTGAAAAACAGGGAACAGCTTGAAGCCAAAATTGATTTTCGGAATTGTGCCGGGCGGGAATGCACCTTTACCCCCGCCCGTGAAAAAGAACTTTATTCTTTTTTCAAAAAGCACCAGATATGTAGAAGATATGATTTTTTTCGCCGCAAGAAAACGACAGAGAACTATTCCCGCATTTTCATGCGGGCTATGGTGATGCACTTTATGCATCTTCTTTTGCTGTACAGACACGAAAAATCGTATTTTCGTTATACAGGCTGGTTACAGGCTGGTTATTCCAGGACCCTTATGCTGCGCGTCTCGAGTTAAATGGATGATGGAATGATTGCTGATCAGGCTGAGTAGCCCATGGCAGAAAACTGTCCGCACATACTGCAGCAGAACGCCGCAGAAAATCAGAAATTTGTTTTTCTCTTTCGTTTCCTCTATTCTAACAAAGTTTTTGGTCTGTTACAATAAAATTCGGTCGTAAAATTCTCTTATAAATCGACAGCCGTTCCCGTCATTTTCTGCTGTTATTGAGATATTTTATCAATATGCAGCGTTTTCTTTTGGAATAAACGTGCTATAATAGTTTTAGTTAGAAGATGCTAACAAAAGTACGAAGAAGGGAAGCTGTCAGATCATGGGAAGACGATATCATTTATCAAAAGCTGTTTCAAAAGACCAGACAAATGAAATCTTAAAAGAACTTACGGAGCGGGGCGATGTGAAAACTGCCTCAATTTCAGATGATGGACGTTATCTGCATGTAGACACCATTGATGGTGAATTTTCTGTAGTAATGTATTCTGCAGTAAACATCTGCAGCCGTATTGCAAACTGCGAGCTGTCCTTCGAGGGATTTGACTATACAGCTTAAAAATATTTACAGAATGGAGAACAACGATTATGCAGCAATATACTTTAAAAATAGACGGAATGATGTGCGGAATGTGTGAATCTCACGTAAATGAAAGCATTCGAAATGCTTTTTCCGTAAAAAAGGTTACCTCTTCCCAGGCAAAGGGAGAAACCATCATCCTCACTGAGAAAGATCTTGATGAGAAGAAGCTGAAGGAAACCATCGATAAGACCGGTTATCAGCTGCTTTCCATCTCCAAATCCCCTTACGAGAAAAAGAAGGGTCTTTTTTCCTTCCTGAAAAAATAAGCCCTCTTTTCCATAATAATTAATAACCCCATAAAAAGACCCTGCTTACGCTCTTATAAAAGAGAAAAGCAGGGTCTTCCCATTCTCAATTCTATCATCCATCTATAAGCTTCAGCCCAGAATCTCAGGCAGTACAGACAGTCCGTATTCTGCAAGGCTGTGGTCTTCTTCACCTGTGCCGCCGCTGATGCCAAGTCCTCCGATAATGGTATCTCCGGATTTCAGCGGGACGCCGCCGCCAAAGATCACAATCTTGCCTCCATCCATCTTATCTACGCCGTAAAAAGTTCCTCCTGGCTGGGCAAGGGCGGAAAGCTCCATGGTGGACATCTTCACTGCCACGGAGGTATAGGCTTTCTTAAGTGCTACATCAAAGCTTACCAGAAATGCTCCGTCCATTACATGAACTGCAATGGGATTTCCGTCTGGTCCACAGACTGCGATCACTGCACGTTTGCCCCGGCGAAGTGCTTCCTGCTCAATCTTCTCGATCAGCTTCTTGGCTCCGTCCAGTGTAATTCTGCCGGAAACACCAAGACGTCTTAAAACTGCCTGGATCACGGCTTCATCTACAGAATCAGAAGAAACGCCGCCGGACGGCTGTGCCTTCTCTTTCGAAGACAGGGGCGTACCTGGCGCCTCATGATCAGCTGCGCCAGATAATCCCTTCCCAGACATACTGGCATCGGCATACCTTGCCAGCACATACAGATAGTCAGCCAGACGGTTCATATATTTCTTACTGCCGGAATCCGTACCGAACTTTACGCTTACTGCTGCAAGTGCGCGCTCAGCCCTTCTTGCAACAGAACGGGTCACATCAATCTGGGCAGACAAAGGACAGGCTCCCGGAAGAACGGAATCCTTCGGACAATGAAACAAACCTTCCAGACGGTCAATTTCTTCCTCCAAAAGTTCCGTCTTATCATCGTTGATCTTATATTCTCTGTTATAAGGATCTGCCACTCCTGCCGTTACTTTGACAAGATTTTCCTGAATCTTCTCCAGGAAACGGATAGTATCCCCGTCGCTTATCATGGTTTTCACCACACCGATATGGCTGGTCAGCTCATCTATGGTTCCCTCCAACTGGATTCGGTCATCCGATTTGGAAACATTTTTGGTATGGACAAGATTGGTGGTTCCCTTGTCTCCATTTTTTGTATAAATACTCATATGGCACTCTCCCGGTCTTTTTGTTACCAGTACACTGAAAATAAGACAACCTAAGCTGTTGCCTGATGTTCACTATACTGGTAGGCTTCTCACTGTGTAATTGATAAACTGGCTTAAGACAGACCCGTTAAGTATCTGCCTTAAGCCCATTGCATTCATCAAAATACCGCCTGTGGCGATACCGCTTTTAGAATGACCACAGTTTCTTGTAAATCTTTACGATATCTTCCTTGGTAGGAACTCTCGGGTTCGCAGGTGTGCAGGCGTCTGCAAGTGCTGCGTCTGCCATCTTGTCGATAGCTCCAAAATATTCATCAGGAGAAATGGTTCCAAGTTCCTGAATGGTAAGCGGAATATTCATTTCCTTCTGCATGAACTGGATCCAGTTTACAAGAGATCTGACGGACATTACTTTGTTGTAATTGCTAAGACCCAGAATATGAGCAATATTTGCATATCTCTTCACTGCCGGAAGATATTCTTTCTGGCTCTTGCTGTGTTTGTTAATGTCTGCATTAAACTCAACAATATGAGGAAGAAGCATGGCATTGGCACGGCCGTGAGGAATGTGGAACACAGCTCCAAGCTGATGTGCCATACTGTGTGTAATTCCAAGTCCTGCTGCATTAAAGGAAAGTCCAGCAAGACAGGAAGCTACATGCATTTTCTGACGGGCATGCATATCGCTGCCGTCAAGGTAAGCTCTTAACAGAAAGACTCCGCAGATTTCAATTGACTTTTCTGCAAGAGCAGATGAAAATTCATTGTGATTGATACTTACATAAGACTCAATGGCATGAGTCAGTACATCCATACCTGTATCCGCTGTAATGGAAGGCGGAACACTCTTTACAAGCTCTGCATCCAAAATTGCCTCATCAGCAGTCAGGCTGTCTGAGATCAGCGGATATTTCACATGATTTTCTGTATCGTTTACAACTGCAAAAGAGGTAACCTCAGATCCTGTACCACTTGTGGTAGGAATTGCAATAAGACCTACCTTGCCGTAATTGTTGATCTTCAGGGCAAACTCACGGATTGCCTTGGAAGAGTCAATTGCAGAGCCGCCTCCAACAGCTACTACAACCTCTGGCTGATACTCCAGGAACTTCTTTACACCTACTGCAATTTTTCCTACCGGTGCATCCGGCACAACATCACTGAATACTTCAAACTCCTTACCACCGCGTTTCAGAGGCTCTGTGATCAGATTGATCATTTCCCCTTTTGCGATGAATGGATCTGTGATCACCAGAACTTTTTTGTATGGCAGTTCTGCCAGTCTATCCAGGGAATTGTCACCAAAATGGATGACTGTTTTCATTTCAAAAGTTTTCATAATTCAATGCTCCTTTATCGGACAGCTTACGGATATCTGCACTCCACGCCCACCTCTTCAAACAGCTGCAGCCATTTGTCGGAAGGCTTTTCATCTGTCACGATGATATCAATGTCCCGCAATTTTCCTGCTACGGAAAACGCGGTCTGGTCAAATTTTGTATTGTCCACAACCAGGATTTTCTTACGTCCGGAATCCAGCATAGCTTTCTTCGCAGTTCCGAAAGCCTCCTGAGATTCCATTACTCCAAGCTTCTCATCAAGAGCCTTGCAGGAGAAAATAACGGTATCAGCAAAATAAGAGCGAATGACTTCTTCTGTGCGGGAACCAAGGAAAGCCAGGTAGCCTTCCTTCATCATCCCGCCTGTGGAAATAATATTCCAGCCTGACACATCAGCCAGTTCCAGAAGGATCTCCATGGAATTGGTGATCACAGTCAGGCGCTCTTTTTCTTTCAGTGCTTTCGCCACGAACACCGCAGTGGTGCTGGCATCCAGAAGCAGATGTTCCCCGTCATGCACAAGAGAGGCTACAATTTCCGCCATCTTCTGTTTTCCCACTACATTCTGGTTCTTGCGCACATTAAAGGGCAGGTCAATGCTCACATCTTCATTGATCACAGCACCGCCGTAGCTTTTGATTGCAAGACCTTCTTTTTCCAGCTTATCCAGATCTCGCCGGATGGTCTCCTCAGAAACCCCGTACATCTGACTAAGCTCACTTACAACTACACGTTTTTCATCCTGTAGTTTTTCCAGAATCAGATTTCGTCTCTCTAATGCAAGCATAAGGTCTCCTCCGCGCTTATTTTTTTAGACCAGAAGCTTACAGAAGGCTGTCGATCATTCTCCTATCCGGATGTGCGATAACAGATGAATCCAGATACATGCCTTTTGCCGCAACCAGCTCTTTGGCTCTGTCAATAGATGCAGATACTGCAGAAACCTCACCAGTGATCATCATGTAAGATTTTCCGCACATACCTTTTGCAATACGAAGCTCAATAAGATCAACGATTGCAGTCTTTGCAGCCTGGTCTGCAGCTTCAATAATGGAAGCTGCATCATATGTTTCAAGAATTCCCAGTGCACTGATCTCCTCAACCTGAGTAGTTCCATAAATTGCCGGGAAAAGGGACTCATGTGGATTGCCCAGTACGAAACTGTCAATGCACTTGTCCTCGTATGTTGTTACAGCTGTATCAACGGCAGCTTTTACCGCACTGAGATCACCGGTAATAATTGCAATATATTTACCCGGACACACGGTCTGCGCCTCAACGATTTCTACATCAGATGTCTTAACCATTGCATCTGCTGCAGTAACGCCGGTAGCTGTAGTTTTGAATTCAATCATTCCGATTGCTTTACTCATTTTCTGCACGTCCTTTCTAATTCTTTGCAACTACGATCCAGCGATCTGTCACTTCGGTAACTTTACCGGAGATGGTTGCATGGATGCCAACACTTAAGCCCTGGGCAGGTTCTGCGATCATCTGACCTCTTGTCACCTGATCTCCAACCTTGACAATTGCCTTTGCAGGTGCTCCGATATGCTGGCTCAAAAGAATTTTTACCTTCGGAATCTCAACCAGTGTCTCGTCCATTGGTGCGTCCTTATCATATTTGGTAAGACCAAGACGTGCCATCAGGCGCTCTTCCGGAACCTTGCGGTATTCTCTGGATTCCTTAACCGGTACTGGCTGTACTCCCTGAGGAGGACGAATACCTGCCTGACGAAGTCCGCCCTTCATATCTGCAAGAAGTGTTCTTGGAGCAAGACTCTGCGGACATGCATACATTTCACAAACACCGCAGGAGCTGCAGAAGCTTGCATTGATGTATGGATTCATGTCTCTGAAATCATGATTGGATGCTGCACGCATGAAACGTGCCGGATCAATCGGATGTCCCAGATTGTTACGTGGGCAAAGGTCTGTACAGGTATTGCACTGGCAGCAGATAGATGCTGCGCGTTTCAAATCTATGGAAGAAGTCCGCATCTTCTTCTGTACGATTAAATGGTCTTTTGGCAGAACCAGAATCGCATTTGTTGTCTTCGTTACAGGGTCAGAACCTTTTCCGATTCTTCCCATCATCGGTCCACCAACAAAGTAAACCGGGTCTTTTACAGTAGTTCCGCCAGCCTGGGCTACTACATCATCCATGGTACATCCAAGAGGTACTCTTACAGTGACCGGATGATTTACCTCAGCTACAACAGATACATATTTGGATGTTACTGGCTCTTTTTTCTCTACTGCCTGATAAATGTTGTACAGTGTCTCTACGTTGAATACTGCAACTCCCTGCTCAATAGGAAGTCCGCCAGGTCTTACAACTCTACCAGTTGCCTCGTAGATCAGTACAACCTCGTCTCCCATAGGATATACCTCATCCAGAAGGTGGATGCGCATTCCCGGGAACTCCTCGATATGCTGTTTCAGAGCATTTACTGTCTGAACATAGGATTTCTTAATTCCAATAATGGACTCAGCAGCACCAACGGTCTCCTGAACCATATGGAAAGTTTTCATAATTTCGTAAGCGTGCTTCTCTAATAACTGTCTGTGTAATTTCAGTAAAGGTTCGCACTCTGCACAGTTCATAAGAATGGTATTAGCTTTGTCTGTCAGCTTCATGTATGTAGGGAATCCTGCACCGCCGGCACCAACTACACCATTCTCCTGTATAATATTCTGTAATTCTTTGATATCCATGGCGTTACTCCAATCCTGCACCGTCATCAACGATACCTACAATGGCGGCATCTACCGGTGCTGTTTCTACGCCGCAGCCAATTCTTGCCGCGCTTCCTTGTGCCACCAATACATATTCTCCGATTCCTGCACCGATAATATCGATTGCAACAATCTGGCTGAGGTCACCTTTCATGTGATGAACCGGTTCCACGATCATAAACTTATTGCCGATAAGCTTTTCGTTTTTTCTTGTGGAAACAACGCTTCCTACTACCTTGCCAACTATCATGTGAACCTCCAAATTTATGTCAGCACAGCCATGCAGAATCTGTACTGCCAGATCCCGCATGGCTGAACATCTTTATTTTCGTAATGAGGGAAAAATCCCCGACTGCATTACTTTATAATTGTAACTGTATTGCCTGTGGCAATTTTTGCTGCATTTGCTTCGTCTGTATCAATGTGCATTTCCAGTGTAAAGCTGTCGTCTACACGGATCTTCACCTGATTAAAAATGGTTCCTCTCTCATTGTCTGCCTTAACGGAAACAATATCTCCATCCTTCACTCCGGCTGCCTGGGCATCCTTCGGGGACATGTGGATGTGGCGCATTGCTACGATACATCCCTCTTTCAGATAAATTGCACCTTTCGGTCCGACAATTGCAATAGGAGCACTTCCCTTAACATCTCCAGACTCACGAACCGGCACTTTCATGCCAAGCTTGATTGCGTCTGTAGCTGATACTTCAACCTGGGAAGCCTTGCGGACCGGTCCGAGAATACGTACATTCTCGATTGCGCGCAGCTTAAGTCCAACGATGGTAACTGTCTCATTGGAAGCAAACTGTCCGCCCATCAGCTCTTTCTTCTTAGTAAGCTGATATCCTGGTCCGAATAAAGCCTCTACATGTTCCTGTGTCAGGTGGATATGTCTTGCGGAAACTCCGATCGGCACCATGAAGCCATTGCCTTTTTCTTCCTTTTTGTTAAGAGCGTCCAGCACCATTCTGGTGATCAGCTCAACATTATTGGTTTCCAAAAGTACACCTGCTTTCTTCCTGGATTATCTAATAATCTAGGCGTGGATTATTTAAGAACTGGAAGAATTTTCTCAACGTCTGTATGAGGTCTTGGAATTACGTGTGTAGCTACAAGCTCTCCAAGTCTGGATGCTGCTGCGCTTCCGCTCTCTACTGCAGATTTAACTGCTCCAACATCTCCGCGAACCATAACAGTTACAAGACCGGATCCGATCTTCTCTGTTCCAACTAATGCAACGTTAGCTGCTTTGCACATCTGGTCAGCTGCCTCGATAGCTGCTGTAAGTCCTCTGGTTTCTACCATTCCTAAAGCTTCCTGTGTCATGATTTTTTCCTCCTTATGAATTGCTGGTTTCTCAGCTTCTATATGTTTGGTTTCTGTAATCTTTTCATCTGCTGCAGTGGTTTTGGCTTCTTCCGCTTTTACCTCTGCGGCTTTTGCTTTTGTTGTTCTGGCCGTTCTTCTCGGAGCGGCTGCCTTTTTAGGGGCTGTTTTTTTCGCTGTCTCTTTCTTTTCTTCGTCAGCCATTATTCATCCCCCTTTTTCTTTCTCCATCGACTTGCGCTTAACTCCACCATTTTGACGATTTCCTCATGGGGATTGGCAATTACTGCATAGCTTGCCGGTTTCTTGATGGCATGTGTTGCTGCCGCTTCCACGGCTTCTGTAACAGCTGCCACATCGCCTTGTACAATAATGGTCACCAGTCGTCCGCCCAGCTTACGCTCCCATGACGCCAGCTCAACGTCTGCCGTTTTACACATGATGTCCAAGGCATCCATAGCCGCTACAACACCTGTGATTTCAATAAAACCATATGATTTACTCATGAGCGAACTCCTTTTAGTTCATTAGATGCTTGGAAGGATTTTCTCCACATCTGTATGAGGTCTTGGAATTACGTGTGTAGCTACAAGCTCTCCAAGTCTGGATGCTGCTGCGCTTCCACTCTCAACTGCTGCCTTAACAGCTCCAACATCGCCGCGAACCATAACAGTTACAAGACCGGATCCGATTTTCTCTGTACCAACCAGTGAAACCTCTGCTGCTTTTGTCATTGCATCTGCTGCCTCGATTGCAGCTGTAAGTCCTCTGGTCTCTACCATTCCTAAAGCTTCCTGTGCCATGATGAATTCCTCCTGATTTATCTCAACTATTCAAGTACGCTCCAGCGCACTTGCTGTGAGGTACCTGTCATGCTCCGCATGACTGTTCATTTTTATTATAGATGTTTCTTCACTGGTTCGCAATAACTATTCCTTATCCAGTGCGCTGATTTTCAGCATTTTTTCTGTACCGGTTTCCGGATTGGGTATTACATAGTGCTGTACCACACCAGTCATACTCTCTGCCACTCTGATTCCCGCTTCCACAGCTTCTGTTACATCAGATACGCTTCCGCGGAACTTGATGCAGACAAGGAGCGGTACCGGCAGACTGTCCGCATTTGCAGGTTTATTTTTATCAAAAACCTCCAGATGGACATTTGCTGCCTTACAGCCGGCGTCGGCCGCCACAAATGCTGTTGCCAGTCCGAACACCTCCAAGATTCCTACAGCTTCTGCCATCTTGATTCTCCTTTATCCGGCTATTATTTATTTACGACTGCGATCTTAAGACCGGTCATAGCAAGGTTCTTCTTTAATGCTTCATTGATCTCCTCAAGCGGATACTTGTCTGTGATCAGCTCAGACATTGGAAGTCCGATTGCGTTTGCTCTCTTAAGGAAGTCAAATGTTGTAACGTAATCTCTTAAGGTGTATACCCAGGATCCTACGATTGTGATCTCTTTGGAGCAGATATCAAAGTGCGGGTTGATTGTAGCATCTCCGCCGTTGATAAAGAATCCAAGCTCGCAGAGACCGCCGCCGTTACGGATGAATTTGTAGATGTTTGCATGAGCAACAGGTGATCCTGTGCACTGGAATGCAAAGTCTGCAAGATGTCCGCCGAACTGCTCTTTTACTGCCTCAGCAAGTGCTTCAATTCCTTTGTGCTCCATGAAGTTTACACTCATGGTAGCGCCCATTCTCTTAGCGAAATCAAGACGCTGCTGGTTTCCGTCTACTGCGCAGATGTTCTCGATACCCATGGTACGAAGAACTGCGATGCAGATCAGACCGATCGGTCCGCATCCCTGTACAACAACTCTGCTGTTGAAACGAAGGATACCAGTTGTTTTTGCTCTCTCAACTGCATGTACAAGTACTGCACATGGCTCGATCAGGATACGGGAATCCAGGTCAAGATCGCTTACGTTGAAGAATGTGCTTCCGAAGTTTCCGCCGCGGATAAAGATATAATCGGAGAACCATCCGTTCAGATGTACATCATCATCTGGAAGAAGTCCGTATACATCAGCTCCGCCAACGTTCTTCTTGTTCAGGTCGAACATTGTGATCTCCGGATCATCCTTGAAGATCATGCAGGTAACAACTTTATCACCGATCTTAACCGGTTTTCCAGCTGTATCTGTCTTAACGTTCTTACCCATAGCAACGATCTCACCAGTTCCTTCATGTCCAAGTGCAACCGGGATCAGGTTAAATGGGTCTCTCTTGAATTCGTGAGCATCTGTACCGCAAACGCCGCAGCCTTCTACTTTAACAAGGATATCGTCGTCACCAACTGGTGGAATCGGGTACTCTTTGATATCAAAATGCTCTTTCTCAGTAAGAACTGCAACATGTGCAGTTTTCGGGATAGCGCCTGCCGGTGTTGCAGCCGGTGCCGGGGCAGCTGCTGGTGCAGAAGCTGCCGGAGCAGTTCCAGCCATTCCAGCAAGAACCTGTTTTACGATTTCTTCAATATTTACGTTATTCATATCCATTTTTATGTTTCCTCCTGTCAGCGAATGCAAAGGCTGTCTGCCATTACGCAGCGTCTTCTCTTGGTGAATGTGCTTGCGCTTGTAAGTCCCTCACCTGTACGGCTTGCGATTGTGAAGGTACAGTAGCCTTCTCCGCCGAATCCAAGTGCTGCATAAGAAGGTGCATTCTTAACCAGGATTGCGGTGTCGATTGCTTTCGCATATTTGGTGATATTATCAATGTTCTTGGAATGAATGTGTGCAGAGTGGCGGTTGCCATGCTCAAGCCATACGGCCTGCTCTACTGCATCATCAAAATCTTTTGCTCTCACAACGCCAAGGATTGGCATCATAAGCTCTGTAGCAATAAGCGGATGTTCCTTCGGTCCTTCGAATACGATGCAGCGGATGTTTGCAGGAGCATTTACTCCGATCATGGAAAGTAATGTCTTCGCATCACGTCCTACGCATTTACGATTCAGCTTGCCGCCTGCAAGAACAGTCTCAACAAGTTTGTCCTGTTCTTCCTTAGAAGCAAGATAGCAGTCATTCTCGCTTACCAGATAATGCATCAGCTCATCTGTAATAGAAGCAACTGCAACGATCTCCTTCTCTGCGATACAAGGAAGGTTGTTATCGAATGTACAGCCGTTTACGATATCCTGAGCAGCTTTTCTGATGTCAGCTGTCTCATCTACAACTGCAGGTGGGTTTCCTGCGCCGGCGCCGATTCCACGTTTTCCAGAGGAAAGAACTGCGGTAACTACGCCAGGGCCGCCTGTTGCTGCGATCAGCGGGATATCTTTATGTTTCATCATGATATTGCTTGTCTCTAATGTAGGTTTCTCTACTGTTACTGCGATATTGTCCGGTCCGCCGGCTTCCAGGGAAGCCTCGTTCAGAAGGTTGATCGCATAAATAGAGGTCTTGATTGCTGCCGGATGCGGGTTGAATACAACTGTATTTCCGCCTGCCAGCATGCCGATCGTATTACACAGAATGGTCTCACTTGGGTTGGTACATGGAGTGATTGCTCCGATCACACCGAATGGTCCCATCTCGATCAGAGTAAGTCCTCTGTCGCCTGACCATGCTGTAGTGCTGAGATCTTCTGTACCTGGTGTCTTATCTGCTACCAGATGATGTTTGAGGATCTTGTCCCCAACATTTCCCATTCCGGTCTCATCAACCCCCATACGTGCAAGGATTTCTGCATTTTCTTTTGTTTTTCTACGAATGCAGGTAATAATTTTTTCTCTCTGGTCCAAGGACATTTTCCGAACGATTTTCTGGGAAGCTTTCGCTGCCTCGATAGCCTCGTTCATATCTTTGAAAATTCCATGTTTACCGGCCGGAGCTTCTGCAATCTGCATTTTCGCCATAACTTCCTGTACAATGTCCTGTACCATGCTCTCGCTAATTGGCATGAGATTGTTCCTCCTTAAAGGTTTCACGCAGCCGCCTGGTACCACTCCGGGCAGCCGCATTTCTTATTTTTCAGATTATTTCAGGCCTAACTGTGCCATAACCTGTTTTGTGATCTTAGCTACTAACTCTGCATCTGCATTAGCGTTGTTAGCTGTGTCTGCTGTCGGAGCATCGCTTCCGCCAACGAAATCATACTGATATCCTGGGAACTGTTTGTAGTCCTCGTTGTGGCAAGCGCCGCCGCAGTTGTGGCAGTTCAGGCCGTCTTTGTTCTGACAGAGGTTTGCAGGATGTTT
The DNA here is from genome assembly GCF_003460605.1 of Ruminococcus sp. AF31-8BH. Lineage (GTDB taxonomy): Bacteria > Bacillota > Clostridia > Lachnospirales > Lachnospiraceae > Blautia_A > Blautia_A acetigignens. Next base: position 255,994 of record NZ_QTVN01000003.1, read on the forward strand.
TCCAGGCATACCGAATTTACGACGGATCTCATAAAGTTTCTTGATGTTCTCTTTATCGAATTCCTTCGGGCCGCCAAGAAGTTTGCTCTGATACAGAAGCTGTGCGTAGAACTCTACGGATTCCATCTTCATGTATGCAGCGTTCAGATCTGTGCTCCATGTAAGAGCTCCGTGGTTCTCAAGAAGAACTGCATCGAAGTATGGAAGGTATTTCTCAAGGTTATCCGGAATCTCCATTGTAGAAGGTGTACCGTACTCAGCGATCGGAACGCATCCAAGAGCGATAACTGCCTCTGGCATGATCGGCTGTGTAAGCGGGATTCCTGCGATAGCGAAGGATGTTGCATAAATTGGATGAGCATGTACAACAGATCCTACATCCGGTCTCTTCTCATATACTCTCATATGCATCTTGATCTCAGATGATGGTTTGAATCCTGGGTTAGCCTGGATAACATTTCCTTTTGCATCAACTTTACAGATGAACTCTGGAGTCATGAAGCCTTTGGATACACCAGTAGGTGTGCAAAGGAACTCATTGTCGTTAAGCTTTACAGAGATGTTGCCATCATTTGCTGCAACCATGTTGCGGTTATAGATTCTTCTTCCGATGTCGCAAATCTGTTTTTTGATTTCGTATTCGTTTACCATGCTTTTTTCCTCCTTAAGCACATTCAGGTGCGGTGGATTATGTATTTTATAGTACCGCACCGGGTAACTTATCATGGCTGGACATAGTCAGCCTGTTACTTTTATGGTTATGTTGTAAGTTTACACCATTCCACATCATAAGTCAAGGTTTTTCCGTTGTTTTATGTTGTTTTGTGTGGAATCTTTGGAGAATTGCTATGTTGTTTTACGTGGTTTTGATATTTTTCCCACATTCTCAAGGTTTGTTTTCTTTGCTTTCTTCTGTGCTTTTCCCGGATGGTTCTGCAGAAGTATCCTCAGGCTCATCCAGGTCCGCCTTTGGCTTTCCAGGAGCCTCTTCCCAGGGCATTACATCTCCCTCTTCCCGGAGATATTCCAGGATTTCCGGGATGCCTTCCTGCTGCTTGGAATCCACATAAAAGATCTTTTTGCAGCCGGCCAGCTGCAGCCAGGAGGTTGCCAGCTTCACATTGGCCTGGGGATTATGGATCTTGGTGACAATGCCGATCACCTCGCGGTTGGCCATGCAGGTGATGCATGGGGGAAACAGGCAGTACGGCTCGATAGCTGATACCAGAAGTCCCACAACATCGGATTCATATGTATACAACGCCAGGGCGTGTCCAAGCCCTTGGGTCTGGGCATACTCTCCTGGCGTGTCTACGATTACATCAAAATTATTTACATATTGTGTTTTGTGATAGTGTATTTTTTCTCCGCGCAAAGCCTGGGTCAGGGTTGTTTTGCCAGCTTCGCTGCGGCCGATGAGAACCAGTTTCTTCATATTATATCAGGTCCTTGTGATCGGGCATAAGGTAAAGCCCAGCTTGTTTCCCACATAGTCCAGAATGGCGCTTGTGGAAGCTTCCACCTCAGATACAGTGCCTGTGATGATCAGGCTTCCGCTGAAGCGGTCTACAAAGCCCAGCTCAATGCCGGATGACTTCATGGCAATGTCTGCCATAATAATGGCTGTCTCTGCAGGGCTGACAGTCATAATTCCAATGGCTGCCCTTGAATAATCCAGAGACGGGTCAAGTCCTAATTTGGTGTAAAGAATCTTATCCGGATTGGCAATGATATGTGCCAGGGAAATCTGCTTGCCTGGTACAAGCTCCTGCACAATGCGCTGCTTCATTTCCGGAGACATGTTATCTGTATATCCCATTTTTCCTCCTGTCTGAAACTTTGGCTGATCCTGCCGTCAGCATACAGCATTCCCATACCTGAAAGTTTAATATATATACAAAATCTTTTGCTGTTTTTCTACCGTAATTATACTATCCGGTGTTTTGACTGTCAACAAAAAGCAACACTTTTCCTACATATATATGTGGTTTTTCTTGTGTTTGTGTGTTGTTTTTATTTGTTTTTCCAAATTTTTCTTATTTTACAGTTGACAGTCTTTTTCTGCTCTGTCATACTGAAAACAGTACAGGCATTCACAGCTTTTTAAACTTTCCGAATGCACAGACTTCTTAACAGGAGATGATTTTTTATGTATCTTTCCGATATGCATACCCACTCTATCGCAAGCGGGCACGGAACAAGCTGCACCATCAGCGACATGGCTAAGTCAGCTTCACGCAAAGGGTTAAAGCTTCTTGGCATTACAGACCACGGGCCAGCTACTCTTGCAGCAGGAACCGCGTCTTATTTCCGCAGTCTTACTTATTCGCCGCGGAAGCGTTTTAATGTGGAATTATTATATGGGATTGAACTGAATATTTTGGATGTGAACGGCAAGGTTGACCTGGAGCAGGAGCTGCTTGAGAAGCTGGACTATTCTATTGCCAGCATACACGCCCAGAATTTCCATCCAGCCAGCAAAGAGGAAAACACCAAAGCCTTTCTTAATGTGATGAAAAATCCTATGGTAAAGATTCTGGGGCATATTGATAATACCCAGTATCCGGTAGATTATGATGCAGTTGTAAAGGCAGCCGGAGAAAATGGGGTTCTTCTGGAGATGAATGAGGCTTCTCTTGCGCCTTATGGCTATCGCGGAGATACCCGCAGCAACTGTGCGGAAATTTTAAGATGCTGCCGCAAATATCTGGTTCCAATTGTACTGTCCAGCGACAGTCATGGGGCAGAGCATATTGGGGATTTCACTTATGCGGCAGATTTTGTCCATCAGGCTATGTTCCCGGAGGGACTGATCCTGAATAACCAGATTCCGAAGCTGAAGATGATTCTCAGTATGCGGTAGTGTGTGATTGTTCAAGCAAACGACTTGTTAGTAAATACCGCTCCTGCTAATTTTATCTGCAAAATAAAAAGTTTCCCTGCACCCAATTTGTGGGTAGGGAAACTTTTTGTTTTACTTTTCTTTTACGTCCTGATTTTCACGTACCTTCTTCATCAAATCAGCCAGTTCCTGATACTTCCCGGTGACATAGCCATAATTTTTCCGTTTGTGGGGAAGCTGGCAGTTAGTGCAGTCCTTGAAGCCTTTTTCGTTGTAGTGGAAATTCCCGCCGCATTTATCCCCTAATGCATAGAGGGGACAATAGCAGAACAGGCAGTTGAAATCCTCCGGATCTGCGCCTTTATGACAGGGAAAAAATTCGCAGTTCTTATGACTGAAGTAGGAATATTCCTTGCCTTCCCAATAATTTTTTTCCATTTTCCTGCTCCTTTCTCATCTGCCCTAACAAATTCCTTTTCCGCAGGATTTTTATAGTAGAAATCTTCTATATCATTTTCAATTAAATAAAAAAATAACCGCTTACGCGGCTTCAAAATTCTCGCAGATATTTAAGAGGGAGCGATGCTACTCCGGGGTAGAATATGACCCGTTCATATATACGCGGAGGGAACGGTTTCATCCAAAGTAGTATCGCCTGCCATTTAATCTGTATAATTCATCTGAACAGGCGATATTCCATAAAAAATGTCCACTCACAAAAGCGGACAACATTCCAGGGCTGCGGATTCCCTAAAACTGGTTGTTACACTTTCATCGGAAGTTTAACCTCGCCATACTAAGCAGGTTTCCTGGCTCCAGAATCATCGCATCATCTCTCCTTCTCATGCATACGCACAATGGACTCTGAGACTTGCTCCTCTGTTACAGTGACCGGATCGCTCAGGTTTCTCACCTGATTCCCTCTTTCTGCCAGCTAATAGCTACCAGCACTTAATATGTTCAATATGGAATTATACTGACATCATAGTACCACCTGCCTAAGTATTTGTCAACCCGTAATCTGTTATTTATTTATCAAAATTATGGAAAGCAAATTCCGCTTTTATACTCTGTTTCGGACACCCTCAAGTTTTCACCATAAAGCCCAAAACAATCCCACCATCAAAAACCTCCCGGATTCCATAGCGAGGATCCGGGAGGGATTCAAATTCTTTCATTAAATATGCCCGCCGATGCAGGTACTGTATTTATTCAGGCCTATGCTGCAATTACACAAGACGTCTTACAGATGTAATGGTTCTGTATGCAGCATTGTCGCTGATCTTGATTCCGTCTCTGGAGTTGGACGCGTGTACAATCTGTCCATTTCCCATGTAGATTGCGACATGACCGCCGTAGCAGATCAGATCTCCTGGCTGTGCATCTGCATAGGAAACTTCAGTTCCTGCATTCTGCTGCTCATAGGAAGTTCTCGGAAGGCTGACGCCGAAGTTTGCATATACGCTCTGTACGAACCCAGAGCAGTCAGCACCATTTGTCAGGCTTGTTCCACCCCATACATATGGATTTCCAACAAACTGTGTTGCATAGTTCACTACAGAAGATCCTGAGCCGGAAGAACTGCTGGATGAGCTGCTGGAAGAACTTTCAGAGTAGCTGTCATAATCTACTGTATTATCGCTGTCGATTACGTTTCCATACTCATCATATTCATAATCAGAAGAAGAATCAGAGCTTCCGCTTACAACGTCTCCATCCTCGTCATACTGAACATCTGTATCTGAACTGTCGCTGTAGTCCTCACTATCATCTTCACTGTAGTCATCATAGCTTTCATCACTCTGTGACTCTTCTGCTTCCTGTGCGGCAGCTGCTGCAGCGGCTGCTTCTGCCTCTGCCTGACGTCTTGCCTCTTCCTCAGCTGCAATACGCTCTGCCTCAAGCTGCTCGATCTCAGCCTGCTGCTCTGCAAGAAGGTTTGCATACTCGGTAGCCTGCTGCTGCGCGTATGCGATCTCATTCTCGCAGTCAGCACTGTTTGCACGGGTTACATCCAGCTGATACTGAAGATTGGACTGCTGTGCCTCATACTCCTGTTTCATTGTCTCGAAATCAGCTTTCTCCTGCTCGTACTGATCTTCTAACTTCTGAACCTCTTCAATGGTTCTCGCATACTTCTGAAGGCTCTCTCTGTCCTGCTCATACATCTGCTGTGTGTACTCTGCCCTGGTAAGAAGATCTGCAAGGTTGTCTGCGTTGAGCATCATCTGGAACCATGCATTGTTTCCGCCTTTTTCATAAAGATACTGGATACGTTTCTTCATGGAGCTGTACTGTTTATCCTTGGCGTTCTGTGCCTTAGTCAGGTCGCCCTGGGTTTTCTCAATTTCCGCTTCCTTGGAAGCAATATCATTCTCAAGAGTCTGAATGGAAACCATGACATTAACAAGATCGGAATTCAGGGAATCGATCTGGCTCTCAAGCTGCTGTTTCTGCTCCCAGAGAGCATTCATACGTGCATATGTAGCATCCAGCTGCTGGCTTGTCCAAGCCTGCTCTTCTCTTAAGTCGCTCTCGCGGTCAGCCATTACGCTTACTGCCTGTGAGCCGCACATTAAAATTGCCAGTGTCAGACATACAATTCTTTTCTTCATGTTTCGTCACCCTCATTTTTTAATCTAAATATCTAAATTTGTAATATGTTTGCAATATTTCAATCAATCTTGCTACATATTAACACAGCTTCGCAAACATTTCAACCCTAAAATGCAATAAATTTTAAATTTCTGTAACATTTCGTAATATATTTGTATTTCATTTGCCAGAAATACAGCGTTCTTATAAGCAAAATCCCACAACCGTAAATTGATTTTTGTAATTCGTAATACTCAAAAAGGAGGAAACCAGTTTCAAACTGATTTCCTCCTGTGTAAATCACTGTGAAATTATTTGCCAAAAAGATCATAAAGAATCTGATCAGCTGTCTTGTTTAAATATCCGTCCGGATCAGAAAGAGTACTGCTGTTCCATCTCAGATAATTACCATTACGGATATAGTTTCCGCTGGATGTATGATAATTGAATTTGTTGTATCCGGAATACATTGCCATATATTTCTTTGCAAGAGCCACTGCCTGGCTGGAATAATTTCCAGTCGGTGTAGTTGTTCCGGAAATCTGAACACCAGCCTGAGGAGTAGAGTGAACGATTACAACACTCTTGTCACTGCACTGACCGATTACGATCCAGGTATGACCAGAGTTGTAACCAATATCACCTGGTTTCAGTGTCCAGCCTGCCTTTGACAAAGCTGCCTGATTCAGAACAGTTCCCCATCCAAGGCTCTTATAATAACTTCCAATTTCACCAGACACTACTGTATATCCGGAACCAACACCAGACTTGGTCTGCATTACCTGATAAGCGGACCAGCCCACAAAGCCGGAACAGTCAAATCCTTTCGCCCTGTTGGAAACAGAGAGATCACGATAATTGTTATAATCATATCCGGATGGATTAGAAAGCCACTTGTTATACCAGTCTGTCATAGTGGAGCTAAGGCCCTTTCTGGTAGAATCATTCCAGCCGCCGCCCCAGACATAAAGAGCTTTTCCAACCGGTTTCAGCGCACCTGCAAGGTAATTCTTAATGGTCTTGCTTCCTGTATTTCCACTTGGTGATGGGTCGTCCTTCTTCTCACCCAGGCAGATACCGGAGCTTGAGAACTCATATTTCTTGCCGTCAACGGTCTGTACCCCTGTATACATTGCGCCTGTTGACTTGTTAAAGTAATACTTGGTACCCTTGCTTGTATTGTTTACCCAGCCTGTAGCCATCACTCCAGAGCCTTTATAGAAATAGTATGTAACGTTATTGAGCTTCTTAAAGCCTTTCGCCATAACTCCATTAGCCTGGAAATATCGTTTCGCTCCGGAAGAACTGGTAAGCCATCCTGTAGCCATGATTCCTGTCTTAGTAAAATAACGGGTATTTCCCTTGCTATCCTTTACAAACCCTGTAGCAGCAATACCTGATTTAGAATACAGATAATATGTCTTGTTTCCAAGCTTCAGCCATTTAGTTTTCATATATCCTGTGGACGGATCAAAATAACGTCTCTGTCCTTTAGAATTGGTAAGCCACCCGGTTACCATCGCTCCAGAGCCGCTGGTAAAATAACGCTTTCTGCCCTGTGACGCATTCACCCATCCTTTTATCTGAACACCAGTATTTCTATTAAAATAATATTTTCTTCCCCTTAATGTCAGCCATCCTTTGTGTTTCTGACCATTGGAATCGTAGTAGTAGGTTTTTCCATTTTCTTTACGAAATCCGGTCTTCGTAGCTGCCTGAACATCCTTAGATGTAGCACGGCATGTAACTCCAGCTGCCATAACCATCACCAGTAACAGGAGTGTCCACCATCTGAATTTTTTGATTCTGCTTTGCATGCTTACCTTCCTTTTTTCATAATTGTTATTTATCAGTGCAAGTTTTTACAAAGTTGTTACATCTTTATGTAGCTCATTATAGTACAGAAACCCTTTTCCGTCAACATTAAAGTACAACTCTGTAAAATTTGCACAACATTTTCACCGGATTTTTTTACAAAAAGAAGACAGCCTCTGTGATATGCAGAAACTGCCTTCTTAACTATCTGTCTATTTCTATTTTCTCAGTCCGAAGTCTCACTTCTTCCTAAAACAAAGCCAGTGAATTAAAGCAGGGTCTTTCTTAACTCTTCGCCGCTTAATGCGCTTAAGTAAGCCGGTGCAACATCAAATACGGTCTTGCAGCCCTTCTGTCCTTCCTGGTTCATGCGGTATGCAGCTCTTGCATATGCAATGATAACAGAAGAAGTAAATTCCGGGTTGGAATCCAGCTTCAGGCTGTACTCGATCACATGATTGTTCTCGTCATTCCAGCCGGTCTTGCCGCTGCGGATTACGAAACCACCGTGCGGAATACCGCTGTGGTCACGTTTCAGTTCTTCCTCAGAAATAAAGTGTACAGTGGTGTCATACTCATCAAAGTAATTCGGCATGGTCTTGATCTCATTCTCGATTCTCGCAAGATCAGCACCTTCCTCTGCTACTACAAAGCACTCTCTTGTGTGTTTCTCTCTTGTGGTAAGCTCCGGATTCTTGCCGCTTCTTACAGCTTCCAGTGCGGACTCTACCGGAATTGTGTACTGCTTGCCATCCTTAACACCATCAATACGGCGGATTGCATCAGAATGTCCCTGGCTTACGCCCTTGCCCCAAAATGTATAATCCTTGCCGTTAGTCAGGATTGCATTTGCATACATACGGTTCAAAGAGAACATTCCAGGATCCCAGCCTACGGAAATAATTCCAACATGACCATTCTCAGAAGCAGCCTTATCTACATTGGCAAAATGCTCTGGAATTCTCTTATGGGTATCAAAACTGTCTACTACGTTAAACCACTGCGCATACTTCGGTGTCTGCTCCGGAAGGTCGGTAGCACTTCCTCCGCAGAGGATCATAACGTCGATCTGGTCTTTCATCTTCTCTGCGTCATCTACAGAATATACCTTGGCTGTCTCAGTCAGGATCTTAACAGTCTCAGGAGCACGACGGGTAAATACGCCCACCAGTTCCATATCAGGATTATGTTTGATTGCACATTCTACTCCACGTCCCAGGTTACCATAGCCCAGGATACCAATACGAATACTCATTCTCTGATTCCTCCTATACCACCGCATATGGGATATTCTGCTTCCGCTTCCAGATCAGAATCTACCTGCGGCAACTCTATTTCACGCTTTAACAGTTTAATACGTGCCAGTTGTGTTGTCAATTATTTTTTAGAAAAAACTAAGGAGCCTGAGCATGTTTGAGAAAGGCTCTAAACCCTTTCAGGAAATTTTATCAACAGCAGAGCACGCCGCCTCCAGGGCAGCACATTCCGCAAAGGGCATTTGCCAGGCAAAGCTTCAGGCACATGTCATCCCCTGCCGCCGGCATTCCTCCAAAAGGTCCCTGCTGTGTCTCATACCAGCTTCCGCCGCCTTCCATACGGTTCAGAAGCATGCGGTACTGCTGGTTATTTGGCTCCAGGCGCACAGCCTCGCGGATCTGCTCCAGCGCCTTCACATTATTCCCCATACCCATGTTCGCCATGGAGGAAAGATAATACCATTCTCCATTCTTCTGGGAAAGGGAATTCAGTACATTCATGGCTTCCTGATAATGTCCGCTCTGAACAAAATTGGCTGCTGCCCGTCTGCGGACACTTTCTTCATCCACGTAAGTGCTCTGACGCTGCTGGCCGCCAAATCCTCCGAAACCGCCATATCCCCCGTATCCGCCAGAGGAGCCGCCGGCACTTCCGTACTCCCGCTCTTTCATGATCTGCTCGTACGCCTGCTGGACTTCCTTAAATTTCTCCTCTGCCTGATCCTTATTGGGATTGTTGATATTTGCATCTGGATGGTACTTCCGGCTTAATTTTCTGTATGCCTTTTTTATCTCTTCGTCTGTCGCATTTCTGGAAACTCCCAGTACGCTATATGGATCTAACATGCTCTTTCTCCCGTTCTCCCCTGCGCTTTTTGCTCACTTCCTCGAAGCGGCACCACACGCCAGAATATAAAATGTTCCGAAGAATATCCCCATATTTAATAATAGGAAGCTTCTCGAATTCTCTGCAGGTTTCTGCCATCATCATAAGAAGAATCCGGCGTACTTCCTCTTCAAACCCTTCCATTGTATATTTTTGTGCGAAAGGATTGTAATCTTCATTTTTCACATCCTCTTCCACATCATCATATGCGTCCAGAAGATAGATGAATTTGCCAAGATAAAAGCCCATTCTGCGAAGGCTTCTCTCCCACTCGTCCTGTCTGTAGGCAAAAATCTCCTCCATAATATGACCAAAAATACCGGACATTTTGTCTACATCTGTCTCCCCTGCTTTCTCAAGCTCACCAAGTTCATCCAGAAGCTCTGCGATCCGCTTCGCCTTATCCGGATAAAGCTTAAGAAGGCGATTATTTTTCCCCTCAAGAAGCTTCGCATAGCCAAGCTTCACATATTTCCGGTCGTCCTTCCAGTCGTCCAGACACTTGTAATAAGTAAGAAGGACATTCATATCTGCGCAGTACTCTGTGACCTCACTTTTCCTCACCGGCTGTTTCCGAACCGGATGAAGGATGCAGCGGGTAGTCCCCTTATAAGTCTTCGGCTCATAAAGCCCGGAAAGAAGCAGGATCACAAAAGTCATGTCGTAGCTCAGTGTAATCTGACCGGAGATTCCGTATTTTTCCCGCAGTTCCCTGCACAGGCCGCAGTAAAAGGATCGGTACAGGTCAAAATCCTTCATCTTGATCTCCGGCTTATTCATTACAATATATCCAAACATATCAGCGCCTCTTTATAAATTTGGTATGGCACTTCGGACATTCAATCTCCACTTTCTTAAAGCCGCCTCTTGGAATACGGATCTTCTGGCCGCATCCCGGACAGCTGTAAATATGATAATCCTTACGCTGGCTCATCATGCGCTTCTCTTTCTGAAACCAGGATCTATACTTGGCGGAAACAGAAAGATATTTCTGATTCTCTGCATAGCGCTTGGAAATATTCTTGGAAAAAATCCTGTAATACGTATAGACAAGAGCTGCCATTCCCAGAATGTCCAGGAACGCCCCAAGTCCATTTCTGGTTCCTGTAAACAAAGTCAGCACGATTGCAACCAGTGCCACTCCCATAGTAAATCTGGAAAACTGGTCAACTCCGTTTCGTCCCTGCATAAACCGGATAAATTTTTCTCTCAATGAAATACCTTCTTTCTTATCAGAGTATGTTAAAAAAAGCTCCAGACTATCTGTCGCTGCAAACCTGGAAAATATAAAATTTCAAATAATAGGATTCATCTGCGGACCACAGAATCGGATGATCCGGTGCCTGGGTACGGTACTCTACCTGACGGAGACGCTTGTGCACATTCTTAGCCGCCTGTCCGATGGTCTGTGTAAAAAGCTCATAATCCATAAAATGAGAACAGGAGCAGGTTGCCAGAAATCCGCCGTCCTTTACAAGCTTCATGGCACGAAGATTGATCTCGCGGTATCCCTTTACTGCATTCTTAATGGAGCTTCTGGATTTGGTAAAGGCCGGAGGATCCAGAATCACCACATCATACTTCTCCCCCTTCTCCTCAAGAGCCGGAAGAAGGTCAAACACATCCTCACAGATAAACTTCACCGTATCAGAAAGACCATTCAGTGCCGCATTGGCTGTTGCCTGATCCACAGCAAGCTGGGAAGCATCCACTCCGGTAACCTCCTTAGCGCCCGCATATCCTGCATTCAGTGCAAAAGATCCGGTATGGGTAAAGCAGTCCAGCACTCTTGCATTTTTGCAAAGCTTCTGGATGGCAAGACGGTTATACTTCTGATCCAGGAAAAATCCTGTCTTCTGTCCGTCCTTTACGTCTACCTGGTACTTCACGCCATTCTCAACGATCTCCACCAGAGTTGAAAATTCTTCACCTATAAATCCCTTGTATGGCTCCATTCCTTCCTGCTTGCGGACCTTCACGTCACTTCTCTCATAAACACCGCGGATCTGGATTCCATCTTCTGCCAGAACCTTCTTCAAAAGTTCTACCAGCATCTCTTTGTAGCGGTCAATTCCAAGAGCAAGTGACTGTACCACCAGCACATCAGAAAACTTATCCACAACAAATCCCGGGATAAAATCAGCCTCTCCGAAAATCACGCGGCAGCTGGAGGTATCCGTCACCTTCTTACGGTACTCCCATGCGTCCCAAACTCTCTTCTCGAAAAATTCTTCATCGATCATTGTATTCTCGTCTCTGGAAAGAAGACGTACCACAATTTTGGAATTGGTATTGATAAATCCCCTTCCAAGCGGATAGCCGTCAAAATCATGAACAAGAACAATATCTCCATTTACAAAGCTTCCCATTACAGAAGCTATTTCATTATCAAAAATCCACATGCCGCCGGATTTTAAAAGTCGTCCCTCTCCCTTTTTCAGGGTTACTACTGCCAGACTCATAGCATTTCTCCTTTGCTTTTGCGATTTAGCTATCATTTTAGCACACAATGTTTCAATTTACCAGTATTTCCAGCGTCTCCAGGGCAAAGTCACAGAAATTTCATTAATCTTAAATTTTTATAAAAATGAACTTAGGAAAAAATATGGCTCCAGATTCTGCACTGCAAAATCTGAAGCCAGTATAGAAGTTCTTATATTTATTTGTTAGCAGATGCCATTACATGGACATCGATCAGATTCGCCTTGATCAGCGCCGGACGGATGGCATTGTAAAGAATAACTACCAGGATGGTAGATACGATCGCATTGACGAAGGTTGCGCCTGCGCTTAATTTTGCAAGAATGCTTGCTACTTCCTGAGGCTGTCCCAGAATGTACTGTTTGTAGAAGTATCCAACAACCGGATCTGCAACTACATTAAATGCCAGACCTGCGATAGATGCGATCAGACTCCATTTGAAAACGTATTTCTTGTCATTGGTCTCATTGATCTTAGCAAGCTTGTGGGCAACCAGTCCTGTGATCAGGCCGATGCAAAGCTTCAGCACAAAGGTCTTCGGTGCTCCTGTAATGTAAACCGGATCCATAAGGTCTGCGATGGTCATACCGATTGCTCCTGCAAGGCCGCCGTACCAGCCGCCAAGAAGCAGTGCTCCAAGTACACAGAAGGTATTTCCAATGTGAAGGGAAGTCGCATCCCCGCCAGGTACCGGAATCTTAATCTGCAAAAATGTGAAAGATACGTAGCAAAGTGCAGCAAGAAGAGCTGTCTCTGCAAGTTTCATAACGGTAGTGTTCTGTTTGTTCATAGTTTCTCTGCCTTTCCTGGAACAAAATACTGTTCCTGTATAATCAGCACTATCTTACCCACATACTGTCTTCTCGCCAATAGCCACTTTCAAACTTTTTTGCATGGTCAGTTTAATTGTAAAGCACTTCCACAAGTTCCATCCTGGCAGAATCTCTTTTCCCCTATAAGAAAAGGGGAGACCAAAGTCTCCCCAAAACAGTTGTCCTGTTTATTCAGCAGCATCCTCAATTGTGTCTTCGGAATAGGAATCCTCTCCTGCCCCATCAGCTGCGCTGTCATCTACAACTGCATCGCTGTATTCTGCGCTGTCTGTTGTCTCACCGTAAAGATTCTCAAAGAACTTCATAGTGTCTTTGTATAAGGTATCCTTATCCTCGTCAGATACATCTGCACCCAGAATATCGATATCCTCGATAGAGGAACCGTCATCAATGATATCAATTCCGAAAAGCTTCTTCAGCTGCTCATCCAGCATATTCAGCTCTGGAGTCATGTATTTCTCTGTGCCGTCTGCGGAGTAAGTAACTGCTCCATTGCCAAGGATTCCAAGGTATTTCTCAAGAACCTGGATGGAAAGCTTATTGGCTGTATCAGAATCCAGTGTTACAAGTGCAGCTGAATCATCGCCCATAACCTGACGAAGCGCATCCTCATCACCCTCATACTCACCCTGGCAGAAAGTCTTGGCTTTCTCGAATTTTGCCTGGGCATCCTCATCCAGGAAATCTGCATTCAGCTGGGAAATATCGGTAATCTCATCAGAACCAGACTCATCGGTTCCATCTGAGGTGTCAGCTGCAGCATCCTCTGTGTTTGCATCGCTGCTGTCGGAAGAATCATCACTTGTCGGATACTCTTCCCAGTCTTCACTGTCGCTGCTGTCAGAAGCGCCAGTCTCTTCAGCAAGTCCCGGGTCCTCTGTAGAACTCTCGATTACATTGTCTCCAAGAGCACTCTGATCTACGTCATTTACAATGCTGTCCGGATCTTCCTCGGAACTGTCTGCTGCTGTGCTCTCATCTGCCTGACCTGTCACGTTGTCATTCACACGCTCCAGAGTCTCCTGCATTTCGGAATAATCGTAATTCTGCTGTGCGATCTGGGTCAGCAGGCTTACGATGGTGTTCAGCTCATCATCTGTAAGAGATACGTTGTTGTTATTGGAAATATTTACTACAATGTTGTAGATGTCATCTGCATTCTGCACATTGTCTGCGATTACCTGCATCTTCGCCTGGTTGATGACTGTAGTAGCATCATTCTGTCCTACAGAATCTGCAAGGTTGCCGGTTACTACCATCTCTTCAGTAGCCAGCTCCTTCTTGGTCTCATCAAGCTTCTCACCGCTGGCTGTCTCATAAGCCATCTGGATACCGGTCAGAGCACCGGTGCCAGATACCTCGAACGGGCAGGCAGCAACCACTTCGCAGTTAGTTACACCGGATGTGGAAAGAGAACTTGCGATCATATTACAGGTAACCCAGTTCAGGTTCGCTGTACGTACCTTGATGCCGCCGGATGTGGTAGGCTTCACATAAGCACAGCTTACGGTTCTGGTACCGATCTGCTCCAGCGGAACATAGGAACTTAAGTGGTCTCTCTCGTCCTGATTGGTAACATAGATGATCTGCACCTGGCTGGAATCCACCTTAAAATATCTCAGCATGGTGTTCTTCTGATCCTCGGAAAGGTCTGCTCCTAATGTTACAACCTTCATGGCATCTGCCATGGCAGGAACTGACGGAACAACACTTCCGATCAACATGGATGCGCTGCATACAAGCGCTGCTAATAATTTGGATTTCTTCATAAATTTCCCTCCATAACTTCTGTTCGGATTAGAGTCTGTTTTTATTTGATGAATCTATTATAGCATACTTTTTTCTGGTTTTGTAATATTAATTCACTGCTGCAGTCCAAATATCGAAAATATGTTTTGGTGGTTTTTACCAATTCAGAAATTTACCCTTTATTTCAGAACCTGCTTCAGCACTTCCTGTACAGTCTTTACAGGGGTAATCTCAAGCTTCTCCTTCACCTCGTCTGCCACATCATCCAGGTTGTCCACATTCTCATATGGAATGAATACATGTTTTACACCGGCCCGCTGGGCTGCCATCAGTTTCTCCGGCAGACCGCCGATGGGCATAACCCCTCCACGTAGAGAAACCTCACCTGTCATAGCAATTTCTGCCGGAGCAGGCTTTCCTGTTACCAGAGAGGAAAGGGCTGTCACCAGGGTAATTCCAGCGGATGGGCCATCCTTTGGAACAGCACCTGCCGGAACGTGGATGTGGAGGTCATTTTTCTCAAACTTCTCTGCCGCATCCGGATAAAGGGATTTCACAAGGGTGATCGCGATCTGGGCAGACTCTTTCATTACATCCCCAAGCTGTCCGGTGATAATCACCTTTCCGCTTCCTTTGGTAAAAGAAGTCTCAATGAACAGAATCTCTCCTCCTGCACTGGTCCATGCAAGACCGGTTACCACGCCAGGTGCTGGGTTTTCCAGAATTTTTTCGTGATGGATTCCGTTATTTCCAAGGAACTCTGGAACCCGCTTCTCGCTGACTGTAATGCTCTTCTGCTCACCTTTTACCAGCTTCACGGCAGCGTAGCGGCAGAGCACATCCATCTGCTTTTTCAGCCCGCGTACACCTGCCTCTGCTGTATATTCCTCAATGATCCGGCGGATTGCGTCATCGCTCACCTTCAGATTCTGGGCTTTGATTCCCATGCTCTTCATTGCCTTGGGCAAAAGATGGCGTCTGGCAATCTGGAATTTCTCCACTGCAGTGTAGCCAGGGAACTGGATCACTTCCATTCGGTTCAAAAGAGGCTCCGGAATCGAATCTGTAGTGTTGGCTGTGCATACAAATAATACGTTGGACAGATCATACGGCACATTCATGTAGTGGTCTGTAAAGCTTCCGTTCTGTTCCGGATCCAGTACCTCCAGAAGAGCGCTGGCCGGATCGCCGCCGTAATCCTTGGCAAGCTTGTCCACCTCATCCAGCACCATAACCGGATTGGCTGCGCCGCTTCGCTTCATCCCTTCCATAATTCTTCCCGGCATAGCGCCGATATAGGTTCTTCTATGTCCGCGAATCTCAGCTTCATCCCGGATTCCTCCAAGACTGATGCGCACGTATTTCCGGTGAAGGGCACGGGCAATGCTTTGTCCGATGCTGGTTTTGCCCGTACCAGGCGCACCTACAAACAGAAGAATGGAACCGGATTGTTTCTTATTTAAGGCCATAACTGCCAGCTGCTGGATAATACGTTCCTTTACTTTTTTCAGGCCGTAATGGTCTTCATCCAGGATTTCCTCCGCTTCACCAAGGTCAATCTTCGCCGGCTCCTCCGTTTTCCAGGAAAGGCTTGTAACAAAATCAAGATAATCGTACAGCATTCCGTACTCATGGCTGTCTTTCCCCTCCTGCTTCATTCGGCTCAGCACCTTCTCGGCTTCCTTGCGTGCTTCCTCGTTCATGCCGGACTCCTGGATTTTCTTCTCGAAACGGCGTACATCGGAAATATTCTCCGGATGCATCTCGTCCAGCTGCTGCTGCAGAAATTCAATCTGCTTCTTGATGGCGGACTCGCGGTAAACCTTCTCACTGGAATTCTTCTGTGCAGTCTCCGCTTCCTCACTGACACGGAAAATCTCCATCAGTTCATAGACTGCCTGCTCCATCAGCTCCAGACGCTCTTTCCGGGAATCCGCCTCAAGAATATGGTACTTTTCCTCCCAGGAAAGGCTCATATAGCCAGCCAAAGCGCAGATTGCTTCCGGATAACTCTTCCAGTGATAGATCATGCTGCGCACCCAGACGCCCCACTGAAAACCTTTGGCAAAATCCATCAGTTCTTTCTTGATGGCATCGAATTTCTCCTTCTCCTCTTCTGGAGAAATATCCTGAATGTCCGGCAGATCCACTGCTTCCGCCTGCACCGCGCCATCTGCATATTCTACGGATGATACCTGAACCCTGCATTTCGTCGTTACCTTAATGCTGCCTTCTTCATCTATGCTCTCAATGGTTCCAAGCACACCCACCGGAAAAATATTTTCCATGGAAATTTCTTCTGGAACCATCTCTTTTTTCTGTAACACAAAGAGAATCTCTTCTCCAATATTTTCTTCTGTGATCCTGCCCTTCGGAAACATATCTTTTTTAAAGAAAAATGTAACTCCCGGCAAAAGAAGAAGTTCATAAACTGGTATTGTGATCATACATGTTTCCTCCCTTGTTTTATCAGCACTCCGTTGTATTGAGTGCCAGGTTAATCTTATAGAAAATGGCGAACTCATATGAATTCGCCACTGATTCTATGATAGGTCAATTATAACACCTGTCTGCAAATTTGCAAGATGGAATTTTCTGTCTGCCCGAAGTTCATATTGGGTCTTTGCTGTTATCGCAGGATTCGGTAAAACCTTCTAATTCTGTTTGAAAAACTGCTCTCCCTTTACCAAAGCATAGGATATCAGCTTTTCTCCATCTAAATCTTCCTTGTGCATATCCACTGCGCTGATCTGGTGATTATCATAGGTGTTATAATAATAGATTCCTTTATCCGTATTGCAGCAGGAGGTGTATAAGGTAATCTCATACTTATCTTCCCCAAGCTTGCAGCAGCCTCTCTGCTGATCCACACTGCCAAGAATATGAAAAAACTGGCTGACGCTCTCTTCCTCGGAATCACCGGAAAGGGAATTCATTTTCACAAAGGAAACTCTCACAAACCTAGACTGGGAAGACAGATCTCCCGGAAGTCCCATGCCGCCCATACCGCGGCTGTACGGGTTTAAGACCAGCTCGTCAGAAAAGGTGTTTGGGTGGTTTGCTACGGCAAGGTGCATATAATTATTCAGATTAAACATCTGATAGTCAAATGGCGGATTGTTGGTAAGAACGCCTACCGGATTGTCATAAACCTTCATTCCGGATTCCATACACTCAAGGGTGATGCACGCTTCTTTATCCGCAATGATCCAGTGAAGCTGCGCCATGGGAAGCTTCTCCATAAATGGGATATCTGTAAGATTCAGATTCTCAAGAAGGGCTCTTGCTTCTTTCACAGTTGTGCACTTTCCAAGGATCCAGGGAATGAGCTCAAACTGGGTAATATTATCCTTGTCTGCCACTGGTTTATTGTAGTGGGCATTTCCAACGAAATTAAGCCCTGCAATCCCAAGCCCTTTCTCATTTACCGCATCATAATACAGCGGATAGTCCTGCATAACGCAGGCCATTCCAATCATAGCATAGTGGCTTTTCAGCTGACCGCCGCTGCGCAGGTCAAATACATAATTTCTTGGTGTAATTACCACCTGGTCTCCATAAGAAATCTCATAATCCAGTGTTCTTCCAAAATAAAAATCTTTCGTCTTATAAGTTGCTGCTGTACACATGCTGCCTGCCTCCTCTTATTCTATAGCCTCGCTTGGCTCCTGATTCATTTTTTCCCTGGATTTCTCCGGCACTTCAATCAGTTCAAATCTGTAAAACAATGCATAAATATAGGAAATTCCACGGATATCCCCAAGCGCCTTCGGGCGCAGAACCAGCTTCTTATTATAATGATATTTCCGGATCCTAGTGCCCTCCGCCTGATCTGTCTGATCTGTGTAATCGGTATGCTTCATAGATTCCATACACTCTATGTTTTCCTGGCTTGTTTCAGCCTCCGCATCATACAAAGAGTGAAAAGCCAGCTTCACAGAACTCCACGCCAGACTTTTGCTGTCTTCTCTTCTGTCTACCCATAGTTCCTTGGTAAATCTGCCGTTTCTTCCTACTTTCAGTTTATATTGAAAGGGCAGCCCGGAAGCAGTCCACATTCTGGTATTCTGAAACTCTGCAATGCATCTCCACAGATTTTCCTCTGTGCAGCATTCATGCAGCCTGTGGACAGCTTCCTGCTGCCTTATATTCTGTTCATTTTTCTCTTCTGTATGCATTCACTGACGTACCGCCTTTCCTATCCTATAGCAACTGAATTCGGGCAAAATATGCCGCAAAGTGGGGCGTGCAGATTGCGGGAATGATTTTTCAGTCACGCCCTAACGCTTCGCGGACTGTCTGGTAAAGTAGTCGTTATAGGCATCCACCACTTCCTTGCGTCCCCTCACCCGGATCGGCACGCTGGCTTTATTTCGAAGGATAAAATCCTCCTGCACATCTGCAATGTGTTCCATATTTACAAGATAGCTCTGATGGCAACGCAAAAAACGCTGGTCATCGATTCTCTTCTCCAGCTCACCTAACTTATCTACAGTTACAATTTCAGAACCATCCAGCATATGTATTGTCACTGTATGGCGGTAACTTTCCAGATACAATATGTCATCTATAAATGGATATCGGAACTGCCGCCTGCATTTCACCGCAATCCGCCTGCGAAGGTCTGTTCGCAAAAGGCGCTGCAAAAGAGCGTTCGTCTGCTCCTCATCAGCAGGCTTCAACAGATAACCAGATGCCTCCACCTCATAGCTCTCCAGAGCAAAATCCGGCGAAGCAGTCAGAAATATAATGGGTGCTTCTACCCCCAGCTTGCGCAGTCTTCTGGCAGTATCAATTCCGTTCAACTCACCCATATAAATATCAAGAAAAATCAGATCCGGCCAAATATAACCGTCTTCGATTTCTGCAAGAAGGCTTTCACCGGAAACGAATTCCCGGATCTGCGCCTCCCCACTGGTTGTTCGAAAGTACGCCATCAGCTGACGTCGCAGCACAAATCGTTCAACCTCTACGTCATCACATATGGCTATTTCTTTTACCAAAGCTCTCCCAAAGCCTCCTCGTACTTTACATTTTTTATTATAACAGAAATTTTCCGCTTTTTAGAAAATCTGCACAACTCTCACTTTTTTAAGCACAATCCTCAGGTCTGGAGCATCTGCAGAGCGTTTTTCTAACTTTATCTTCTTTTTTCTACCTTTTCAAAAGCCTCTCCCTTGCAAGAACAAACAGCTTTTTGATTCTGGTATTCCCAAATATAGCACTAAAAACTGTATGCGTCAAGTAAGGATTGAGAAACCTGTATTTCGAATTTTCGCGAAATATTTCCAAAGAACCGTAACATAAAATCTTATTTTGGGGATGCAGCACAAAGGTCCTTCACCACTTCCCCTGCAATGATCAGGCCTGCAGCGGACGGCACAAATGCTACGCTTCCCGGAATGTCACGGCGTTCCGTGCACTTATGCTTGGCTCCTGGCGGGCAGATGCAATGGGTTCTGCAGCTGATGGACATATCCTCGATTGGTCTTGTGGGCACTTCCTCGGAATATACCACCTTCAGCTTGCGCACGCCTCGCTTCTTCAACTCGCGGCGCATTACCTTGGCAAGGGGACATACTTTGGTCTTATAAATATCTGCTACTTTGAACTGGCTTGCATCCAGCTTGTTTCCGGCACCCATGGAGCTGATGATGGGAACGCCTTTTTCTTTGGCTTTCATTACAAGGGCGATCTTGGCCGTTACTGTATCTACTGCATCTACAATATAGTCGTAGTCCTCAAACGGAAAATCGTCTGCATTTTCCGGCAGAAAAAAGCAGTTATGGGTCTGTACATCCACATCCGGGTTAATCTCCAGCATACGCTCTTTCATGACTGCGGTCTTGTATTTGCCTACTGTTTTGCGGGTTGCAATGATCTGGCGGTTGAGATTGGTGAGGCACACCTTGTCATCATCGATCAGATCAAAGGCACCCACACCGCTTCGTACCAAAGCTTCGCACACATATCCGCCTACACCGCCGATTCCAAACACAGCCACTCTTGCATTGGCAAGCTTTTTCATGCCGTCTTCTCCAAGAAGCAGCTGGGTTCTTGAAAACTGATTTAACATAAAATTTTTTCTCCTCGTATACTGGGTTTATTTTAATTTCAGGCCGTCTTTGAAAGCGTTTCCTACCTTCTCCCCAAGGACCAGATAGTCGTTGTTCACCGGATCGTAGCTGATTGGTTTTAATTTGGCAGGGTCAATGCGTCCGTCTGTGAGCACGCTCTCATCTGCATTGATATTCACGATTTCCCCTACCAGAATGCCGTTGTCGAAGCTTTTCACTTTACACTCAAGTGCCATAGGAAGCTCATCGATCAGAGGCGCGTTTACAAATTCGCTTCTGGTCGCGTGGAAACCGGATTTCGCAAACTTGTCCGGTACCTTAGCTGCAGACTCGATTCCAACGTAATCGCTGGCAGTTACGGTATCCGCGGTTGCCATGCTTACGGTGAAAGCACCTGTCTTGGCAATGTTTTCTGTTGTTTTGTGCTCGCCCATGCTGATACTGATCTCGTTCATGTCTGTGATAATGCCCCAGGCTGCGTTCATTGCATCCGGTACGCCATTCTCGTCATAGGTTGCTACGATCAGTACCGGCATTGGATATAACCAGGGTTTTACTCCGAAATTTACTCTGCTCATTTTTCTCCTCCTGCTTGTTTCTTCTCTTTTCATGGAAAAAGTGCTTTTGAATCTCACAGGACATATGCAGTTTTTCAGCTGTGTTTCCCCTGTGATTCTTTTCGCACTCTTATAACAGTTTTGCTTCCCACTCAGCTTCTTTAAATCCGGTCAGCACAAAATCCTCTGCCACGATCAGCGGTCTTTTTACCAGCATGCCATTGGTAGCAAGAAGCAAAAGCTGCTCATCCTCACTCATTTCCGGCAGTTTGTCCTTTAACTGCATTTCTTTATAAAGCATGCCGCTTGTATTGAAAAATCGTTTCAGCGGAAGTCCGCTTCGCTGGTACCATTCCTTCAGCTCTTCGTATGTGGGATGATTCTCTACAATGTGACGGTCTGTATATGAAATTTCGTGCCCATCCAGCCATTTCTTCGCTTTCTGGCAGGTGGAGCACTTAGGATATTCTAAAAACAACATGGAACCAGCCTCCTTTTTGTATTTTTTCAGTGATCTTTTTTATTATACATTATCTGGGCAGGACACTCAAGTCACTCTTCTGGTTAATGGGTAAAAATACATTATAAATTTTTCAAAAAACTATTGATTTTTCATTGCAGCTTGCATATACTAAAACTACAGATAAATACTTCATGTCGGCATTCTTTTTACCATTGGCGAATTTCATTATTATGTTCCCCTTTCTTCTGCAAAACCCAAACATCAAAAAATGGCAAACAGTCTGGATTTTCACAAACTCCAGGATGAAAGCACTGGATATCTTTATGCCGTACTAAATCTCAACAATATGATTCCGGTTCCTGATTTCTGCCTAACTTAATTAAAATACAATCAAATCGACCAATTCCGTTCTTTTAAAAATTCCAAAGAAAAAACAGATTATATATATCTTTTGCAAAAAGAAAAATACCTAATTGATAAGCTTCAAACCACATTGCACGCAAAAGCCCTGAAGTTATATCAAAAATGCATTGCCAAGCCTGACTCTTCCCTTGCTATGAGATGCTGCAATTTTAAGTTGCTGGAAGAAAAATGTATGCTCTATTGTTCGCATTAAATATTTTTTATTCTTATATTGTGCAAAATTTTCATTGACATATATATCGAATCTCGATATAATCATTATATCGAAGTTCGATACATCGAAATAAAATGTATAAGAGGACATATGGACAGTAAATTAAAAAGGATTTATGTTCCCATGACGGAAACAGGGTTTTACATTCTTTTTTGTCTGCAGAAGCCGCAGCATGGGTATGGAATTGGGCTGCAGGTGAAAAAGATGACAGATGGAGAAGTTTCCATCAGTGCGGGAACTATGTACGGAACTCTTTCCAAAATGGAAAAAGATGGGCTTATCGCCTTTTTTGCTGAAAAAGAGAAACGAAAATTATACCAGATCACCCCTCTTGGACGGGAAATACTGGATCTGGAAATTCAGCGCATTAAACGACTGTATAGAAACAGCATGGAGGAAATATAGTATGAGCGAGACCAAAGTTAAAATCAGATTTTACACAATTGCCGACTTTAATGAAGAAGAAATCTGGCTGAGAAAAGAACACCAAAGTGGATGGAAGCTTGTGAAAATGGTTCCGCCCTGTTTCTATCATTTCGAGAAATGCCAGCCAGAGGATGTAATCTACCGTCTTGATTTCAAAAACAACGGAGAAAATGCAGATTATATGCAAATGATGAAAGATTATAACTGGGAATATTTCGAACATTGTGTAGGATGGCTATATTTTAGGAAGCCAGCTGCAGAGGTACATACAGAAAATGACGGCGAGCTGTTTTCTGATAATGAATCCCGTGCCGCTATGATTGCGCATGTGATCAAAGTCCGCTTACTCCCGATTCTGGCCATTTTCCTGTGCGCCGTGGTTCCAAACGCCACAAGAATCTCTGCCGAAAGTGTAGGTAATATTATTTTTAGTGTAATTTGCAGTATCCTGCTTGTATTTTATGTTTATCTGATCGTGCACTGCACAGTGAAGCTAAAAAAATTAAAAGATGAAGTTACAATAAAATGAAATAAGTTAAGGTTTCCAAGCGGAAAACAGACAGCGGGCGAAAATCCACCTGCTGTCTGTAATATTTTCTAAATTTGTTTGTTCTTTATGCTTTCTCAAATACCAGAATCTTCTGTGCGAATTTCTTCACAATAGGCATCCAGGCTACCAGGCCGTACAGAGGGGTCAGGGTTAGCATGCCGCGGACGATGTTGTCGTCTTTTACTTTTCGGAAACCTGCGGCAATGTCTCCCAGGTCGTCAAAGCAGTTGGCACCCCAGGTAAAGGTGGCTCCGGTAGCTTTGATGGACTTCTCGATTCCTTCTTTTTTCACGAAGTAAGGACACAGGGTTTCCATGCATACATAGGCATTGTCAAAATGATCCCGTATAATTGCAAGCATCTTCTTTACTTCGTCTGCAGTCATATACATGGTAAGCCCCTCGATGATAAACAGCATTTTGCCCCGCACTTTGACCTGCTCCACCCATTTTTCGTCCAAAACAGAGCAGGCGATCGTTGAAATCCTGCCCTTTTCCTGATAGATTGAATCGCGCACCTCTATGGTTTCCGGCAGATCCAGGTTATACCAGGTGAGCCTTCCATTGTCCATACGGTATGCACGGGTGTCCAGTCCGCAGGCAATGTTCACCACAGTGCAGTCCGGGTATTTGGAAATAAACTCACTGACCAGTTCATCAAAAACAACGCTCCTTGCCACAATTCCGCCGCTCATGGCGGTATCTTTTTTTGCATTGCTGAAATCGTAATCCAGACGGTCGATCAGTTCCTCTGCCTTGGCATCGTGAAATTTGTTTTTGGGATTTTTGCTGTGCATGGCACGGGCATAAAAGCATTGAAGCATGGTTTCGGCGGTGCCGTTTAATTTGGGTTTGATTTTCTCATTATTCATTTCTGATGTTCCCCCTAATTTTCAAAGGTTTTCAGAAAATCGCGGATTGTACGCACGTAATCCTCCGACTTCAAAATCGTAGACAGATGACCTCCGGAAACATATGTAATTTTCGGATCATGCATGAGACGAATCAGGTTCTCCTGCATTTTGCCGGAAAAGAAATCCTGGTCTGGAAGAATCAGAAGGATTTTTCCTTTCAGCTGCTGGAAATTTTCTGCTGTAACAGGAGTCTGGTTCATCAGATCTGCCAGCAAACCAGAGATATGTACATCTTTCTCTTTTGTGTAATCTTTAAATATGATTTCAAACATATCCTGGGCGTAGGCAATCTCTTCCTTGCTTTCATTGCGGATATGGCTCATTCCTGCTTTGATCAGTTTTGGCTTCAGTTTTTCATAATTGCAGTGCTTCATATACCAGAGCATGACCGGGGCAAAGAAATACTTCTTTTTCAAAGTTTTCAAGGTTTCGGCATCCATTCCGCCGGTGGAAACCAGAACCATTCCCCCTGCCTCACCCGGGTATTTCTGAATGTAAATCTGCGCCACCATTCCACCGTCACTGGCTCCTACAAAGATTGGTTTTTTTACGCCAATTTTCCTGAAAAAGGCATGCATGCCCGTTACCAGTTCCTGGTTGGTCCGAAGCTCCTGTGGGTAATCGAAAAGCAGTACCTGGTAATCTTCCGAAAAGGCATCCACATAGTTCATCCACATTTCCAGCGTATTCATGCCGCCGTTCAGCATGACGAGCGTCTGGCTGTCCTTCCTGCCGTTTAATACATAATGAAATTTCGCACCATCAACCATCACATCTTCATATTTGTGTGAAGCCGCAAATGCTTTCAAATCCTCTGAATATGACATAACTTTCCTCCCCGCTTTTATTTCATCCACGTTTTTGCAGTACGTTGCAACTAACTTTTATTATATGCTCTTTTTCTCATTTTTTCAATTTTATCTTTTAGAAAAATATAAGCATCAAAAAACATCTACCATTTCTGATAGATGTTTTCAATCGAATCATAATTTGGATAAGTCAGATATCCACAGAATATCCATTTATCCACATGGTTATGGAAATACTGGTGTATAAATATACTTTTATTTTTCTTTCATTTACATAGCACCTCCAGGAAGTGCCGAAACTGCTGATAAATTGATACGGTCTAATGTATCCATCTGCTTAATTGCCAAATTTCTAAGCAATAATTCCTTGAAATCACCATCAAAAGTTGTTTCAACTTTTGTCAGACCATCCTCTGTCGTATAAATAAGCATATCTGTTTTTTCTTTGTTCATAAATCATTTTCTCCCTAAAAAAATCAGATACATTATCAGCTAACACATTGCAATAATAATCTTCCATATTCGCACTGATTTTACTGTGCATCTGGTTTTCGGTTGCTCAAGAGGCAAATTGTCTCGCAATGTACCGTCTCGCAGAACTGGTCCACGCTGCAGGTGCGCTGGATCTGGTAGCCGGCGGCGAGGAAGGAGGGGAGGTCCCGGGCCAGGCTGGTGGGTTTGCAGGAGATGTAGACGATGTTTTCTACGCCGTATGCAAGGATCTTTGGAAGAGCCTTGGGGTGGATGCCGTCGCGTGGGGGATCCAGGACGATCATGTCCGGCTTCTCGGTAAGGTCATCCAGCGCCTTCAGTACATCTCCGGCGATGAAACGGCAATTGGTCAGGCCGTTAAGGGCAGCGTTTACTTTGGCTGCTTCTACAGCTTCCTCCACAATCTCCACGCCGATCACTTCTTTCGCTACAGAAGCAAGAAGCTGGGCGATGGTTCCGGTGCCGCTGTAAAGGTCAAACACTTCCTTATCCTTGGTATCCCCAATGTAATCCCGCACAATGGAATACAGTACTTCTGCTGCCAGAGAGTTCGGCTGGAAGAAGGAAAAGGTGCTGATCTTAAAGCGCAAGCCCAAAAGTGTCTCATAAAAATAATCCTGTCCATAAAGAATCTGCGTCTCATCGCTCTGCACCACATCAGACAGGGAATCGTTGATGATGTGCATGATCCCCACGATTTTGCCCTCAAGAGGAAGGGCGAGCAGTCTGGAAACCAGCGGCGCATAGTCGTACTGGGCCTGGCTTGTGGTAATCACGTGAACCAGAATCTCTCCGGAGGTTACCCCTCTTCGAAGAAGCAGATGGCGCAGATATCCGGTGTGCTGCATTTTCTTATAATGTACAGCTCCAAGCTCTGTGAAAAAGTCCAGCACGCAGGAAAGAATGGCAGTCATGTCCGGATGCACCAGCTTACAATCGGATGCAGTCAGCACATCATAGGTGCTTCCTTTCTTGTGAAGTCCCAAAGACAGGGGACCGTCCTTAAACTCATCCCCAAAAGAGAATTCCATCTTATTCCGGTATCCAAACTCAATGGGACTTCCATGGATTCCCTCCCAGTGAAGATCCACGTCCTCCCCAACTGCTGCCTGAAGAAGACTCTTCACCTGATTTTCTTTCATCTTCAGCTGCTCTTCGTAAGACATGGTCTGATACATACAGCCTCCGCAGGCAGGGAAAATGCTACAGACAGGTTCCCGCACCTCAAGAGGTGATTTCTCCAGAACCTCCAGAAGTCTTCCCTCCACCCGGCCGGAACGCTTCTTGTTGATCATAAAACGGACCTTCTGTCCCGGAATTCCATTCTTTACAATTACTTTTTCTCCATCTATATTTACATATCCCTTATTGGGAAAATCCACTTTCTCAATAACCCCTTCGTAAATCTCGCCTTTTTTCATAATTCCTCCGTAAAAAAATAAGGTATACGGGAGAGCATAAATGCCATATGCCCGTATACCTCATTCGTTAATCCTTAATCATTTCTCTTCGTCCTCGAAATAATCGTCATAGTCATCATCGAAATCTTCTTCGAAATCCTCAAGATAATCCGGTGCAAAGAAGCGATATACTGCAAATGCAATTCCTGCAACAGCAGCTACAGCACCAACGATTGCCAGTACCCAGAGGACTGTATTTTTCTGCTTCTCTTCTTCTTTTTTCTTAAGTAATGATAATAATTCCTCGAGCTTATCCATTTTAATGTTCATGTGATACCATCCTCTCTTTCATATAGCTTGCATGTGCATTCTGAAGCAGTTTCCTAAAATAGCCAACTAACTTCTGCACCGAAACACCAGAGCGTATTCAAAAAGTCTCCGGCACCCGACTTACATTTATTGCAATCTTCATCAGGTTTATTTATTATACCACTTTTGCTACCATTTTACCATAGTTAATCTTTTTATTTTGAATTTTTCGTTTCAAAGCATAGCGCTAATCGCAGGGCGCACAATTATATTTTCTTCAACTTGGCGAAGCTTGCGAACATCTTCTTGACGCCTACCTTGTCAAATTCCACCGTAACCTCGTAGTCCCGGCCGCCCTCCACGATTTCCTTTACGATTCCCACGCCGAATTTAATATGGCGAACCGTATCTCCAACCTCATAATCTAGGGAACCGGATTTGGTCACCTTAAATTCCCTTGGTTTGTAGTTACGGCTCTGGAGAATCTCCTTCATCTTGGAATACTTGGTAGGAGTTGGGATCAGATCCTCGGCCTTCGGCTTTTTCTCCTGGATAGTATGTCCCAGATCTACAAGCTCACGGGGAATCTCTCTTACAAAACGGGAAACCTTATTGTACTGGGTTTCCCCGCGGATCATTCTCTGCTGTGCACATGTCAGCGTCAGATCCTTCATGGCACGGGTAATTCCCACATAACAGAGCCTGCGCTCCTCTTCCAGTTCTCCGTCATCTCCATAGCTGATGGTCATATGGCTTGGGAAAATGCCGTCCTCCATTCCCACCATAAACACCTTTGGAAACTCCAGGCCCTTGGCGCTATGTAAGGTCATAAGCAGTACATAATCCTGATCCGGATCTACCGTATCAATATCGGCAACCAGCGCCACTTCTTCCAGAAAACCGGAAAGTGTAGCAGGCTGATTCTGCTCTTCCATAGCCTCCTGATAAGCCACAGTTTTGGAAATCAACTCGTCAATGTTCTCGATTCTGGCCCTGGATTCCTCCGTATCCTCAGCTTCCAGCTCTGCCACATATCCGGTATCATCAATCACCTCCTGCAGCAGTTCTTCCACAGAAAGCACATCCGCCTTGCTCTTTAGGCTCTGGATAAACGTAACAAAACCGTCGATCTTGGACAGGCTTCTTCCAATGGAAGGAACCTCCTCTGCCACCCGAAGAGCCTCATACAGGCTGATCCCCATATTGTCTGCATAGTCCTGGACACGTCCAAGTGTAGTGGCACCGATTCCGCGCTTGGGCACATTGATGATTCTCTGCACAGCAAGGTCATCTCTGGCATTGTCAATGGTTTTCAGATAGCACAGAAGATCCTTGATTTCCTTACGGGCATAGAAGTTTACGCCGCCCACCAGCTTATAGGGAATGTTGGCTGCAATAAATTTCTCCTCAAAAATTCGGGACTGGGCATTAGTACGGTAGAGAATGGCGCAGTCCCGATAGCTTCCAAGCCCTTCCCGCTTCATTTTGCCAATCTCCCCTGCTACATATTCCGCCTCCTCATAAGCATTGAAAAACTGCCGGAAATGCACCTTGCTGCCCTCTTCATTCTCGGTCCACAACGTCTTGGCCTTACGCTCGGTATTATTGGCGATCACCTGGTTGGCAGCGTTCAGAATGTTCTTGGTGGAGCGGTAATTCTGCTCCAGGCGGATTACCTTTGCATCCGGAAAAACACGCTCAAAGCCAAGGATATTCCCAATATTTGCCCCGCGGAACTTGTAAATAGACTGGTCATCATCACCCACCACGCACAAATTCTCATATTTCTGTGCCAGAAGGCTGATAAATTTAAACTGCGCAGTATTGGTATCCTGGTACTCGTCTACCATAATATATTTGAACCGCTCCTGATAGTACTCCAGAACAGCGCCGCAGTTCTGGAAAAGTTCCACAGTTTTCACGATCAGGTCATCGAAATCCAGAGCATTGTTCTTGCGAAGAGCAGCCTGATATTCCCGGTAAACGGAGGCTACTTTCTTCATATTATAATCTCCTGCAGCCTTCATCTCCATATCGTCCGGTGTCAGCAGCTCGTCCTTGGCATGGGAAATCTGAGCCAGAAGGGACCGCTCCTTATACACCTTGGTATCAATGTTCAGCTTCCTGCACACATCCTTCATCAGGGATTTCTGGTCATCTGTATCGTAGATGGTAAAATTGGTGTCATATCCCAGATTGTCAATGTGTCTGCGCAGGATCCGCACGCAGGCAGAATGGAAGGTAGACACCCAGATGCTCTCGGAACCAAATCCCACCAGCTTGTCCACACGTTCTCTCATCTCCTGGGCTGCCTTGTTGGTAAAAGTGATAGCAAGGATGTTCCATGGATTGACCCCCATCTCTTCCATCAGGTAGGCGATTCTGTGAGTCAGCACTCTGGTCTTGCCTGACCCTGCACCAGCCAGAATCAGAACCGGTCCTTCAGTCTGCGCCACTGCCTCGCGCTGCGGCGGATTTAATGTATCGTATATGCTCATCTATTTTCTCCTATATAAAATTCCAGGTTCATTGTCTCATATGGGTAACCATAACAGTAAAATTCATTATACATGAAATCCTCTTTTCCCACAACCCCGCGCATGCAAAAAAGCAAACATAGTTTCGGTTTCCCTCTTCCATTTTTACAGAAACTGAAAAAAACAGTTTACAAGTAGTTTTAAAAACTATATAATAGGGAGCAGAGGTGATAAAAAAATGACAGAAGACGATAAATCCGTATTCAGAAGCATTCTGGACCACATTTCCGGAATGGATTATATAAAGCCGGAAGATCTCCCGAACATTGATCTTTACATGGATCAGGTCACAACCTTCATGGAAAATCAGCTTGCATCCACCAAGCGCCACGAGGACGACAAGATCCTCACCAAGACCATGATCAACAATTATGCGAAGAACAACCTGCTCCCTTCCCCGGAGAAGAAGCGTTATTCCAAGGATCATCTTCTCATGCTGATCTTCATCTATTATTTTAAGAATATTTTGTCCATCACAGACATCCAGAAGCTTCTGGGTCCTATCACGGAGAAGTATTTCAAGGGCGAGCCAGGCAAGGACATGACCTATGTATATAATGAAGTATTCGGCATGGAGAACCGCAAGATCGACCAGCTGATCAAGAATGTCCTCAAGGACTACCGTTTCTCCAGCGCTACCTTCCAGGATGCAGACGAGGAGGACCAGGAATTCTTAAAGCGCTTCAGCTTTATCTGCCTGATGAGCTTCGACGTCTACATCAAGAAGATGATCATTGAGAAAATGATCGATGACATCTCCCCCGCAGAGGATAAATCCTCCAAGAAAACAAAAGAGAAATAAAACTTCTCTCCCTACACCGCCACAAAACCCGCGAATCACCATCCAATGATCCGCGGGTTTTCTTTCGTGCATGTAAGTCCTGTTCTATTGTCTGTCATTTCCAGAGCGGGAACTTCAAAGCTCCTTATTCGTCCTTCTGGTCCAGCGGACGATTCTGCTCCTTCTTCTCTTCCATTCTCTTAAATACCATGTCGTAGCCGTCATTACCATAGTTCAGGGAACGGTTTACACGGCTGATGGTCGCTGTGGAAGCACCTGTCTTCTCAGAGATGTCCAGATAAGTTCTCTTATCCATCAGCATCTTGGCAACCTCAAATCTCTGGGATAAAGAAAGAAGCTCATTAATGGTACACACATCCTCAAAGAAAGTGTAGCACTCTTCCTTATCCTTCAGACAAAGTATGGCCTCAAAAAGATGGTCAACTGCCTCAGTTCTGATATTTTTACTCATTTCGCTACTCCTTTTTCTATCTTTAATTGTTGCTATTCTATTTTCAATAATTACTATTTTAACACGCTAACGTGTGATAAGCAAGCAATTTCGAGAATATTTTTTTGTGAAAATTTTATACATTTTGATTTTCAAATTGCTTTTTTTCCACAGATTCGTTATACTATTGCATAAGCTATAACGCCGGGACTGATTCCGGCTTTACAACAAACAGAAAAGAGGAGTATATGAATGGATCGTTTCTTCAACATGGATAACAAATTTTTCACCTTTATGAGCAGAGTAGCAGATCTTATCATTCTGAATATTCTGTGCATCGTCTGCTGTATCCCAATTGTTACAATCGGCCCTTCCATTTCTGCCATGTTCTATGTCACAATGAAGATGGTACGCAATGAAGAATCCTACATTGTACGCGGCTTTTTCAAATCCTTTAAGCAGAATCTGAAGCAGGGCATCGTCATCAATCTGATCATGCTGGCTGCCGCAGTTCTCCTTGCCATTGACATCAGCATCTGCCGCGGCACAGCAGGCTCCCTTGGCAAGGTACTCCTGGTGATCTTCATGATGATCCTGGTGGTTTACCTGATGCTTTTCATGTACATCTACCCGGTACTTGCCAAATTTTACAACACCATCAAGAACACCTTTACCAACGCATTTTTGATGTCCATCCGTCATCTTCCTTATACAGCACTGATGATCCTGATCTCTGCTGCACCGGCCCTGGCATTCTTTATTCCAAGCGCCCAGCTCCAGTCTACCGTGATCCTGCTTCTGGTGCTCCTTGGATTTTCCGGAATTGCTTACATCAATTCACATTTCTTTGTGAAAATTTTTGACAAATACATCCCGGAGGAAACCAGCGAACCAGATCCGGATTGTGTAGTAAATCACAGCCAGGATCCTGATGTGCGATGAATAACTGGAACGGCAAGCCCTATCATTCCCTTGACTATATGCTGCGGGAACGGTTCGGGGAAAAGGTTTACAAGGTTACACTGAACGGAGGCATGAGCTGTCCCAACCGGGACGGCACCATCGGGCACGGCGGCTGTATTTTCTGCAGTGAAGGGGGCAGCGGAGATTTCGCCGCAAGCGCAGCCCTTTCCATCACCAGGCAGATTGACAGCCAGATTGAAATGCTGTCCGCCAAGCGTCCAATCCACAAATATATTGCCTATTTCCAGGCATATACCAATACCTATGCTCCGGTTCCTTATCTGGAGCGGATTTTCACGGAAGCCATTTCCCATCCAGGGATTGTGGCGCTTTCCATCGGCACCCGTCCAGACTGCCTGGGAGAGGATGTGATAGAACTTCTCTCTCGCCTGAATAAAAGAAAGCCCGTCTGGGTAGAGCTTGGACTGCAGACCATCCATGAATCTACTGCCGCCTATATCCGCCGGGGCTATCCTCTTTCCTGCTTCGAGGATGCACTTTGCAGGCTTCGAAAAGCTGGACTTGAAGTGGTGGTGCACACCATTCTCGGACTTCCGGGGGAAAACAGGGAAGATATGCTGGCAACTATGGATTACTTAAGTGCCTGTGACATCCAGGGCATTAAGCTGCAGCTTCTCCATGTTCTGAAAGGCACCGACCTTGCATATGATTATCTTGCCGGGAAATTTAAAGTGTTGGAACGAGACCAATACATTGACCTTGTAATCGACTGTCTGGAGCATCTGGACTCGTCCATTGTGATCCACCGGGTTACCGGGGACGGCCCAAAAGATCTGCTCATTGCACCTTTATGGGCAAGCCGCAAAAGAGAAGTCCTCAATCTTCTTCACCACCGATTGAAGGAAAGACAGAGTTTTCAGGGAAAAGCCAGAAAGGAGGCTTGAAAATGGCAACACCATTTACTGTTTACAAGCTGATCATTTTATATATGCTTCGAAATTCATCCTCTCCCATTACCAATTCCGAGATTTCTGAATTTATTCTGGACCGGGAATACACCAATTATTTCCATTTGCAGCAGGCTCTTTCCGAGCTTGAGGAGACGGAGCTGATCGAGAAGCGTACCATTTCCAATACTTCCTATTATTATCTCACTGAAGATGGCAAAAACACGCTTACCTATTTTGAGAATGATATTTCCCAGGACATCCGCACCGAGGTGCTGCAGTATTTAGCTGCCAGAGGTGCTTCCGCCAAGAACCAGGTTAAGGCTCCTGCGGACTACTACATCAATAACCAGGGGGAATATGTGGTGCACCTGCAGCTTTTGCAGAAGGGAGCTTCCGTGATTGATCTTTCTCTTGCGGCACCATCCCTTACGGCAGCCAAGGCAATGTGTAAGCAATGGCCGAAGAAATACGAAGAAATATATGCAAAAATAATGGAGGGGCTTCTGTAAAGCTCCTCCATTTTATCACCACTTCTACTGTTTATTTCTTCGTATAAATTCCATATGCTCTTTCAATTTCTTCTCATATCCCATATCGGACAACTCATAGAATTTCTCATCCTTAATTTCATCTGGAAGATACTGCTGCTGTACATAGTGATTCGGATAATCGTGGGCATACTTATAGCCGATTCCATGACCCAGCTTCTCATGCCCGCCATAGTGTGCATCCTGGAGATGTACAGGCACTGTGGTCTTGGTGCGCTTCACGCTGTTCATCGCTGCAAAGATCGCGTTCACAGCGGCGTTGCTCTTCGGCGCGCATGCCATATAAGCAGCAGCCTGGGAAAGGATGATCTGGGATTCCGGCATGCCTACCCGCTCTACTGCCTGCGCCGCAGCAGTTGCCACCACAAGGGCCTGGGGATCTGCATTTCCAATATCTTCGGAAGCAAGGATCATAATACGTCTTGCAATAAACTTCACATCTTCCCCTGCATACAGCATCTTCGCAAGATAATACACTGCAGCATCCGGGTCTGAGCCGCGCATGCTTTTGATAAATGCGGAAATAATGTCGTAATGGTTATCTCCGTTCTTATCATAGCGTACCACACGCTTCTGGATACACTCAGAAGCCACATCCAGTGTAATATGGATCTTGCCGTCATCAGACCTGGGAGTCGTCAGAATCCCCAGCTCTATGGCATTTAAAGCGCTTCTGGCATCTCCTCCTGCCATATCTGCAAGAAACTCCAGGGCATCCTCGTCCAGAACTGCTCCATAGCTTCCCATGCCTTTCTCTTTGTCATTGACAGCCCGAAGAATCAGTTCCTTAATCTCCGGAATTTCCAGCGCCTTCAGTTCGAACACAATAGACCGGGACAAAAGAGCCCCGTTTACCTCGAAATAAGGATTCTCTGTAGTCGCACCGATCAGGATAATGGTGCCATCCTCCACAAATGGCAGAAGATAATCCTGCTGTCCCTTATTGAAGCGGTGGATCTCATCGATAAAAAGGATGGTCTTCCTTCCGTACATGCCAAGGGCATTCTGAGCCTGCTTCACCACCTCTTCCATGTCCTTCTTGCCGGCTACAGTGGCATTGATCTGGGTAAAATCTGCGCTGGTGGTATTGGCGATGACCTTGGCAAGGGTGGTCTTGCCGGTTCCCGGAGGTCCGTAAAAAATAACAGAAGTCAGCTTATCTGCCTTAATTGCCCGGTAAAGCAGCTTATCCTTTCCTACAATGTGCTGCTGCCCTACAACTTCCTCCAGACGGGTAGGACGAAGCCTGGAAGCCAGCGGCGACTCATTCTCCATTGTCTTTGCTTTTGCATATTCAAATAAATCCATGTATTTTCTCCATTTTTTGTTTCTTACTCAGATGTATTATACCGCACATTTGTTCTAATTATAATCCATCTTCCCAATTTAGGCAAACCTTTTTCTTTGCATTTTCTCACGGCAGCACCAGTTCATCCACAGTCACAAACTCATACCCCTGTGCCGTCAGCAGATCCACGATCTGAAGGGCTGCATCCACAGAGCTCTGATATGCGTCGTGCATCAGAATCACCGCCCCGTCCTCAATCTCTGATTCCACGATCTGCATCACCGCATTCACATTCTGGCTTTTCCAGTCCAATGTGTCAATGTCCCAAAGAACCGGAAACATGTTCACATAAAAGTCCAGATTCTTCTGCCACTCCCCGTAAGGCGGACGAAGCCACATGGGATATTCTCCTGTGATATCGTAAATTTCCTGATTGGTGGCTTCGATTTCTGTTCGGGCTGCCTCCTTGGAGATTTTGCACAGCTCCACGTGGTTGTAGGTATGGTTCCCGATCAGATGTCCTTCTGCCTGCATCCGCTTCACCAGTTCTTCTTTTCCCTCTATATTTTTCCCCATAAGAAAAAAGGTGGCATGGACGCCTCTTTCTTTCAGTCCCTCCAGAAGCAGGGGCGTATACTTGCTGCTTGGACCATCATCGAAGGTCAGAGCTACCCTTTTCTTTTCCTGAACCAATCCCCGGTTCTGATCAAAATCTGCCTTCGCGTCTCCGTTTTTTGCTGCATTTGTCAGCTGTACGGCTTCCTCTCCCGCCGTTCCCGTCTCCCCTTCCTTTTCCAGAATAGCTCCAGCCCCCAGCCTTGCGCACAAAAGAACCAGAACCAGCCCCTGCACCCACATCACCAGATGCCCTGTTTTCTCTTTCATCTCTTCGCCGCCTGACATCTGTCTTTCCTGATAATATATGTGGATTTTCTTCAGACTATGAAAAGAGCACCGACAATTTCTTTTTTGAAAAAGCCGATGCTCTGTGATTCTTCTTATTTCAGTTTGCCCAAAGGAAGAACTTATTTGTTCTTCAACATGTTCAGCTGGTTCTCGATTTCCTCGATGCACTTGTCATAGCCAAGCTTGCTGCTGTCCAGGCACAGGTCATACTGGGTGGCATCCTTCCACTCCTGGCCTGTAAATCTGCGGTAGTACTCGTCCTTGCGCCTGTCATCCTTCTGAAGGAATTTCTCAATCTCCCTGGTACTCATGCTCAGCTTCTCAGCAGCTTTTTCCATACGGAAATCCCAGTTTGCATGAACAAATACGCGAAGTACATTTGGATAATCCTTCAGCACAAAATTAGCACATCTTCCGATGATCACGCAGGATTCCTTCTCCGCCAGCTCGCGGATCACTTTTGCCTGATAATTAAACAGGTTTTCATCAGAGGTAAAATCCTTGCTCTGAGGCGGAATCAGCTCTCCGCTGTAAATTCCTTTTTTGCCAAACAGCGGGCGTCTGGCACTTGTGTACTCGTCCACTCTTCCGAAAAGAGTCTCGTGAATACCGCTGTCCTCGGATGCTATGCGGATGATGTCCTTGTCGTAATATCCAATTCCTAATTTCTTCGCAAGCATTTCACCTACGGTACGTCCGCCGCTTCCGTACTGTCTTGCAATGGTAATTACGAAATTGTCCATATTTCTCCTCCTTATTATCCCGGCAAAGCTCCTTTTTGCTGCCTTGCCGGATTAATTTTCAAATGGATTTATTCTCCAAGATAAGCCTTCTGTACAGCCTCATCATTGAGCAGGTCGCTTGCTTTTCCACTCATGGTGATCTTGCCGGTCTCAAGGACATAAGCACGGTCTGCGATGGAAAGTGCCTTCTTGGCATTCTGCTCTACCAGAAGTACAGTGGTGCCGCCTTCGCTTACCACACGGATAATATCGAAAATTTCATTTACAAAAATCGGAGAAAGCCCCATGGAAGGCTCGTCCATTACGATCAGTCTTGGCTTGCTCATAAGGGCACGTCCCATGGCAAGCATCTGCTGCTCACCGCCGGAAAGAGTACCGGCGCGCTGTCCTTTACGCTCTTCCAGTCTTGGAAAACGCTTGTATACGCCGACAAGGCTCTCCTGGATCTCTGCCTTGTCCTTACGTGTATAAGCACCCATGATCAGGTTCTCATAAACACTTAAGTCTGCGAATACGCGGCGTCCTTCCGGAACATGTGCGATTCCCATCTCAACGATCTTATGTGCCGGAACTTTGGTAATATCTTTTCCTTCAAAAACAACGGAACCTTCTTTTGCGGAAAGAAGTCCGGTAAGAGTCTGCAGTGTAGTGGTTTTTCCTGCACCGTTGGCACCGATCAGGGCGATGACCTCTCCCTGATTTACCTCAAAGGAAATTCCTTTCAGAGCCTGAATTACACCATAATATACGTGTAAATCTTTTACTTCCAACATTGCCATTTCTATATTTCCTCCTTATTCGCCCAGATATGCAGTAACAACAGTCGGGTCTTTGAGAACCTTAGAGGTCTCGCCCTGACAGAGAACCTGTCCGAAGTTCAGTACGGTCAGCTCCTCGCAGATACCGCCAACCAGCTTCATATCATGCTCGATCAGCAGGATCGTCATGTTAAAATGGTCTCTTACAAAGCGAATGGTATCCATCAGCTCCTGTGTCTCATTGGGGTTCATACCTGCTGCAGGCTCATCCAGAAGAAGAAGCTTGGGATCTGTGGCAAGTGCTCTGGCGATCTCCAGCTTACGCTGTTTACCATAAGGGAGGTTTCCCGCAAGAAGCTCTGCTTCCTGATCCAGGTTAAACACCTTCAGGATCTCCATGGCACGCTCGTTCATTTCTTTTTCCACCTTGAAGTACTTTGGAAGTCTTAAGATTCCGGTAAGGGTGGAATATTTATGATGGTTGTGCAGGCCTGCCTTAACATTGTCCAGCACTGTCATATCCTTGAAAAGACGGATATTCTGGAAGGTACGGGCAATTCCTGCCTTGTTGATGTCGATAATGCTTTTTCCTGTAATGTCCTGTCCGTCCAGCTTGATGATTCCCTCATTAGGCTTGTATACACCTGTGAGAAGGTTGAATACCGTTGTTTTTCCGGCACCGTTTGGTCCGATCAGGCCGTACAGCTCGCCTTTCTCAATTTTCATATGAAAATTATCTACAGCGTGAAGACCGCCAAACTGGATGGAAAGATTGTTTACCTCTAACATTGCCATAATTAAGCCGCCTCCTTTTCTTTGCCATGACCTTTGATCTTCTCAACAATACGGCTTCTGAAATCTCTTGCAGCAGGAGCCCAGTTGAACAGCATCATTGCGATCATAACGATTGCATAGATCAGCATACGGTATGTGGAGAATCCACGAAGCAGCTCAGGAAGTGCATAAAGCACGATGGTTGCGAGAATGCTTCCGCGAAGATTTCCCATTCCTCCAAGGATGACATATACCAGAATGGTAATGGACATATTGTAATCGAAGATGGAAACCTTCAGCATGGAAAGGTTGTGGGCATAAAGCACGCCAGCCACTCCTGCAATTGCAGCGGAAATGGTAAATGCAAGCAGCTTGTTCTTTGTTACGTTGATACCGATGGACTCGGCTGCGATACGGTTGTCACGGGTTGAAGTGATAGCACGTCCGCTTCTGGAATTTACCAGGTTCTGGATTACGAAAAGCACGATCAGGATCAGGATCACGCCGATCAGGAAGAAATAATCCTTGATGTCTTTGTAAAGGGTGGAAGTTCCGGAAACTCCAAGGGCACCCTTGATGATCTGCTTTCCGCCTGGATCCAGCTTCAGGTTGGCTGCGCTTGTTGCAACATGAAGCCCTTTGTCATCTACGCCAACATAGAGAATGTTGATCAGGTTCTTGATGATCTCACCAAATGCCAGGGTTACGATAGCCAGATAGTCACCGCGAAGTCTCAGTACCGGAATACCGATGAGAACTCCAAAAACAGCAGCAACCACTGCACCTACCAGGATTGCAAGGATCAGTCTTGGAACAGACGGGATCAGATCACTGGTAACATGGGAAAATACAGCACTGGAATAAGCTCCAACGCACATAAAGCCAGCATGTCCAAGACTCAGCTCTCCGGAATAACCAACTACCAGGTTCAGGGAAAGGGAAGCGATGGTGTAAACGCAGATGGGAACCAGAAGTCCGGTAAGCAGTCGGGACAGGTTTCCGGTTGAGGAAAGGATCTGTACCACTGCGAAAATGGCGATTACCATGCCATATGTAATAAAGTTATTCTTTGTTGTTTTGTTCACTGTCTTTTTCATATCGGCCACCTCATACTTTCTCCTGGATGTTCTTGCCGAACAGTCCAGATGGTTTTACAAGCAGCACGACGATCAGAACTGCAAACACGATGGCGTCTGCAACCTGAGAAGAAATATATGCCTTACTGAAGATCTCGATAACTCCAAGAAGGATTCCTCCTACCATGGCTCCCGGGATAGATCCGATTCCGCCGAATACGGCTGCTACGAATGCCTTGATACCAGGCATGGCTCCTGTATATGGAGTCAGAGTCGGATATGCAGAACAAAGCAGAAGGCCTGCGATTGCGGCAAGTCCGGAACCGATTGCGAAAGTAAGGGAAATGGTTGCGTTTACATTGACACCCATCAGCTGTGCAGCGTCGCGGTCCTCAGAGACAGCCTGCATGGCACGTCCTGGTTTGGTTTTCTTTACGAAAAGCTGAAGGCCGACCATAATTACGATACATACAAGGATAGTTACGATGGTAACACCTTTGACGGTAAGCTGTCCGCCGAAAAGTACCAGTGACGGAACATTGATAACCGGAACGAAACTCTTGGCATCTGCGCCGAAGATCAGAAGGGCCAGGTTCTGAAGCAGATAGCTGACACCGATGGCGGTGATCAGAACTGCCAGGTTGGATGATGCTTTACGAAGAGGTCTGTAGGCAACTGCCTCAATTACAACACCTGCTGCGGTACAGATCACTACGGAAAGGATGATTGCCAAAATTGGTGACATATTGGCTTTGGTGACTGCTGTCAGGATTACAAATGCTCCAACCATGATAACGTCGCCATGTGCGAAATTCAGCATTTTTGCAATACCATATACCATTGTATAGCCCAGGGCGATGATGGCGTAGATACTGCCCAGGCTGATACCATCTTTTAAATAGGATATAAAACTCATAATGCACCTCTTAACTGGATTTTTTCCATGAGCGTGTTTGAAAATTCATTCCCGTTCTTTTTCCACTGTAATCTTTTTATGTTGCCTCGAATTTGAAAAAGCGGAAGTAAATTTTCAGACACGCTCCAGTTATTTTGTAAGTTATTTTTCATAGTGCAAAGAAGGAGACGGACCCACAGGTAACCGTCTCCCCTTTGCTAACGGCCATCCCCTGCGCAATCAGGGAAATGGTTAAGACTCTGCCGGCTGCCCGGCATATTGTCCTGTATTCTTATGAAATTACTCCATAGAAGCGTAAACGCCGTCTTTGATCACATAAGCCTTAGGAGCTTTATCGCACTCGCCGTCCTCTGTCCATTTAGCTTCTCCTGTAAGACCGTTTACAGTGATGTTCAGCATGGAAGCGGAAAGAGCTGCGCTGATGTCCTCGTTGGACATATCCGGTGTAATACCAGCATCATCTGCTGCTGCTTTCATAGCGTAAAGTACATCATATGCATCTGCTGCGAACTGGTTTGGTGTCTCACCGTTGTTCGCATCGCCGTATGCTTTTACGAAGTTTACAGTTGCCTCATCCTCGCCTGTTGCGGAGAATGGTGTCAGAAGCATAACGCCTTCTGCAAGGGATGTATCGAAGTTCTCAACGTTCAGGATACCGTCCATACCGTCAACACCGAAGATCTTCATGTCAAGACCAAGGTCATGAGCCTGCTGAAGGATCAGTGCGTTGTCTGAGTAGTAGTTCGGCAGGAACAGAAGCTCTGCGCCGCTGTCTTTGATCTTGCCAAGCTGTACGGAGAAGTCTGTGTTGTTGTCTGTTGTGTAAGCTTCATCAGCTACAACCTCAAGGCCGTAGTCACCGCATGCTGCAACGAATGCATCATGTACACCGGAGTTGTAGTCAGCCATGGAATCATAAAGAGTTGCTACCTTTGTAGCAAGTCCGTTCTCGGAGATGTACTCAGCAGATTTGGTTCCCTGCATCGGGTCTGTGAAGCACATACGGAACTCATTGTCACCAGCTGTGATGCTGTCTACTGCTGTTGCAGATGGTGTGAAGAGGAATGTGCTGTCAGCTGCCTCTGCACCTACTGCGATACAAGCACCGGAAGTAACGGTACCGCAAAGCATCTGCATACCCTTGTCAAGAAGGTCGTTGTATGCATTAACAGCTTTCTCCGGATCTCCCTGATCATCGCCGGCATCAAGAATCTCTACCTGATATCCGTTGAATCCGCCGTTTGCATTGATCTCATCTGCTGCAATCTTCGCTGCGTTATATACGCCATTACCATACTGTGCATAGTCTCCTGTCATAGGTCCGATGACACCAATCTTGAAGGTTTCCTCGCTCTCTGCAAATACGGATACAGGTGTTACAGTGGATACTGCCATTGCTGCGGCTGCAGTAATGCTGAGTACTTTTTTCAGATTTCTCATAATAAATCTCCTCCTTAATTTATGTAAGAGTTTCTGTCATCTCGCCTTCCGATAAGTCTACCACCAACGGATAATAGA
Organism: Ruminococcus sp. AF31-8BH; assembly: GCF_003460605.1. Lineage (GTDB taxonomy): Bacteria > Bacillota > Clostridia > Lachnospirales > Lachnospiraceae > Blautia_A > Blautia_A acetigignens. Next base: position 297,254 of record NZ_QTVN01000003.1, read on the forward strand.
AAAGCCCACTGGTGGTTTCCCAGCCGGCTTTGGCTTCCATAACTTCTTCTCTTTACCACTTTAATGTTATGATTATAGCATCCTGCTTTTTTGATTGCAAGAGAAAATTTTATAATTTTTTAAGAATTAGAGAGGAAAAATCCGTTAAATTAACCAAAATACGCCATTTTTGTTATTTCTGCGGCGCACAAACGTGCGCTGTCAAGCACACATAAATATTTTTTGTATTATTTTGTTTTAAATAGCAGTTCTAAATTTCTGTATAAAAAAGGGAGATGGTTTCCCATCTCCCGTAAAAGTATCTTCTTAATGTAATTAAGCGATTGCTTTCTTAGCGATCTCAGCAAGTGCTGCGAATCCCTGAGCATCGTTTACAGCCATCTCAGCAAGCATCTTTCTGTTGATGTCGATGTTTGCAACTTTAAGGCCGTGCATCATTTTGCTGTAGGATAATCCGTTCATTCTTGCAGCAGCGTTGATACGTGCGATCCAGAGCTGTCTGAACTGACGTTTCTTCTGCTTTCTTCCAGCATAAGAGCTGGTAAGTGCACGCATAACAGACTGTTTTGCTACTCTATACTGTTTGGAACGAGCTCCTCTGTAGCCCTTTGCCAGTTTTAATACACGATTATGTTTTTTCTTTGCGTTTAATCCGCCTTTAATTCTTGCCATTTCTTATTTTCCTCCTGTTCGTCTTCTTCTATGCTATATCTTATAAATACGGTAATGCTTTCTTCATGCTCTTAACATTAGTAGAATCAACAACAGTAGCTTTTCTAAGATTTCTCTTTCTCTTCTGAGATTTCTTTGTTAAGATATGGCTCTTGTAAGCTTTATTTCTTACTAATTTTCCTGTTCCTGTTTTTTTGAAGCGCTTTGCTGCTGCTCTACAAGTTTTAATTTTTGGCATTGTAATTTCCTCCTTAATATCGTATCTATTTAATGTCCCTCATCCAGCCTGGCCGAACCCTTCCGGTCTCTCCAAATGAATGCAACATCCTAGTGTTTCTGTGCTAAAAACATTGTCATGCTTCTGCCTTCTACCTTAGCTGCCTTCTCAACTACGGCAACGTCCTTCAGCATCTCGGCAAAATCATCCAGAACATGCTTGCTGCTTGACATGTGTGCCATCTCTCTTCCGCGGAAGCGAAGTGTTACTTTAACTCTGTCGCCCTTGGTAAGGAATTTGCGTGCCGCCCCAGCCTTTGTGTTCAGGTCATTGGTATCAATATTTGGTGAAAGACGCACTTCTTTGACATCGATGGTCTTCTGCTTCTTCTTGGCTTCTTTTTCTTTTCTGGCAAGTTCGTAGCGATATTTACCATAGTCAATGATTTTGCATACCGGCGGCTTTGCCTGTGGGGCAATCTTTACTAAATCAAGCTCTGCCTCCTGAGCCTTGGCCATAGCTTCTCTTGCGGACATGATTCCAAGCTGTTCTCCGTCCGGACCAATTAAGCGTACCTCTTTGTCTCTGATTTGTTCGTTGATCATTAAATTGCTAATTGTTGTGCACCTCCATACCTGATAGATGATCTGTTCTGTTCCAGTTTCTAACCCCTGGACTCTCATTCCCCTTCGCAGGAAATTCCTGCCTCATACATGACTTCCTGTTCTTATGCTTCCTCAAACATAAAAAAAGTGCGGACAGAATCCACACTTCTCCTATTACACCCGCGAACTAAGTCACGCGCTGCTGTGCAATATGAACCCGAGCCGCATCTAAATGTGCGCTGAGGTGAGAGTGAACTCTGCTTTCTTTTCATCACGTACTGTTGAATAATACCATGTCTTTTCTTGAAAGTCAAGATATTTTTCTTATTTTTTCACATATTTTTTATTCCAAATAATGTAAGGAGCAACAGGTATATTTTGAATAATTCCGGAAAAACTAAAAATGTTTCATAACACAATCATTACTATCAGGAGGCAAACTATGACTATTTTAAAATGTTCCGCAACAACCTGTGCCTACAACGAGGATATGCTCTGTTCCAGAGGCGAAATTGATATGATGGGGGAAAGTGCCCATAGTGCTGAAGAAACCTGCTGCGGCAGTTTTCGGGAAAAAGGCCAGGGTACTATGAACAGTGCAAAAAATGGCTGTGGCTGCGAAACCATCCAGATTGACTGTAAAGCCTGCGGCTGCACCTACAATGACAAGTGTAAATGTACTGCCGCTTCCATTAATGTAGATGGAAATGATGCCAGAAAATGTGATGAAACAAAGTGCAGCACTTTCCAGTGCGAATACTAAAAGCAGTAATTCAAATTTCCTGCTGCAGGTAAAAAAGCCTCCGCATATACATGCGGAGGTCTTTTGTCTGCAATAAATTATCTGTTTCTTAAGAAATCCGGAATCTGGATATCTTTCTTCTGAACAGTGCTGGATGGTGTCTTCGCTGTGAATGGTGTCGCATTCATAGTAGGCATGCTGAAGCTAGGCATGTTCAGGTTCACGCCGGCAGATGCTGTGGAAGCCGGTCTCTTGTTGGAAAATACGGAATTGCTTGCCTTGCTTCCAAATGGGTTGTTGGCCTGTGCATTGTCTGTAAGACCTGTAGCAATAACTGTGATTCTTGCATAATCAGCAACAGAGTCATCATACATAGCACCGAAGATGATGTTTGCATCCTCACCAGTAAGCTCCTGTACATAGCTTGCTGCATCGTTTGCATCCATAAGGGAGATATCACCGGAAATGTTGATGATAACATGTGTAGCACCCTTGATGGTAGTCTCAAGCAGCGGAGAAGAAACTGCCTGCTGAACAGCCTCCATAGCCTTGTCATCGCCTCTTGCCTCACCGATACCGATGTGAGCGATTCCCTTATCTGTCATAACAGTCTGTACATCAGCAAAGTCGAGGTTGATAAGAGCCGGCAGATTGATCAGGTCTGTGATGCCCTGAACGGCCTGCTGCAGAACCTCGTCTGCCTTTCTCAGTGCTTCCGGCATAGTAGTACGGCGGTCCACGATCTCCAGTAATTTATCATTCGGGATCACGATCAGTGTATCAACTGCTTTCTTCAGGTTCTCGATACCTGCAAGGGCATTGTTCATACGTGTCTTCGCTTCAAAACGGAAAGGCTTGGTCACAACACCTACAGTGAGGATACCCATTTCCTTCGCTGCTGCTGCGATAACCGGTGCAGCACCTGTACCGGTTCCACCGCCCATACCGCAGGTAACGAATACCATGTCAGCACCTTCGATGATCTGCTTTACTTCCTCAATGCTTTCTTCTGCTGCTTTCTGTCCAACCTCAGGCTGTGCTCCTGCACCAAGACCTTTGGTAATCTTCTCACCGATCTGAAGTACAGTTGGAGCTTTACACAGAGTCAGAGCCTGCTTATCTGTATTAACTCCTACAAACTCTACCCCGCCGATGGCTTCCTCAACCATTCTGTTGACTGCGTTATTTCCGGCGCCGCCTACTCCGATTACAATAATCTTTGCAGAGGATTCCGCCTCATTTGACATTATCTCTAACAATGTACTTCCTCCTTTATTTCTACCTTATATCCTTTATCTCTAATCTTAGTCAATATACATGATACCAGTGTCAAAAGATCAAAAAGCTGTTCATGCTTGCACGATAAGGCTTTTGAGCTTGGGACACGCCAAATATGAGAAAGCAGCGATTTACATAGTAAATCAGCGGATTTCGAATATTTGAAGAATTGTGGGAGCAGCATAGCTGCGGAACAATCCGGGTATCAAATGAGTGGCAAAATTCATTTTGACACTCATCTCATATACATACCAAGCTGCATATAGCTATATCATATATTTTTTTTAGGAATTTATCAACCACTAATTTTGTTTTTTTACACTTTTTTCTCGAAAATTGAAAGATTACTCTTCATAATCGTCCTCTTCCTGGTCATCCCAGTTGGATTCTTCCGTATAATCTTCCTCGTCGCTGGTGTCATTTGGATTAGGACCTACGTAATTTCCATCCTTGTCAAGCTGTCCGTATCCGGTGTAGCTGCCGTCCTCCATATAGCCGCCCAGCCAGTCACCGTTTGCCGCAATGCTTTCCTCGGTAGGCTTTGGACCTACGTAATTCATATTGGCATCATACTCGCCCTCGCCGGTATAGTCCCCCTCTTCGTCATAGCCGCCGTGCCAGTTCGCGATCGCATTCTCATAGGCACTAGTGGTGTCAATACTCGTCGTGGTATCTTCCTCGTCCATTTCTCGCTCAAAGGTGATGAGCTTGGAAGAATCCGTTACATTCTCCATGTGAAGGATTCCTTTTTCCCCGGAAAGCTTTGGCAGGATCGCGCTTACCCGGATCATCTTGTCCTCCAGGTACTCGTCCTTTCCCAACATAACCTGCACATCGCCGTAGGTCAGGGTGATCTGATAGCTGCTGTCAAACTCTATGTGATCTGGGATTACGTCATTTTTCTGGAAAATGGTGGAAAGCGCCACTGCAGTAGTCAGAACCGAACTTCCCTTGATTGGAAGCTTCTCCCCCTGGATCACATGGCTTACCTGGATCCCGTCAAAAAAAGGAACCAGCTCGTCCCGTGTGTGGGAACTCTCAATAAAAATACCATTGCGGTCAAAATACACGTAGCTGTCCAGATAGGGAATGCATCCCACTGCCTTCTTCTCCCGGACACTGATGCAGATGCTGTTATGGGAAAGGCGGGTAATGTTAAAGCCCTCTACAAACGGCACATCCTCCACATCCACCCTGGAATGAAGAAGCACAGCAAGAACAGAGTTATCTGTAAATGCACCCTGCAGAGCCATGCTTTTTACTTCCTCATCGGAATAACGGGCAGTTCCCATTACTTCCACTTTGCTTACATGAAAATAAGAAAAGAAAAAAACAAGGCCTGCCAGCAAAACTGCTCCCAGGGTACAAAAAATCATTTTCTTATGTTTTTTGTCAATCAGATTCTTTTTGAATAATTTCATAATCCTGTTATTCCTGTATCCTTTTTACTGCCGCACCTAACTGCTCAAGATCCTGGCAAATATGCTCATATCCCCTTCGCACAAAAGAATAGCCTTCCAGAACCGTGGTTCCGGCCGCCACCAGTGCTGCCAGTATCAGCGCTGCACCGCCTCTTAATTCCTGTGCTCTTACAAAGGTGCCGGTAAGGGGCTTCCCGCCCTGGATCAGAGCGTCTCTTCCCAGAATCCGGATGTCTGCTCCCATACGCACCAGTTCCGGCGCTGCCTTGTAGCGGTCCTCAAAAATAGCTTCCCGAATAAGGCTTGTGCCTTCCACAGTGGCCAGAACCGCCATCAGAGGAGACTGCAGGTCTGTGGGAAAGCCCGGATATACGCCTGTTTCCAGAAATGCTACGGGGCTGTGAACATTTTTTCCATTGACTAACAGTTTACCACCGATGCCGCTATATTGTCCACCTATTTTCCGATATACTTCCAGAAAGGAATCAAGTTCCCCCTCCGGCGGACCGGTCAGGGTGATCTCACTTCTTGTAATGGCAGCCGCACAGATATAGGTTCCTGCCACAATCCGGTCCGGCGGCACCCAACTGCTGCCTCCCCTCAGGCCTTCCACTCCACTGACACAGATTCGCCCGGTACCGTCCCCTGTAATCTGCGCGCCCATGGTACGAAGATAATGACAAAGCCAGCTGATTTCCGGCTCGCAGGCACAGTTTTCCAGAACCGTTTCTCCCTTTGCCAGCACTGCCCCCAGAATTCCCTGCTGGGTGGCTCCCACACTTCTTTTTGGAAAAGAGAACTCTGTTCCCTTCATTCTTTCACACTCTGCGCTTAACTGCCCTGCCACTTCCTGTATCCTGGCCCCAAGACTTTCCAGAACCAGAAGATGCATGTCAATGGGGCGTTTTCCGATCACGCATCCCCCCGGATAGCCAAGACTGCCTTTTTTATTTCTTCCAAGAAGTGCCCCCAGAAGGATCACAGAAGACCGCATTCTCCCTGTGAAGGAAAATGGGACCTCTGTTTTGTCCGCTTTGGTGCAGTCCAGATACAGATCGTGGTCCTCCCACCAGGTTACAGCCCCCAGATTCTGCAGGATTTCTTCCATGCAAAATACATCCGCAATTCTCGGACAGCCTTTCAGTACGCTCACTCCCCGGTGTAAAAGAGAAGCCGCCATCATAGGCAGCGCTGCATTTTTGGAGCCCTGTATCTGAACATTTCCCTTCAGCTTGTGTCCCCCTTCAATGAAAATCCGGTCATTCAAGCCATTCACTCCTAAAGGGCCTCTTACCTTTTATTGTATGCAGTTTTCTTAATCTGGTGATAAAATCAGACGTTACTGTTCACTCCGTTCACAGCAACGCGCTTCGCGATGCACAGAAATCATGCATTCGCATGATTTCGCGCCGCAATTCTCAGGTTTTCTGTGAACTTTGTTCACAAAAAACACCTCGCGGAACATTGCCAGTGAACAGTAACAATCAGACAGCTATTTCATTCCGCCGCGGCTTACGCTTAAGGCCAGCCCCATTTCCCCCAGAAGAAACACCACAGACGTTCCTCCGTAGCTTACAAAAGGAAGTGTAATTCCTGTATTGGGGATGGTGTTGGTCACAACCGCAATGTTCAGGATCACCTGGATCGCCATGTGACTCATAATGCCGCTGCAGATCAAAGTGCCTTCCAGATCCCGGCAGTGCAGGGCAATTACGCACAGCCTCCACAAAAGCAGTCCGAAGATCAGGATCAGAAAAGAAGCCCCTGCAAGCCCCTGTTCCTCACAGATAATGGAAAAAATCATATCATTCTGCGCCTCCGGCACGAACCCCAGCTTCTGAAGGCTGCTGCCAAATCCCCTGCCGAAGATTCCGCCGCTTCCAATGGCATAAAGCCCCTGTATGGTCTGGAAGCCTTTTTCGTATTTCTCAGGATTCCGCCAGATTGCCAGCCGTTCCAGCCGGTAGCTTTCCGCTGCCAGAAACACCGCGATCACCGCCACCCCGGCGGCTCCCATTCCAATAAACCTGGCATATCCAGGGTCTGATACAAAGATCAGCACCACGCCGATTCCAAGTATGATAATAGCAGTACTCAGGTTATTGGTGCCGACCAGTCCCACGATTGGAAGCAGGGTCATCATAGTCCTGCACATAAACCAGAAGCCAGCTGTCTTTTTTCTGCTCTTTTCGATCTGCCAAGTAAGGAACAGAATCACGGCGACCTTGGCAAACTCTGAGGGCTGAAAGGAAAGAGGCCCAAAATTCAGCCACCTCTTGGAACCGTTAATCTCCTGTCCCACCAGCAGAACCGCAGTGGAAAGTGCCATGGACAAAAGATAGGCAGCCGGTGCCAGCCCCACGAAAAAGCGGTAATCCATTTCCGCTACTATGTACATTGCCATAAGTCCAAGGGCAGTGGCAAAAAGCTGCTTTTTAAAATAATAGGCAGAGTCGCCGAAACGCACTCTGCCATTGTATTCACTGATGGAAAACAGCATGATCAGCCCGAATACTGCCAGAAGCAGCACCAGGATCAGAAGGACCATATCTGTTTTCATTTTTGGATTTTTCTCCCGGATCATAGCTTGCTCCTGCTGGCTGCCTTATTTAAGCATATGCCAGAGGATGAACACCTATGTCTGGGGATTTTTCCCCTATGTAAAAATAACCCAGGGAAATAGCTCCCTGGGTCAATATGCATTCTTACAGAGCTCTTACGAACTCCTTGAACATCTCGCCTCTCTGCTCATAGTTGTCAAACTGTCCCCAGCTTGCGCAGGCAGGAGATAACAGAACTGCGTCTCCGGCATTTGCCTTGTCTGCACACACCTGAACCGCTTCCTTTAAGTCCTCACAGAGGATAATATCATGGAAGCCGTTCTTCTCGGCTGCTGCCTTGATTTTCTCCTTGGTCTGACCGATGAGAACCAGGTATCTTACCTTACCGTCAAAGGCCTGAATCCACTCGTCATAGCTGGATTCCTTATCATAGCCGCCGCCGATCAGAAGTGTAGGACGGTTCATAGCCTGGATTCCCTTGATGGCTGCGTCCGGGTTAGTTCCCTTGGAATCGTTGTAGTAAGCGACACCATTCTTCTCTGTCACATACTCGATTCTGTGCTCAACAGCTGTAAATTCGCAGACGCTCTTACGGATGCTGTCCATATCAACGCCAGCGCAATAAGCCATGGCAACTGCTGCCATTACATTCTCAAAGTTATGAAGTCCAAGAAGCTTCAGGTCTCCTGTCTTCACTACCGGAATCTCTTCTGTCTTGGTGCGAAGAATGATCTGGTCTCCCTCAAGGAAAATACCCTGTTCCAGTCTTCTTGCGCTGGAGAAATATACGGTCTTCGGTACGATATGCTTACCAAACTCGCAGAGAACCTCATCCTCATAATTCAGTACGCACACATCCTCCGGGCCCTGGTTGCTGGTGATCAGCTCTTTCACACGGATGTACTCTGCCATGGTATGATGGCGGTTCAGATGATCCTCTGTAATGTTCAGAATGGCGCTTACCTTGGGAGCAAATTTGGAAATGGTCTCAAGCTGGAAGCTGCTGATCTCTGCAACTGTAATGGTGTTGTCTTTCATCTCCAATGCCTTGGAGGTGTATGGGGTACCGATATTTCCTACTACAAAAACAGACTCTCTTGCATCCTTCATGATCTTGCCAAGAAGAGCGGTTGTGGTTGTTTTGCCGTTGGTTCCAGTAATGGCAAGAACCTCTCCCTTTCCGGTCTCATAGGCGAGCTCAACCTCTCCCCATACAGGAAGTCCCTGCTCATAAAAGCCCTTCACGATCGGAAGGTCCGTAGGAACGCCAGGGCTTAACACAACCAGGTCAAGGCTGTCCTGAACCTCCTTTGGAAGCTCTCCTGCATAGATCTGAAGTTCATAATTGCCGCTTGTTTTATGTAATACGCTTTCTTTATCCAAGTCTGCTTTTCCGTCATAGAGAATTGGGCAGGCACCTACAGCACCCAGAAGGTCTGCTGCACCGATGCCGCTTTTGCCGGCTCCGAAAACCAGAACCTTTTTTCCTTTTAATTCCATAATAAAATTCCTCCTTAATGCCTTACAAAGCCAAAAGACCGATCAGGCACATGATGGCAGTCACAATGGTAAACACTGCAACTACGCGGGCTTCAGACCATCCGCAAAGCTCGAAATGGTGATGGATGGGAGCCATTTTGAAAATACGCTTGCCATGTGTAGCCTTGAAGTATGTTACCTGGATCATAACGGACAGTACCTCAACCAGGTAGATCAGTCCTACGATCAGGATAAACAGGGGCATCTGCAGCATATAGGCCACGCCAGCCACAAAGCCGCCAAGTGCCAGGGAACCAGTATCTCCCATAAATACGCTTGCCGGATATACGTTGTAAAGCAAAAATCCCATCAGTCCGCCGATAACCGCACAGGTAACCGGCTCAATTCCGGACTGTGTTCCAATGGATACCACGGTAAAGAACACTGCCACGATCAGGGTAACGCTTGTGGCAAGGCCATCAACACCGTCTGTGAAGTTCACGCCATTGACAGTTCCGATCACGGCAAAAAACAGAACCGGAACCGCAAGCCATCCAAGGTTCAGATAATGTCCGCCCCAGAACGGAATGCGCATAGTCAGGGATACATCGGTATATTTCAGCAGATAGAAGGTGAAAATACCGGTTACAACCACCTGAAGCAGGAACTTCTGCCAGGGAAGAAGTCCATCTGATCTGCGAAGCACTACCTTCAGGTAGTCATCCAGAAATCCGATCAGTCCGAAGCCTAATGTCAGGAACAGCACCGGAATGATCTTCGGGTAGTCTTTCACATAGAATAATGAAGTAATAATCGTGGATATCAGAAAAATCACGCCGCCCATAGTCGGGGTTCCGGCTTTCTTCAGATGGGACTGTACGCCCTCTGTACGCTCTGTCTGTCCCATTTTCAGTTTCCTAAGAAACGGAATGATGACAGGTCCTAATACTGCACTGATCGCAAAAGAAATCAGCACCGGGATCACAATATGAAATTCCATCCTCACACCTCTTTAACTCTTTCGTTTTTCATTTTTGTTTTTTGAAGCATCTTATAGTATAAAGCTTTTCCCCTTATTAATCAACCCATAGGTTGCTTTTCGACGATAAAACTGCTTCAAAAATGCTTTTGATCACAGGTGCCGCAATGGTTCCGCCGTAGTAAACGCCCTGTGGATCATGGATGATGCAAAGTCCCAGAATCTGTGGATTTTCTGCAGGCATAAAGCCAAGGAAGGAAGAAATGTACCGATTGGCACTTCTGGGAAGCGTCTGGGATGTGGCGGTTTTGCCGCCCACTGTATAGCCCTCGATCTGAGCATTTCGCCCGGAGCCCTCTGACACTACTTTTTCCAGGATCTGCCGCACAGTTTCAGAGGTTTTCTCAGAGACGATGCCCTCTTCCACCGGATATTCCAGCTTCCTTCCGCTGAGGCCGTCAGCACTTAGCACTGACACTCCAAAATGGGGCGTGATCCGCCTTCCCCCGTTGATCAGGGAGCTTACGGTAGTGGCAAGCTGAATAGGCGTGATCTGAAAAGACTGGCCGAATGCCACTGTGGCCAGCTCTACATTTCCCATATTTTCCATTTTGTGCATAATGGTTCCTGCTTCTCCTGGAAGATCCACGCCTGTTTTCTTTTTCAGTCCAAATTGTTCGAAGTAATGATAGTAATTTTCCACGCCAAGACGCAGGCCTACCTCGATAAATACCGGGTTGCAGGAGTTCTGTGCCCCTTCCACAAAATTCTGGGAGCCGTGCCCCGTCCTTCTGGCACAGTGGATCCGGCGGTCATCTACTACCTTGTAGCCAGGACAGTAAAAGCGGTCATTTACAGAAACCACGCCAGCCTCCAGTCCTGCTGACATGGTGATGATTTTAAAGGTAGAACCCGGCTCATAGGTATCATTCAGACAGGGATTTCGCCACATCTGGTTCAGAAGGTCCTGTTTTTCCTGCTGGGTCATTCCTGTAGTATCCACATCTGTATTTAAAGTAAAGGGATCGTTCAGGTCAAATTCCGGCACATTGACGCAGGCATAGATTTCCCCGTTCTGAGGATTCATAAGCAGGATGGACACACGAGTGGCCTGCTTTTCTTCCATCACCTTAAGGGCAGCCTGCTGGGCGTACTGCTGGATATCAATATCCAGACTGATCTTCAGGTTTTCACCGGGGACCGGATCCTTTCTGCTTTCTCCAATCTGGTCTATTTCCACGCCACGGGCATCTGTGGTGGTCAAAATTTTGCCATTTTCCCCTTTCAGAACCTCTTCATACTTTACCTCAAGCCCGATGATTCCCTGGTTATCCCCTCCTGTAAAACCCAGAACCTTGGAGGCCAGAGAGCCGTAGGGATAGTATCTTTTGTAGTCTTCGTCTACCTTCACGCCCTCAAGACCGTAATCCCGGATGGTATCTCCCACAGATTTCTCAACATTGGTTTTGATCCTTTCAATAGAAGATACCTTTTCCACTCTTTTTCGCACGGTTTCTGTGTCCATATCCAGTTCTTTTGACAGAATCTGGATCACCTTTTCCGGCTCCTTGATCTGGCTGTGTATGACAGAAATGGTGCAGACTGTCTTATTATCTGCCAGCACCCGCCCCTGGGCATCCAGGATCTGGCCTCTTGCGGCTTTGATGTCCCTCTCTCTTTCATGAAGGTCCTGTGCTTTCTGGTAATAGTAATCTGACCGGAACCCCATCAGATAGACCAGCCGGCCGATCATTCCCAGCATCATGACTGCACATATGAGAAAGACCAGCCAGATTTTTTTCCTGTGAAAGGTCATGGCTTTTTTCATAAAAAAATCCCCCGACGGAAACTGTCACAATTAATATATGACAGTTCCCCGCGGGGGTATGTTTCATCTCTGCTCAATCAAGACCAGCTTCTTCGTTTGTAATGCCTTCGCTTTCCATGTTGTTATCCTGGATGGGATCTGTGGTATCTTCCGGCGGACCGGGGACGTTGGTATCGGAAACAGCCTCTGGCAGTGTCTCACCTGCAGAGCCTGTATAGGTATTGCTGGTTCCCTCAAGATTGTCGGATTTGATATACTCTCCGTTTTCATCCATCTTGTAGCTTCCATCGATGTTGAGAAGATAGCCGTTCTCGTCAATGCGGTTGCCGTCCCAGTCGATCAGGTTTCCATTTCCGTCTACAAGATTGCCGTTTTCATCGATCTGGCTATTAGACACATTGTTCGCATAACCGCTGAAATTCTCCCACAGCTCTGTCTCCGGAATGGTTCCGTCTGTGGATTCATCCGGCTGAATGTTCATATAAGGCAGCATCTCAGAAAGAATGGCCTGTGCCACGTACTGGGCATAAACACTGCTTGCCTGATCTTCCACGTTTGGCTCATCAATGACTACATAGATTACCACCTGGGGCTCCTCTACCGGGGCAAAACCAATGAAGGAAACTACATATTTGCCGTTTCCTCGCGGGAATTTCTCCGCAGTTCCGGTCTTACCGCCTGAGCTGTAGCCCTGCACCTTGGAGGTCATACTGGTACCCTGTTCCACACTGGCCTGCATGTAGCTGCGGATATCTGCAGAAATACTCTCGGAAATGGTCTGCTTCTGAAGGATCGGGCTGATGTTTTTCACTGTAGCACCGCTGGCATCCTTAATCTTGGTAACAAGATGGGGCTGATAGTAGTAGCCGCCATTGATCACAGAGCACATGGCATTGATCTCCTGGATCATGGTGCAGCTGAATCCCTGACCAAAGGCAGAACATGCAAGCTCCGTCTCCTTCATGGTCTCAATGGTATGCATAATGCCGTAGCCTTCATTTGGAAGATCGATTCCGGTTCTGCTTCCGAAGTTGAAGGTGCTCTGGGCCTTCAAGAAATTCTCTGCGCCCATGGCTGCACCAATCTGCATCATGGCATCATTGCAGGAATTGGCAATTACCTCTGCAAGGGTCTCCATGCCATGACCGTAGATATTCGCACACTTGATGGTAGTCATATTTCCTTCCACACCAAAGTTCTGGAATCCATCGCAGTAGAATGTGTCGCTTGTGGAAATTTTGCCCTGCTCCAGAGCTGCTGCCATAACAATGGGCTTCACAACAGAACCCGGTTCATAAATATCTGTAACGCAGAAGTTGTTCCATCTGTCGCTTAAGATCGTCATGGTCTCCGAATCACTCATGGCAGCCTGTTCTTCCTTTGTATACTGATCAGAAAGATCACGGGGATCGTTCAGGTCATAACGGTCTCCGCCATCCATTGCAAGGATTTCACCGTTATTAGGGTTCTCCACAATCACGCCGATGTTCTTGGCTCCTGTGGATTCCATAAAAGCATTCACCCATTTTTCCACAATTTGCTGAATGCCAAGATCCAGGCTGGTTTCCAGGTTGTTTCCATCCTTTGCCTCAATAATAGTCTGCTCCACATTGGAATCATCGTTGAGGTAGCCGTACTGGCGGCCATCGATTCCCACAAGGCTGCTGTTGTAATAGCCTTCCAGGCCATAATCTGCCGAGTCCCTGGAATAGGTGAAGCCAAGTGTATCGCAGGCAAGCTCATTATAAGGATAAACTCTCTGGTAATCCTCCTCAAACCAGACGCCCTTCACATTCTGCCGTTCCTTAATTTCTGCTGCTGTAAGGCCTGTAGTATCGGAAAGGTCACAGTAATCCTCAAAGGCTTTCTGGTCATCCATACTGGCCGCCCTTTTGATCACCCAGTACTGGCTGTCCTTTGTTTCATCATCTGTCAGCGCCTTTCGGACAGCGGTCTCTTCCACTCCAAAAATATTTTCCAGTGCCCGGATCGTGGGCTCTATATAATCGGTCTCTGAGTTTATGGTCCTGCAGTCCAGAATTACATTGTATACCTTGTTGCTGGTTGCCAGAAGGTTTCCATTCCGGTCGTAGATACTGCCTCGCTTGGATGGTATGGTACGATTCTGGTATTTCTGCTGGGCCTGGCTTAATACCTGTTTCTTGTATTTTTCACCGCTATGAAAATTGATATAGGTAATAACTCCCAATAAAACGACTAAAGCTCCCAATACGCATAAGAACAGTATTGACAGCTTATTTTTCATAGTGTGATTTATTTTTTTAATTGGTTTTTTCTTTGCTTTTCTTCCTGAAGTACTCAATCAAACACCTGCCTTCATTCCCTTACTTCCCGGTTACTTCCTGATACTGCCGGACAAAGCTGCCGCCCTCAGTTGTATAGGTCTCTGTCTGCTGGTTGCTTGGATATTTCATTCCCAGTCGTCCAATCGCGATCTTTCGTATTCTTTCAAGATCCTCGCTGGATGTTACCTGGCTTTCATATGCATCATTATCTTCCTTCAGCTCTGCTAACTGGGATTCTAAGGAAGCCACCTGGCTTCTTTTGCTTGTGCATTCTGTTTTCAGACGCAGATAATTGATGCTGCAAAATACAACTATAACGCCAAGCACGCCCAGAAATATGGCAAAATTCCGGTTCATGCTGTTGGCCTTGGCACGGTTTCGACGCGCTTCCCTGGAAAGGGACTTGCCCTGGCGGGTCAGTTCCTGACCTGGGCCAAGTGCAGGTCTTGCCTGTTTCTTTCTAACTGAATGCTCTGGCTGACGGTATTCCCTTTTTACAGGAACTTCCTGTACTTTACGCACAGTGTTGCCATCAACATACATGCTCTGTGAACTTCTTCTGGAAGTAGTATGTCTGCCTGTCTTCGCCATTTTTTACCCTTCTTTAAATCCTTCGCTCAAAAATTCTTAGTTTTGCGCTCTTAGAACGCGGATTTGTTTCCATTTCCTCATCACTGGGAAGAATCGGCTTCCTGGTGATCACTTTTCCTTTGGACTTCTTCCCGCACACGCAAACCGGAAAATCCGGCGGACAAGTACAGGGATTCTCATTCTTGCGGAAGATGGTCTTGACGATTCTGTCTTCCAGGGAATGGAACGTAATAATACAAAGCCTTCCCCCATCATCCAGAAGATCGATCATCCCGTCAAGGGAATCCCGAAGTACATCCAGCTCCTTGTTCAGCTCAATACGGATTGCCTGGAAGGTACGCTTGGCAGGATGTCCGCCTGCTGCCTGTATCTTCATAGGGATAGATTCCCGTATGATCTGTGTAAGCTGCCCTGTGGTGGTGATCGGGGCCTGCTGCCTTGCGGCAACAATATGTTTCGCTATATTCTTAGCAAATTTATCTTCACCGTAATCGCGTATAATGCGATATAGTTCTCTTTCTTCGTAACCGTTTACAATGTCACTGGCGGTCTGAGTCTGTCTCTGGTCCATACGCATGTCAAGAGGTGCATCTACCCGGTAGGTAAATCCACGTTCTTCATTGTCCAGCTGATATGAGGATACTCCCAGATCCAGCACAATACCATCTACCTTGTGAACTCCCCTTGCGGCGAGCTCCGGTACCATGTAACAATAATTGCTGCGAATGATTGTCACCTGATCAAAGGCGGCAAGTCGTTCACTCGCAGCAATTATCGCATCCTGGTCTTGATCTATACCAATAAATCTCCCCTTGGCAGAAAGTTTCCTGCATACCTCTATGGCATGTCCAGCGCCGCCCAAAGTGCCATCCACATAGATTCCATCCGGCTTGATGTTAAGCCCGCCAACGGTCTCGTCCAGTAATACAGATTTGTGTTTAAATTCCATTTCCGTCTCCTGTTGGATTTCTGCTTGTTTTATGCTCAGATAACGATACCGATGCTTTCCATGCTCTCTGCAATGCTGTCCATATCGTCAAAATTGCAATTCTCGCTCCATTTCTCCTTGCTCCAGACCTCAACTCTGTTCAAGTTGCCTGTCAGGACCACGTCCTTCTCCAGACCAGCGAACTCACGTAACGTCTGAGGTACGAGAATTCTCCCCTGCTTGTCCAGTTCACACATGGTAGCTCCAGCTACAAAGAATCGCGAAAAGGCTCTAGCGTTTTTGTTTGTAAGTGGTAATGCTCTGAGCTTCTCTTCAAAGGCCTCCCATTCATCCATAGGATAAATAAAAAGGCAACCATCAAGTCCCTTGGTCAGTACAAATTCTTCTCCTAAGAGTTCCCTGAACTTAGCCGGGATAATCAAACGCCCCTTCGCGTCGATTATATGATTGTATTCTCCCATGAACATAGAAACTCACCTACTCTCGTGAAATACGATTCTCCCCTTCGTATTTCATGATGGGAAACAAATGGAAGTTCTGCCACTTCGTCCCCATTTGTCACCACTTTTCTCCACTTCCTACCACTTATGCGTTTATTCTAACCCATTTGCTTCTAAATTACAAGTGGCAAATTATGAAATCTATTACATAATTGTGTTACAAAGTCCTTACAAACACAGAAAAAGCGCCGCTTTGATGAGTCATTCACCAAAGCGGCGCTTCGCCTTCCATCCCTTTTTGGAATGGTCAAAATATTTCATTCAGCCCGGCAAGATCGTGATATCTGGCGATCATACCGTCAATTTTTCTGCTCATTGGCAGGTTTTTTCGCAAATCTGCGCGGCTTGCTATACAGCCACTCATCATCTTCTGAAAGTGATGGATCCGCTGCAGAAGCAGCTTCTGTTCCATAAGGTGCAGCAGTCTCTTCCACCTCTTCATAGGCGGAATCGTCTTTTTGTAAGCTGCCGTCTTCCTGAAGTGCTTCCTCAGATACGGCTTCATCGCCTTCATTTTCTTCGTATTCTTCCGAAGCTGTTTCTTCAGTCTCAGCGTCTTCGCCAGCAACTGCTTCCTGATTTTCAGAGACTTCTTCATAACCATCCTTTGCAGCTTCTTCCATCTGGTCAGAAGCTGATCCGGCAGTCTCTTCTTCCTTTGGATCATCCTGAGTGCTTTCTTCTTCCTGGCTTTCATAGACCGGAACACTGCCGGAATATGCTTCCGGGACACTGCCTTTCTTTTCATCTGCAAAAGCCCGCTCAAGCTTAAGCCTGTCTCTGTATTCTTCCGCTTCAGCCTGTCTGGCCGCCATCTCCTGTGCTTCATAATCCTGTTCTCTCCTGCGTCTGCGCCTTGCAGCTCTCTTCTTCGCCATAGAGCTCTCCACAGTTACCACTACCGCACATATGAGAAACAGTGCCGCTGAGATCACCTGGCAAATTCCGATGGAAGTTCCGGGAATCGTCAGCTTGTCTGTTCTCAGATATTCCAGAATGAATCTGCCAAGTCCGTATCCAGCCAGATATCTTAAGAATACCTCTCCATGAAAACGTTTCTTTCTTTTCCACACAAGCATGAGCAGAAACAAAAGCAGGCACCACAGACTTTCGTAAAGAAAGACCGGATGAACCTGAATATAGGAAACGCCTCCTATGGTCTCAAGATTCTCCCTCATAACGGATGTGACTTCACTGGAACGCACAGCGGATAAAGGAAGCTGCATTGCAAATATGCTGTTGGTATATTCACCGAAGGATTCCCGGTTAAAGAAATCCCCCCACCTTCCTATTATCTGCGCGATCACCAGTCCCATACAGGCAGTATCTGCCATCTGCATGAAGGCCTTTTTGCGGATGGCACAGTAGATGGCTGCGCCCAGCATGCCGCCGAACAGCCCGCCGTAAAAAGCAAGGCCGCCGCCTCTTAAATTAAAGATCTGATTCACATTTCCTTTATAAAGATTCCAGGAAAAACATACATAAAGTGCTCTTGCACCGATCACTCCCGTCACCAGTGAGAGGATCATCATTTCCAGGTAATCATCTTCTTTTTCTCCGCATCTTCTTGCCTCAAGGACTATAAATCCCAGTCCCAGAAGCATTCCGGCTGCAATCAGAAGACCGAAGAAGGTAATTTCAAATCCAAATATGCGAATGGATTTTCCCACATAATCCAGGTTGATCCCCAGATTTGGAAACTGAATTGACATTTATTATCCCTCTGTCTCTTTCGGTTGGATCGCATTGATCATTATACGTTAAAGCGGAATAAGATTACATCGCCGTCCTGTACCACGTAATCCTTACCTTCCATTCTCACAAGGCCTTTCTCTCTTGCACCTGCATAGGAGCCGCAATCCAGAAGATCCTGATAATTCACTACCTCAGCCTTAATGAATCCTCTCTCGAAATCAGAGTGGATCTTACCAGCTGCCTGAGGTGCCTTGGTTCCAATCTTGATGGTCCATGCTCTTGTCTCATCTTCACCGGAAGTAAGGAAGCTCATCAGGCCAAGAAGATGGTAGCTTGCTTTTACCAGCTTCTCAAGGCCGGACTCCTTAAGACCAAGATCCTCTAAGAACATTTTTCTCTCATCCTCATCCAGCTCGGAAATCTCTTCCTCGATCTGGGCACAGATCACGAAAATCTCGCTGTTCTGCTCTGCTGCATACTTTCTTACAGCCTGAACATGAGCATTGTCAGCTCCGTCGTTTGCAAGGTCATCCTCTGCAACATTGGCTGCATAAATCACTGGCTTCTGGGTGAGCAGGTTATAGGTTCCCATCCATGCTTCCTCATCCTCATTCTCAAGCTCCATGGTAATTGCCATCTTGCCGTCTTCCAGCCATTTCTTAATCTTCTGAAGGAAGTCAAGCTCCTTGGCCGCTTCCTTATCCATACGTGCGGTCTTGGTAACCTTGGCAATTCTTCTCTCCAGGATCTCAAGGTCAGAAAAGATCAGCTCCAGATTAATGGTCTCAATGTCACGGATTGGATCAATGCTTCCGTCTACGTGGATTACATTGGTATCCTCAAAGCAGCGTACTACATGTACGATTGCGTCTACTTCACGGATATTTGCAAGGAACTGGTTTCCAAGACCTTCGCCCTTGGAGGCGCCCTTTACAAGTCCGGCAATATCAACAAACTCGATGACTGCAGGTGTTACCTTCTTGGAATGATAGAAATCTCCAAGCAGAGCCAGTCTCTCATCCGGTACAGTAACAACGCCCACGTTAGGGTCAATGGTACAGAATGGATAGTTGGCGGATTCTGCTCCTGCCTTGGTTAAAGAGTTAAAAAGTGTACTTTTTCCTACGTTTGGTAAACCAACGATACCTAATTTCATTTCTGTATATTCCTCCTTGTATTTCTTCCGAAATACCAATTCTTAATGTAGCAGGGCTGCAAGGCAGCCCAATCCTGTTAAATCATACCACACCGCGTTTCAAAAGTAAATTGTAACTGTATATGGTCTGCGCAGTTACAGCAAGGTTACTATTCGCTCCGTGCCCAGTAACACAGCAAGATCTTTATCTGCGGTCCCGGGACATGATCATCAGAAGGCTGCCGCTCTGGTAGCGGATCACTGCCTCTTCTTCCTGGATCTCATTACTTACGGTAAGTCCGCTGTCCGCTACTGTCAGATTATATCCGGCCAGCGTATACTTAAAGCCCTCAAGGGTAAGTCCCTCAACCGCTCCTCCTGCTGGAAAAAAAGAAACATATTTTCCAAACTGCCTGTCCTTATAAAGCCTGGTTCCACTCTCCACAAGACAGATATAATTCTGCTCGTCTGCCAGGGCAACCTTCACGCCTTTTTGTTTTCCCAGGGTAAGAAGTCCCAGATTGCCAAGGAAGTGGTCCAGCCTGCCTCCTGTCGCTCCCAGGATCAAAATGCTTCTGGCACCCTGTTTGATTGCCAGGTTTAATGCAGACTGTGTGTCCGTATCATCCTTCTCCGGCTGAAGCTGGACGATACTGGTTTTGGTCAGGCTGTCAAGGTATGCCTTTCCATCTGCAGATACGCTGTCAAAATCCCCGTCTGCAAGATCTGGCACCAGCCCGGTCTCCCTGAAAAAATCCAGTCCCCGGTCAGCTGCCACAAGCTGCAGCTTTTGGTCTTTATTCTCTTTTTGCAGTTTTTTTAAAAAATCGAGGGCAAAATCTTTCTGGATCATGCCCCCGCTTACGATTACTGTGTCTGTCATACTGTATCTCACTCGATTCGGTCGCTGATTTCTTCAATTTCTTTCTGAATGTGACGGACATTTTCTGCGATGTCACCGCCAAATACCCAGGATCCGGCAACAAAAATATTTGCCCCGGCCTTCATAACAGTCTCAAGAGTACCCTCATTGATTCCGCCGTCCACCTCAATATTCACATCCAGATTCTCTTTGTCGATCAGTTCTCTCAGTTCCTGAATCTTCTCTGTACACTCATCCATATATTTCTGTCCGCCAAATCCTGGCTGAACCGTCATCACAAGGACCATATCCACATCCCCCAGCATATGGCTGATGTCATTCACCGGAGTCGCAGGCTTGATGGAGACTCCCACCTTCACGCCAGCGTCCTTGATGCGCTCAATTGTCCTTTCCAGATCCTCACAGGCTTCTGCATGTACGGTAATGGAATCTGCACCGCAGTTTACAAAATCCTGAATGTATCTCTCTGGCTCTGTCACCATAAGATGAACATCAAAAAACATCTTGGATTCCTTACGAATGGATTTGATCACAGGCATTCCGAAAGAAATGCTTGGAACGAAATCCCCATCCATAACGTCAATGTGGAGCCACTGTACTCCTTCGTTTTCAAGAATTTTAATCTGTTCGCCCAGGCGGTTAAAATCCGCTGATAAAATGGAAGGGCATAGCTGATACATAGTTTTAGTATCTCCTTTTCTCTTTTAATTCCTCATATAATGCCAGATAATCATCATAACGCAGCTGGCTGATCTTTCCCTCTGCCAGTGCTTCCTTAACGCCGCAGTCCGGTTCGTGGATGTGTCTGCATCCCTGGAAACGGCACTGCGGTTCATATTTCAGAAATTCCGGAAAATAATTTCTCAGTTCATCTTCTTCCATATCCGTAAGATACAAAGAAGAAAATCCCGGAGTATCCACAAGGAAGGTATCCTTCTCCACAGGAATTACCTGGGAATGTCTGGTAGTGTGCTTTCCTCTTTTCAGCTTCCGGCTGATTTCCCCGGTCTCCATCTGAATCTCACCCTGCATGCAGTTGGTGATGGAAGATTTGCCAACTCCGGAAGGACCTGCTACCACGGTTGTCTTTCCTCTCAGGATCTGACGGATCTCGTCGATGCCCTCTCCTTCTAAGGTACTGGACAGAACCACCTGGTATCCGCATCCGGTATAGGTCAGATACAGCCGTTCCAGTTCTTCCTTCTCTCCTAAATCCTTCTTGTTAAAACAGATAACAGCAGGAATCCCCTGCTGCTCCATCATGATCAGAAATCTGTCCAGAAGAAGAAAATTCGGCTTTGGATCCTCCATTGCAAAGATAACAAATGCCTGATCCACATTGGCAACTGCCGGACGGATCAGGGAATTGCGGCGGGGAAGAATGGCAGTTACGCTGCCTTCCTTCGCCTCCTGGTCCAGAACGGAAATTTCCGCATTATCCCCTACAAGGGGCTTGAAATTATCCTTTCGGAAAATCCCCTTTGCCTTGCATTCATACACATTGCCGTCCTGGGCATAAATGTAATAAAAACCTGCGATTCCTTTAATGATCTTTCCCTGCATGGATTACTCTGCTTTCTCAAAAGTAAGCGGATAATGTCCAAGTTCCTGGTAGCTTCCGTCTGACTGCTGTTCAGACAGATATAAGGTACCCTCAGCCACACCAGGTGCTCCAATGATGTCCAGCTGATACGGGAAAGTCAGCTGCTGTCCGTCTACTACAGTGCTTGCAGTGGGAACTCCGCTCACTTCCTGAACCAGTTCCAGTCTGACAAGACCGCCTGTGTATCCGGTAGGTGTGTTCAGTCTCTGAGTGCATTTCCAGATTTCACCGTTTGCAACAGCGGCTGCAGCAGCGTCGGAAGAGCTCTGTGTCTGAGTTGTATCTTCTGTGCTCTCTGCGGCAGAAGTATCCTGTGTACCACTGCTTACGGTAATGGTAATGGTATCTGTGTCAGGATTTCCGTAAACCGGATCATCATCTGTGAATCCGATCGGATCCTGGGAAATAACGGTTCCTTCTGCAACATCTGTGCTTACCTGTGTCTCCACATTGATATTAAGGAATTTGCCAAGCTTGGCAATTGCTTCATTTTTCTCAAGTCCGGTTACATCCGGTACCTGTACGCTGTCGCCATAGTCAATACCGCGGCTGATGGTAAGGGTAACCGTATCCCCGGCCTTCACAGTCGTGCCGGCTGTCGGCTCTGTATCCAGTACGCATCCGATATCCACAGAAGAGGTATCATCCGGGTAGATCTTATTGATCTGAACATTCACGCCCTGGCTCTCCAGAGTTTCCTGTGCGGCAGCAGCATTCTGGCCAAACAGATCCGGTACTGTAATTTCTTCTGAACCTTTACTTACATAATAATTGACTGTTGAATTCTTCTCTACTCTGGTACCCTCTACAGGATCCTGGGAAGAAATATTGCCTTTGGCCTGAGTGGAAGCTTCCTCACCCTTGTAGCTCATTCCGATATTCAGGGATGCAAGGAGTTCCTGAGCCTCAGCCTCTGTCTTGCCAACCAGATCCGGTACTGGTACCAGTCCGTCATCTGTGTTATCCTGCTGTGTGGTCTGCTCCTGCTGGTCTGCTTCAGTATTTGCCTTGCCGCCTCCGATCAGGCCGGTGGCCTTTCCTGCTACAACGATCACAGCAATGAGAACAGCTGCGCCTGCGATCAGTGCCACAATACTTCCTGCTACGCTGACGCCTCTTTTCTTTTTCTTAAGGCGGCGCTCTCTGTCATCTCTGTCATCTCTGTCCCTTTCTCTGTCCCTTTCTCTGTCACGGTCCCTGCTGCTTCTGCTGCGGGAACGGCTGGTTCTGTCTTCGTCCTCATCCGGATCGTAATCATCATAGTTGGTCTCATTAAGTTCCTTCTCAAGAGCCTCAATGTCAGCCTTTATGGACTGCTTCGGGGTATGCTTGATCTCCCCAAGCTCCTCGTCAGAGATTACCACCGTCTTGGCATCTGTATCTACAGAAGTCAGCTTCACAAAATCCCCCTGCGGGTCGATCAGGGAATGCTTCAGGTCTGCGATCACATCCTCCATCTTGTTGTATCTGCGGTCCACACTCTTCTGGGTACATTTCAAAATGATCTGCTCCAAGCTGTACGGAAGATCCGGCGCATAGAGGCTGGGCGGAACCATTTCCTCCTGAAGATGCTTGATGGCAATGGCAACTGTGGTATCCCCGTCAAAGGGAACCCTGCCTGTTACCATCTCATATAAGGTAATACCCAATGAATAGATATCACTCTTCTCATCGCTGTAACCGCCTCGTACCTGCTCCGGTGAACTGTAATGTACAGATCCCATCACATTGGAGCTGATGGTATTGGAGGATGCGGCTCTGGCAATACCAAAGTCTGTTACCTTTACTTTACCGTCTGTAGAAATAATAATGTTCTGCGGCTTCACATCACGGTGTACAATTCCGTGGCTGTGTGCAGCCTCCAGTCCCATGGATACCTGAATGGCAATACTGGTTGCTTCCTTTACGGAAAGCTTGCCTTTCTTGGAAATATACTCCTTCAGGGTAATTCCCTCGATCAGTTCCATTACAATGTAATAAACGCCCTCATCATCTCCTACGTCAAATACATTGACGATATTGGGATGCGTCAGTCCTGCTGCTGCCTGCGCCTCACTTCTGAATTTCTTTACAAAAGTTGCATCTTCCCGGAATTCCGGCTTCAGAACCTTAACTGCCACAAAGCGGTTCAGTTTATGGTCCATTGCCTTATATACGTCCGCCATTCCGCCGGTACCGATTTTGCTTACAATTTCATAGCGCTCAGCTATGATCATACCTGTCTTTAACATGTTTCCACCTCATTCGTGAATGGTTCTACCAATACTATTGCAATGTTGTCTTTGCCGCCGTTGTTGTTGGCCTCCCGGATCAGGGTCTCCCCTTTCCAGTTAATGTCTTCATCGGAATTCAATATGATCTCTTCCATCTTGGAATCCTCAACCATATTGGAAAGACCGTCCGAGCACATCAGAATCGTACTTCCCGGCTCCAGACGCATGTCAAAGAAATCTACATCTACGGTTTTCTCTGCACCAAGCGCTCTGGTGATAATATTCTTATCCGGATGATTCCGTGCCTCCTCGGCTGTAATTTCACCCATTCTTACCATTTCCTGTACCAGCGAATGATCTCTGGTAACCTGTCTCAGTTGTTTGTCTGCCACATACAGTCTGCTGTCTCCCACATTGGCCACATAGGCATACTGGCCAACAATGGTGGCTACCACCATGGTGGTGCCCATTCCACGAAGTTTCTCGTCTTTTTGTGCCTGTTCTATAATTTCTGTGTTAGCAGTCTCGATGGCATGGCGGATCACCTTTACTGGATTGTAATCCGTATCTTCCCTGATTTCATCTACCAGTATCCTGACAGCGTGAGAGGAAGCGTAATCACCTGCGTTGTGCCCTCCCATTCCATCAGCAACAGCAAAGAGGTTCGGGAGATTTCCAACCGGGGTCTGGGAAGCGAACACATAATCCTGGTTCATCTTCCGCTTCATTCCGATATTCGTAGCTGAATATACCCTCATGTCACTTCTCGCTTTCTGCTTCTTGGTTACTGCTGATCGTAACCTTTTTCCATATAACTCTTTCTCAATTGTCCACAGGCACCGTCTATATCACTGCCCATTTCCCTTCTAATAGTAACATTAATTCCGCATTTTTCAAGTTTTATTTTAAAATTCTCCACAGCCTGATGGGTGGAACGCCTGTAAGAACGCTCTTTGATCGGGTTCACAGGAATCAGATTTACATGACAGTTAATGTCATGGATCCGGCTGCTTAGCTCTTTTGCGTCCTCATCACTGTCATTAACACCAGCCACAAGACTGTATTCAAAGGTGATTCTCCTGCCTGTTTCCTGGAAATAATTCCGGCATGCATCCAGGACCTCATCCATACTGTAGCGGTTGGCAATGGGCATCAGCTCACGCCTTTTCTCATCATTCGGAGCATGCAGGGATAACGCAAGGGTAATCTGCAGCTTTTCCTTTGCAAGCTCATAGATTTTCGGAACAATCCCGCAGGTCGATACGGTTATATTCCTCTGGCTGATATTAAGACCGCCTTCCTCGGAAAGCAGATGTACAAAACGTACAATGTTATCATAGTTATCCATCGGTTCGCCGGTTCCCATCACCACTACATTGGATACACGCTCGCCGGTAATGCTCTGGATCCGGTAGATCTGGTCCAGCATCTCGGAAGGAAGCAGGTTTCTGGTCCAGCCTCCAATGGTAGAGGCGCAGAAACGGCATCCCATTTTGCAGCCCACCTGGGAGGAAATGCACACAGAGTTCCCATGTTTATAACGCATGAGAACGCTCTCGATCACATTTCCATCAGAAAGACGAAACAGATATTTCCTTGTGCCGTCAATGGCGGAAATCTGCTCGTCCACCATTTCCAGGGCCGTGATGGGATATTCCTTCAGTTTTTCTTTTAATTTTCCCGGGATATTTCCCATTTCTTCATAGGAAGTTACCAGGTGTTCATGAAGCCAGCTGTAGATCTGTTTGGCACGAAAAGGCTTTTCTCCAACCTGTACCATCAGATCCTTCAGTTCTTCTTTATTCATGGACTTAATGTCTGTCATAATTTCGTTTCCTATTTTCTTCTGAATTTTGCAATAAAAAATCCATCTGTCTTATGTACGCCTGGAAGCAGCTGCAGATATCCAAGAGCCGTTGTCTCAGAATGCAGTTCCTCTGGAAGATAAGGATCCAGGCTTTCCAGCTTAAACGGATAATTCTGCAAAAACCACATCATATTCTCTTCGTTTTCTTCTTTTGCAATGGTGCAGGTACTGAAGATCAGTTCTCCTCTTGGCTTCACATAGTTGGCTGCACGGTCCAGAATGGTTCTCTGCAGGATTACGATTTCCTCCTGTTTCTGAGGAGTTACCCGGTATTTGATCTCCGGTTTCTTGCCGATGACGCCATAGCCGGAGCAGGGAACATCTGCGATCACAATGTCTGCCAGCAGCTCTGACTCCTGATCAAACACGGTGGCATCCTGTACCTTTGCCTGCACATTGATGGAGTTGGTTCTCTGAATATTCTCCTCGATCAGGTTCACCTTGTACTGGCTCACATCCCTGGCATCCACAGTTCCGTAGCCTTCCATTTTGTCACCCATGTGAAGGCTTTTGCCTCCCGGTGCCGCGCACACATCAATCACATAATCCCCCTTCTTAGGGTTTGCCACCTCTGCAACCAGCATGGAGCTTACGTCCTGCACTACAATCTGTCCTTTAATGAAGGCATCCAATGCAAGAATATGGTTGAAACCGGAGATTCCATATGCATAAGGAAGATAAGGGGCAGGCGTTACCTCTACGCCCTGATTTTCCAGGCTCTTCACAATTTCTTCTTTGGAATTCAGATAGGTGCGGCAGCGGATGGTAAGAGGCCGCTCGGTAAGAAAATCAGCCAGGATCTTTTCTGTAATTTCCTCTCCATATGCATCCAGCCATCTTGTTACCAGATTCTCCGGCATGGAATACTTCACGGAAAGATATTTCAGAAGATCTTCTTCCTTCTTCGGGAAGCTGACCTTGTCCATTTCCCTTGCAATGGTGCGAAGCACACCGTTTACAAAAGGCTTCAGGTTATAAAAGCCCTTGCGCTGTGCCAGCTTCACAGCTTCATTGCACACTGCGCTGTCCGGCACGCTGTCCATATATTTCAGCTGGTATACCGCACTTCTTAAGATTTCCCGAATGGCAGGCTTCATCTTATCCACAGTCACCTTGGAAAAAGAATTGATAATATAGTCGATCTGGATCCGATATTCTAAGGTTCCCTCGCAGACCCGGGTAATAAATGCCCGGTCCTGCTTGGGAAGAAACTGGTATTTAGAAAGGGCATTTCGGATCGCCACATGGCTGTGCTCGCCCTCTTCAATTTCAAGTAATATTTCCAGGATCATTTCCCTGGAATTGATTCCGTTAATCATCCCGTCTTCTACCTCCGGAAAGTATGATCAGTCTCAAAAGCTGCAAAATGGAGGAAGCCAGCGCTGCTACATAAGTCAGGGCTGCTGCGGTAAGCACCTTTTTTGCACCTGCATTTTCCTCGTGACTTAGAATTCCGGTACTTTCCAGCATTTTTAAGGCTCTCGAGGAAGCATTAAACTCCACCGGAAGGGTCACAAGCTGGAACAGCACGGCCAGTGAAAACAGCACAATTCCTGCTGTGGTAAGAGCCGGAATGGAAAGGATCAGTCCCAGAAGAAAGATCGGCCAGGAAAGGGAAGATCCGATATTTGCCACTGGTACAATGGCAGAGCGGATGTTCAGCGGTGCATAATTCACATTGTGCTGGATGGCGTGTCCGCACTCATGGGCGGCCACACACACAGCAGCCACAGAAGTTCTTCCGTATACATCTTGGGAAAGTGCCAGCTTCTTTGTTCTTGGATCATAGTGATCCGTGAGGCTTCCTGCAATGGGAACCACTGTCACATCATAGATTCCAGCAGCATTTAGGATTCTCTGGGCCGTCTGGGCTCCGGTAAGTCCGCTGTGGCTTCTTACCTGTTGGTAGCGGGCAAACGTGCTTTTCATTTTTCCGGAAGCTGCCAGCGCCAGGATCATTCCGATAATCAGCAAAACATAGGTAGGATCAAAATAAAATCCATAAGGATATCCATATCCGTACATACGATCACTCCTTTTTATCTGCGAATCTGTTTCCGGCTTCTATGCGGCATCCGCGAAGGAATGCATCTGCGTCCATTCGTTTCTTTCCTTCCAACTGAACCTGGGAAAGCACCAGAACGCCCTCGCCGCAGGCCACATAAATTCCTTTTTTGTCTGCTTTTACAACGGTTCCAGGTTCTGCCTGGTTAAGATCGTCACTCTCTGCCACAAAGCTCTCCCATACCTTTAATGTTTTTCCATTATAGAAGGTAAAGGCACTTGGCCATGGATTCAGGCCTCGCACAAGTCTTTCCAGTTCTGCGGCAGATTTGGAGAAATCCATCAGTCCCATCTGCTTGGTGATCATGCCTGCATATGGAGTCGGGCTTTCTTCCGGCTGCTTCTCGTAAACGGCTGTGCCGTCAAAAATATGAGGCAAAGTCGCAATAAGAAGCTTTGCGCCTGCTTCTGCCAGCTTGTCAAACAGGCTTCCGCCAGTCTCATCTGCAGCAAGGGGTACTATGATCTTGGAAATCATATCTCCTGTATCAAGACCGGCTCCCATTTGCATGATCGTTACGCCGGATTCTTTTTCCCCGTCAATCACCGCCTGCTGGATTGGCGCTGCACCGCGGTATTTGGGAAGCAGGGAGGCATGGATGTTGATGCATCCGTACTTTGGCAGTTCCAGAATGCTCTTCGGAATGATCTGTCCGAATGCTGCTACCACAATAATATCCGGCTCCAGTCCCTCCAGAACCTCCTGAAATTCCGGATCCCGTACTTTCACCGGCTGAAAAACAGGAAATCCATGCTTCATTGCCTCTTCCTTTACAGGTGTTGGCAGCATGGTCTTTCCTCTGCCCTTTGGCTTGTCAGGCTGTGTGACAACGCCCACAACTTCATATCCGGCTTCTGCCAGGGCATGAAGAGGATTCACCGCAAAATCCGGTGTTCCCATATAAACAATTCTCATTTAATCTTCTTCCTCCTCGTTATCATAGCTTACATGATGGAGCTCGCCTTCAACCAGACGGGTGTACATTTTTCCATCCAGATGATCGATCTCATGACAGAAAGCTCTTGCAAGAAGTCCTTCTCCTTCGTATTCCTGCTCCTTCATATCCATATCAAGCGCTTTCACCTTCACATAGTTGGGGCGGGTAACCTGGCCGGACATTCCCGGAACGCTTAAACAGCCTTCCTCACCAGTCTGCTCACCGGAAGTCATAAGAATCTCCGGATTTACAAGAACCAGCGGGCCGTCTCCGATATCGATCACTACGATTCTTTTTAATACACCTACCTGAGGGGCTGCAAGACCTACACCGCAGGCATCGTACATGGTCTCCAGCATGTCTCCTACCAGATCCTTGGTACGCTTGTCAATTTTCTCTACAGGTCTGCAGACTTTCTCCAAAACGGAATCTCCCTCTGTTCTGATTGTTCTAAGTGCCATCTTATTTAATCTCCTTTTTCTATAAAAAATCAAACTGTATATTTACCTTCCTGAAGCCGGAATTAATTTCAATATATTCCTCCAGCCTGTCCTTGATCCGCACAAGCAGGTCATAATTCTCATGCTTCAGATAGATTACTCTTCTGTATATGTCTTTTACTTTTCCCACAGGTGCCGGGGCAGGGCCGATCACATGCAGCGCTTTTCCAGAGTGAAGCTTGTCCACAAACAGCCTGAGATAATGCATGGCTGCCTCCAGCACAGCCTCATCCTCCGACGCTCCAAGCACTGCCATCATATGGGCAGAGGGCGGATAATCCATAAGGATCCGGTATCCCATCTCCTCCTCATAGAACTCCTCGTAGTCCTGCCTGGACGCTGTCTGGATGCTGTAATGATCCGGGCTGTAAGTCTGGATCAGGGCGTGCCCCTCTTTTTTGCCTCTTCCGGAACGTCCTACTGCCTGAGTCAGAAGCTGGAAGGTGCGCTCCCCGCTGCGGTAATCGTCTGCATTCAGGGAAAGATCCGCCGCGATCACGCCGACTAAAGTCACATCTGGAAAATCATGTCCCTTGACGATCATCTGGGTTCCAATGAGGATGTCTGCCCTGTGCTGGGAAAAAGCTTCCAGGATTTCCTCATAACTGCCCTTGGCCCGTGTGGTGTCATAATCCATGCGAAGGACTCTCGCCTCTGGAAATTCTTTTTCCACCACCTGTTGGATCTGCTGGGTTCCTGCTTTGAATCCTCCTATATAAGGGGAGGAACAGACCGGACATCTGTCCGGCTTAGCGGTCTCATAGCCGCAGTAATGACAAATCAGCTTTCTTCCATTATGCTCACTTAAGGACACGTCGCAGTGGGGACATTTCATCACATGGCCGCAGGAACGGCAGGACACAAAGCCTGCATAACCCCGGCGGTTGAGAAACAGCATGGCCTGTTCTCCTTTTGCAAGGCACTGGCCAAGGGCTCCTTTCAGCTCCATGCTAAGAGCGGAGCGGTTGCCTTTTTTTAATTGTTCCCGCATATCCACAATTGATACCTGGGGAAGAGGACGCTCTTCATATCTGGCCTCCAGCTTCACCATGGCATATTCCCCTTTGCTGGCGCGGTAATAAGCTTCCATCGATGGGGTTGCAGAACCAAGTATCACATTTGCCCCTTCCATTTTCGCCCTGTATATGGCAGTTTCCCGTGCATGATACCTGGGACTGTTCTCACTTTTATAGGAGGATTCATGTTCCTCGTCAATAATGATCAGCCCTAAGTTCCCAAAGGGGGTAAAAAGTGCAGAACGGGGACCTACCATTACCTGGAGTTCCCCCTGCTTTGCTCTTTTGAACTGGTCGTAGCGCTCCCCCTGGGAAAGCCTGGAATTGATCACAGATACCTTATCACCAAATCGCCCGTAAAAACGTCTCACAGTCTGATAAGTAAGGGCTATCTCCGGAATCAGTACAATGGCCTGTCTGCCCTGCCGGATCACCTGGTCGATCAGTTCCATATAGACCTGAGTCTTGCCGCTTCCGGTAACACCGTGAAGCAGAACCGGGCGGGGTGCTGGCTTTTGCCACTCTGCAAGAATCTGTTCTACTGCCTTTTTCTGCGGATCACTTAAGGTATCCGGTGCCAGGTGAGGAATCTTCTCAGCGTCGTAAACCGCATTTCGGTAAATCTGGTCAGATTCCACAGTGACAACCTTGTTTTCCGTAAAATACTTCAGAACTGAAACGGTAGTTCCAAGTTTCTTCAGTGCCAGGGATGCTTCGATTCTACCTTCCTCTTCCCCAAGCAATGCCTCAAGGAGACGGATCCTTGCCTTGAACCGGGTTTTCTTTAGCTCTTCCAGAAGCTTTTCCCCCTCTTCCCTGGAAATGGAAAGGGTTATCCACCGTTTTTCCTGGGCTTTCACCTTTTTCTGAATGGGAAGTACGGTTTTTAGCGCCTGGATCATGGTGGAACCGTAATGCTCCTTCATCCATCCCGCAAGAGCAATCAGACGGGATTCAATGGTCTCCTGGTCATTCTCAATGCTTACAATGGATTTGATACAGCTTCCGTCTACTTTAAGCTTGCTGGAAAGCCCCACCACATATCCCTTTCGTACATGGTTCCCCCGGCCGAAAGGAATCTGCACCACCATTCCCACCTGAATCTGTTCCTCCAACTGCTGGGGAACCAGATACTGAAAGCTTTTGTCCAGCTTTTCATGGGAAATATCTACAATAATATCTGCATAGGTCATGTTTTATTTTCCGGCAAGGATATCTGCGATCAGCACACGCTCATCCATTGGATATTTCTTGCCTTTGATTTCCTGGTAATCCTCGTGGCCCTTGCCTGCAAGAACTACGATGTCTCCTGGCTCGCCGTGATGGATGGCATATGCGATTGCTTCCTTGCGGTCCGGAATCTCCACATATTTGCCCTCTGTCTTGGCCATTCCTACCTTGATATCATCAATGATCGCCTGCGGCTCCTCATCTCTTGGGTTATCGGAAGTGATAATGGTCAGGTCTGCCAGACGTCCAGAAACCTCGCCCATCTCATAGCGGCGAAGCTTGGAACGGTTGCCGCCGCAGCCAAACAGGCACACCAGTCTGTGGGGATGGTACTCCCGAAGGGTGGTAAGAAGGCTCTCTAGAGCCATTGCATTGTGTGCATAATCGATCATCAGGGTAAACTCATCGGACACCTTCACCATCTCAATACGGCCTTTTACTTTGGCTACCTTCAGGGCTTTCAGAATATTCTCTTTGGAAACCTTGAAATGACGGCAGATTGCAATGGCTGTCAGGGAATTGTAGATGCTGAATTTACCTGGAATGTCAATTTCCACAGGGAAATCCATAAGTCCCTTCAGATGGTAGGAAATTCCAAGATATCCCTTGCCGCCAACCAGCTTGGCGTCCTCTGCGCGAAGGTCTGCTTTCTCTGAAAATCCGTATGTCTCCAATGTGCAGGTATGTCCCTCCACGATCCGGTCAAAGTGCTCATCATCCCGGTTTACGATTCCTACCCGGCACTGCTTCAGAAGCATAGCCTTGCAGGACAGATAGTGATCAAAATCCTTATGCTCATTGGGGCCGATGTGGTCTGGCTCAATGTTGGTGAAAATACCAAAATCAAACACAAAACCCTGGGTACGGTGAAGCATAAGTCCCTGTGAAGAAACCTCCATTACCACACAGTCACAGCCGGCTTCCACCATTTCGTGGAAATATTCCTGTACCACATAGGATTCCGGTGTGGTATTGGAAGCAGGGATCACCTTATCGCCAATGATCGCCTCGATGGTACCGATCAGGCCAACCTTGTATCCTGCATTTTCCAGAATGGATTTCACCATGTAAGTAGTGGTGGTTTTTCCCTTGGTTCCGGTAATTCCGATTGTCTTTAACTTCTCTGCCGGATGTCCGAACCAGGCTGCAGCAATAAATGCCATGGCATATCTGGTATCTGCTACCTGAATGACGGTAACATCAGATGGTGCAGTGACAGGCTCTTCCACAACCAGAACCTTCGCTCCCTTGGCTACTACATCCGGTACAAATTTATGTCCATCCACAACAGCGCCTCTGATACAGATAAACAGAGAACCTTCTGTCACTTTTCTGGAGTCATAAACAACACCGGTAACTTCCTGCTGGGGATTTCCCTGTACGCAGGTGTATTCTAACTTCTCTAATAAGGATGATAATTTCATTATACATGCCTCCCTATATTTGAACGTACTCTTTTATAGAATAGCACACACCGTAATTGTTTTCAATCTTTCCTGCGAAAAAACATCCGTCTGGCAGCCAGGGCTGAAATCAGAAAAGACACTAAAATCAATGCCTGGAACAGTTCTCTGTGAGAATTATCCCCGGTCTTTGGAGCCTGGCCTTTGCCAGTTCTGCCCGCACCTGAGCTGCCGTTCCCGGATTTTGCCCCAGAGGAAACAGCATCTGAGGTTTTCTTATTTTCTACCCGTATGGAAGTCTGATCCCGAACTGCCTCATCTTCTCCTGTTTCATCCGTAACTACAATGACCTGATTGACCAGATTCTGGTCTTCCAGCTGGTCAGGCAGCACAACTCTAGCTTTTAGATTTACGCATCCTCCCGGTACGATTTCCGGAATTTTCGCCTGGGTTTTCGTTTTGTTCAGGGTCACGCCTTCCTGCTCCAGGAAAGCGGCGGAAACTCCTGCCATTTGGAACCGTTCTGTGGTAATGACGGAATGAAGGGTCTGCTGCCCGGTGTTGTGGATGCTAATCTGATAAGTAACGGTGTCGCCGGGGCGGGCTGTGTCGCAGTCTGCTGTCTTTTTCACGGTAAAAGAGGCCTTTTGGGGCTGTATGAATACAAGTGCTTCCCCTGTCTGTTCCAGCGAAACAGGATTTTCCGTCTTTGCCAGAACCTTCAGGCGCAGATTTCCCTTTTGCGCAGAAGAGGGATCCGCATAAAAGGAAAGCGTCCGCTCTTCTCCTTCCGCTAAGCTTTGCAAAACTGCATGTGCTCCATCCGTTTCCACTTCCGGTTCTTTTTCCCACACAGGCGTTACTTCCATTTCTTCTGCCTGGGCTTCCAGAGAAAGATCATACAGCGGTACCTGCCCGGTGTTTATCAGCCTGGCATTCATAAGGAGTCTTTCTCCTGCCACCGCATTTTCCTCTTGTGGGCTTATCTCCACGGAAAAATTCGCTATTCCTGCCGGAATTTCCAGAAAATCCGAGGTTGTCTGACAAATGATACGCTGTCTGTCACCTGACTTTTCCACGATATAGACGCCTCCCTGGCACAGGTTTTCCACACCTTTTTCAAGAGGAGCATCCTGGCAGGTGGATACCGTCCTTTTTTCCAGTGGATAACGGTATTCCCTGCGCAAGCTGACTGGAATTTCCAGGATTTTTTCGGTTTCCCCGGGATTTATTTTGTATCGGAAGCCGTAGATGGAAGCGCTTCGTCCGTCCGCAGTCTGTATGGGCATTTCTTCCATCAGACAGCCTTCAGGCAAAGACACAGGCAGGTCTGGCTGAAAATATTCAGACAGCCAGACAACCAGATGGCGGGATTGTATGCCTGAGACTGTTTCGGGTGTGGATTCTGAAGGCAATTCTGATAGAACTTCTGAGGTGTCCTCCAGATTCGAAGCAGGTTCTGACTGGATTTCTGAGATGATGTCTGGTTCGATTTCTGTTGTATCCTTTCCGCCATCAGATTGAAAACCAGCAGCTTTGCCTTCCGGGCTTTCATTGTCCTCATTCCCTTCGTTCCCGGTCCATGACAAATTACCAAGTCCGTCTGCCCTGACCGAAATTACCGCCTGGAAATTTTCCAGATCCGTCCACCTTGCGCTTTGCGAAACCGTTACAATTCCGCCATCTGCAGCCGCTGCTCCCACAGGCTGTGCCATACAGCCGGAGAAAAGACCTGCTCCGGTCAGCAGGCAGCATCCCAATGCAGCAATTCTTTTCCATATTCTGTTTTTGATCATACACTTCTCCCTTTCTTAAACTAAAAAAATAAAATAAACAGGGTATCCTGCGCCGAACAGGCGCGATAGAACTTCTTCTCCGCAGAACGCGGATTTGTGATATGTCCACTTTAACACAAATATTTTCCAATTTCAAACTTTATTTTCATTTCATATTTTTTCGATTTCTTTTAGATTTGCGACACACTTTCCTCACAAATTACAGATATAATAGCTCTCGGATAGATGAAAAACCACTCTCTATCTCCCCCCTCAAAAAATATAGGAAATAAGCCATCCGCACCGCGCGGATGGCTTTTCCTGTTTCTAATCCTTTTCCAATTCCAAAGAAGTTACTGTTCACTCCGTGAACAATAACCCAAAGAATCTATTGCAATTCCCGCCTTTACCTTTTATAATGAATTATATTACATTCTATTATATTCTTGACAGAAACGAGGTATCTCCTATGAGTGAAAAAATCGTAGTAGTTGCATTAGGCCACAGAGCTCTGGGCACAACACTTCCTGAGCAGAAAATTGCTACACAGGCTGCAGCAAAGGCAGTCGCAGATCTTGTTGAAGACGGAGCGAAGGTAGTGATCTCCCACAGCAACGGTCCGCAGATCGGTATGATTCACACTGCAATGAATGAATTTGGAAAAGCCCATCCGGATTACACATTCGCTCCTATGTCCGTATGCTCCGCAATGAGCCAGGGCTACATTGGATACGACCTTCAGAATGCAATCCGTACAGAGTTTATCAAACGCGGTATTTATAAACCTGTTGCCACCGTCCTTACCCAGACTGTCATCGATCCTTATGACGATGCATTCGCAGATCCGGAGAAGATTATCGGACGTGTGCTTACAGAGGAAGAGGCAGAAGCAGAGGAAGAGAAGGGCAATTTCGTTACCAAGCTTCCAGATGGCGGCTACAGACGTATTGTAGCAGCTCCCAAGCCTCAGAAGATCGTTGAGATTGAGACTGTCCGCGCACTTCTCAATGCAGACCAGGTAGTCATCGCAGCAGGCGGCGGCGGAATCCCGGTTCTTGAGCAGGGCATCAACCTTCACGGTGCCAGCGCTATTATTGAGAAGGATCTTGCTGCTGGACTTCTTGCAGAAGAACTGAATGCAGACACACTTCTCATCCTTACCAGCGTAGAGAATGTAAGCCTGAATCTTGGCAAGGCAGATGAGCAGAAGCTTGGTTCCATTTCTGCAGCAGATGCTAAGAAATACATAGAGGAAGATCAGTTTGCTTCCGGCTCCATGCTTCCGAAGATTGAAGCAGGTATCTCCTTCATCGAAAAAGGCGAAGGACGTGCCGCTGTTATCACAGATATGGCTCATGCCAAGGAAGGATATGAAGAGAAAGCTGGAACTATCATTCGATAAGCCACTAAAGCGTGTCCCAAAGGGCTTTCTATTTCGTAGAAACAAAATAAAACCTTGCGTTCATCGTCATTTTCTATTTTTCATGACTATGAACACAAGGTTTTTCCTTACACCCGGTAATGCTGTTTTCTCTTTCCAATCCGGAATTTCCCGTAGAGTCTCCAGATTCCCCACACAATCCCATAACAGATTGCAAACTGTATAGCATACATAATGAAAATCACAGGCGGAGAAATCTTCTGGCTTCTGATCTGTACATCCGCTTTTTCCGCCAGCGCCTCCATTTCTGCCTGGTCGGTTTCATCTGCAAGGGCATACCAGTCGCTTGCCTGCTCCTGTTCGTCGCAGATCATCACCACGTAAGAGCCGTTGATGCATTCGATTTGATTGATCAGTTCCTGGCTGGCATAATCTTCCAGTTCCTTCATGGTCACGGTCTTGGACGGATGCATGGAATTCCAGGAAATACAGGTGAACACAGCCG
This sequence comes from Ruminococcus sp. AF31-8BH, assembly GCF_003460605.1. Classification (GTDB taxonomy): domain Bacteria; phylum Bacillota; class Clostridia; order Lachnospirales; family Lachnospiraceae; genus Blautia_A; species Blautia_A acetigignens. The sequence goes on from NZ_QTVN01000003.1 coordinate 333,590, forward strand.
CGATCACAAGGATCGTACCTGCCACCAGCATCCATTTTTTCCTGCGTCCTGATTTTGTTTCTTTTTCTTCTGTCATTTCCTGGTTGTATCCTTTCTTCTGGTGAGTCTCTTACGGCAAAAACCTCCTGCCAATATGCTGCCTATCCTGCTTCACAATCAATACCTGCATCCATCCTGTTAATTTTCATGCAAGGTCAGCCGCAGGGCAGCATCCTGGGGATCTGCACTGACCACATGTATCATGTCACCCTCATTTAAGGTAATCTTACACTCTTCATCTTCTGCCACAGACATTCTTCCGTTTTCGCCATCTTTTCCCTGGATGGTAAAATATAGAACACCTTTATCACAGGATGCTGTATAATAACCAGCCTCAATTCCTCCGCCGACTACCAGAGTATCTCCTGCGTGCATTTCATAGGCTTCTCCGAACATCTCACTGAAAGAATCCCCGAACTCCTGCATAAAACCTTCCTGGATCCCATCTCTCAGCCCAGGCACCACAGAACAGATCACAATGATCATGATCAGCCAGCCAAGCCAGCTGTTTTTCTTCTTAGCAGATGCTTTTGTATGAGTACCGCTTTTGCCTCCTGCGCTATAGTTCTTGGCATATGTACTGTTTGCGGTCTGTTTCTGTCCATAGGAATTTCCCATATTCGGTCTGCTGGCATTCGCAGAATATCCGCCAGGCTTATTCGCCGCAGTTTGCTTATAGCCGTTCCCCGCCGCTTTATTTCCACTGGCATTCTTTTTTGCTGCCGCCGTCTGTGCACATGCCTTATAGGTTCCTGCGCTTCCCGGCATCTTATCCCCCAGCGGGATTTCCTCCTGGCGCATCATAGCACGCGCCCTGCTGGTGGCATGGCGGTAATGATCGCTTCTGTTCTCATTCAGATGATACAGCGTCTCATCATTTCGATAAGGCATTCCGCACAGCTTGCATCTGCCGTTTACAACAGGTCCGTCACAGACCTGACACCGTTTTCTCTCCATAAAAAACCTCCCGTATCCTGCAAATTCCCCGGACAACTTTTCTTTATTGTATCTTTTTTATATATTTCTTGCAAGGTGTAAATTGCCAACTGGGAAAATACCTGTTATAATAAACCAAGATTAGAGCATGTTTGAAAAAGGCTTTCTGCAAGATGTGTGTCACAATTTGTGGGAGATTTTGTCCGGATGAGGGCGCCGTAGCGGGCTACGGCAACTGAATTCGGGCAAAATCTCCCGCAAAGTGGGGGGTGCAGATTGCAGGAATGATTTTGGGGGCAGGCTCTAGAGCCTGTCTGCAACTCAGACATGCTCCACCAACATCAACAAGGAGGATTCCCATGGAACAATTGAAAATTCCTATGGGCTATCATGCAGACCTTAATCTCCATGATACTCAGGTAGCAATTAAAACTGTCAAAGACTTTTTCCAGCAGACACTTGCCCAGAAGCTGAACCTTCTGCGTGTCTCCGCACCTATATTTGTAGACCCAAGCTCCGGCCTCAATGACAACTTAAATGGCGTGGAACGCCCGGTAAGCTTCGATATCAAGAATATGGAAGGCAATGCCGAGATCGTCCACTCCCTTGCGAAATGGAAAAGATACGCACTGAAGAAATACGGCTTCGCCCAGGGCGAGGGCTTATATACCGATATGGTTGCCATCCGCCGCGACGAGGACGTAGACAACATCCACTCCATCTATGTGGACCAGTGGGACTGGGAGAAGATCATCTCCAAGGAAGAAAGAAACGTGGAAACACTGATCAATACTGTCCGCTCCATCTACAGCGTTCTTAGAAAGACCGAGAAATACATGGCTGTACAGTATGATTACATAGAAGAGATCCTTCCAAGAGAGATTGCATTCGTTTCCACAGAAGAGCTTGTAGACATGTATCCGGACCTTACTCCTAAGGAAAGAGAATACAAGATCGTCAAAGAAAAAGGTGCCGTTTTCCTTATGCAGGTCGGCAAGATGCTGTCCAATGGGGAGCGCCACGACGGACGTGCCCCGGACTACGATGACTGGGAATTAAACGGTGATATTCTGGTATACTATCCGGTACTGGACATTGCCCTTGAGCTTTCCTCCATGGGTATCCGTGTAGACGAAACAGCACTTGACAAACAGCTTACAGAAGCCGGATGCGATGACAGAAGAGAGCTTCCATTCCAGAAAGCCATCCTGAACAAGGAGCTTCCATACACCATCGGCGGCGGTATCGGACAGTCCCGTATCTGTATGTTCTTCCTGCGCAAGGCTCACATCGGTGAGGTACATGTTTCCCTGTGGCCTAAGGAAATACAGGAGGAAGCTGCAAAGAACGGAATTCCGCTTCTGTAAATCCATCAACGAAACGAGGGATTAAAATTGAATATACTTTTTTTCCTAACACCGAAAAATGATGTTGCCTACATTTTCGAGAATGAAACCCTGCGTCAGACCATTGAGAAAATGGAGCACCGCAAGTTCTCCTGTATTCCTATTCTGAATCCAGAGGGCAAATATGTAGGAACCATTTCCGAGGGAGACCTTCTCTGGGGCATGAAGAATCTGAACATTACAGATATGAAGAGTGCTGAGGACATCCCGGTTATGGCGATCCAGCGAAGAGCCACCTACAAGCCGGTTCATGTTGACTGTGATATGGAGGATCTTCTGGACCGGGCCATCAACCAGAACTTTGTTCCGGTTATCGATGACCAGGATCATTTTATCGGAATCGTAACACGTAAAGAGATCATCAAATACTGTTACAAAGAAATGAAGAAAAATGCCTGAATAAAATTACGGCAGTCACACATCTTCCCATTTCATAAGGGAATGCATGGCTGCCGTTTTTTATTGTTTATTTAAAGAACCTTGGATAAAAATTCCTTCAGACGCGGGTTCTTTGGATTTTCGAAAAATTCCTTAGGGGAATTCTGCTCCTGAATTTTTCCATCGTCAATGAACAGAACCCTTGTTGCTACCTCACGGGCAAATCCCATCTCGTGAGTAACCACCACCATGGTCATGCCGCTTTTGGCAAGCTCTTTCATCAGCTCCAGAACCTCGCCTACCATCTCCGGGTCCAGCGCAGAAGTTGGCTCATCAAACAACATCACATCCGGATTCATGGCAAGGGATCTTGCAATGGCAATACGCTGTTTCTGTCCGCCGGAAAGCATATCCGGGTAAGCATTTGCCTTGTCCGGAAGTCCTACGCGGGCAAGAAGTTCATCAGCACGCTTAGATGCCTCTTCTTTGGTCATCAGCTTCAGGGCAACCGGTGCCATCATAATGTTCTGCTTTACAGTTTTGTGTGGAAACAGGTTAAACTGCTGGAAAACCATTCCGATTTTCTGGCGGTGACGGTTAATGTCAACCTTGGGATCAGTAATGTCCGTTCCCTCAAACAGGATTTTGCCGCCTGTGGGCACTTCCAGAAGATTCAGGGAACGAAGGAAGGTGGATTTTCCGGAACCGGAAGGTCCGATAATGGCAACAACCTCGCCCTGACAGATATCTGTGGAAATTCCATCCAGTACCTGGTTTGCTCCAAATGCTTTCTTCAGATCCTGTACCTGGATCAAAACTTTGCTCTTATCAACGCTCACTGGTTCTCAGTCTCCTCTCCAGTTTATTCATAAAGAAGGTCAGTACCATGACCACGATCAGGTAGATTGCAGCCGCTGCCAGAAGAGGCATAAATGCATTGTAGGTACGGCTCTGGATCAGCATAGCACCCTTGGTCAGGTCCATCATTCCGATGTAGCCGATGATGGATGTCTCCTTGATCAACACGATAAACTCATTTACCAGTGCAGGAAGCACGTTCTTGAACGCCTGCGGAATAATGATCAGACGCATAGTCTGGGTAAAATTAAGTCCAAGGCTTCGTCCTGCCTCTGTCTGTCCCTGGTCAATGGACATGATTCCGGAACGGACGATTTCCGCAACGTATGCACCGGAGTTGATACCAAACGCCAGGCTTCCTACCAGGATTTCATTGACGCTGACAGATCCGAACACAACGAAGTTCATGATCAGCAGCTGGATGACGGTCGGGGTACCGCGGATGACAGTCAGATAAACCTTGCAGATCGCATTTGCAATCTTGAAGTTCCCGGATTTGTCATGGGAGGAACGGATGATCGCAACAAGAAAACCGATGCAGATACCAATGAGAAGGGCAAATACAGTGATGATCATGGTGTTTTTCAGACCATCCAGAAGCCAAGTATATCTGTCATCTTTTATAAAATTGATATAAAAATCGTGTCCAAATTTTTCAAACATATTTTTTTCCTTTTTACTTTAACAGAATTCACAGCATTCAATAACACCAGATGAGCCACCCCGGGGCAGTTCTTCGCGGATTGCCGTTCAGGGTGACTCATGATCAGGGCAGCTTATACTGTATTTCTTCTATCAGTCAGCTTTTACAATGATAACCTGGCTTGCGTTTGCATAGGTGTCTGTGAAATCAACGCTCTCCAGACGGTCCTCTGTAACAGTCATTCCGGCAGCACCGAAGTCAGCTTTTCCGGACTGTACAGCTGCAAGGATTGCATCGAATTCCATGTCGTCGATCTCAAGCTCATATCCAAGCTTGTCGCAGATTGCCTGTGCGATATCCGCATCAATACCTACAATGGTGTCACCCTCACGGTATTCATATGGCTCGAACTCAGCGTTTGTAGCCATTATCAGTGTTCCATTGGAACGGTCAACATCTTCCGGGGACTCATATGGTGTCTCACCAATGTTGTCACCGATGTAGTTATTCATGATATCATCAACGGTTCCGTCTTCTTTGAGTTCCTCTAAAGCTCCGTTGATCTTGTCAAGAAGCTCGTCATTGCCTTTCTTCAGGCAGATTGCATACTCTTCTTCTACGAATGGCTCGTCTAAGATTTTCAGTCCGTCTGCGTTCTCAACGAATTTCTGAGCTGGCTGGGAATCGATGATCACACAGTCGATCTGTCCTGCCAGAAGTGCCTGGATTGCTTCGCTTCCTTTGCTGTAACGCTTAACAGTTGCGCCGTCTTTCTCATATTCACTTGCTTCAATATCACCGGTGGTTCCAAGCTGTACGCCGATGGTAGCGTTCTTAAGGTCATCCTTGGACTCGACAGTTGCAGCGGATACGCCAGCTGTCATGGAAACTGCCATTACAGTGCCAAGTGCTAAAGCTGTTAATTTTTTCATATTTTTTCCTCCTCTTAATTGTATGCAGGAATAATTATGCATAGTTCCCGCATATTCATTCATCTATCTTTCCCCCATTTTATCAGCTTTTGTGAAAAATGCAAGACTTTCCATAAGATTCCTTATTTTTTTGCTTCCTGTTTTCTGAGAAAATTTGGAAAAATTCACTTTTTCATAACAGACTTGTGGTATGATAAGATAGAGACACGTGATGAGGAGTATAAAAACAAGGCGTTTACCCGCCGGATACAAGGAGGTAATTATTATGAAATTTACAAAAATGCATGGTATCGGAAACGATTATGTATATGTGAACTGCTTCAAAGAAACTGTGAAAGACCCGTCAGCGGTGGCGAAGTTTGTAAGTGACCGCCATTTCGGCATTGGCTCTGACGGGCTGATCCTGATCAAGCCCTCTGACATTGCAGACTGTGAGATGGATATGTATAACCTGGATGGTTCCCAGGGCGCCATGTGCGGAAACGGAATCCGCTGCGTTGCCAAATATGCCTACGATTACGGCATTGTAAACAAGACCAGCATCAGCGTTGCCACCAAAAGCGGCGTGAAATATCTGGATCTTTCCATCCGCGACGGCAAGGTCAGCATGGTAAAGGTAAATATGGGGGCACCAATTCTTCAGGCATCTCTCATTCCTGTTGTTTCAGAGGATGAGCAGGTGATCGATGCACCGATCGAAGTGAACGGACAGACCTACCGTTTCACAGCTGTTTCCATGGGAAATCCTCATGCCATTGTCTACATGGATGATGTAGACGGACTGGATATTGAGAAAATCGGACCGTCTTTTGAATCTCATGTGAACTTCCCGGACCGTGTGAATACAGAGTTTGTCAGGGTAATCGACCGTCACACTGTCCAGATGAGGGTGTGGGAGCGCGGTTCTGGCGAAACACTTGCCTGCGGTACCGGAGCCTGTGCAGTTGCGGTTTCTTCTATTTTAAACGGACTGGTTGACAGGAATCAGCCGGTTACTGTGAAGCTTCTTGGAGGCGACCTGAATATTTTCTGGGATGAAAGCGACGATCAGGTTTACATGACCGGTCCGGCAACTACTGTATTTGACGGAGAAATTGATTTAGGATTTCTTGGAGAATAAATACGGAAAAGAAATGGCCCTTGCGAACCGTAAGCACTGCAAAATGCTTACGCCGCAAAGGCCATTATTCTTTCTACAATAAATACTGCAGCGCAAGCCCAAAGGGCTACGGTCAGCAGGCTTTTTTCTCTGTAGGCTGCGATCAGCGCTACGATAAATCCGGCTACAGCAGAGACCACACTTGCCGTTGCTGACAAAATGGCCGGGAAGGTCATCGCTGCAAGGCAGGCATAAGGCACATAAAACAGAAAAGATTTTACAAAAGGATTGGTAATCTCCTTCTTCGCCAATGCCAGGGGAAGCATACGGATCAGGTATGTCACTCCCGCCATAACCAGTATATAAATATAAACATTAGGCTTCATGAGCTTCCTCCTTCTCGTTTTCTTCTGCAACCGGGCAAAGCACAGCCGCAATTCCGGCAACCAGAATGGTAGTGATAATGATCACAAATCCGGATGATACCTTTGATAAAACCGGAACCCAGGCGAACAGTGCACTCACTGCCATGGCTCCAAGCACTACCAGAAACACCGCTTTGTTTTTCTTGGAAGGAGGAATGATCACAGCCAGGAACATTCCGTAAATTGCCACGCTAAGTGCGCTCATAATAAAATCAGGCAGAAGACTGCCGGAAACCGCTCCAAGCAGGGTGCCAAATGTCCAGCCTGGAATAGCCACGCTCATCACGCCATAATTGTAAAAAGCACTGACCTTGCCAGGCTTGCTGGCACTGACACCAAAAATTTCGTCTGTCACGCCAAAAGCCACTCCATAGCGGTGTCCCCAGGGCTCATCCCTGCGCAGCTTCTGGGAAAGAGAGAAGGACATCAAGCAGTATCTCAAATTGATGATCAGCTGAGTCAGTGCCATCTCCCACAGAGAGCCTCCTGCTATAATAATGTCCAGTCCCGCAAACTGTCCCGCTGACGTAAGATTGGTCAGGGAAATCAGAACTGCCTGCCAGATGGTAAGTCCGCCCTGCACCGCCATCATGCCAAACGTAAAGGAAACTGCCAGATACCCCAGGGCAATGGGGATTCCATCTGTAATTCCCTGCTTAAAGCTCTCTTTTTTCATGAGAGATTTCCTCCGGTTTCTTCTGCCTGTCTGCTTTTTTAGAAATACCAGTCAGGCTTTTTTCGCATAAATAGCCTGGGAAGCATTCTTTTGCCTCCCAGGCTATCTCATTGTAACACTTTACACTGGTAAATACAACCCTGCCCTTATCTTCTTTCTACGATTTTATAATAGGTTCTGGCTGTAAGCCCGTAAATAATTCCATAGATCACAGCAAATACCAGAATGGTAATCACCGTACATCCTGCAAACAGACCAATATTGGTCATGCTGAACAGCGCCAACAGTCTTTTTACCATAGGAAATGCCATAGCAATATGAAGAGCCGCCATTCCAAGCGGAAGGAAAAATACCATAAGGATCTGTCTGTGAATGGAGGATTTCACCTCTTTGTGGGTCATACCCACCTTCTGCATGATTTCAAAACGGTCTTTATCCTCATAGCCCTCGGAAACCTGCTTGTAGTAAATGATCATGGCTGCACCCATTAAGAACAAAAGGCCAAGGAAAATTCCAAGAAACAAAATTCCGCCAAACAAGCTGTAGAAGCTTTCATACAGTTCGTACCGCACAGAGGTCATACAATAGCTTTCTGCCGGGAGATTTCCCGCTTCCTTCTGTCCATCAAAAAATTCCATGGCAAGGTCACGAATTTTCGACGCATCAGCCTCTTTTTCCTCTTCTGTTCCATTAAGATAAACATCCATCTCCATGGATGCCATAGAAGAAACGCCTCCATAAGCCTCGGCCTGTTCCTCATATAGCTTCTGGAAATCTTCATCATTTACAATCAGCTTAATGGAATCCATGGAAGAAAAATTATCTCCCACATATTCATAATCCTTCAGCCATTCTTTTACCTGGTAAACGCTGTCATGAATTTCCAGAGCATCTTCACCTGCTTTTCCATCCCTGTAAGCAAGGACTTCACCGGGTTCAAGAGAAATTTCTTCACCGGTAATTCTGGAATATTCCTCCTGGGGAACAACGGTAAGGGTCTCCAGCTGGTTTTGAAGTTCGGAAAAGGTACTCCCATCTGATTTTTCAAATCTCCAGTTGCCGCTCCCATCTTTAACCAGAGTGCTGGAAAAATTAATTTCCGTATTTAATTTTTCGTAAGAAGCCTGATCCTCAATTTCCTGCAAAAGCTTCGCTCTGATATTTTCCAGCTGTTCCTTTGAATCCGCTTTGTACATCACGCTCACATCTGATGGACAGCGCAGATTAATAATGTCATCAATTCCGGAATTCAGGCATACCGTAGTGGATACCATCAAAAGCACGCCGGTACTTAAAATACAGATACTTGCAAGTCCCACCGCATTTTGCTTCATTCGGTAAAGCATACCGGAAATGGCAGTAAAATTCTTTGCCTTATAGTAAAATTTCTTGTTCCAGCGCATGATTTTCAGGATTACAATGCTTCCTGTTGTAAAAAGCAGATAGGTTCCTGCCATAACCAGCAAGACGGCAACAAAAAACAGTGCCAGGGCAGACAAAGGGGATTCCGTGGTAACTGCAATATAATATCCTGCAAACAGACAGATAAATCCAATCAGGGCCATCAGCCACTTTGCTTTTGGTTCCCGCTCTCCTGCATTTTCTGCCTTAAGAAGTTCAATTGGCTTTGCCTTATATACTTTCCGTATGTTTACCAAAAGAATCACTGCAAATATAACGCCATACACTTCCAGACAAGTGATGATTGCCTGAATGCCTATTTCAAATCCAAACGCAGCCGGCAGCCGAATCAGCTTCAGAAGCAGCAAAAGGACAAGCTTGCTTCCCAGAATTCCTACAAGAATTCCTCCTGCTAAACTGATCAAAGAAGTAATCACGGTTTCCATACTCATCACAATACTGATGTGCCTTTTTTCCAGACCCAGAATATTGTAAAGTCCCAGTTCCTTCTGTCTTCGCTTCATTAAAAAGCTGTTGCTGTACAGAAGAAAAATAAAGGAAAAAATAATGATAATTCCCACACCCATGCTGGTGATCATCAGCACATCCCCACTATGGCGGATCCTTTTCATTCCTGCATTATTGTTGATAAACAGCATCATATACAGCATTGCCACATCGAACAGGCTCGCCAGAATGTAAGGCACATAGGTCTGGTGGTTTTTCTTTATGTTTACCAGTGCCAGCTTTGCAAAAAGTCCGTTACGCATGATATTCACCGCCTGTCATCAATATGGTAAGAGTATCGGAAATCATCTGGTACATTTCTTCTTTTGTTTTTTCCCCTCGGTAAATCTGATGGAATACCTCACCGTCCTTGATGAAAAGGACTCTGGAAGCCCGGCTTGCTGCCTGTGCGCTGTGCGTAACCATAAGAATAGTCTGTCCCTGCCTATTTACTTCTCCGAATACATTCAGAAGAGCATTGGCTGCCTTGGAATCCAGGGCGCCTGTCGGCTCATCTGCCAGCACCAGCCGTGGGTTTGTGATCAGTGCTCTTGCCACTGCGCAGCGCTGCTTCTGACCGCCAGATACCTCATAGGGATATTTTTCCAGAAGCTCGGTAATGTGAAGGGCCTGGGCAATGGGGCGGATTTTCTGTGCCATTTCCCGGTAATCTTCCCCGGCAAGCACCAGCGGAAGGTAAATGTTGTCTCTTAAACTAAAGGTATCCAGAAGATTAAAATCCTGGAATACAAATCCCAGATTTTTTCTTCGGAATGCGGAAACCTCCTTGTCGGAAATGTGCACCAGGCTTTTTCCGTCCAGAAGAATCTCTCCGGAGGTTGGCTTATCCAGAGTCGCAAGAATATTCAGAAGGGTGGTTTTTCCGGAACCGCTCTCTCCCATGATGGCAACGAATTCTCCTTTTTCCACGGAGAAATTTACGTTGGATAAGGCCTGTACTTTATTGCCGCCGAAGCGGGTGGTATATATTTTCTTCAGGTTTGTAACTTCAAGCAATGGCATGTTTTATGTCCTCTCTTTCTTTACTATGTCTGACAGTATAGTGAAAAAATCAGGTCACTGCCATCGAATCAGGTTACAAAATGCGGTGGGAAACTTACGATTTTGTAAGGTTGGATGGATTTTATTACTCTGCGTAAATTTTTTCCCCGGGAAGGCCTGCTGCCAGGGTCAGATAATAGACTGCATCAGCTGCCACACAGACTACATTTTCTTCATGCATAAACTCTGTGATTTCCGAATCAAACAGCATGTTTGCCTGGGCATCGAACTCCTCATCCCCATCCCAGAAAAGAACGGCTATGTTTAAAAACGGGAAAACAGGCAGCATATAACCTACATCTCCCTGTGGAAGCGGCGTGCCGCCAAGGGCTTCACATGCCATTTTCAGTTCCTGTGTTTTCCCGGAAAAGATGGTCTGCAGTTTGGAAATGATAGTTCTTCGGTAGGCAGCCTCGAAAGGATACACTCTTTTTACCTGGCGGAAGGCCACCAGATTTCCAGATGCAACGGGATGTTCGGATGCATAATAAAAGGTGTTGTAAATATTCATCACGGTGTCAAAGCCCGGATGCACCCCCTGATCCGTAATCACTCCGCTCTTCCGGTCGATCCGAAGCTTCCTGGAAAAATATACGATATACAGCGCCTCTTCGTCCGCCTCCAGATGAAACTTCCGGGTCAGTTTCTCCTGATCCATTTCCAGGAATTTCAGACGCCAGTTCTCGATTACCTGGTCATAGTTGGATTTCTCTGTTTCTTTCAAAGATACACCTTCTTTCTGATTTCGTTTCATTGGTTTCCATTCTAGCAAACTTTATATGGATATGCAAATATACCCATAAACCACAAAGCAGCGCTGCCTTTCTATCACTTTGTAAAAGATGATAGAGGGCGCGCTGCTTCTCTTTTTTTTAGCTATGCCAGATTACCTGAAAGGTTCCGTTTTCCAGAACCTGGGCCAGCTGTTCTAATTCATCTGAGTTCCAGTTCCGGGCTTTCTCTGCGGTTCCGGTGAATTTCACGCAGGTTCCGCAGGAGGAGCTTAAATTTCTCGGCACCGGCATGATCACAGCCGGGTAGCCTTCTTTGTCACATTTTTTCTTAAATGCCATCGCTCCGAAATGGGAAAAAAATGTGGCAATATAGTCTTCCATTATTTTTCCAGGGTCAGAATGAAATCTTCCCCGTCCTCTTTCCAGGAAACCTGATATCCCTGATGCATGGCAAAACGGGATACGTTCTCTCTTGCGGTTACGTTATCTACCATTACGGTGTATGCCTTTTCCCCGGATGCCAGAGCATTCTTGGTGCGGATCACAGGCTCCGGACAGGAAAGGCCTCTTGCGTCTACTGTTTTCATAAATGAAATCCCCTTTCTTTGAAGATGAAATTTCTGCTGCGTTTCAACTGAATAATCTCTTATCTGTATTGGTTGACAGGATTTTGATCCAAGGTCATATTGGACTTTATTGCCTTTTAACTCTCTGCCTTACGTGCAGAGTTAACTGCCGCGATCACAAACAGCACAACAAATCCAATTATAACTGCTGCCTTTCCATTTGCTGTAGGGCCTTCGCCAGAAGAAGCAAGCCCAAAGTTATGAGCCACAGCTGCGCCAGCCATCAGTCCAAATACAGTAATTGCGGAATCTGTATTTCCTTCTCCTGCCAGTACCAGCTGACGAAGTGGGCAGCCGCCAAGAAGCACGCAGCCAAATCCAGCCAGTGCCATTCCAAGTGCATTCCACAGACCATCTGTGTGCGCGATTGCCTGTCCTGCAAATCCAGGATGGAAATATCCAAGAATCATATTTCCGATCAGGGCACTTACCAGAATTGCAACAAATCCAAGAAGCAGCTTCCATTCTCCAAACAGAACTACATCACGGATACCGCCAACCATGCAAAGACGGGTTCTCTGTGCCAGGGCACCAACTACAAGTCCTGCAATCAGGGAAATGGCAATTGCCGCATGCTTTGCGCCAGGGCCGCCGTCTGCTTCTGTGAAATGAATAAATGCAGGTGCCGCGATCAGAAGTACCAGAATTCCAATTTCCACGACCGGGAAAATGACACCCTCAACCGGCTGCATCTTATAGGAACGTTTCAGAGTGTATCCTTTTTTCAGGAAAAATACGCCAGCCAGAATTCCAACAATAAATCCAATCAGCCCAAAAATGGCGTTCCAGTCACCGCCTGCAAGACGAAGGATCATACGGAACGGACAACCAAGGAACATCAGGCATCCGATCATAACGAACATTCCAATGACAAAACGGGTGACAGGTGCAGAGCCGCCTCTTGGCTTGAATTCTTTGGTTGCAAGGGCCAGGATGCAGGAACCAAGAACCAGTCCCACAATCTCCGGACGTATGTACTGCACTGCCGCTGCGGAATGAAATCCCAGGGCACCTGTGGTATCACGCAGGAAACATGCAATACAGAAACCCATATTTGCAGGATTTCCGAAATAGACCAGAGCCACTGCAATGATTCCAATGATGACGCCCGCTCCAATGATCATAGGCGTCTCTTTCTTTGACAAACTTTCTTTCATACTCTTTCCTCCTTGTACAAGTGTCAACTCTTTCCTTTATTTTAACATTTTTTGTCAGAAAACTCTAATTGATTATGGGGGATTATTTTGTGTATTTATAGATATTTTCGATAGATTATGGTATGATAGGATACAAATAAAAACTTTCAAGAAAGGATTTCGTCACTATGAACCGCATATATCTCGATCATGCCAGCACCTCTTTTCCAAAGGCTCCTGGGGTGGCCCAGGCCATGATGGATTACCTGACTTTAAACGGAGCCAACGTAAACCGCGGCTGCTATTCCAGCGCATACTCCGCAGAAGAGGTCATTTATGAAACCCGCCAGCTTCTCGCCCAGCTGTTTCATTTTCCAAAATGTAAAAATGTGATCTTTACCCCCAATATCACCACCAGCCTGAATTTTATCCTGAAAGGACTTCTAAAACCGGGTGATCACATTCTAGTTTCCGCCATGGAACACAATGCGGTGATGCGTCCTGTAGTGCAGCTGACCTCCCATGGAATTACTTTCGATCGTATTCCTTGCAGAGAAGACGGCTCTATGATCCCGGAACAGGTGGAACCTTTGATCCGCCCCAACACCAGAGCCATCGTCACCCTTCATTCTTCCAATGTTTGCGGAACCTGCATGCCCCTGGCAGAACTTGGGGAAATTTGCCGGAAGCATTACCTTTTTTTCATTGTAGATACTGCTCAGACAGCCGGGATTCTGCCTGTTGATATGGAGAAATTTCACATTGATGCCCTGGCTTTTACCGGTCATAAAGGGCTTCGCGGGCCTCAAGGCACAGGGGGCTTTCTGGTTACACAAGAAATAGCAGAATTAATGGAACCGCTGATTTCCGGAGGAACGGGAAGCGTATCCCATACAGAAGAAATCCCGGATTTTTTGCCGGATCGTTTTGAATCCGGAACGCCCAATCTTCCGGGAATCTATGGACTGCATCAGGCACTTTTATTTTTGAAAAACGGAGAGGAAAATTTTGAAACTCATATGGCACAGCTGTACCAGAGGGAAATGAAGCTGACCGGATATTTTCTGGAAAAACTGCTGGAACTTGATGATACTGGAAAGCATATCCGTATTGTGGGAAAGAATGATCTGCAGGATCGAACTGCTGTTGTTTCCATTCAGACGCCAGAGCAGGACTTGGCACAGGTTGCCTGGAGACTGGATAGTGAATACAGTGTTATGACAAGAGTTGGGCTGCACTGCGCCCCTAACGCCCACAAAACGCTTGACACCTATCCTGCCGGAACCATCCGCTTTTCCTTTGGACCAGAAAATACAGAGGAAGAACTGGATACGGCAATTGATGGGCTAAAGAAAATTCTGGATATTTAATTTTAGGAAAGGACTGCGAGATCTTCGCACTCATAACTCTATGGAATTTAAACAATTAGAAGCCTTCGTGGCTGTAGTTGAAAATAAAAGCTTTTCCGAAGCGGCCAGGCAGCTGAATCTGACCCAGCCTACCATCAGTGCACACATCCAGTCCTTGGAGCAGGAACTAAACTCCCGGCTGCTGATCCGCACCACCAAGAAGCTGACCATCACCCAAAGAGGACTTCAGCTTTATGACTGTGCTTCCAACATTCTGAATATGCGCAGCAATATTATAGAAGAATTTACTGGAATCAATAAAAAGATTGTAGATCTAGCAGTTTCCACCATTCCTTCCTCTTATCTGCTTCCGGAGATTCTCAGTGCTTTTACCTGTCAGATTCCGGATGTCTATTTCCATTCCTGGCAGTCGGACAGCCTGGGGGCCGTGTCCAGGGTGCTGGACGGAAGCGTGGATCTGGCACTTGTGGGAAATACTTTCGAGGAACCAGACTGCTGCTTCATTCCTTTTCGAACGGACAAACTGGTAATTGCCACGCCTGTGAATGAGCATTACCTGAAATATCAGGTAAAGGCAGATCTTGGTACTCTGGATTTTTCTGATTTTCTGGATGAGCCGTTTATTATGCGGGAAAGCGGATCTGGTACCAAAAAGGAAATTGACCGTTATCTGGAATCCCATAATATTCCGGATACCAGTCTGCATGTTGTGGCACGAATGAACGATCTGGAAGCCATCCGCAAGTCTGTGGCAGAAGGACTTGGCATCTCCATTTTATCCGCCTGCTCCGCCCAGGACCTGGCTGCCACACACCAGATTCTCATGTTCCCTCTGAACCACGAAAAGGCCATGCGTACCTTTTACATCGTCTACAGCAAAAACCGCATCCTCAAGCCCCACGTAAAACAGTTCTTACGTTTCGTGCAGCACTTTTATCAATAACATCCGTAAAACAGAACCAGGGAATCCATCAGTCTCACCACTGTCATTCCCTGGTTCTATAAACTCAAATGTCACACCTTACTTCCTCTCCAACAAAGCAAGTTTTTCTTTCAGAAGCAAAAGTTCCTTTTCTGCATTGTCAGCCCGCATTTTTTCCGAATCTGCACGCATTTTTTCTGAGTCTGCGCAGTGGCGTTCTTTTGCTGTATTCTTCCGTTCCTCTTCCTTGCCAAGTTTTCTCCCAAGTTTTTCCCCAAGCTCTTTTCCCATTTCTTTCCCGGCCTCAAATTCTTCTTTTCGCAAAATTTCTTCTTCCCACTCCCGGTCATATTCAAATATACTCATTGCAACCACCTCTGCTTTGTTTGCCAGAAGAAATTCCCGAAGAATTCCTTCCCGAATGCACTCCTCCACTGCTTTTTCTACCGCTTCATTTAATTTCAGCGTTTTCTTGTATGTTCTTACTTTTGACACGTACTGGGCATATTCTTTCAGGATCTGGCAGCTCTCCATCAACTTTTGGTTGTAGCCTTCATTGATATTGATCACCAGGACCTTCAATTCCAATGCAGGCTCTCTGCTCCTCCTGTACTCCACTGTCAGCTTGTAGTTCCATCATAATAGGTACTCCTTTCCCAGGAGACCTGAATACACTTATTCCGAAATCTCCTGCTCTTAAATGTTTTGGGGTTAAAAGCATAGATTTCTGAAATGTGTTTAGATGATAGATAGTGCCAACGCACCTTGATAATTGAAAGAAATATGCTTTGTGTTTATCTTACCACAGTCTGGGCCTTTTGGGAATAGGAAATATATTAAAAATATATAAAGCAAATTTGTAAGTCATATATTCAGGACAATATTTTACAGATGGGTTTTTCTATGTATTTTTCTCGCTTTTTAGGAGGATTTCAGGGAGGGGCATGCCCATGAGACCGGCGTTTTCTATGATGGAAAGTGCCTCATTGCAAATAAATCCGATGCATACAGCGTCACGAACATATTCTGTACCCATCAGGGAATCTAACTGGGCGCCTACCAGAACATAAGCAAGGATTTGTCCCATCCGCCCAGCAAAGAAATGACGGTGCTGCCGATAAAGCTTATGATCGTTATAATTCGGTACTTCATTTTTCACCTTCTTTCAAAAAAGAGTACAAAAAGGGAATGGTTAGTCGAAAATACCAACCATCCCCTGTGGTTTTGATTTACACTAGCTTGGAAAAGTATATGAAATTAAATTTTATGAACTTATTTATTTCTTTTTTTGTATAGCTTTTTACGCTGTTCTCGCAGATTAATCTTCTCTGCTAATTTTTGTTCATATGCTTCCTTTTCTGCAAGTTTTGGACTTGTAATTACTTCTACGCCCCATTCTTTTAACTGGTTCAAAACTTTTTCTTTTTCTTTTTCATCTTTCCAGAAAATGCAAAAGGAATTAAAAAGATCCAGTGATGAATGAATTCTTCGAGCGGTCAATTCTTTTCCATTTTTTCTCGTAGCTTTTGTCGAAAAAAATATGCCTTCAAAAGCAGCATTCCTTGATGATACAATATCTCTATGAATATATAAGATATCTTTCCACTTATGTTGCTTCTTTAATCGAAATAAATGGACAGTACACCCTTCTTTTGTTAATTCAATCATCCTTAAATCAGGAATGAAAACGCATATCGCATAAAATCCACTCCAACATAGAAACAAATTAACAGCTCCATACTCATTGCTGTTACATCCAGCAAAAATGCCAATTAGAATAATAATAAAGAAAATTAAATGATTCGACCAAAATACAGACTTAAATTTCATATACACCTCTCACTTTTATCATACTGTGCAAGCATTTCTCGAATGGTAACTCTTCCTTTTCTTACAAGCTAATTTTCCACTTGAAGTTCGATAAATAAAAGAAGTTCTATAGCTTTTTGTTTTTCCATTATAACTACGTTTCTGGCCAATAGCTGCCTTTGGAACAGGCACTTGAACATGAGATATGGCTACCATGTTACTTAAAATATTATTTCCAGATGTGTCAAATACCGAAGTTCCTGCGGATACACCAGCCGCAATTAGATTTGCACCCAAACCATATGTAAATCCCCAAGCACTACTAATGACTGTAGGTACTTCAGGAAGTCCTGAAAAACCAGTTAGATTTCCAATGTATGAATTTACCCCAAAAGCAATGCCTACATTTAAAGCAATCATTAATAGGGAATCCCCCCTCTTCAAACTGCAATATACAGCATATGAACCACTAATACAACCTCCAATCATACTAACTATACCTGGTGAAAAACATGTAAGACCGCCTGCAAAAAAGCCAGATACAGCAGCAACCATATCTACTATAGTATATCTCTGACCTGTTACAGAAGCAGCAATTCCTCCAGTCACAACATTTACAGCAGCACCAATCAGTCCACCTATCCAAAAAAATTGTCCATCGCCATCAACTCTCATGATCGGGTTATCATCACAATATACATACAGGTTCTTCTCACCTAGCATATCAAGATTGTCCCTTAAAACCTGTGTGTCATCCACGCTGATGAATCTGCGGATCGCAGGATCGTAGTAACGGCCGCGGCAGTAATACAGACCGGTTTCCAACTGTCATAGGTATATCTTACAACCACCTTTTCGTCCTTGTCAATATGACTTCAACCACCATTCTGCCATTTCAAAACTACATATAAATTTCTATTTCAGCAACTCTGAAATTGTTCAGTATTTCATAAAATAAAACCAGGAAATCAGCAGTATACAGTACTGCAATTTCCTGGCTTGGTAAACACCTGATTTTCTATTTTCCCTCCAGCAAAGCAAGCTTTTCTTTCAGAAGCAAAAGTTCCTTTTCTGCATTGTCAGCCCGTATTTTTTCCGAATCTGCGCGCATTTTTTCTGAGTCTGCACGCATTTTTTCTGAGTCTGCGCGGTGGCGTTCTTTTTCTGTATTCTTCCGTTCTTCTTCCTTGCCAAGTTTTCTCCCAAGTTTTTCTCCAAGCTCTTTTCCCATTTCTTTCCCGGCCTCAAATTCTTCTTTTCGTAAAATCTCTTCTTCCCATTCCCGGTCATATTCAAATATACTCATTGCAACCACCTCTGCTTTGTTTGCCAGAAGAAATTCCCGAAGAATTCCTTCCTGAATGCATTCTTCCACTGCTTTTTCTACCGCTTCGTTTAAGCTCAGCGTTTTCTTGTATGTTCTTACTTTTGACACGTACTGGGCATATTCTTTCAGAATCTGGCAACTCTCCATCAACTTTTGGTTGTAGCCTTCATTGATATTGATCACCAGGACCTTCAATTCCAATGCAGGCTCTCCGCTGGATGTTCCATAGGCATCGGACAAGCGGTGCTCCATCCGTTCTCCGATCTTACGGTTCCCGTTGTAGAATACAATAAACTGCGGTGCGGGAATTTTCTGCTGTCTGTTGGAGTATAAGGAAATTCCTTTTTCCTTTATATACTTCTCGTATTCCTTAGCTATGTACATCAGATCACGCAGGGGAATATTAGGATTATACGTAGATTGGTGCTCCCACAGAAACAAGGCCAGATCCAGGATAAATGCCAGATCATTTTTCATGCTCATGTATATGGCATTCTCCAATGTTACAATCTCCAGCTTGTCACAATCCCTATAATCTTTCCCATTCAATGCATTGTACAATGACAGCAGATTTTTCTTATCTGAAAAAAGCATTCGAAAAATAGTATCCTTGTACTTCCTGTTTGCTACCGGAAGGATGTTCGACTCCTCCTGCAATCCATTACCAGCTTGTAGTTCCATCATAATAGATACTCCTTTCCCAGGAGACCTGAATACACTTATTCCGAAATCTCCTGCTCTTA
>NZ_QTVN01000030.1:0-10258 GCF_003460605.1 Ruminococcus sp. AF31-8BH
TGGATAGAAAGGCAGGAAAACAATATGCACATCAGCTATAAACCACTCTGGCATACACTGTTAGAGCGTGATATGAGAAAAGAAGATTTAAGGCTTGCCGCCGGTATGACAACGAATATGATTGCCAACATGAGCAAAGAGGGAAAGCACATCAGCATGGATACATTAGCCCGTATCTGCGAAACGCTGAATTGTGAGATTACCGATGTGATTGAGTTAGTACCAGACGAGCCTGCTTCCACAGGAGGTAAGGAACATGAGCGAATTGAAACCAAGAATAACGGAAAACGGAATTGATTATATCCTTGTCGGAGATTACTATATCCCAGATTTGAAGCTGCCGGAGGAACACCGCCCTATCGGAAAGTACGGACGGATGCACCGGGAATATTTAAGAGAAGCCCATCCAGCCAGATTGAACACATTGACACTGACCGGGGAGTTATGGACATATCTTGCAGACCTGAACGAACAGGCACAGGAACGGTTAGACACCATCATGGAGCAGATGAAGGCTGCCGATGGTGTGACCGAGGAATTGAAGCGTACCCATCAAATGGAATGGGTGCAGCGTTGCAATAACATTCACAACCGGGCAGAAGAAATTATTTTGCAAGAGATGATTTATTCATAACGGTATGGTAGAATGATTATGACAAATCGAAATTTATAAAGGAGAATATTGATGAAATTATTTTTATGTTCGCACTTTTCAAGTGTAGGAAGTCTGATAAAGGAAGAAATTGAAAATAAGAAAGTCGCATTTATTCCAACAGCTTCACTGCGTGAAGGCTACACCGGTTATGTCGGCTCGGCTCGAAAATTAGATAAAGAAGTTTTAATTGATGATAATATGGTTTTTGATATTGATAATTTAAAAGGATTTCTTAATGATACCAGTTCATTTGGGTTTATAGCTAAAGAAAATAATAAAATTATAGGATTTGCATATTGCTATACACTTTTAAGACCTGATGGAAAAACAATGTTTTATTTACACTCAATAGGAATGTTACCTAACTATCAAGACAAAGGTTATGGTTCAAAATTATTATCTTTTATTAAGGAATATTCTAAAGAGATTGGTTGTTCTGAAATGTTTTTAATAACTGATAAAGGTAATCCTAGAGCTTGCCATGTATATGAAAAATTAGGTGGTAAAAATGATTATAAAGATGAAATAGTATATGTATATGATTATGAAAAAGGTGATAAATAAATGAATATAGTTGAAAATGAAATATGTATAAGAACTTTAATAGATGATGATTTTCCTTTGATGTTAAAATGGTTAACTGATGAAAGAGTATTAGAATTTTATGGTGGTAGAGATAAAAAATATACATTAGAATCATTAAAAAAACATTATACAGAGCCTTGGGAAGATGAAGTTTTTAGAGTAATTATTGAATATAACAATGTTCCTATTGGATATGGACAAATATATAAAATGTATGATGAGTTATATACTGATTATCATTATCCAAAAACTGATGAGATAGTCTATGGTATGGATCAATTTATAGGAGAGCCAAATTATTGGAGTAAAGGAATTGGTACAAGATATATTAAATTGATTTTTGAATTTTTGAAAAAAGAAAGAAATGCTAATGCAGTTATTTTAGACCCTCATAAAAATAATCCAAGAGCAATAAGGGCATACCAAAAATCTGGTTTTAGAATTATTGAAGATTTGCCAGAACATGAATTACACGAGGGCAAAAAAGAAGATTGTTATTTAATGGAATATAGATATGATGATAATGCCACAAATGTTAAGGCAATGAAATATTTAATTGAGCATTACTTTGATAATTTCAAAGTAGATAGTATTGAAATAATCGGTAGTGGTTATGATAGTGTGGCATATTTAGTTAATAATGAATACATTTTTAAAACAAAATTTAGTACTAATAAGAAAAAAGGTTATGCAAAAGAAAAAGCAATATATAATTTTTTAAATACAAATTTAGAAACTAATGTAAAAATTCCTAATATTGAATATTCGTATATTAGTGATGAATTATCTATACTAGGTTATAAAGAAATTAAAGGAACTTTTTTAACACCAGAAATTTATTCTACTATGTCAGAAGAAGAACAAAATTTGTTAAAACGAGATATTGCCAGTTTTTTAAGACAAATGCACGGTTTAGATTATACAGATATTAGTGAATGTACTATTGATAATAAACAAAATGTATTAGAAGAGTATATATTGTTGCGTGAAACTATTTATAATGATTTAACTGATATAGAAAAAGATTATATAGAAAGTTTTATGGAAAGACTAAATGCAACAACAGTTTTTGAGGGTAAAAAGTGTTTATGCCATAATGATTTTAGTTGTAATCATCTATTGTTAGATGGCAATAATAGATTAACTGGAATAATTGATTTTGGAGATTCTGGAATTATAGATGAATATTGTGATTTTATATACTTACTTGAAGATAGTGAAGAAGAAATAGGAACAAATTTTGGAGAAGATATATTAAGAATGTATGGAAATATAGATATTGAGAAAGCAAAAGAATATCAAGATATAGTTGAAGAATATTATCCTATTGAAACTATTGTTTATGGAATTAAAAATATTAAACAGGAATTTATCGAAAATGGTAGAAAAGAAATTTATAAAAGGACTTATAAAGATTGATTATATAATATATGAAAAGCTATTATAAAAGACATTAGTATTAAATAGTTTAAAAAAATGAAAAATAATAAAGGAAAATTATTCAAAAAGTTGGGAGCGATCGTAACTGAAATTGATATTTCAACGGAGGCTTATTCAACGATACAGTCTGTTTTTGAAGAAGCAGATGTGATATATTTTACCGGCGGAAATTCTTTCTTTCTTATGGACCAGCTCCGTAAAACGGGAACTGATGGACTGCTGAAAAAGGAATTGGCAAATGGAAAATTGATGATCGGCGAGTCGGCAGGCGCAATTATATGCGCTCCAAGCATCCAATATATCGAGCAAATGGATGAAAAGCCGGAGGACTACTCACAAGAAGATGATGCAGGGCTTGATTTGATTGATTTCTATGTTCTTCCGCATTATCTTACAGCACCATTTAAGAAAGTTACCGAGAAAATAATGACTGAGTTTTCGGATTTGAATCTATGCCCAATTAACAACCGTCAGGGAATTGTAATTGATGGTGAAGATTCAAAGGTTATTTGCAAAGACTAATTTGAAAATTCCAGTTTGTCGTGCTAAAAATTCAACTGAATAATCCCAGCAAAAACCGCTGCTACATGGAAGCCAACAAACCATGCAACAGCGGTTTTTCTTTATCGTTTTTTCCTCTGGCTGATAGGCGTTCCCATTTTCTTTGATTTTTTGAGAATCCGAATCAGCCAGCGAAATTCTTCATCTGACAGATTTTTATAGTTGATACCAAGCTGCTTACAGTAAAGGACAACCAGCTTTTCATCACGGCTGCCCTTGAAATTTTCAACCGCTTCCAGATTTTCTTTCAGTTCATCGGCAACGGTGGTCTGAGGTGCACTCTCGCTGTCCTTTTTATGGGCTTCCCGAATATCCCGGATAATCAGGTTGAGGTCATCCCGTACCATGTGACTGAAATATTCATCATCACTGATATGGGCGGCTTGCAACACTTTCAAATGGGGGTCATCTTCGCCGGGGCGATACCGTTCAATGATTTCATGCCGGACGGTATCGACAAGGGCGTTGAGGTTTTGAATCTGCATGGTGGCAATCCCATCCACATAAATCTCAATGTCCGCAAGAAACTTGATAAAGTCCTTATGGGTGGCAAGTTCGCACAGCAGACGGTTGTTAATCCGACCGCTTTTCAGAAGTGCTACCATCTCATCACTCAAATGCAGCTCCCTTAATGGCGTGTTGATCTCCGCCCGGTTCTCTGTCCGGCAAAAGAGATAATCGAGGGACACCCCATAAAAATCTGCCAGCAGGATAAGGTTGCCATGATTGATTTCCTTATAGTCGTCTTTTTCATAACTGCCAAGAGCCGATTTTGAAATACCCGTTTGCTCAGCCAGTTCTTCCAGTTTTAATCCTTTGTTTAATCGTAAATCTTTTAGCCGTTCCTGTATTGTAGTAGCTCCGTTCATTGAAGCAGTTCCCCCTTTCTAACGACATTTATAACCGTTGAATTGATTATACCATATCAATTCCGCAATCGTGGAAATTTCTGATTTTTACCCCGAATTCCTACTTTGTGGACATACGGCACAGGGCACAAAAATGTTCTATGATACAGGTAGTTCATCGATGGATTATTCCAATCGAATGACCAGCCTGTGTGGGATATGCTTCCCCGGCGATGTAGTGCCATGACTTTTGGCAGGGATATGGAGGAACCCTGACCAAAACGAGCATACCAAAGGGAGCGATACGCCGCTGTGAGATTCAGGGGAGGAACGACACCGGGGAGAACTGGCGAACTGACACCGAAATGATACCGAAACACGACAATCTGATAGGGGGATAGTCTACCCTATCTCTGATACTTCGGGAGATTTTAGGCGGCTCTATGGCTGTAATTTTGCCGAAAATCGCCCCGAAACCATACACGAAAACGGGAGGAAGCGCAATATGCCGAGAATGAGCAAAAAGAGGAAGCATGAGCTTTCTTTTTACCTCAATGACCGGGGGCGTGTCACTTACAACGAATTATGCCGGAAATGCCAGCATGGGTGCAAGCAGAGCTTCCGGGCGGTTGTGATTGACTGCCCCCGTTATTTATCCAAACGAGCAAAGAAAAAGGAGGAACACACCGAATGATTTTTGAATTTATGACGATAGACACACCATTGCCGCCCTGTATGGCTTTTCCAAGAGCGTTGACAGGGTTTCCAGTCAGCAGCACCGCAAAGATCATGTACTGCCGGATGTTGGACGCTATGCTCTCCAATGGGCAGGAGGACGAGAACGGAATCCTGTTTGTCTGCTTCCCTGTCACAGCCATTGCCGCAGTCCTGTCCCGCAGCTCTATGACGGTCAAGCGTTCTTTGAATGAACTGGAAAACGCCGGACTTATCATGCGGGTGCGTCAGGGCGTTGGAGAACCAAACAGGATTTATGTGCTGATACCGGGAAAGGAGGACGCTGCCCTTGCCTGATACCTCAAAGCTGGAAAAACTCAATCGGGAGTTGGAGAAAAGCGAAAAGAAACTGCGGAAAGCCATCAATGATGAAAAGGCATTGCAGCACCAGTTAAAGCAGCTTACCCGAAAGGAACGGACGCACCGGCTCTGTACTCGTGGCGGTATGCTGGAAAGTTTTCTGCAAGAGCCGGAACGCCTGACAGATGATGATGTCATGCTGTTGTTGAAACTCATTTTTCACAGGCAGGACACGCAGGAACTATTGAAAAAACTGCTGGAACGGGAGAAGCCGGAAACCCCTTAGTTTACTAAGGGCGCAATTATACACCACCCAGAGGTTGGTGCATTGCGTTCTCCGAAGGCTCCTCGCCGGAGGGCTGTGATTTTCCGCAGTCATGGTCTGCTCCAAATCATACAGGGGACGCTACACTTCCCCTGCGCTGGCTGCCGCCAGCTACCCTTTTGTGGACTTGCCTGTTGGGGACACCTTGCGGTGCAAGCTGTTCCCAGCCGACAAGTTTCATAAAATACGCTATCTTTTCGATAGGCGATGAAGTATAATGGAGATGACAACAAATCGGGATTTTGGGAGCAGGAGAAATCGAGATTGGAGGATAAATTGGTGAACAAGATTTTCAAATGTCTTATTCGATTTTTGATAGAAGTGATAGTTATGACAGTTTTGATTGTTGGAATCAACATATTTATGAATGGTATGTATCTTTGGGAATTGCCCCGCATAAATGATATTCAGTCTGTAAATATCACGTATCCGAGTGTCACGGATGATGTTAAAGAAATTTCGAGCCGTGAGGATATTGAGTTAGCCTTAAAGCTAACGGGATTTCTGAAATATGATTTATTTGGGGAAGTGAATAGCGAAGAAGAACCTGCTATTACAATTACTTATTTTCTTAAAGATGGAACAAGCAAAACCATCTCCGCTAATAACACTACTGTCTGGTGGAACAATAAAATTCATGTAATCAAGGACAAGGAAATGTTTATCAACCTAACAGAGGGAATTTTCTTTCTGGAAGATTTACAAACAAAGTAAATCAATTCAAGTTTGTCAGCTTCACATCGGGTCAACTTGCCCCGAACTTTTACAATTAAATACCCGCCGCCCACATAGCGGCACACCGAGCAGGAAATCTGAAAAAGGTCTCCTGCTTTTTTTCTGCCAAAATGAGGTGGTAAAACGCCACCCCATCCACCAATTACCGAAAGGAGGGACACGAAATGCCCTGCCCACACAACGAAATCACGATTGTTCAGCGCAGCCAGCGACAGTCTGCGGTTGCCGCCGCTGCTTACCAAAGCGGCGAAAAGCTGTTCTGTGAATACGACCAGCAAGTGAAGCACTACCCGGAAAAGCGTGGTATTGTCCACAATGAAATCCTGCTCCCACCTAATGCCCCACAGGAATATGCAGACCGCAATACTTTGTGGAACGCCGCCGAAGCGGTGGAAAAACAATGGAACTCCCAGCTTGCAAGGCGGTGGGTGCTTACCATCCCCAGAGAGATACCGCCCGACCAGTATGCTGTCCTTGTCCGGGAGTTTTGTGAGCAGCAGTTTGTTTCCAAAGGCATGATTGCTGATTTTGCAATCCATGCCCCCCATCCGCCGGGACACAATCCCCACGCCCATGTCATGCTCACTATGAGGGCAATGGACGAACATGGAAAATGGCTTCCCAAGAGCCGCAAGGTTTATGACCTTGACGAAAACGGGGAACGGATAAAACTTCCGTCCGGCAGATGGAAAAGCCACAAGGAGGATACGGTGGATTGGAACGACCAGAAGTATTGCGAAATCTGGCGGCATGAATGGGAGGTCATCCAGAACCGCTATCTGGAAGCCAATGACCGCCCAGAGCGTGTGGACTTGCGTTCCTATGCCAGACAGGGGCTTGATATTATCCCTACTGTCCATGAGGGAGCTGCTGTCCGGCAGATGGAAAAGCGGGGTATCCAGACGAACATCGGCAACCTGAACCGGGAAATCAGAGCCGCCAACCGCCTGATGAAGTCCATCCGGCAGCTTATCCAAAACCTCAAAGGCTGGATTACCGAGCTGGGAGAAAAACGGAAAGAACTGCTTGCACAAAAGGCGGCGGAGGAAGCGACACTTCTTCCCAATCTACTGATGAAATATATGGAGATACGAAAGGAAGAACGGAAGGACTGGACGAGGTCTGGACAAAATCGGGGGACTTCACAGGACTTAAAGGCAGTCAGCGAAGCCCTGTCCTATCTCCAGCAAAAGGGGCTTTCCACTGTGGAGGACTTAGAAGCATTTCTGGAATCTTCCGGGAAATCAGCCGCAGATTACCGCAATCAGATGAAGCCAAAGGAAGCCCGAAGCAAAGTGATTGACGGGATTCTTGCCAGCCGGACAGACTGCAAGGAATGTAAGCCTGTCTATGAGAAGTACCAGAAGATATTTTTCAAGAAAACAAAGGAGAAATTCAAACAGGAACACCCTGATGTTGCCCGGTATGAGAAAGCCGCTGCCTACCTTGCCAAGCACCCAGACGATAAGGACAGTACCCAAAAGGAGCTGCAAGAGGAGCAGGAAAAACTTCTCAGCGAAATCGCAGAGCTGAAAGTACCGCTGACCGAGGTACAGGAGGATTTGAAGAAGCTGCGGGACATCCGCTACTGGGTACGGAAAGCCACACCCGGCACAGAGGAAAGTAAAGAGCCGCCTAAGAAGCAGCCCATCAAGGAAGTCTTGCAGGATAAGGCGGACGAGAAAAAGGCTCAAAGAACCGCCCCGGCACAGGCGAAACACAGACAACAGGATATGGAACTTTAACAGGCACTTGCATTTTCAATCAGAGAATGTCAGGTGCTTTTCTTATTTTCAAGGAGGGATAGATTTGAATGTATTTGAAGCTGTGAAGCAGTCCGTCACAACAAGACAGGCTGCGGAGCATTATGGAATCCATGTAGGTCGGAACGGGATGGCTTGCTGCCCGTTCCATAACGATAAAACCCCAAGTATGAAGCTGGATCGGCGTTACCACTGCTTCGGCTGCGGTGCGGATGGGGATGTGATTGATTTTACCGCCGCCCTGTATGGGCTGGGAAAGAAAGAAGCTGCCGTACAACTGGCACAGGACTTCGGGCTTTCCTATGAGGACTGGAAACCGCCGGGAAAGGCAAAAAAGCCCAAGCCCCGGCAGAAATCCCCGGAGGAACAGTTTCAGGAAGCAAAGAACCGCTGCTTCCGTATTCTTGCCGATTATCTTCACTTGCTTATGGCATGGAGAAAGGACTACGCCCCGCACTCCCCGGAGGAAGCCTTTCATCCCCGGTTCGTGGAAGCCTTACAGAAGCAAGCCCAAGTGGAATATCTGCTGGATATATTGCTGTTCGGGGAGACAGAGGAAAAAGCGGCTTTGATTGCGGACTACGGAAAGGATGTGATACAGCTTGAACAGCGAATGGCAGAGCTTGCAGCCGCAGACGCAGCAAGAACTAAAAAACACCATGAACGCCATGCAGCCGCCCCAGAGCATTGAGGAAATCAAGGCGGGGCTGGAAACTACCGAGAAAGGCGGTGTCCGTCAGAGCATACGGAACTGCCTGACCGTATTCCAGCGTGACCCGCTACTTTCCGGGGCTATTGCATACAACATTCTGACCGACCGCAAGGACATCATAAAGCCCATCGGTTTTCACAGGGAAGGCACCGCCCTGAACGATACAGATATGAAGTATCTGCTTCTTTATCTGGAAGAAACCTATGGGCTTACCAATGAGAAAAAGATTGATAACGCCATCGGGATTGTGGCGAATGAAAACAAGTACCATCCCATCCGGGACTATCTCAATACCCTTGTGTGGGACGGGACAGAACGAATCCGTTTCTGCCTGCGGCACTTTCTGGGGGCTGACGCAGACGATTACACCTATGAAGCGTTGAAGCTGTTCCTGCTGGGTGCAATCTCACGAGCCTTTCAGCCGGGATGCAAATTTGAAATCATGCTCTGTCTGGTAGGCGGTCAGGGGGCTGGCAAGTCCACCTTCTTCCGCCTGCTGGCAGTCCGGGACGAGTGGTTCTCCGATGATTTGCGGAAGTTGGACGATGACAATGTGTACCGCAAGCTGCAAGGTCACTGGATTATCGAAATGTCGGAAATGATGGCAACCGCCAACGCCAAGAGCATTGAGGAAATCAAGTCGTTTTTAAGCCGGCAGAAGGAGGTCTACAAGATACCTTATGAAACCCACCCGGCAGACCGCCCCCGTCAGTGCGTGTTTGGCGGCACTTCCAATGCCCTTGACTTCCTGCCCCTTGACCGTTCCGGCAACCGCCGCTTTATCCCCGTCATGGTTTACCCGGAGCAAGCCGAGGTTCACATTTTGGAGGACGAGGCCGCTTCCAGAGCCTATATCGAGCAGATGTGGGCAGAAGCGATGGAGATTTACCGAAGCGGCAGGTTCAAGCTGGCTTTCAGCCCCACCATGCAGCGGTATCTCAAAGAACACCAGCGGGATTTTATGCCGGAGGACACCAAAGCAGGGATGATACAGGCGTATCTTGATAAGTACACCGGGAGCATGGTCTGTTCCAAGCAGCTCTACAAGGAAGCCTTGAACCATGCTTTTGACGAGCCGAAGCAATGGGAAATCCGGGAAATCAACGAGATAATGAACCAGTGCATTGACCGCTGGAGGTACTTTCAGAACCCAAGAATGTTTTCCGAATACGGCAGACAAAAGGGCTGGGAGCGTGAAAACCCGGCAACGGACTCCGGCAACCCGTCTGAAAAAACGATGGACGGTTTTGTGGAGGTCACAGAACAGATGGAGCTTCCATTCTGAAAAGGACAGCCCGTTGCACCCCCTGTTGCTATCCCGTTGCCGAGCCGGTTGCCGGTGAAAACCCCTTATTTCCGGGCTTTTCACCCTTATAACAACCAAAACAACAGAAAAATAAAAGAAAAGTATAAATAGTAACCATCGCCAGATTGAGATTGTTTGCAAGGTCTTTTGAAGCCCGTTGCCGGACTTCGTTGCCGACACCCTCTGTCTGGCTATTTTCATGTATGGAGGATAACTGCCTATGGCAAAAAACAAAACAGAGATTCATGTGACCACTGTATTTGACGGGGAACTGGACGCCACTGATGTGTTCG
>NZ_QTVN01000030.1:10268-11810 GCF_003460605.1 Ruminococcus sp. AF31-8BH
GACCACTGTATTTGACGGGGAACTGGACGCCACTGATGTGTTCGTCAGCCTGATTTCCCAGAAATACGGCAAGACGAATACGAAAGAATATCTTGCTAAAAGGAAAGATATGAGCTATAATGAAGATGAGGTTCAAAAGAGCCAGATACCGTCTGGATTGTGTGGGTAAATGGCTATGATGAACGAAATGGAATATAGAACAATCGGAAAGGCACTTGCCGGGGGCTATCGTGCGGCGGTCTATTGCAGGCTGTCAAAGGACGATGACCTGCAAGGCGAAAGTGCCAGTATCGCAAACCAGCGTGATATGCTGGAAAAATACTGCGAAAAGCAGGGATGGGAGGTTGTGGCAGTCTATCAGGATGATGGCTTCACAGGTCTTAACATGGAGCGTCCTGATTTACAGAGAATGTTGAGAGCCATTGAGCGCAGGCAGATCAACCTTGTCATCACGAAAGACCTCAGCCGACTGGGGCGTAACTATCTGCAAACCGGGCATTTGATTGAGGACTTTTTCCCAAGAAACGGTGTCCGCTATATCGCCATGAATGACGGTATCGACACCCTGCGGGATAACAACGATATTGCCCCGTTCAAGAATATCCTGAACGAGATGTACAGCAAGGATATTTCCAAGAAAGTCCATTCCTCTTATCTTCTGAAAGCGCAGAAAGGACAGTTTACCGGGTGTCTTGCCCCTTTTGGGTATCGGAAAGACCCAGAGGACAGAAACCATCTGCTCATTGACGAGGAAACCGCCCCGATTGTGCGGCTGATTTTCGGATATGCCCTGAACGGTCATGGTCCGAACTATATCCGCAGACGGCTGGAGGAAGAAAAAATCCCCTGCCCAACATGGTGGAACCGGGAACGGGGGCTTCGCAATACCCGCACCAAATGGGAAAAGAAAGACCCGGAAAACGGGCGGTATATGTGGGACTTCTCCGTTATCAAAGACCTTTTGATGAATCCCGTCTACACCGGGGCGATTGCTTCCCAGAAAAAAGACTACCGCTTCAAAATCGGCACGATTGGGGAAAAGAAGCCGGAGGACTGGATTGTAGTGGAGGAACAGCATGAACCGCTGATTGACCGCATGAGCTTTGACATTGTGCAGAACAAGCTGAAATCCCGCCAGCGTCCGGGGCAGACCAATGAAATCAGCCTGTTTGCCGGATTGATAAAATGCGGCGAGTGTGGGAAGTCGCTGACGATACGCTACACAAACGCAAAACATCCCCAGCAGATTTACTCCTGCAAAACCTACAATGCCTTTGGAAAGAACCACTGCACCCAGCACCGGATTGACTATGACACCCTTTACAGCCATGTGCTGCGGAAAATCCGGGAATGTGCCAGAGCTGCCCTGATGGACGGGAAAGCGGTTGCCGACCGCCTGACTAATACCTGTGAAGCCGAGCAGCGGGAACAGCGGGAAGCAATGGAACGCTCCCTTACAAGGGACGAGGAACGGATTGAGGTTCTGGATAAAATGGTCATGCGGCTTTATGAGGATATGATTGCAGGGCGTATCAGTGAGCA
>NZ_QTVN01000031.1:0-2069 GCF_003460605.1 Ruminococcus sp. AF31-8BH
GGTGAATCATGAGTAAGGATTGTACGATTCAGGATGTTTTTCATCGTTTTTATTCATCTTTTGAATCCACACATGATATTTCTCCCGCTCAGAGAAAAGCCGCTTGGGATTTATGTTTTGGTACAGTCGCATGAGTACAGGGATTCTTCTCCATCAGTTCCCATTTCACTGCCTGTTCAAAACAGTTCCTGAGCAGCTTATTAACATCCCTGACCGTACTGGACGATACAAATTCATTTCGACTGGTTTTATTTAATGGATTGATAACAGCACGCCTCTTCAAAAGACTCTGATAATATCTTTCGATGAAACGGGTATTGATCTCTGAGAGTTTCGTATCACCAATGATCGGAAGAATATAGTTATTGATAAGAGAGACATTTCCTTCATATGTAGAAAGCGCCCAGTTTTCTTTGCCATAAAGTGCAACATATTCTGTAATAAGCTCGTCCAGTGTTTTGCATTTACGGACGACAAATGATCCCATCTCTTTTTTATATTCAATTTCTTTTTTTCTTCTCTTTGCTCCATCCAGTCCTCAAATTCATCCCGACGGATCCTAACTCGATTGCCAACTTTTATTACTGTGAACTTTCCTTTATCCGCCCACTTGTTGATCATGCTTCTGCTGACCTTTGCCAGATAGGAAGCTTCATCAAAAGTAAGATACTTTATATTTCCATTGCTTCCTCGTATTCCGGTCTGTGATAATTTCTTCCGCCGGTAATTAGCCAGGGCAATATTTTGTTCCTGTGCAAGTTCTTCATAATCATTCGATGGATCCAGCTTATACCGATCCTGACCTTCCAGAAATTTTTGAAAACTCTCTTTTGTGATCCTTTTCTTTTCTGCAATCACAATGAATTCAAAAAAATGACTATACTTTGGATTATCAAGAATTGTATATACTGCGCTTCTGGTTGTTCCAAGCAGCTGTGCCATCTCAGGCATCGTAATTGTTGCATCTTCCAGAAGAGCGTCTTTTTCTCTGTCTTCCTTTGTTCGATACCGGGACTGGCTTTTGTACCAGTTCTGAAAAGATTCTTTTGGTATTCGTTTCCAGTAATCGACAATAACAGCTTCCATTTGATTTTTCTTGAGTAAATCATAAACAAGATACTCATCAACACCCAACAGATCCGCAACTTCCTTAACGGAATAGGACCAGGATTTCAATTCTTTCCCTGGTTCTTCTCCGGTAACTTTATGGTATTTAATCTGATTGGCGTACCATTTTTCAAAGCTGGCAATATTGATTCGTATCTTTCCGGCAATCTCTTTAGATTCAAAAACATTTTTATGCACCAGCCAGTATCGATCTGTCTTTTTTAATCCCAGCAGCTTTCCCATTTCCGGCACGGTCATCCAGGTTCTCTTTTGTGTCGGGCGCCGTTTGTAAGGACTGTCTTCTGATATCTTTGAAATGATCTCTTCAACATCGTCCATTTCCGGAACTTCTTTTTGTTTCATAATTGCTGTTGCCATTTATTCTTCACTTCCTGTCTTTTTTAGTGTTAGTGTTTTTTCTTATATCATATCTCAAATCCAGATAAAAATTTAGGATGTCGATTGCAGACAAAATCTGCCTGATCAACACCCTGTTTTTTACTGTTCCAAGTTATCGAGCCAGTCATCGAAACTCTTCTTAGAGATGCGATACTTTCCGCCATCCAACTGGATCCACCGGAATTCCTTTTTCTTTAAAAGGTTATAAATAGTAGGTCTGCTGACTCCTAAGATTTCCTGTAACTCTTGAACTGTATAACATCTTTTCTCTGACATTTCTTTATCCTCTTTTCTTTGAAATATGAAAGAAAAATTATCCCTTCATATAACGAAACGCTCAGAGCATGTTTTACAGTGGTCAAAAGCAAATTTTTTTACTTTTTTCTTACGAGTTTTCTTTAATGCAACTCGTAACATTAGATTTTTACATTTTTCATGAAATTAAGTAAAGAAAAAGAGCATATGGAATTGAATCCATACACTCTATGATTACTGGAACTTTATTTCATTTTTAATTCAACAAACTTGAAGTTGTATCATCATTTATCTTTATCTTTTTTTGA
>NZ_QTVN01000031.1:2079-10914 GCF_003460605.1 Ruminococcus sp. AF31-8BH
GTTGTATCATCATTTATCTTTATCTTTTTTTGAAAAAATAAGACTGCCAGATATACCAAAAGATATACCCAGACATATTCCGATTCCAATTCCAGCCATGCTATTTAAGACATTTATAAAAACAACGCTCCAAAGTATTGCTGCGATTATTCCGATAGTGACTCCTATAATTATCCTTTTGTTGTTCATCAACTTTATCCTCCATAAATTCCGATTGTCTCACTCATCATATGATACTGTACTAATTACACCATCGAAATAAACAAACTCTCCATCCGGATAATTCCATATTGCCTGAAATCTGGTCAGGTACTTAATTCCATTTTCAGAAATACAATATTCACCACAAACCGCCGACCATGGGATATATTCCATGGATCCATCCGTATTGGACACCGCTCTGTCATTTGTTGTAAAAGAAACAAATTCATACTGCTCATTAAACGCAAAAATACCACTTGCAGTCTGACCGCCGTGACGAATGATTGCTTTCACTTCATAATCACTGATTTCTTCAAAAGAAATATAATCCTGCAGTAAAATTGACGGCACAAACATACTCTCCGCAAGATATGTTGCCAGGCATGCTTCATCCATGTCTGGCCCGTCTGATCAAATAAGGTTATTCCTTTTGCAATAACTCCCTTTATACCGCCAACTCCTTAACTGTAGGAGGAGTTTTGCACAAGTTGATACATATGCTTGTAAAAAGCACATAATTTGATAAAAAAGATGCAATATATGTAGATTTCTTTGGAACCATTGCAGAAAGTTTCCACTCTCTTAAGCTTCATTCCATTCTATCACTATTTATTGTTTGTTATGCCATCCGGCAACTTCTCCCATTTTGGAATTCTGTGTAATGCCCGAACGATATTGCATTGTTCCAGCAATTCACCATCACCATCGCACATAGTTGCATACCACATCTGTTTATTTAGTTTTCCGTCTTTAAATAACAGTTCCAATCGACTTGCATATTGAAAATGCAGGTGACTCAACAGACCTCCGTTCAATCTTTCTTCACGCTCAGGCATAGGTTCCATCGCAAGCATATAACGGAATTGACATTCGTTCGGTGCATCTTTTGCTTCAAACAAAAAGTTTTCCTTACCCTCTAATCCTTTTTCTATAATATCTTTTACTTCATATGAATATTTACCTAGAACATTTCCATCCACATCCATCCATTCAATGGTCATACCTCCGTCTGATTCCGTAATATTCCAACCACCAAGACGTACATTGCATTCTTCATTTATTGTACTACACGCCATTTTCCAAAATGCTTTTGCTCCATTTTTAAACATTGGCATTGCACCTGCAATACGTTCTGCCTCCTCCCAACAAAGTTTTATTGCTGTTTCATCACTATAAATTAAGTTTTCAAAATTAATCCATTTTCCTAACCACTGACTCTGTTTAAATTCCATTCTTTTTCCCCTTATCTTCCAAATAAATTACTCTGTCACACCAGCCTGCTGCTAATTCTTCATCATGTGTGATAACAAGCACCGCTGCTCCCCATTCTTTCAACTGATTTAACAAATGCGCAACCTGCGTCATATGATAATAATCAAGGCCGCTGGTTGGCTCATCTAAGACAATAAGTTCTTTCCCTGACAGCATCGCAGAGGCAATTGCCACTCGTTGTTTTTGTCCTCCGGACAAACTTATAGGATGTCTGTCAGCAAATTCCGTTAATCCTAAGGCTTCCAGCACTGCTTCACACAACTCCGGTCTGTTTGCTCCAAGTAGTACCTCTTCACGAACACTATCAGAAAACAATTGATAATTTACATCCTGCATTACCATAAAACTTTTCTTTAAGCGTTCTTTCTCTTTAACAGGCTCCATCGTTCCTGCTATCGGTTTTTGCAAACCGCAAAGTGTTTTTGCAAATGTGCTTTTCCCGACTCCATTGCTTCCCATCAATCCAACAATCTCACCCTTGCAAATAGCAAATCTATCTATTTCGTATACTGGTTTCTTCTTCTCATATCCAACCAATAAATGTTCTGCACTCATTAATGGTATCGAACCAAGCATCTCACTTTTTGTTTTTTCTTTCGCACGCTTTCTGTAAGAAGTTATGTCCATTGGACGTAATCCCATCTTTTGCATTTCTTCATTCGATAACTTTAAAAATTCTGTTGCATTCCACTGTCTTTGCAATTCTCCACTCGCAAAATAACAAAACCTATCTGCAATATCAGCTAACCATGCCAGTCTATGTTCTGCAATCACAATCGTAATTCCTTCTGACTTCTTTTTTGCAATCATATCATGTAGTTCCTGTATTGCTTTGTAATCCAAGTTACTGGTCGGCTCATCAAGGACCAATAACTTTGGCTGTAACATACAAGCCGTTGCAAATGCAATTTTTTGTTTTTCACCGCCGGATAATTTGAATATGCTCCTATCCATAAGATGTTCCATAGCAAACTCATTCGCACAGCTTCTTACTCTTTCCTGAATATCTGTTGAATTCATACCCATGTTTTCACATGGAAATGCCAATTCTGCCGTTGTATCTATGTTAAAGTGTTGTGTTTTAGGATTTTGAAATACACTTCCAACTATAGGTACATACTCTTCTATGGCAGCTTCTCCTGCACATAGCCCAAAGCTTTGACACATACCATCCAGTTTTCCATCAAAAAAAGAAGGAGCCAAGCCATTAAGCAATCTGGTCAAAGTAGTTTTTCCGCAACCACTTTTTCCGCATAACACCACGCATTCTCCGGAATTTATCTGTAACGAAACATCATTCAATGCTCCCTCGTCCGTGTTTGGATAGTAAAAAGAAGCCTTACTTACTTCGATCATTACAGAACACCTCCAAAATACAGTGCAAATGGCATTACCCCAGCTAACATACAGCACCCATCCGCAGCTGTCATTCTTAATTCCGTCATGCTCGTATGTATTCCCGGCATACTGATTCCTTTTGTCATGGCAGCCACAGATAAATCCTGCGCCACATTATTACTATTCATCAAAAGAGGCATCAGTATATATTCCAAAGATTGTGCCGGATTGCGTAACAAGGCCAGCTTTCCTGAGGCAATTCCACGAAATGCCATAGCATTCTTAATTTGTCTGTAATCTTCTGCTATAGTAGGAAAGAATCTTATTATCGTCACACTTGGTACAATGATACATTCCGGCACCTTGATTTTTCGGAGCCCGCATACCATTTCGCCTACTGTCGTGGTAGAAAAGGCATATGCCCCAGAAATCACACATGGCAGCATCATTCTTATTCCCACACTAAACATGGCTATAAAGTTCAAAAAAACACCTTCTGTATAAGGGATTATCAAGAATTCAGCACTTACCATAAAACCATAAATTAACGTCATTCGAATACCGCTTTTATATCTCCCTGAAAAAAAGAATAACGAAAGCAGTATCGACACTAAAATAACCTCTGTTATTAAATTGACATGAAAAAACAATGTCATATTGGATAGTAAGAGTAAAAACAACTTTGTTCTTGGATCTAAGCGAAGTTTCATTATACAATACCAGCCTTTACAAAATGTTTCTTAATCATCTTCATTCCGAACCAGCCACCAACAAGGGCACATATAAGGGTTGCCACTACTGCAAGGACAAAAGTTACCATGTTAATGTTCGCAAACAACTCTGCAATATAAACTGCATCTTTACCACGAGCCACCAAATTCGCCACATATGCATCCTTCATAAACCACATCGGAATTACCGGTCCAAACAGCCCATAAGAAAAAAGAACATAACTAAGTATAATCCATTTTTTACTTTTATATTTTCCCACTTTCGCAACACAATCAGCAACGATACCCATTACAATATTGGCAGCAAACGAGATAATGAAATGACCGGAAATCATAAAAAACAATCCCATGACAATCCCCATTACTGAAATCCCACCAAACTTCTGTAATTTTACCACTAAAAGCGTATATACGCATCCTGATATCAACGCACAGAACGCAGGTAAGACTACGTTATTAAATCCAGGAAAAATCGCCACACTAGCAAAGGTTGCAATCGTTACAAGTACAAAATAAAGTGCAGTAAATACACCAATACTAATTAAGTCCGGTACTGTCAATTTATTTGTTTTGTTCATAAAAAGTATCCTCCGTTTTATGTAATTTCGCAAATTAGTCATCACTAATCCATTGACTTAAAATATGGTGTGCTTCTCATATTACTTGAATATGTGATTGCACACCCTTGTGCCCCAAATTCCTTTTTCTCTCAAAAGAATATAGCATATAGCTCTCCAAAAATCAATTAGTTTTATCTAACTTATTAAAACACTTAAAATAAACTATAGAACCATCAACATGCATATCTATATTTTTATAAAATTTCTCAAGAATTATTTTCAATTCATTTTCTGTATGAAATGGCGGCATAAACCACCCTTTCTTCGAGAGAATATTTTTGACCAACCAATCTGTGACGCGTGATTTTTCCTTAATATAAAAACAAGCTATGAAGGTGCCATCTTTCTTCAAGACACACCATGTTTCTTGAAAAGCCTTATCTTTATCCGGAAAAATATGAAAGCCGTTCATACTCAATACCATATCAAAAGTCTCATTCTCCGTCGGCAGCTTTCCCACATCGCCTTGAACAAATGAAATATGCTTATATTGTCCTAATCGATTTTCTGCCTGCTCTATCATATCTTTACTATAATCAAGACACGTAATCTTAGCACTCGTAAGTGCTGCCCATTTCTTAGCAGTAAAAACAGCTGTACCTACCGGAACGTCAAGAATATTTCCACTGTAATCGTCTGGAATATAGGACAATAATTCCCTAGCAATCTCATTATCATCTGTTCCACTCCAGAAGAATTTTATATATAGCTTGCTTAAAATACTTCCTTGCGTCAGAACATCGTCATATATATGTTTCGATGATTCATATGCGTTTTGAATCTTATCTGCCATATTTTCCTCCATCGTCAAATCACTTGATTATCAGCCTTAGTAACATCTACTATAATTTCCTGTATTTTTCTACCCACTCCGGTATCTGACAATATGTAAACCCCACCCGGTTTTAACACACATAAAACTTCTTGCATTATGAAAGCAGACTCTCCGTCAAATCCCGATTTCTATTTTTGTTTCCATAGCATAGTGTACTCTTTTTCACCAGTATCTTCATCCAAATCTTCACATTGAATAATGAACCCTTCTCTTTGGTAAAAAGAAATTGCTCTGGCATTCTTCTGGTATACATTTAATCGTAAGCTAACTTTTTTATCCTTAATATAATCCAATAAAAATTTACCTATGCCACATGACTGCATTTCATCAGAGACAAAAATACCTTCGATATATTCATCATTT
Organism: Ruminococcus sp. AF31-8BH; assembly: GCF_003460605.1. Taxonomy (GTDB): domain Bacteria; phylum Bacillota; class Clostridia; order Lachnospirales; family Lachnospiraceae; genus Blautia_A; species Blautia_A acetigignens. Next base: position 7,440 of record NZ_QTVN01000031.1, read on the forward strand.
AGTCCTACAAATCCTTGTATCATTTTATCCACTTTAAACACATAGACTTCGGATTGTAACATCATTTCTTTCACTAATTCATAATTACTTTTCCAGTATTGATTGGAAATAAAATAATGTGCTTTCAGATTTGTCTTTAACCATATGTCAGCGACTCTATCGATATCTCCGTTCAGCAACTTTCTAATCATAACAAATATTCTCCTCAACTACATCCTTTATGCTTTTCTCTTTTTTTCATTCTATCACAAGCTTACCATTAATCATCGATTTTTTGATATTTTTTCTTTTACCCCACTGTAAAACAGCCTCTGAGCGTTTCGTTATATAGAGGGATACTCTCAGAACCTAGAGAGTATGAAGCGGCAGAATATTGGAGGTATGAGTTAGGGGCGGAGTTGGATTAAATTTATATTTCTACGAAGAAAGCCAAAGACATTTAACTGTTCACCCAATCAAACGTCTTTGGCTTGTTTAATTACAACTATTTTTTTAGAGTTTTACCCAGTAACTCATACCGAGCTTCTGCCTCTTCTTGAGATAAAGTAATTCCTTTTCCCATTTTTTCATGTTCTGGTGCCCAGTCACGAATATCATATTTTTCTGCAGCTCCATTCCATGAAATCATATTTAATTCTTTTTTCCAACCTTTGGCACTTTCTGAAAGTATTCCTATTGGGTAACAAAAAACACCGTATTTCTACGGTGCGTTCTGTCAGATATATTCTGTTTTATGATAGCAGAAAACTGGAATTCACAGTTCTTCCATCCTTCCCATCTTCAGCGCCATAACAAGAGTTCCGGCTGCCATCACAAAGACACCAATTTCAATCACATAGATGGGAAGAAGCACCGGACCTGCCACGGCAAAGAAGTCCACGATAAAATGAATCTCATATGCAAGAACCGCTGTAAAAGCCGCTGTTCTGCATTTGCCTGCCTTTACCGCCCGGTAGATCAGCAGTGACAACCCGATATGCAGAATGATGGCACTGATTCTTTCGATTCCGCTTACAAAAAAGAGTGGTGCCGGTGTTGTCCATAGGGCCGACAGCTGTGACACGGTCTGGTTTGCAGACTCAGCAGGAAGTGCCGCCAGCGTATTCTGCATGGCTCCGCTGTTGATCATCAGCATGGACACAAGATTGCTGATTCCGGAGAGTCCTCCGAGCAGAATGGCCTCCACACCGCCATGCCCGATTCCATACATCAGTGCATTTGGAAAATCCAGCCATTTCTTCATCCAGAACTTCATGGCAATCAGTCTTCCGGTCTCTTCAAAAACCGCTGCAGCCAAAGCCGCGTACACATAGTAAAGCCATGGCCTGCTCTGTGCGTTCAGTCCGCAGAACTGAATGACAAGAACATGCAACAGCTGCTCCAACAGCATGGCAAACAGCAGATAGGTTCCTGCCCCGATAAAGAACGAGGAAATCCTTGCCTTAAGCTTCACCCTTCCTGCAATGAACAAAGCAATCGGTACCCCCATCGAGAGGACAACGGAGCAGATAACTCCCGCTATCGCCAGACCTGATATTGTGTTCAATTCCATCTTTATACCTCCCTGATTCTCAAAAAATTCCTTTATTGTATTTGAACTGTCCATACAATATAAAGCCTAATCCGACAATAACTGCTGGAAGAATGATATAATCTATAATTATTTCACTCCAAAACGAAACAATAAAACCTAATACAAGAGATATTCCTATAATCAGCGTTCCTGTGCCGACTGTTTTTCCATACTTTGGTATATCTTCTTCCTTTACTTTTCGCCTATTATAAGAGTGAATTGTGCTGATATTGCCTTTGATATTTACAATTCCCACAACAGATATGAACACTCCCAAAATCAACATTATAATATTTTCCATAATAACCTCCTAAAAATAGAATAGTTCCTCAAATTTTTTGTCCAATGCAATACAAAGAATTAGAGCCAATTTTGCAGTTGGATTAAACTGTCCTGTTTCAATAGAACTAATGGTATTTCTTGATACCCCTACCATTTCTGCAAGCTGAGCTTGAGAAAGATTTGCTTCTGTGCGAACTTCCTTTAAGTGATTTTTCAGTTGTAATTGTTCTTTCATATTCTCACCTCTAAAAGATGGCTAACAAATCCAACAAATGCCAAAATGGAAAGCACAAAAAACAGAACAGTCAAGACCAAATCGCTCTTTCGCTTCATTTTGATAAAACGAACTAACCATTGTGTTGCAATAATGCTGAAGTATATAACCCACGGACTGTAAATCATAGTATGAGCAAGCACAGAAGATAACAGCGAAAGCAAACAACACACTAAAGCACCAACTCTGCTTGCGTGACTTCCGGCTTGATATACCACTTCCATTTCAGCCAAGTCCTTATTGCGATGTTCTTTTCTGCTTGCATTTAATATTTCGTCCTTTTTCATAAAAACACCTCCATGCCAAGTTTTCTTTGCATATTTTAATTATACACATACCAAGTTTTCTTGTCAATAGAGTCATAAAAAAGTTACAACCGATATAAGAGATAACTTTTCTAGCACTTCGATTATACTCACGACTTAATGACTTCTTGAATACTTGCCGAAAAAGAAAAACTGCCATCGGTTTGACAGCAGTTCTTCTTCGGTTGGTATCCGTTAGGAATACACAATATCATTCAATACAATCTCATCGGCACAGGCTCGAATGTTATTCATCAATCCTATCCATCTCATCATATCCGTTGCTTTCAGTTCTTCCGTTACACCCTGCTTAAACGCTATTTTTTGCCCTTTAATTGTGGTATTACTTATAGCAAAGCACAAAAAAGGCCCAAAAGGGCACTTTCCCTTTTGAGCCTATACACTTTATTAGCTAACGTATTTTGCTTTCATTTTTCCGCATGGTCATGAGGCTTTTTTCTCTTAAATCGCATTCTATGAATCCTCAGATTGTTCTTTCTGTTCTTCAATAATTCGTTCTGTCGCTTTATGGATCTTTCACTTGAAACGGATGCTCTTTGAATGGACGAAGACGCTCAATCCCGATTTTTCGTTCTCTGCGACTTCCCAATAAACTGGAATTGTTCAAGCTTTTCAAATACTAACGTCCTTAATTCTGTTCAATAATTGATTTATAGTAGTTACCAAAGTCAGCAAGTGAATTAACAATTGGAAGCATTTTTGTTCCGAGTTCCGTTAAGCCGTATTCAACTCTTGGTGGCTGCTCATGGTAATCGTGGCGATATGCCAGTCCATCACTCATCATTTGTCTTAAACTATCTGTCAAAACCTTTTGTGAAATACCATCTATACTTCGTTGTAGCTCATTGAATCTCCATGGACGCTCTTTCAAGTTACGCAAAATCAGCAGTTTCCATTTTCCTCCGATGAGAGATACTGCTGTTGCAACTGGGCATTCCGGTAATTCTTCTTTTGTTCGCATAATTCTCGTCGAGTAGACTTTGTCTCGACTTTTTCACATCCTTTCATCATATATTGTTT
>NZ_QTVN01000032.1:0-6928 GCF_003460605.1 Ruminococcus sp. AF31-8BH
CTCCCCATTCTGATGGCAAGGCGTTCTCATTGCCTGCGACGGCTCACGGCTTGCAAGGCCGCTTCAACGCTCGGACTGTGACTAAACGCAAGTATCCGGGTTCTGCGCCTGTTCCGGTGGAGCCAGCCTTGCCCCACCTATGGCATGGACCTGTTCGCTCGCTCAGTTTTACAAAGACTGTATTCTCTGAAATCCGAGGTCATGGCGGGTCTGTCACACAGCGCGTTCCCCTTCGTATCCGGGTGTCTTTTTATTCAATTTTCAATCTGCATGAGGCTTGTCTGAACCTCGGGCCATTGTGACCCGAAGTGTTTTGCCTCTCATAAGCCATTTCATTTTCCGGCCTAAATCGGTACGCCTTACAAAGAATTTTTCAAAATTTTTTCTAAGCGCCGCAGACCTCGCTCGATTGCGACACGAACCACTTTTTCATGGACGCCCTCTGCCCGGGCAATGTCCTGTTTGGTCATGCCGAGAATGAAATGAGCATAAATCCGTTTTGCCTGTTTGTCCGGCAAACTGGAAATCGCTGCGTGAAGCTCCTGCATGGTCACTTTCCGCTCATACAGTTCATGGGGCGATAAGGCGACAAAGACAGCTTCGTGCTCCAGCCCGTCGTCCCGATCAAGGGAATAGTAGGCTTTGTGGCGGTATGTACGCAGCCGATAAGCAGCCTCTTTACGCTCAAACTCTTTGAACATTTCTGCAACTTCTTCCGATACTTCCATGAAGCAATCCGATATATAGAATGGGTAATAGTCCCGCAAATTGATAATAGCCATATTGACCTCCGTTTCGGTTGTTGGTTGACGAGTGACCGAAACGAAGGCGGCGGGGAGCGGCACCGGGGAATGACTTCGGGCCAACATGACCCGAAGCTAACGCATAAGAACGCAAAAGCGCCCGGGCGGCATGAAGCCACACGGACGCATGAAATGACATAATAATTAAGGTTCCAACAAATTTCGCATACATAGCCGGAATAACCCGGAGGCGGAGCTATGCTTTTTTTAACTGATGTAGGTCATGGGTGCTATGAAAAAAGGCAAAAATAGACACGGCGGCAATCCTCCTATATGCCGCCGTGGATTTACACGGTGTTAGGTCGTCGTTGGTTTAGGATAGACGAAAAGAAACGGCGGCTCTGATTTTCTCAAAACCGCCGTATCAGTCGATGATACAGAAAAGCGCACGAAATCCTCTGCCCGTCAGCGGTTTTTTTCTTTTCCCCGCTGTGGAGGCAGATGTTTGAATATGCAGGTATGTTTCATGCCGCAAAGGCCACAAAACATACCATGTTAGTCATTCAATTTGAATTAGAGTTCAATTCTTGCTTTCGATGGCTTATCTTCACAATAGATAACTTTAATCGTTGTTCCCTTGTCAGGGACTTTGTTTCCTGCGCCAATCCATTTTCGGCAGATGTAATCTTTGCCGTCTATCGTATATTTGACCTTGATAGTATGCGGAAAGGCTGCGCCATCCATCGCATGAACGCGGGCAGGTTTACGATTCACTTTTAACCACCATTGTTTTATAACTGAAATTACAGTTCCCATTGTTTCTTTTTCCATAAGTTATACCTCCAATGATATTTTTGATTGATGATACCTATTTTCTATTCAGCCTTTTCTTTGTTTGTAGTAAAAGCGGAACGCTGCTGCGCCGGTGGCCGCCAACTGTACCAGAATCAGCACAGCAAACAGACCGAAGCTCTCATAGTAGAACAGTTCATCCCAAAAATATAGTCTGTTCAAATGATGCCATTTATTGTATTCTAAATTTGTAGGTAAGCTGAACGGGTAACTTACCAAGGGATAGCGGCAACAGATGTCTATCTAACCATACTACCATTGAGATCGAAAAGTATGAATTGAAGAGTACAATAATAGGGTTGATTGAGGATCAACTTTTATTTTTTGTACCTTCATGTTAGAAGCCGTTGTGGACTATTACCTAAAAATAATAGATATAACACAAAGAGAATTATTCAATCTGTCCAAGCATAACAGGAAGGAAAAGATTGAAATTCCATAGGTAGTGGCTTCGTTGACGCGACTAAGTTCAATACGGAAAAATCGGTCTGCAGGTGTGTCAAACAGAAGACACTATTTTTTTATATCTGAGACCGATTGTTTCCGATACAATTTATGGAACATTCAGCACATCATGGACAAACCAAGTCTGAGCCGTGACCATAATGGCAAATGTGCAAATAGCAAAGAGAAGTACTTCAGCCACAGCATTGACACGGCTGGATTGAAGTTGCTTTTTCAGATTGGCAGGCAAGATTCTTGACAGCAGACAATAAACTAAAAATCCAATACAGGCTCCAGCGGTATTTGTCATCAAGTCATTGATGTCGGAAGAACCCCAGCCAAACATCTGGACAATTTCAACAGCCAAAGAAAACAGAAAGCCAGTCAATGCAACCGTCTTCATGTGATGATATTTCTTGTACAGCAGCGGCAGGAAAAATCCCAACGGGACAAACAGAATAATATTCAGAATGGTATCAATTGGCCCAGTTATCATACCGATAAATGGAGTCCAAGAAATGTTCGGGCGAAAGGTCATTGTGCTTGTAAAGCCGATACCTGTGACGGTCAAAAGTCCGAATAAATAATAACCAAAAACAAACACTGCAGCGGTATGGAGAAAACTTTGTGTTCTCCCCAATTTTTTGAGCCACAAGAAATACAGTACGAAGACTGGAACCATAAACACATACCCACTAATTGAGCGGATGAGAATATCAGAAATTGGTATCATTATTATCTCCTTGTCAAATTCAAATTTATTGCCCATTCCAGCATTGAGCATTTTCTCATAAAGCAAACAGAATACTGTCATTAGTAACGACGGTATTCCCATAATGCTAATCGTAAGTCTAATTGTTCAATGTCGATTAGACATTCACTTTTACATTTTGGACAAAAGAGAGGAAAATTTTTAAGTACGGTATCTTCCCGAATTTTGTCGCGTGTTTTATTCCCGCAGACTGGGCAGCGGATGAACTCTGTTTTCTCCATATTGTTCACTCCGAATTGCGATCATTCTTTTTCTTATCCCGATATTTCCGTATGAGTTTATTACGGATAGGAACGCCAACACCAATCAAAAGCACAACTGCCAAAATTGTGAAATCCATACAATCACCTCACATTTCCTTATTCTTCATAACCCGAATGGACAAGAAGATTGAAACCGCATACATCACGACAATAGCAAAAACCGCAAGGAAAACGAGAAGTATCGGAGAAGATTCAACGACTGAAATAATTGAGTTCCCGATAGCTGGCATTTTAGAGAGAAGAAGTAAAGTCACCAAAAAACCGGCCACTGGAATATACATAAATACCCGTCCTTTGATTGAGCCGTACTTGTAATATCCCGGAATCTGGAACACGGTATAGAGTGCAAATAAGAATACTCCTGCAATAGCGGCAGTTACAATATCAAATACGCCAACTGTTTCACCCAGTACTTTCAAGACAAGCGGCTGTGCAATCAAAGAAATAATCAAGGAAAGAAGCCCCATTGCAAGGACAAAAACATAGCGTCCGATCACAAGCTCGCTTTTACGAACAGGTAAAATACCAAACAGACGATCCATGCTGTTTTTTTCTGTGATGGAAAAGGTATATCCCGTCGTCATGGCAATAAAGCACATAGCAAATGATACCCCTGTCAGCAAAGAACGATTGATTGCGGCAAACACAATCGGCAGAAGCAGGGTAAAGCAAATCGTCTTAAAATATGGTTTTACCAATGCAATATCTAATTTTGTGGATTTCAAAATATTACTCATAATCGTCACCTTTCTTGCTTGTAAACACTACAATTTCATCAATAGTGGCAGGCTCAACAGTCAGGTTGGAGAAATCGTTAATATCTTCGGTTTTCATCAGAGCCTCAAATCCCGTAGGGAATGTACGAATACCAGCCGCCTTATTTTTCAGATCATCGGACAGTTCCTCAATTCCACCTTTTACAATGCGGAACATATCTACAAAATCATCTTTGCTGCCAGTAAAGAACAACTCGCCATAACTGATGTAGGTAATATAATCGGCTGCACGCTCCAAATCGCCTGTGATATGGGTGGAGAACAAAACACTATGTTCGCCATCTTCAATATACTCTGAAAGAATTTTCAAAAGTTCATCTCTGGAAACCGGATCAAGTCCACTGGTCGGCTCGTCAAGGATCAGCAGTTTGGCGTCGTATGAAAACGCACAGGCAAGCATTAACTTCATCTGCATACCTTTGGAAAGTTCTTTTACCTTTTTGGTTGGTGCAATGTGAAATTTCCGTAACATATCCGCAAATTTCTGGCTGTCCCAATTTGGATAAAATACCGAAATGGATTTTTCAACCTGCGACACTTTCCAATCATCACTGAAATAATTTGTATCGAAAACAACGCCCAGCTCTGATTTTACTTTTTGTTCTTCTGCGATATTATCCAGCCCCATCACTTTGACTGTGCCGCCGGTGCGCTTGAGCATATTCAAAATCAGTTTGATTGTCGTTGTTTTGCCAGAACCATTCGGGCCGATCAAGCCCATAATATACCCCTTTGGCAAAGTAAAGCTGATATTGTGAAGTTGAAAAGAATCAAAAGATTTTGAAAGATTCGTTACCTCTAAATAATTAGTCATCTGTTTTTACCTCCGTTAAAATGTCCAAAAGGCGATGTAATTCCTCTGTGGATAGATTTGCCATTCTTGCAGCTTTTATTGCTTCGGTGAGATTGTTTTCTACTTTGCAAATAAGCTGCTCCTTAATCAGTTCTGAACCAGACCCCATTACGAAACATCCGCGCCCCTGCACATTTTTAACAAAGCCCTCTTGCTCTAATTCTGTGTATGCCTTTGTCACTGTTAAGACGCTGATCTTTAGGTCTTTGGCAAGTGTTCTAAGGGAGGGCAAAGTTTCTTCGGCTTGAAGCTCGCCAGATAAAATAGCCGCCTTGATCTGCTGTTTAATCTGCTCGTATATGGGGACGCCAGATACATTTGAAATAATCAGTTTCATTTCTGCATCCTCCGTGTGTTTTAACTGTTATGCTATTGTGTATAACAGTATAACACAGAGAAAAAATAATGTCAATGAATGAATGGATGTTTGTGTTTTCAAGGTTCAAGAAAACATAGCGGAAATGAAATACCACCTTACATCATATTTCATTACATTTTCATAATCCAACCCGAAATGTACAATGATATAGGGTGATATGAGAATGAACCAAGATGAAAGAAGGTTTGACTTTCACGGCCTCGGGGCGGCTCTCAAAAGAGCCAGAGAAGAAAAGGGCTGGACACAAGCCTATGTTGCGGAATTAGTAGACCGTGACTCCCGTACCATTATGAATATTGAGAACAAAGGTCAGTATCCCAGTTTCGACCTTTTTGTTAAACTCATTACCATGTTTGACGTTTCAGTTGACCAATTTATTCATGCGGACGGAGGGGCAAGGTCAAGCTCTTGCAGAAAGCACATTGATGTACTTCTAAACTCCATGAATGAAAAAGAGCTTGTCGTGATAGAAGCCACAGCCGAGGGCATTAAGAAAGCCAGAGAAACGGAGGTTCCAGAATAAGGGCCTCTGTTTTTTTGCGCCATTTTAGGGGCTGTCGCTAAGTGGCAAGCAATGCCTCTGTGGCCACAAGTGGCACAAAGGCGGCTTGTTGGGGCTCGCCCCAAACCCGTATCTTCGGGCCAACATGGCCCGAAGTGTCAGCGTCGCTTTGCTCCTTATTTTCATAACCTTAACGCTCCTTTTCCTGCTTTCTTCCCGGCTCGGTGTAGCCCATCAGAGTGTCAATGTTCGCCTTGATCGTGACGATCTCCTGCATATCCCGTCGTGCCTTCTGGTATTCTCCATAGAGCTGTTTTTTCTTTGCTGTGAGCTTGCGGCCTTCCTCCTTCAGCACATCCATTTTAGGGAACTTCGCCCCGCCCAGCAGAGAGCGCATTTCCGCTTGTGCAGCCCGGTACAGTTCAAGGTCGGCCTCATGCTCCGCAAGGAATTTCCGGCTGTACTTCGTCGCCTTATACTGCTCAAAGACTGGGCGGGTTTTGGCATACTGAACCGTTGCGGCCTTTAGCCCGGCATTGGTTTTCATGGCCTGCTCCGTCTGCTTGACCTGTTCGGAAATAACATGGAAACGGTCTGCCGCCTCGGTGGCTTTCTTCGCCAACTGCTCATAATCGGTCAGGTTATTGTCCTGTATATAGGCAAGAGCGGCGGCCATCTGCTTAATGTTAAATACCTTCGCCCAGCGTTCATATCCCGGCCCCTTACCGGCAGCCAGCTTTGCTTGAATATCCACCGCCAGACTGATTTTCCGCTCCGAGCGCCCGGGGCGTTTTTCTTTGCCCTCAATGGCGGACAGAACATCTTGCAAGTCGTAGCCGTCCCCCAGCGTGGAGGCACGCAGACGGGTGAAGCGTTCCTGTCCCTGCCCGGTCAGCCGGAAGCTGATACCGCCGCCCCGAACCGTCTTGACCTCATACCCGGCCCGCTTCATCAAATTGAGAAATTCGTCCAAATCAGCGGGGCGTTCCGCCAACGCAGTATCAATGGCAAGGCGCAGCCTGTCCTGATAGGAAAGCGGCCCTTTCCGGTCTTTCTGCCACTCTCCATAGTTCCGATACTTGCCCTTGCTCCGGGGCTTCGGGTTCTCCACGATGGATAGCCCGTTTTCAAGGCACAGCCTGTCAGAGAGCCGCCGAAGGGCGAAGCTGGAGCCCCAAAAATTTCGGAATTTCCGGGTGCAGTCAAGGGTGGTGGAGTTGTAATAAATGTGACAATGGATGTGCTGCTTATCGGTGTGCGTGGTAACGATAAAAGCGTGCCGCCCCTTTGTCCAGCGCATAGCCAGCTCATAGCCGATACGGTTCGCCTCCTTCGGGGTGATCT
>NZ_QTVN01000032.1:6938-9557 GCF_003460605.1 Ruminococcus sp. AF31-8BH
CTCCTTCGGGGTGATCTCGCCCGGATAGAAGGATTGTCGTATCTGATAGCACAGCACATTATTTTCTTTCTTCTGTTCCCGGCCCGTCATAGCGGCATAGCTGGCCTTTGCCAAAAGGAACTCGTCCGCCACGGTGGCCGGATCACATTCATAAGCGGAGATATACTTTCCGCTTTCTGTTTTCTCCGGGTCCTTGCCATAGTCCAGACAATCCCGGATAGCCTCAGCAATCGTTTCGCCTTCGCCCGCATGGCGCTGTAACAAAGTTGTGGTAGCCAAAAATCATTCCTCCTTTCCATGAGAAAGGGGCGGCCCATTCAGACCGCCCCGACTTCGGGCCAGTATGGCCCGAGGCTGCTTAACTTGCCAGAAACCGGTACAGAGCGGATTTGCCTCCGTCCAGCGCCCAAAGAAGGGAGCCCGCCGCCGCTTGCAGTCCATACGGCGAAAGAAGGAAGGCAAGAAACAGAAATACAATCCCGCCTATGGGCGTCGGCGTGAAAAAGAGAGCGACACCCAGCACCGTCAGGATCACAGAGGCAATCGTCAGCAGGACGGCACAAATATCAAATAGGAACACCAGCAGAGCCGCCAGAAGGGACAACGCTAAAGCAAAGGGAGCAACCAATATTTTCAGCAGTATCTTCATCTTCAAAACCTCCTTTATCTATCCTTCCTACCTCTATTTTATCATGCCTGCCCGGGGACATAAATGTTGCGAAAGATTAGTAAATCCTGTCCTAAAACTTCGGGTCATGCTGGCCCGAAGCTTGATGGTTTTATCTAAAAAGTTATGATATAATGAAATCAATATTTTGGTTAGACGAGGTGATGAACATGGGGAACAGCAGAGACGACTTTACTTCAGCAACAAAGGAATTACTGGCAAATCGGGTTGGTAGAAGATGTAGTAATCCTGCTTGCCGAAAGTTGACTTGTGGGGCAAATACCAATCCTGAAAAAATTACAAATATAGGGGTAGCAGCTCATATCTGTGCAGCGGCTCAAGGCGGTCCACGCTATGACGCTTCTATGACACCCGAAGAAAGAAAGTCGTTTGAAAATGGAATTTGGTTATGCCAGTCTTGTTCTAAATTGATTGATACGGATATTACTCGTTATCCTAAAGAACTGCTACAAAGTTGGAAGCAGCTTGCAGAACAGACAGCAATTTTGGAAGTCGAAACTACTTCTTCCACACCTGCCTTTGAAAAAGATAAAGAGCTTGTCCAATTTTATTTGGAGTGCTTTGATCGTCCAGCCTTTCAAGATGACATTTATCAAGAAGGTCGAATGGAGGATTTTGATAAAGCGATTGAAGATACGCTAATTGCCTTGAATACAGGGGTACTAAGAACTCGTGATGGCTCCATATTAAAACAGGCTGATGGAAAATCTTCTGTCCAAAACTCTTTATGGAGAGAAAAACTCTATACTATCACTGATATGCTAACAGCAATTCGCAGACGATTGAAAATAGCCAAAAAGGAAAAAGCCTATTCGACATATGGCACAGGCGAAGATGTCGCTTATTGTTTCTATGATCGTGAGCTTGCTGAATGGCTTAATTCTACACGAGAAGAAATACTAAAAATTCTATCGTCTATTTGTAAAGAGGCTGGACTTCGGGAATTACATTTTCGGAAACATAGATATAGATGGTAAAAAGAACAAGGCGGCAGGTCCCAACATCGGAACCTGCCGCCCTCGTCTTACTTTGCCACCAGCTCGGAAAGCTCCCGCAGCACCTTTGACACCTCGCCCCACAGCTTTTCATAGTCCCGCTTCAATCCGTCGATTTCCTCCGGGTACACGCCATAGGTATGTGCGTGTATGGCAACCTGATTGAGATTGTTAGAACAGCGCCGTTGCAGAGAGATCAACTCTTTTACAGGTGCAAGGTCGATGTGCAGGATATATCCATTCAGAGCCATTTTCCGCACATAAGCCCCGGCGTTGGAAATGCCCGCCTCAGCCATCCGTTCATGGATGGCTGCCAGCTCGTCCGGCGTTACCATAACGTGCAGATGGACATTCCGCTTGCGGTTCTCCATCAGCGTTCCAACTCCCGGCCTTTCCGGCGCTCTTTGGGCTCCTTTACCTTATCAAGCGGTTTTGCGTCCAACTCCGGGGGCGTGGGTGGGATAGGCGTGTTGTTGGGTACGCCGTCGATCATGTTGCAGTTCTGCTCCGTGGAGAGTTCGGCGGTTTTCAGATAGTTGTCTTTTTCGTGCATGGCGATCCTCCTTTATCGTTCCTCATGGTTTTTATGGCTCCGCTTCTGGCCGGGCTCCTTCGGGGGTTCCTGCCCTCTGGTTCCTTCTTTGAGCCGGGCGGTAATGGATGGGCGCACCCGGTCAGGATTGCCCGGTGCTGGTTTCAGTTCATAATCCTCCATCTGCTCTTCGGTCAGCGGCTTTGCGTAGGTCAGTTCGCCCCATGCCATCAGCCTGCCGTCTGCCACAGGACGCCGCCTGTCGTCATCGTAGTTGACGATGGAAAGAGGCTGGTTATCCGGCGGCTTCGGGTAGGTGCCTATGTCCACGGGCCGCTGGGTGGAATAATAGCGGTAAACGCCCTCCGGTCCCAGCTCGGTATGCTTGACCGCCGCATGGTAAA
>NZ_QTVN01000033.1 GCF_003460605.1 Ruminococcus sp. AF31-8BH
GCGGTAAACGCCCTCCGGTCCCAGCTCGGTATGCTTGACCGCCGCATGGTAAAGCTGCTGATAGTCGTCCACCCGGCGGTCAAAGTCCCTCTGCGCCCACGCTTGACTGGTTCCATAGCGGCCCCAGTAGTAATCCCGATGGCCGTTTTCTCCCTTGGTAAACTGCCAGGTCACAAAGGGGCTCGGCGCTCCCGGATTATGCCCCAGCGCAAAGCCGTGTCCGGTTTCAAAGGTGGCAGCTTTCAAAATCACATATCCTTGTACTGTCTCCAAGAGATCCCTCCTTTCTGTGCCTCGGGCCAACATGACCCGAAGTGCTGGATGTTACGAAATAAGAGGGCAGACCGGGGAGGAATGTAATAAGATATTCCCACCCCGGAAACACCCTCCAAAAAGCCCGGAATGTCAAGCCTTTGGAAGCGGCAAATCGTAACAGCCGCCCGGCCTTTTCTCCCGCATTTTCCTCATGCGTTCCCGGCTTTTTCGGCGGTTCCCTTCGGCCTTGCAGGCGTCGGAACAGTAGGCTTGACGCCCCTCGGGCAAAAACGCCTTTCCGCAGACCGCACAGGCTCGCAGCTCCGGGGAGATGCCTTCCGTTGTCAACGACGCTTGAAGCTCCGGGTTAAGAGGCAGGACAGCCTCACGGAAATAACGGCAGTACGCCCCTGTCCAGCACTTGTGCAGCATATAGCAGGCACAGTCAAGAGGAAGGCACAGGCCGCTTTCCCGGTCATAGTTGGCGCACATCCCCGTGACCAGAGTGCGGATTTTCTTCTTCTCGTCACGGGTCAGCTCCCGGGCGTCCATTTAAGACTTCGGGCCACGATGGCCCGAAGGGCGGGGCTCCACGATCAGCGCCCGGAACTTCTTCCGGCACTGTTTTTTCTTTCCTTTGCACTCCTTGTAGTAACGGCATCCCTTACAAGGGTCGTCATTGTCCCAGCCGGGGTGCGGTACTTCCTTCATCATTCGTTCAAAAGGGCTGCTTGTAAAATTCATTCTCATTCCTCCGTATCTTCCTCCCACGGCGGGGTATCTTCGTCCTCGGGTTCCTCTGCGATCTCCTCCAGCTCCCCGTCCTCATATTCGCAGTAATCATCTTCCAAATCCGGGGCTTCATGCTTCGGCTTGTAAATCTTGAAATAGTAACCAATTCCACCGCCGGCCAGCACCACCGCACCGATCAGGAGCAGAGAGAGAAGGGGGCTGTCCTTTTTCTCCGGCTTGGGTTCCGGTACTTCCTCCACCGGTTCGGTGGGCTTTGGCTCTGGCTCAGGGGTCACTTCTTTGGGCGGTTCCTTACCCTGTTCAGCAAGAGGCAGAAGGTCGTCTGTGGTAACGGTATTGAGGAAATAGACGTTCTCGCTGGTTTTCTGTTTGTCGATCACCAGATAAAACACGCTCTCGTCTGCTGTGGTGATGGTGTAGAACTCCTTTCCATCCTCGTCGGTGGCGTTGTCCACCACGGTTCCCGTCCCGTCCGGGGTAAAGGGGTTCTGGGTTTCCGGCTCTGCTTCGGTTTCTGCCAGGGAGGGAGCTGTCTCCGGCTGCGGCTCGCTGCTCTGTGCATAAGCCGGGACCGTAAAGATCAGGCAACACAAAAGGCTGGCAGCCATCGCCGCCAGCCTGCGGTATTTAGTTTTTTTCATGGGCTGTGTCCTCCTTTTCGGGTGCCTCCGGCTTCGGGTCAGTATGGTCCGAAGCGGTAAGGCTGTTTTTGGGGTCATTCAGAAATGCCATCAGCTGGGCGGGCGTCAGTTTAAGGGAGCGCACCGCCTGCACGATCTGGCTGTTTTCTTCCTCCTGTTTCTGCTTTTCCAGCTCCCGGATTTTGGCCTGCCACTCGGCAGCCTTCTCCCGGGCTTTTTCCAGTTCCTTATCGAGCTTGTCGATCTTGTTCATGCAAGGACTCCTTTCCTCTGGCTCACAAACGCCCGAAGGCATAGAAATGTGTCTGCCAGTAGCTTGAATTGATGTTTGCGTATTGGATGGGCGAACCACAATGGAGCATCATCCCGTCGCCCACATAAATCCCCACATGGGACACAGGGCCGGGGCTGTCATAGGTTCCCGTGAAAAAGATAATGTCGCCGGGCTTTGCCTCGGAGGGGGAAATGATAGCGCACTGGTTATAAATGCCCTGTGCCGTGGTACGGGGCAGGTTGTGGACGCCGCTGGCCGTGTACACCCAGCAGACAAAGCCCGAACAGTCAAAGGAGGTGGACGGGCTGGAGCCGCCCCACACATAGGGCCAGCCGATGTACTTTGTGGCTTCTTCCATGAGCGCCGCAAAAGCCGGGTCATCCAGCGCCTCGCCGGGTATCTCATAGCTGGGGCCGGTATCTTCGCCGCCGTTGTAAATCCCCTCCCACAGATAGGGCTTGTTGCCTTTGAGCTGCTGCATAACGGTGTATATCTGCCTCTGCTGTTCGTCAAGCCTCGGCAGGATCACGGCGGGCAGCGTCTTGTTTGTGAGGGTCACATTTAAGATGTAATACTCATAGGGGACTTCCTCGGTGGTGGTTTCCCCGGTCTCCGGGTCGGTGCTGGTTTCGGTGCGGTAGCGTATCTCGACTTCCTCCGTCAAGGTCAGCTCATACTGTGCCTCGAAGATCTCCCGCAGCTCGTCCTGCACCTGTTCACGGAAATAGACATGGTACTTTGCCGAGAGATAGGACGCCAGCTCATAGGGGTTATGGCCGATCTCGTCCACGGAATAGCGGTACTCGTCATAGCCGGGATGGGTGCTTTCAATGTTCGCTACCGTCTGCGCCAGCTCGTTTTCCAGCGCCGTGTAGTCCTCGTCCACCCCCAGCAGGTCCGTATCCTCCGAGGCGTAGGAGGTGCCGGATAACGCATTGGCAAGGCCGCTGCCAAGCGTGGGAAAAATGGAACTTACCGCCGACACAAGAAAACAGAGCAGCAACAGCAGGAGCAGGATCAGCACCGCCACAGGATGACGGGTCACAAACTGTGCCGCCCGACGGGTCGCAGTTCCCGAAGCGGCAGCGGTTTTCTTTGCGGTCTTTGCGCCCTGTTTTGCAGCCGCCTTTGCTTCTTTGGAATACCGGCGTTTCAGTTTCCATTTCTGCTGCACACGGGAAAGCGGATTGCTGGCAAGCTCCGGGTGCTCGGAGGCCATCTTCTGAAAATCCATATTGGCCCGGGCTTTTATGTCCTTCCGTTCCCATTTTGCCACCTTCCGGGCCGGGTGCTCCCGCCAGCGGCGTTTGGCATACCGGGTCAGTTTCCGGGCTCCGGCCTCTGCGGCCAGCTCGGATTTATGGGCTCCTTCCACACCCACATTTTCATGCTCAACCTCGTGTATCTTGTTGTGGAGATAAAACCATGCCTCGGTGCGGGCTCCCCGGACAGCTTTCTTCGCAAGCCCCGGCGGCTTCTGCGCCGCCCGTTTCGCCTCGACCTTATCCAGCTTCTCCCGGGCCTTTCCCAGCTTTTCCCCGGCGCGCTCCGCTTTGGCCTGCGCCTTCTGGTACTTGTCCTTTTTACTCCCGGCCTTCTCGGCGGAGCCCTCCGGCTCCTGTGCCCTGCCGGTATCCTGCGGCCTGCTCGCTTCATCCTCCTGCCTCATGCGGTCAGAGGGACGGCTTTTGCGGCTGTCCTCTTGAAACTTGCCGCTTTTGGACTTCGGGCCATCATGGCCCGAAGGACTGTCCTGCCCGGCATCCTCGTCCTCAAACCGCAGACGTCGGGACGGTGCGGGGGAAGGTCCTTCCCGTTCTGCCGGTCCGGGGCGATTGTCCCCGGTATCCTCCGTCGGCCCCGGCCTTTGAAAATTCCGTTTGTCCGGTTTCTTTCCGATAATGTATCCCTCCTTTCCAAACCTCGGGCCATCATGGCCCGAAGTGTGTTACGCCCGGTTCATTTCCTGTTTTTTGTCCTCCGGGCGGGTGGTCATAATGGCGTACAGCTCGGTATTCTGCGGGAAGCGGTCAACAAACGGGATGGTGGTATTCCCGAAGAACAGCAGCCCTTCGCCGGAATTGGTATGGGTCACATAGGAAAGCTGGTGGGGGCTGATCCCAAGCTGTTTGGCTAAAATCTGCCGGTCCCCCTGTGCCTGCGAGAGCAGCACAAGGAAGTCCGAGTTTTCAAAGATGTTCTCAATCTCCGGGCTTGCCAGAAAATCCTTTACATTCTGCGTTAAAGCACTCGGAACGCACCCTTTTTTTCGCAGCATTTTCCAGATCGCCACACAATAGCTTGCCGTCAGACGGTCACGGAGCAGCACATGAAATTCGTCAAAGTAACACCATGTGGCGATACCGCGGAGGAAATTCATGGACACCTGCGAGTTTACCAAGTTCTGCATAATGAGCATGGCAATCGTCCGAAGCCCGGCCCCCAGCTTTTTTAAGTCAAGGCATACCAGACGGCGGTTTAAGTCCACATTGGTTTCATGGTTGAACACGTTAAGGGAGCCCGACACATAAATTTCAAGGGCCGTCGCCAGCCGCACCGCCTCGCCCTCCGGCTGGGAACAGAGCAGGTCATACAGGGTTTGGAGGGTCGGCATTTTGCTTGTTTCCGGGTCCTGCAAGTGTTCCCGGTACATCTGGCGCACACAGCGGTCAATGACGGTACGCTCCACCGGCTGCAAGCCGTCCTTGCCGCCGACGATCAGCTCCATCAGCGACAGGATAAAGTCGGCTTTCAGTGCCATCGGGTTTTCCTCGTCAAAGCTCAAATCAATGTCCATCGGATTGATGTGGTGGGGGCTGTCCGGTGCGATCTCGATGACCTGTCCGCCCAGCCGCCTGATAAGGGGCGAGTATTCGCCCATCGGGTCCACCACGATAATGCGGTCTTTTGTGGCAAGGAACACGTTCACAAGCTCCCGCTTTGCGGCGAAGGATTTACCGGAGCCCGGCACACCGAGGAACAGGCCGTTGGGGTTTTTGAGCTTTTTCCGGTTTGCCATGATGACGTTATGGGAAAGGGCGTTGAGCCCGTAATAGACGGCTTCGCCATCCATGCGGAGCTCCTGCGTCATAAAGGGAACGAAAATGGCCGTGGAGCTGGTGGTCATGCCGCGCTTGATCTCAATGCCGTTATGGCCCAGCGGAAGGCTGGAAAGAAAACCGTCCTCCTGCTGGAAGTCCAGCCGCTTCAAGGTGCAGTTGTATTTCTGGACGATACCGGACACCGTGAACAGGTCGTTGTCCAGCTCCCGGCGGGTCGGGGCCATGTTTACCACAAGGAAGGTCAGAAGGAACATTCTTTCATTCCGGCTCTGTAAATCTTCCAAGAGGGTCTTTGCGTCGTTGCTGTACGTTACAAGGTCAGGCGGGAGTATGTCCATGTCGTACCCTGACCGGGCTGCCTTTTTTTGTTCCTCCACTTTCATCTTGTCAATGTCGGAGACTTTGGCCTTGATGGATTTTACGGCGGCGGCCTGATCGACGGTCTGGATATGGAGGGTAATGGTCATTTCCGCATCCATTTCCAAAAGCTCCGCCAGCAGCTTGTCCGAGAGCTCCGAGGCCAAAATCTGCAAGTAAGAGGCAGCGCCCCAGGTCGTCCCCACCCGGAACAGTCGGCTGAAACGGAAATCGAAGCTGTCCGGGGCGATAAAGTCTTTGGTGGAAAGCCCGGTTTTGGGGATCATATCCCATGAAAACCGGAAGGGGGAGCCGCTGCCGGGGTGGAGTTGCCCGTGAAGAAGCTCCAGCCGTTCCAGCCCCGAAAGGGAACGGCACTTGACGCCCAGCTTTTTGAAGTTCCCGCAAATGTCCGCCTCTACACGTTCCAGCCTTGCCCTGGCGGTGGGAAGGTCGTCCACGTTCACGCCGAAGGTCAGGAGCTTTGTGCGGACAATGCCGTTGTTGCTTTTGGCGATCTGGTTTTCCAGCATTTCCACATACTCACACCGGACGCTGTTGTAATCATCGTCCTGCATGGGGATGTTCACGCTGTACCGGCTGCCCGGGCGGCTCCGGTGGTTGAGGAAGGAAAGCTGGAACGGAAGGCTGCTGTCAAAGTAGTTGAGGCAGGCGCTCCACCCGTCAAAGATGGCTGCCTGATCTTCGGACTGTGCGAGCTGGTAGTTGATGTCCTCGTATTCAATGGTTTTGGTGTAATAGCGGTCCGCTACCCGGCACACCCCGTCCCGGTACATTTCCCGGTAAGGGAGGGTCTGCTGGGCGGTGGTGGGAATGTTCTTTCCTTTCGTGAACAGGCCGGTAAGGCCCTGCTTTTCAGGCTTTCTGCCTGCGGGCTTTCCGGCCCTTCTGCTGTTTCGCAATCGGCTGCGCCTCCTTTCTGACGCTAAGCAGCGCATAGAAGTTTTCGGTTTTGTAAGGCCGCACACGGGGATAGAGGAACCGGGTGCGGATGATGTTTTTCAGCACTTTTTCCAGCGGCAGACCGTCTCGTTCATACATAGCCAGAAAGAAGAACGGGAGCATGAGGCCGATCATCAGGAACATGGCGGCACTGTTCCCGATACTGCCACGGGAAAACAGGTAAGCCGGGAGGCCCACCGCCGCCGCGCTGGAAAAACAAACAAGCTGGCGCTTCGTTAGGTTGAAGGCCAGCTTTGTCTTGATTTTGGAAAGGTCTTTTGGTACTGGCACATAGGCCATTTTGGTACACCTCCTTTATTGCTTCGGGCCAGCATGGCCCGAGGTTATCTTGCGGCCTCTTTGGCCGGGGCTGTGCTGCGGGCAGCTTCGGCGGCCTCTCGTCCGCTCTGCCTTGCCCGCCAGTATTCGGGGTGATACTGCCGGATGGACTGATTGAGTTTTTCTTCAAACTGTCCTTTGTCCTTAATGCGGTCAGGGATTTTCCACAGCTTTTTGTCCAGCAGCTCCCGGAGCACTACGCTTTCCTGCGCGTCCTCCTCGTAGCAGATATAGCCCTTGTCCTTGAAGCCGCATTTTTTGGCCGCCGGGGAGAGGACGGCGGCTACCTCGTTTGCCACCATCGTTCCGCCGTGGCTGGCGGTAGATACCAGAAACACCCCCGGACAGAGGGTTTCACAGCTCTGCACCTCGCCCCACGGGGAACTTTTCGGCGCATGGAACATTCCGCCCATCCGGCTCCGGTCCGCCTGCATGAGCGCCGCCTTTTCTAAGATGGCTTTCAGTTCCGGGGAAAAATAGGCATATTCCCGCAGGACCCGGGCGGCCTCCCCGCCGCAGGCGTTCATCAACAGGGTATAGGCGTCGCTGTCCGCTTTGGTACAGCGGCCCAGCAGTTTTCCGTCGTAATAGCAGGCCGCGTCATAGCCCGTCCGTTTGCGTAGCATGGTTCCCGCCTCCTTTCTGCTTCGGGCCAGCATGGCCCGAGGTCAACGCTCTGCGCTGCGGCTGGGCTTTTCCTTCGGAGGCCGTTCTGCCTTTGCCTGTTCGGCAGCCGCTTTCCCGGCTTTGAGCTGGTCGCTGATGGACGCACGCCCCACAGAGCCGCGCTCCGCCATCTGTTCCAGCTTTGCCTCATAGGCTTGCAGAACAGCGGTATTGAGCTGTTCCCGGAACTCCTTTGTGACAGGGTAGGCCATATCCCGGTAGCCGCCTTTTCCGTCCGGCTGGCTGGGCATCCCAAGAAAGAGGCCCTTGCTGCCCTGTACGATTTTCAGATTTTCCACCACAAAGCAGTCATTGAATTTCACGCTGGCAAAGCCCATGAGATTTTTCACGGGTTCGATGACCCGCACGCTTACATCCAGCTTTATAGGGGCGGCTGGTGTTCCGCCCGCAGTTTTTTCCTGCATGGATTTCTCCTTTCCGCTTCGGGTCAGCATGGCCCGAAGTCTCTTAATGGCAGCCGAAGATGGATTTTGCAAGACTGCCTGTTTTGAATAAGGTAAAACACAGCAGCACCGTATATCCCACACAGCCCCAGATCGCCCCGATGGGGTCGCCGTCGGTGGCGATACTCTGGATCAGCACCGCATAGATGGCGACACAGACTAAGATCAATAGACCTTGAAAGCCTACCGCAAAGAGGGAGCGGAAATAGTTCTGCCCCATGTGTCCGGTTTCCCTGTTGGGGACTGTGGCAAACGGGATAGGAGCTAAACTTGTGAGTAAATAAATTTCAATCATACGGCCATATACGATGACGAAGATCACGATGTTTAAGGCAATCATGGTAAGCTGGATTAGGAAGGATTGTAGCCAGAGTCCGAACAGAGGACCTAACTCCATCGCCTCAAGCTCTGTCCGCAAACTGTCCAGCACATCCGGCGTGATCTCTGTCCCGTTCTGGATAATGCCTGCTGACTGCTGTATCACATGCTGGCTCACATCAAAGACCGCCAGCACGATATTGAAGGTGTTCGTCAGGATCATCACAGCCACAAAGGTTTTGAACACCCACTTAAAAAACATCCATGTGTCAACTTCATGGAGGTTGTTGCGTTCTATGAGCATCTGTATCAGCTCATAAGTCATTACAAAAGTGAGGATGACCCCGGCGATTGGCAGGATGGCAGTTTCAGAGATCTGTCGTATCATGGAAAAGACCCCGGCGTTCCAGTCCGCCGGGGTCGTGCCTACCTGTGTGGCGATCTCGCCAACGCTCTGATTGACGTTATCGAAAAGACCATCCAGATTTCCCATGATACCATCGACGAGCAGACCTTTCAGCCATTCAACGATTGCGTCGATGATAAAGTCCATACATCAGCTCCTTTTCTGGAAAAAGGGACAACGGGTGACATTTAGCTGAACAGCCCGGACAGCAGAGGGATAAGCTGAAGACCGATCAGAACGACACCGCCGCCCGCCATCAGCTGTTTTATCCCCAATTAGGTGTAAAACTCTGCTCGATGGCGGGCGGCGGCGTACAAAAAATC
>NZ_QTVN01000034.1 GCF_003460605.1 Ruminococcus sp. AF31-8BH
AATGGATGTACCGCTAATTTCAGAATAGGCGTACCGTTCGGGCAGAATTTGCATCTGGAAGAAACAAAGAAATATTTCAAATATGTAAAAGTAAACAACGATGAAAACGGGCGAAACAGAGTTATGCATGGATTCGTTCATCCCCGTTTTTGGAGCAAGGAGAACTTCGAACAACTCATTCATCATATTGCTGTTCTTTCACCTTACTCAAAGTTTTAATCTATAACTTCGCTTTGAAATACGTTTGGAATACTCGCTTGTGATTCTGAGGAACCATCTTGAAAGGATCTGCGTTTAGCAATTCCGATTGAGATTTCACCTGTTTTAAGAGATTTAATAACTGTTATATTTTGTTATTAAATTCTCCGCAAACCCTTGAAAACACTGAATTTATCACTGGTGAGCTTTCCCTTATTGTTTCCCTTGTGTTATATTGTCCCACCAGTGTTTTCGAACTCTGATAAGGGCAAA
The DNA here is from genome assembly GCF_003460605.1 of Ruminococcus sp. AF31-8BH. Taxonomy (GTDB): domain Bacteria; phylum Bacillota; class Clostridia; order Lachnospirales; family Lachnospiraceae; genus Blautia_A; species Blautia_A acetigignens. The sequence continues at coordinate 472 of NZ_QTVN01000034.1, forward strand.
TACAAGGGCAAGAAAATCCTATAAAACAGTATAACACAAAATAAAAGTGACATGGTGAACTGATTGAAATGCTTCTGATTTTTGCAACAAATGATTGATTTAACGATAAGGAGATTTGATACGATGAGAACAATATTTGCAGAATACAATCCCAAGCGCAACAGTATTGATGTTTATACCTCTGTTGGCTATATGCTCCGCATTGACTGTTGGGAAGCTGAAAAGGACTTAAAAACCACATCAGGATCAGACTGTGCATTAAACGCACTCGCCATTGATGATCCTCTTGAATATGCAAGATTATATCTTGATGGAAATTTGCAGATGTGGGTAGATGCGGAAGACTCATTAGATATTTTTTAATTTTTAAACAAATACAACAGTTTAAATAACTATTAGCTACAATATTTCCGGAAAATTCATCATAGGTTTGTATAAACGCAAAGAAACGGCGGCTCTGAAAATCAAAGTCGCCGTTCTAAATTGTCTGGTTTTTCTTTTGCCGTCATGCGGCAGATAATCAATTCATTCTATTTTGAACTTCTTTTATGCTACCTGATGTCTGCAATAGGAATGAATCGCCAAGAATGTAAACACAAATAATTCAATTCCTGCCGAAATCAAAATAACATGCGGTGTCCAGAAACTCATTCCACCGATATTCAGATAATTGAAATTTGCAAGCTGAGAAAGGAAATTGTTCTGCATACCAATTCCGGCAGATGGAAGTATGGTAGAGAGCCATGTTGCTCCCATCGCCACATAAGCAAAAAGCGGCATGAGAAGAACTACGATAGAGATCAGCAAAACTGTCAATGTGTCTTTACATTTTGCAGACAGGAACAACATACAGCTAACCGTTGCTAATACAGAAAGTAAGCCCGCTGCTGCGAGAATTATCTGCAACTGCCCCAGATTGATGTTTGGCAGGTTACAGTCAGGTAACGCTGGAAAAAACTAATTCCTGAATTTGATTCTTTTTTCATGATATCTGCTCTCCTTAAATTATTTACAACAATCCCCGTCACCGCATCCAAGGCAAGTAAGGGATTCTATAAAGTGTTTGTAATTCATCAATGTCTCACAATTCAAAGAATAGTGATGCCATTTTCCTTCCTTACGATCATTCACAAGGCCGCATCCTACCAGTATCTTCATATGATGGGATAAAGTTGGCTGGGTAATTTCAAATCTTTCCAAAAGTTTACACCCGCACTTTTCTCCATCCGACAGCATCTGTACAATTTCCAGCCGGTTCGCATCGCCCAAAGCCTTGCATATCAAAGCCACATCCATTGCATTCATATTGACACATCACATTGATCATTGTCTATGTTCAATATAATATATACATAGATATTTGTCAATGTATGCATTTTAAAAAAGAGAATCAAGTTTTTGATTCTCTTCATACATTCATTATAGCTTTTATCATCCATTTTATTTGCCCCAAACAGCCGCTGCATTCGACCTTACAAGCAGTTCTTCCACAGGCAGACCAATCGGACAAATATCATGACAAGATAACGACTTCCCGCATCCTTCAAAAAATCTCTTCTTATATTCAGCAGAAATCTCATTCAAATGAGTGCTTTCCTGTTCTTCATTCAGAATCCGAAATGCGTTGACTGCAGCAACAGTGCCTGCGAAAGTCCCATTTGCAGAGAAGTTAGGACACACTTCAAGGCAACAGCCACACATCAGACAGCGTGCCGACTGGTATCTCGGTTCATGTGTCCACGAACTCATATAAGCTTCACTTTCAAGCCAAAGGTTCAGTTTTTTCAAATTTTCAAACAGATTTGACCGGTCAACGATCAAATCTCTTACAAGCGGAAATTTGCTTAAAGGTTCCAAGATGATTGTAGAACCTTTTAACGTATGTAGAAATGTAGAAAATGTAGAGCATGCCAACCTCGGACGTTCGTTAATCAGCATGGCGCAAGCCCCACATTTTCGCACCATACAGCTACATTCCCAGCTGATGGGAGTAACTATATTTCCTGAGTTATCTTTCAAAGGGGTTCTACTGTTCAATTCCTTTAGAACAGTGGCAACAGAGCTGTTTTTGCTTCCGTCATACTCAAATTCCTGCCAATAACTGTCTGATTTCTGACTCTCCTGCCGCCTGATTCTTATTTTATATACCAAGTGAATCACCGCCTTTCTGGAACAGGTACAAAGGAAATCTGTATCTGCTTTCCATCAAATCTGGCTACCGTTGTTTTAAGGTAATCATCGTCATTGCTCTTCGGATAATCCTCTCGCCAGTGTGCACCACGGCTTTCTTTTCTTGCAAGAGCACTCTTTAGAACTGCCATGCCAAGCAATGGAAGATTTCCTGTCAGCGCTTGTACCGTTTGAATCCCATTTAACAACGTATTCTCATTTCTGACAACGCCCATAGTCTCCTGCATCACTTTGTTTAATTGCTTTATTTCTGAAATTTGAGACGCTGGTGGAAAATCTATCTGTGTCGCACAAGATAGATCTACTACATCTGCCTGTTCGCATGCTGATTTTGCCGCAACACGTCCTCCGTATAACGCTCCTAACAGAGAATTTCCACCAAGACGGTTGGCACCATGATATTGGGCACAGCATTCTCCGGCAGCGCAAAGATTCTGAATCGGCGTTCTGTGCTGCTCATCCACCAGAATGCCTCCCATAAAATAGTGAATTCCCGGTAAAACAGACACCGGTTCCTTTCGTATATCTTTATGCAGATAGGTCATACAATCGTCTGCCAGACCAGATAGCTTATTTGAAATAATCTCCTCCGATATTTCCGTCATGTCAAGAAATACCTCTGATTCATGGCTGACCTTCCATATCTCTCTGGCGGTAATATCTCGTGGCATCAGATTTCCAAGCTCCGGGTATTTTTCCTCCATGAAATACCATTGTTTTCCATCTTTCATGGCAAACAACCTGCCACCTTCCCCTCTGGCCGCCTCGCTGATGAGCATGCGTTTTCCACCACATTTCACAGTTGTCGGATGGTACTGGATCATCTCGCCATTTGCCAGAGGAACACCAAGCCGGAACAATTCTGCGGTGACTTCTCCTGTATTGCTCAGCGAACCCGTTGTATTTCCAAACAATCCGTGCATACCACCGGTGGCAACAATAACCGCATTCCCCGGTAATTCCACAGTCTCCTGACTGTATTCATCCCTGATTACGCAGCCACAACAAATATTGCCACACAGACGAAGTGTTAGGAAAGAATGATGGCTGAACCGTTCTACCATACCAGATGCTTCTTTCCTGCGAACAGCGTCTATCATAGCTGTCATGATCTGCTTCCCGGTATCGCTCTGTGCAAAAGCAGTCCGTTTCTTTTTCTGCCCGCCAAAATTCCGCAGATCCACATCATCATAGCCACTCATGTTAAATTTAACTCCAAGTTTTAGCAGCCAGTGCACCAGCTCCGGTGCTGCCTGTGTCATTCCCCAAACTGCATTTGGATCTGCCAGACCACATGCTGCCTTTATTGTATCTGTAAAATGTTCTTCGGGACTGTCGTTTTCATCTTTTGTATTCAAAGCTGCGTTGATACCGCCCTCCGCCATAACAGACTGTGCCCGCTCTGACGGAAGGGAGGAAACCAGTTTTACATTGCATCCATTTTCCGCTGCCTGCAAAGCCGCTGAAAGTCCTGCCAGTCCAGCACCTATAATAACAATTGTCTTACTCATAGATATTGCCACCCAATATAATATAAAATAACCGCTCCCGCTATAAAAAGAAGAAGCACCGAAAGGATCAAATAAATATCACTCCTTCGTTCTTTATAACTGATGATTCCCAGTGATACGAGCAATGGGCGGATATTGATAAAAATATGGACAAAGATTGCCGCTACGAACAAAAGCTGAGTTACCATCTTTACCGTTGTAAAAGGGAACAAAATATATGTCCCATTCTGCACCTTTCCAAACAAGCCAATATGGAATAACAGCAGAATCATTATTGCCATCCCACTGGCTCGTCTCGCCCAAAATATGACGTTTTGTTTCAGATACATTTTTCCTGATTGCTTCGCTGTCTGTAAACTCTGAACTGTCAGGATGACACCAATCACCGTATGCACAACAAGAATACCAACACCAACCCATGCAAGAAGTTTCCCTGCACTACTTCCAACTCCGTTCAGCATAAAGCTGCCCATGATTCCATGAATCATAAAAATGAGAAGCATTAAAACAGACAAAATCGTATTCCATTTTCTCATAAATTCCCGCTCACCTCATTTCTTCGCTGTCCATGATCATATAGTCCATCTGTGTTAGCGTTGTAACGTCAATAAAATCATCCGATGCCAGGAATACATCATACTTTCCACTTACCACTCTTGATAGCATCATTGTGTTACTGTACTCTTTCAGATCTACGAAAAAACCGGCCTGTTTCAACCTGTCACAGAGTTTCTTAGCATAACTGACAAGCGGATAATCCGTCTCAGATACATATAACCGAAAACTAATGTCCGTTTTCATGAGATCTGTTTCATTTGTTTCCGAATCGTCCAGTGCCAATTCTTTTAATTTATTCCGGGTGTTCTCGTTGTCGAGACCATCTGACATCATATTAATACCGAGAACATAAGAGCCTTCCAACTGTGCGGAGGCTTGAGCCGCCTTTTTTGACTTCGGTGTTGCTCCTGTGACTGCATCAATCATAGAAGGCGGTGAATGTAATATGACACCAAAACCTACAAGAAAAACAATCGTAACAACTAACAGAATCAGTTTTCGTTTCACATTCCCACCTCATTTCCTATTTTTTCAAAATTCTCATTGCGTTCAAAACAGCAATTATGGTAACGCCTACATCACCAAATACAGCTTCCCACATTCCCGCAATACCAAGAGCGCCAAGAATCAGGAACACACTCTTAATTCCAAGGGCAATCACTATATTCTGCATGACAATTTGCTTTGTCGCTTTTGCCACATCAATCGCATCCACCAGCTTAGATGGTTCATCTGTCATCAGAACCACATCCGCAGCTTCAATGGCCGCATCTGAACCAAGACCACCCATTGCGATACCAACATCCGCACGAGCAAGGACAGGAGCGTCATTGATACCATCACCAACAAAAGCTAATTTGCTTCCCTGTCTCTTTTTACTGTCCAAAAGCTCAACCTTTTCCACTTTTTGATCAGGAAACAGTTGTGCATAATATTCATCCAACTGCAATTCTTCCGCAACAGCCTTTCCGATTTTTTCATCATCACCAGTAAGCATGACTGTTTTTTCCACACCGATATGTTTCAAATCAGAAATTGCTTTTTTGCTGTCCGGCTTTACTTCATCTGTTATCAAAATGCATCCGGCATATTGACCATCTACTGCTACATAAACCTTTGTACCAACTTTTTCACAGGCTGTGTACTCCACATGCTCTGAATCCATAAGTTTCGTATTGCCAGCATAAACTTTCTTCTTTCCTGCCATGGCACTGATTCCATATCCGGAAATTTCCTTGTAATCAGAGATAACTGATTGGTCAATTTCTTTTCCATAAGCAGAGAGAATGGATTTTGCAATAGGATGGTTAGAAAAGCTCTCTGCCTGGACCGCATACTCCAGAACCTGTTCTTTTGAAAATCCATTTGCAGGCAGAATATCAGTCACATTGAAAACACCCTTTGTAAGTGTTCCAGTTTTATCGAACACAATAATGCTGACATTATTAAGCGCCTCTAAATAATTACTTCCTTTTACAAGAACACCTCGTTTAGATGCCGCACCAATACCTCCGAAGAAAGTCAGCGGGATTGAAATGACCAATGCACATGGGCAAGATACCACAAGGAAAACAAATCCTCTGCGAATCCACTCTGTCCAACCTCCACCAAGAAGGATCGGTGGCAGAATTGCCAGAATAGCTGCTAAGATTACAACAACAGGAGTGTAATAACGTGCAAATGTAGTAATGAAATTTTCTGTTGGTGCTTTTCTACTGGACGCATTCTCCACAAGATCAATAATCTTTGAAGCAGTAGATTCACCAAATGCTTTCGTTGTCTTAATCGTTAAAACACCCGTCTGATTCATACAACCGGAAAGTGCTTCGTCTCCTTTATGAACGCTTCTCGGAACCGATTCTCCAGTTAAAGCCCTCGTATCCAGCATAGAATCTCCATCCAATACCACACCGTCTAATGGGATTTTTTCACCAGGCTTTACAATAATAATCTCACCAATGGCAACACTTTCAGGAGATATGGTAATCAATTCTCCGTTCCTTCTGACTGTAGCACAATCCGGACGTATATCCATTAAATCTGATATAGATTTTTTGGAACGCTCAACAGCCAATGACTGGAAAAATTCACCAACTTGATAGAACAGCATAACAGCAACTGCTTCCGGATATTCACCAATGACAAAAGCACCAATCGTAGAAACGCTCATCAGGAAATGTTCATCAAACACACGTCCCTTTGAAATATTCCTCACAGCTTGCCATACAACATCCCCGCCAAGAATAATATAGGAGACAATGAGAAAAACTAACTCGACAGGCAGTGGTACTTTCGCAAAAACTGTCAATGCCATACCAATACCATAGATTGCTGCGCCAATCGCTAAACGAATCGTCAACTTCTTGTCCTCATTGTTATAGGATGTATTGGTATCCTGTTTTTTTGCAGGTATATAGTATTCCTGTGCAATTTCGGAAACTTCTACATCTGGCTCATGGCTGTGGACAATCGTTTCAATCTGACTGGCTATTGTATTTGCGGCAGCTGGAGCAACATTGATTGTCAGCGTCTGCTTCATCAAATTTACAACTGAGGATTGTACTCCATCCAATTCTCCGACTTCTTTTTCAATTTTTGCGGAGCAGTTCGGACAGTCCAAGCCCTTTAACAAATAACTCTTTGTAACGGGGATAATTGTTTCTTCCTGAACCTCCACACTCGGCTCATGGCTGTGGACAATCGTTTCAATCTGACTGGCTATTGTATTTGCGGCAGCTGGAGCAACATTGATTGTCAGCGTCTGCTTCATCAAATTTACAACTGAGGATTGTACTCCATCCAATTCTCCGACTTCTTTTTCAATTTTTGCAGAACAATTCGGACAATCCAATCCTTTTAACGAATAACTCTTTGTAACATTCATAACGGTTTCTTCCTGAACTTCCACATCGGGCTCATGACTATGAACAATCGTTTCAATCTGACTGGCTATCGTATCTGCGGCTGTCTGAGTAACATTGATTGTAAGCGTCTGCTTCATCAGATTTACCACTGAGGATTGCACTCCATCCAACTCTCCGATTTCTTTTTCAATTTTTGCGGAACAATTTGGACAGTCCAACCCTTTTAATAGAAATATGCGTTTCATGATAATCTCCTTATAATTTGTTTAATTGTTCAATTACTCAACTATAATATTAAAAAATATTATTTCTGCCAAAGATGCTCAAATCCCTTGTCAATAATCTCTTTCACATGATCATCTGCCAGCGAGTAGTAAACTATCTGTGCTTCTTTACGGAATTTTACCAGATTCGCTAGGCGTAATGCCTTTAACTGATGCGAAATTGCAGATTTTGTTACCCCCAGTAGCACTGCAAGATCACATACACACATCTCACTCTGTTCTAGAGCGTGTAAGATTTGTACTCTAGTTCCATCTCCAAATAGCTTAAACAAAGAAGCCAACTGGATATAATCATCTTTTGGCTGCATCTTGGATTTCACATCATTCACAATATCCTCATGAATTACATCGCAATTACAAATATAAGACGTTTTTGACATATATTCACCTCCAAATAATAATAGTTGAACAATTACTCAACTATTATTATACTTATTTTTAAATTAATGTCAATAAGCTGATGTTAGTTCCCCATAAATTTTACAATTAAAACCAGCTCTTTATTCTTTTCTTAATCTTTTTTTTCCAGTATACCGTTTTGGCTTTCTTGTTACACTTCCTGTAAATTCCGATTGAACAAAATCGCTGCGCGATGGCCTGTCAAGGCTGTGGCGCAGTTTTTTCATTCAAAAAAGCAGTGGAATTACTTTCCAT
>NZ_QTVN01000035.1:0-5250 GCF_003460605.1 Ruminococcus sp. AF31-8BH
ACAGGATTTATGTGCTGATACCGGGAAAGGAGGACGCTGCCCTTGCCTGATACTTCAAAGCTGGAAAAGCTCAACCGGGAGTTGGAGAAAAGCGAAAAGAAGCTGCGGAAAGCCATCAATGATGAAAAGGCATTGCAGCACCAGTTGAAGCAGCTTACCCGAAAGGAACGGACGCACCGGCTCTGTACCCGTGGCGGTATGCTGGAAAGTTTTCTGCAAGAGCCGGAACGCCTGACAGATGATGATGTCATGCTGTTGTTGAAACTCATTTTTCACAGGCAGGACACGCAGGAACTATTGAAAAAACTGCTGGAACGGGAGAAGCCGGAAACCCCTTAGTTTACTAAGGGCGCAATTATACACCACCCAGAGGTTGGTGCATTGCGTTCTCCGAAGGCTCCTCACCGGAGGGCTGTGATTTTCCGCAGTCATGGTCTGCTCCAAATCAAACAGGGGACGCTACGCTTCCCCTGCGCTGGCTGCCGCCAGCTACCCTTTTGTGGACTTGCCATCTGGGGACACCTTGCGTTGCAAGTTGTTCCCAGCCGACAAGTTTTACAAAATCTCTCTATACTTTGACGGTCGAATAAAGTATAATGAAGTCAACGACTAATCGGAAGTTCAATGTGAGGAAAATTAGATGAAGAAAAAGTCTTATTGGTTAAGTATTAGTGTGTTCGTATTGATACTGATATGGACGGTTTATTATTATGCAATGCAGTACACAGGAGGATTTGCAGACTTAAAGGACTCTATTGTTTGTGGGATTGTAGATTTGATATGTATCGTATTTATCGTGAAAAGAACTATTGACTTTTTGAAAAACAAAAAATCGTAAAATTCAAGTTTGCCACCCACACATCGGGTCAACTTGTCCCGAACTTTTACAGCTAAATATTCGCCGCCTTCACAGCGGCACACCGAGCAGGAAATCTGAAAAAGGTCTCCTGCTTTTTTTCTGCCAAAATGAGGTGGTAAAACGCCACCCCATCCACCAATTACCGAAAGGAGGGACACGAAATGCCCTGCCCACACAACGAAATCACGATTGTTCAGCGCAGCCAGCGACAGTCTGCGGTTGCCGCCGCTGCTTACCAAAGCGGCGAAAAGCTGTTCTGTGAATACGACCAGCAAGTGAAGCACTACCCGGAAAAGCGTGGTATTGTCCACAATGAAATTCTGCTCCCGGCAAACGCCCCACGGTCGTATGCAGACCGCAATACCTTATGGAACGCCGCCGAAGCGGTGGAAAAGCAATGGAACTCCCAGCTTGCAAGGCGGTGGGTGCTTACCATCCCAAGAGAGATACCACCCGACCAGTATGCTGTCCTTGTCCGGGAGTTTTGCCAGAAGCAGTTTGTTTCCAAAGGCATGATTGCTGATTTTGCCATCCATGACCCCCATCCGCCGGGACACAATCCCCACGCCCATGTCATGCTCACTATGAGGGCAATGGACGAACATGGAAAATGGCTTCCCAAGAGCCGCAAGGTTTATGACCTTGACGAAAACGGGGAACGGATAAAACTTCCGTCCGGCAGATGGAAAAGCCACAAGGAGGATACGGTGGATTGGAACGACCAGAAGTATTGCGAAATCTGGCGGCATGAATGGGAGGTCATCCAGAACCGCTATCTGGAAGCCAATGACCGCCCAGAGCGTGTGGACTTGCGTTCCTATGCCAGACAGGGGCTTGATATTATCCCTACTGTCCATGAGGGAGCTGCTGTCCGGCAGATGGAAAAGCGGGGTATCCAGACGAACATCGGCAACCTGAACCGGGACATCAGAGCCGCCAACCGCCTGATGAAGTCTATCCGGCAGCTCATTCAAAACCTCAAAGGCTGGATTACCGAGCTGGGAGAAAAACGAAAAGAACTGCTTGCACAAAAGGCGGCGGAGGAAGCGACACTTCTTCCCAATCTGCTGATGAAGTATATGGAGATACGAAAGGAAGAACGGAAGGACTGGACAAGGGCTGGACAGAACCGGGGGACTTCACAGGACTTAAAGGCAGTCAGCGAAGCCCTGTCCTATCTCCGTCAAAAGGGGCTTTCTACTGTGGAGGACTTAGAAGTATTTCTGGAATCTTCCGGGAAATCAGCCGCAGATTACCGCAGTCAGATGAAGCCAAAGGAAGCCCGCAGCAAAGTGATTGACGGGATTCTTGCCAGCCGGACAGACTGCAAGGAATGTAAGCCTGTCTATGAGAAGTACCAGAAGATATTTTTCAAGAAAACAAAGGAGAAATTCAAACAGGAACACCCGGAGGTCGCCCGGTATGCGAAAGCCGCCGCCTACCTTGCCAAGCACCCGGACGATAAGGACAGCACCCAAAAGGAACTGCAACAGGAGCAGGAAAAACTTCTGGAAGAAATTGCAGCCCTGAAAACACCGCTGACCGAGGTACAGGAGGATTTGAAGAAGCTGCGGGACATCCGCTACTGGGTACGGAAAGCCACCCCCGGCACAGAAGAAAGCAAAGAGCCGCCCAAGAAACAGCCTATCAAAGAAGTCTTGCAGGATAAGGCTGACGAGAAAAAAGCACAAAGAACCACCCCGGCACAGGAGAAACACAGACAACAGGATATGGAACTTTAACAGGCACTTGCCATTTTCAATCAGAGAATGTCAGGTGCTTTTCTTTTTTTCAAGGAGGGATAGATTTGAATGTATTTGAAGCTGTGAAGCAGTCCGTCACAACAAGACAGGCTGCGGAGCATTATGGAATCCATGTAGGTCGGAACGGGATGGCTTGCTGCCCGTTCCATAACGATAAAACCCCAAGTATGAAGCTGGATCGGCGTTACCACTGCTTCGGCTGCGGTGCGGATGGGGATGTGATTGATTTTGCCGCCGCCCTGTATGGGCTGAGAAAGAAAGAAGCCGCCGTACAGCTGGCACAGGACTTCGGGCTTTCCTATGAGGACTGGAAACCGCCGGGAAAGGAAAAAAAGCCAAAGCCCCGGCAGAAATCCCCGGAGGAACAGTTTCAGGAAGCAAAGAACCGCTGCTTCCGTATTCTTGCCGATTATCTCCATCTGCTTCGGGCATGGAGAACGGACTACGCCCCACACTCCCCGGAGGAAGCCTTTCATCCCCGGTTTATAGAAGCCTTACAGAAGCAAGACCAAGTGGAGTATCTGCTGGATGTGCTGCTGTTCGGGGAAACAGAGGAAAAAGCGGCTTTGATTACGGACTACGGAAAGGATGTGATACAGCTTGAACAGCGAATGGCAGAGCTTGCCGCCGCAGACGCAGCAAGAACTAAAAAACACCATGAACGCCATGCAGCCACCCCAGAGCATTGAGGAAATCAAGGAGGGGCTGGAAACTACCGAGAAAGGCGGTGTCCGTCAGAGCATACGGAACTGCCTGACTGTATTCCAGCGTGACCCGCTGCTTTCCGGGGCTATCGCATACAACATCCTGACTGACCGCAAGGACATCATAAAGCCCATCGGCTTCCACAGGGAAAGCACCGCCCTGAACGATACGGACATGAAGTATCTGCTTCTCTATCTGGAAGAAACCTACGGGCTTACCAATGAGAAAAAGATTGATAACGCCATCGGGATTGTGGCGAATGAAAACAAGTACCACCCCATCCGGGATTATTTAAGTTCCCTTGTGTGGGACGGGACAGAGCGAATCCGCTTCTGCCTGCGGCACTTTCTGGGGGCTGACGCAGACGATTACACCTATGAAGCATTGAAGCTGTTCCTGCTGGGTGCAATCTCACGAGCCTTTCAGCCGGGGTGCAAGTTTGAAATCATGCTCTGTCTGGTCGGCGGTCAGGGGGCTGGCAAGTCCACTTTCTTCCGTCTGCTGGCAGTCCGGGACGAGTGGTTCTCCGATGATTTGCGGAAGCTGGACGATGACAATGTGTACCGCAAGCTGCAAGGTCACTGGATTATCGAAATGTCGGAAATGATGGCAACCGCCAACGCCAAGAGCATTGAGGAAATCAAGTCATTTTTAAGCCGACAGAAAGAGGTTTACAAGATACCCTATGAAACCCACCCAGCAGACCGCCCCCGTCAGTGCGTGTTTGGCGGCACTTCCAATGCCCTTGACTTCCTGCCCCTTGACCGTTCTGGCAACCGCCGCTTTATCCCCGTCATGGTGTACCCGGAGCAAGCCGAGGTTCACATTTTGGAGGACGAAGCTGCTTCCAGAGCCTATATCGAGCAGATGTGGGCGGAAGCGATGGAGATTTATAAAAGCGGCAGGTTCAAGCTGGCTTTCAGCCCTGCCATGCAGCGGTATCTCAAAGAACACCAGCGGGATTTTATGCCGGAGGACACCAAAGCCGGGATGATACAGGCGTATCTTGATAAGTACACCGGGAGCATGGTCTGCTCCAAGCAGCTCTATAAGGAAGCCTTGAACCATGCCTTTGACGAGCCGAAGCAATGGGAAATCCGGGAAATCAACGAGATTATGAACCAGTGCATTTCTGGCTGGCGGTACTTCCCGAACCCAAGAATGTTTTCCGAATATGGCAGACAAAAGGGCTGGGAGCGTGAAAACCCGGCAACGGACTCCGGCAACCCGTCTGAAAAAACGATGGACGGTTTTGTGGAGGTCACAGAACAGATGGAGCTTCCGTTCTGAAAATGGCAGCCCGTTGCACCCCCTGTTGCTATCCCGTTGCCGAGCCGGTTGCCGGGGAAAATCCCGAAACTATCGGCTTTTCTCCCCTATGACAACCAAAACAACAGAAAAATAAAAGAAAAGTATAAATAGTAACCATCGCCAGATTGAGATTGTTTGCAAGGTCTTTTGAAGCCCGTTGCCGGACTTCGTTGCCGACACCCTCTGTCTGGCTATTTTCATGTATGGAGGATAACTGCCTATGGCAAAAAACAAAACAGAGATTCATGTTACAACGGTATTTGACGGGGAACTGGACGCAACCGATGTGTTCGTCAGCCTGATTTCCCAGAAATATGGTAAGACAAATACGAAAGAATATCTTGCTAAAAGGAAAGATATGAGCTATAATGAAGATGAGGTTCAAAAGAGCCAGATACCGTCTGGATTGTGTGGGTAAATGGCTATGATGAACGAAATGGAATACAGAACAATCGGTTCGGCACTTGCCGGAGGGTATCGTGCAGCGGTCTATTGCAGGCTGTCAAAGGACGATGACCTGCAAGGCGAAAGTGCCAGTATCGCAAACCAGCGTGATATGCTGGAAAAATACTGCGAAAAGCAGGGATGGGAGGTTGTGGCAGTCTATCAGGA
>NZ_QTVN01000035.1:5260-6651 GCF_003460605.1 Ruminococcus sp. AF31-8BH
TCTGGATTGTGTGGGTAAATGGCTATGATGAACGAAATGGAATACAGAACAATCGGTTCGGCACTTGCCGGAGGGTATCGTGCAGCGGTCTATTGCAGGCTGTCAAAGGACGATGACCTGCAAGGCGAAAGTGCCAGTATCGCAAACCAGCGTGATATGCTGGAAAAATACTGCGAAAAGCAGGGATGGGAGGTTGTGGCAGTCTATCAGGACGATGGCTTCACAGGTCTTAATATGGAGCGTCCTGATTTACAGAGAATGTTGAGAGCCATTGAGCGCAGGCAAATCAACCTTGTCATCACGAAAGACCTCAGCCGACTGGGGCGGAACTATCTGCAAACCGGGCATTTGATTGAGGACTTTTTCCCAAGAAACGGTGTCCGCTATATCGCCATGAATGGCGGTATCGACACCCTGCGGGATAACAACGATATTGCCCCATTCAAGAATATCCTGAACGAGATGTACAGCAAGGATATTTCCAAGAAAGTCCATTCCTCTTATCTTCTGAAAGCGCAGAAAGGACAGTTTACCGGGTGTCTTGCCCCGTTTGGGTATCGGAAAGACCCGGAGGACAAAAACCATCTGCTCATTGACGAGGAAACCGCCCCGATTGTGCGACTGATTTTCGGATATGCCCTGAACGGTCATGGTCCGAACTATATCCGCAGACGGCTGGAGGAAGAAAAAATCCCCTGCCCCACATGGTGGAACCGGGAACGGGGGCTTCGCAATACCCGCACCAAATGGGAAAAGAAAGACCCGGAAAACGGACGGTATATGTGGGACTTCTCCGTTATCAAAGACCTCTTGATGAATCCCGTCTACACCGGGGCGATTGCTTCCCAGAAAAAAGACTACCGTTTCAAAATCGGCACGATTGGAGAAAAGAAGCCGGAGGACTGGATTGTGGTGGAGGGACAGCATGAACCGCTGATTGACCGCATGAGCTTTGACATTGTGCAGAACAAGCTGAAATCCCGCCAGCGTCCGGGGCAGACCAATGAAATCAGCCTGTTTGCCGGATTGATAAAATGCGGCGAGTGTGGGAAGTCGCTGACGATACGCTACACAAACGCAAAACATCCCCAGCAGATTTACTCCTGCAAAACCTACAATGCCTTTGGAAAGAACCACTGCACCCAGCACCGGATTGACTATGACACCCTTTGCAGCCATGTGCTGCGGAAAATCAGGGAATGTGCCAGAGCTGCCCTGATGGACGGGGAAGCGGTTGCCGACCGCCTGACCAATACCTGTGAAACCGAGCAGCGGGAACAGCGGGAAGCAATGGAACGCTCCCTCACAAGGGACGAGGAACGGATTGAGGTTCTGGACAAAATGGTCATGCGGCTTTATGAGGATATGATTGCAGGGCGTATCAGTGAGCA
>NZ_QTVN01000036.1 GCF_003460605.1 Ruminococcus sp. AF31-8BH
CTGAGTGCTAAGCACGAAGGTCGTTCCATCGAACGAAGTGAGATGGAACTTCCAGGTTATTCGCAAGGTTGAAGAATGATTCAGAAAAGATTCCAGACAAGGATATGGCATGTATGTAGTTTTGAAGGTACAAAACTTTCAATGAATTGTGACTGCTAATAGTCACTTTTCTTTATAAAATAGGGGATTGGTCAAATGGTATGATAGGGGTCTCCAAAACCTTTGGTGGGAGTTCGATTCTCTCATCCCCTGCTGCAAAAGGGATATGAAATAGCTGAGTGCTGTCTCATATCCCTTTTTCGATATTATGCCGCAGGGGAATTCTGTGACATTTAACTAAGCTTAATTTTAATCACGTTTTGTGCCTGCGCCATATCTTTTTTCTCCACGAGAATTTCATACTGCTTGGATTGGTCTGCCGGAATACCGGCACTTCCCACAGTTCCGCGGAAGGTTCCGCTTCCGTTCCAGTCTCCTAATCGGTCTTTTACCTTATACTTGTACGGAATCCCCTCTCTGTCCAGAACATCCCGAATTTCATTAAATTTTTTCATATCCGTTCCAGTCCAAATGCTTTCTGAATGAAATACCGTAAACATTGTTCTCCCTCCTTTTCAGGTACATGATTCATATACTTTTTCAGTAAATTTTGATGTTTTTTTCATTTTACCATATTGTTATTGAAAAAACTATCTTATTTAATCCGCATTGTAACTTTGAATGAAAAGCCTAATTCCCCAGCTATGCTGGGGAGAATGGAGTAGGCGGAAGCGGTGCGGATAACAAAATAAAGCCTCCTGTGATATGATGAGAATGGTGTCGCAAGCCAAACTCAAAATCAAAGGAGGCGGTCCAAATGGACAATAAAAGTCTATCACATACTCGCTGGAAATGCCAGTATCATATCGGTGCGACCTGCGGTCGTTGCTTGAAGTGCGCGCATGCGCTATCACCTCCATTCGTGATATTCCTACCACGAAATGCCTAGTAAGTGATGAAAGGTATGAAGCAGTGGGACAATGCGGGTAAATGGAAGTCACATCCACCCAACCGCTAGGAATTGATGCACACGGCTAACATATGTGAACCATTGTAAGGGTCGTGATACTTGAAATGGTGAAAGTGACTGATACACCATTACCAAAACGGTTAGAGGGCGCGGGCTGGCGGTTTCGATATGCGCTGAGCCGAATGGACGAAGCACCTCCGGCCTAAAAGATGGAGCCTAAATGCATCGCAATAATTCAAGCAGTGGAACTGGGAAACCCTTTTGTGCTCCTTTCACAGGTAGGTTAATCGTAAGAAAAATACAATGCACAGGAGGAATGGATGCCAGAAGAAGCGAATGCTGCTGTGTAATGCAACAGATAGGGATTCAAACTTTGTCCCATCCGAAAGGAGGCAGACGTCTGGCGCGTGTCTAATCATATGAAAGACTGGGAATCTATGAATGCACAAAGTTCAATGACGCCACCTGCGAGGACAATGCAGACATACAGAAAACCGAAATGGAAAGAGATTAACTGGAAACAGGCAGAACTGTATGTTAATAGACTACAAGTACGGATTGTGAAGGCAGTACAGGCTGATAAGTGGAGACTTGTAAAGAGACTCCAAAAGTTAATCACAAATTCATTTTATGCAAAAGTCCTGGCAGTTAAGAGAGTGATAATAAACAAAGGTAAAAATACACCTGGAATTGATGGAGACATCTGGTCGACAGACGAAGACAAAATCCAGGCAGTTTACAACCTTACAACTTCTTCATACAAAGCAAAGCCATTGAAGAGAACTTATATCGAAAAGTATGGAAAAAAGGAAAAACGTCCACTAGGGATACCAACTATGACCGACAGAGCCATGCAGGGTTTACAACTGCTGGCTCTTGCCCCGATAGCAGAAACAACAGCAGACAAGGTTTCCTTTGGATTCCGGCAAAACAGATGTGCACAGGATGCAATGGAATATATGTTCAAACTCCTGTCAAGAAAAACTTCTCCGGAATGGATTTTGGAAGGTGACATTAAAGGATGCTTTGATAACATCAGTCATGACTGGATGTTGGAAAATATTCCAAGTGATAAAAGAATAATGAGGCAATTCTTGAGATGCGGCTATGTAGAGAATAAGAGATTATTCCCCACAACAGAAGGTAGCCCCCAGGGCTCATTATGCCGAGCTCGGCATAAACCACCTTATGACGAGATAGATGTTATGCCGAGATACGTTCAGTATTCTTAGATTTTTCCAGTGTTTCTATTTGCGTAACTCGGCATAATAATTCTCTACTTTAAGGAATTTAAAAACTGTAAAAGATCTTTATCTTTGTTCCAGTCAGGAAAATCTCTTTCCTCAGTAACTTTTGGAGCAAGTGCATTTACCGCATCATTTTTCAGACGATTATCAGCTCTCACGTAAACCATCGTCGTAGAAATATCCTCATGTCCGAGGAAATCTCTGATATAGACGATATTGATACCGGCTTCCAACATATGCATTGCTTTTGAATGACGGAACATATGACAATGTACATGTTCTGGGAATGCTGCATCTTTTTTTGCGGATCGCATCTACATATTTTTTTATGATATAAGAGATACCATCGCGGTCAATCTTTCGATGATAACGGTTAGTGATCAAAAAATCGGTTCCTACAGCGTATGAACGGTACCGGCTAAGATAGTTTTCGACAAGTTTTGCTGTTGCGTCTGCTATCACGACTGTACGGTATTTGTTGCCTTTTCCGTGTAATCTTACGGTTGCAACAGAACCTAACGATATATCGGCTATCGTAATATCGCATAATTCCTGAACTCTGCACCCACTGTCATACAAAAGTGTCAGGATTACCCTGTGTCGGAAACCGGTATGGGAATTAACATCCGGACTGTTTATAAGTGATGACATCTGTTCCACAGTCAGGAAAGATACTTCTTTCGGTGCAGCCTTTTTTGCCCTGATCCCGGAGACATTCTGTAAAGGGGCAATGTACTCGATATGTTCCAGCTGTGCATAATCACTGAATGCTTTCAATGCAGCCAGCCGTTGATTTGCTGCAGTTATACCAGCCCCGTTGTTCCGGTACCATTCCAGGAATTCAATCACCAGTTCACGTTTGAAGTCCCTGATATAAAAAGAATTCGGAGAGGTTTCTTTTTCTTCTTTTAAAAACCGAAGGAACAGTTTCAAAGTGTCTCTGTAACTGAGAATGGTATTCCTGGAATAACATCTATGATGCGGCAGATAGTCCGTTAAAAAACCTGTGACCAGACAGGCAAAATCAGTAGAATTCGTGTTCATTGATAACTGCCTCCCTGATCAGATCAGGAAAAGATTCCATCATCCGTTCTTTTATATATGGAAAACGTTCCGCCGTAAGTTTTAGATAATACGCTGTTTCCTCAAAACTTTCATGTCCAAGCATTGTACGCATATATGGAAGATACGCAATCAGGTCTTTTCCTTCATCGCTCCATTTGCGGAGAAGATTTACGCAATAAGTATGGCGGAAGTCATGGATACGGGGACCTTTTCCAGTGTGAGAGATCCCAGCCTGTTCCAGATAGCGCCTGAAATTTTTATATACATTTCCTAAAGTCATCGGTCTTCCCGGAAGCAGCATAAAGAGATATTCATCATCGGATGAATGGACATGGATCTTTTCTTTTAATTCCTTACACTTATCCATAAGTAAAGGATGGATCGGGACATACCGCTCTTTATGATTTTTGGCCTCGTGAACAGTGATATACCCTTCTCCGAAGTTGATATCACGGATTCTGGCAAGGCGCAGCTCCGAAACACGCATCCCACTGGTGTACAGGATACGGAAAAAGACCGGCATCACATCAGCACGATACGGGCAGGAATCCGGCACCGACTGGCTTTTGTCAACTGCATCAAAAAAACTTTGAAGTTCTTCATCTGTGTAAATATGTGCATCGTATCTGCTCCTTTTCCGGGTGATTCCTTTCGGCGGAATATATGCAGGAATCCCGATATCGTTGAGATATCTGCAGAAAACCCGCATGACACTGATACGGCTTGCCTGATTTGTGACTGTCTCATAAGTTCTTTTTCTGCACCATAGATCACAAAGTTCTTTAGAGATACGCTTTTCGGAAAGATTGTTTTCGCATAAAAAGGTGTCAATGCGTCGCAGAGAACCTGCCTCTGCTCTATAAGAGAATCCAAGTGCGCGTTTTAATGCTATAAGATCATGGATCTCCTCTTGAAAAATGCTGTTATAAATCTCTTTATCCATGGCGAAATCCCTCCGGTGAAAGCACACATTCGGCCAGTTTCTGTAGGTCTGTCTTCAGATAAACAGCCGTTACATCAGAGTTAGAGTGCCCAAGGATATCTGTAATGACCGGAAGCGGTGTCTCCATTTCCAGCAGCATGGAGCCGGCAGAATGTCTTAAGGAATGAAAGCCGGAGTGCTTTTTTGTACGCTGGTCGATACCTGCTTTCCTCATGTATCTTACAAGCTGTTGATGCATATGGTTTTCATTGCCGATAGGATCAAATGGCGGCATATGTTTCAGGAACACCTGATCCGATTCGCAGTACTGAGGTCGCCCATTTTTGATATAATCGATCACCGCCCAGCCTACAGCA
>NZ_QTVN01000037.1:0-368 GCF_003460605.1 Ruminococcus sp. AF31-8BH
AGACACCGCCCTTTCACGGCGGTAACAGGGGTTCAAATCCCCTTGGAGTCATTGAAAAATTAAATATAAATGTGATTTTGGTGTGGCTTTACTCTGACATTTGTTGTATAATACACTTCATAAGTATTATGCCGATGTGGCTCAATTGGCAGAGCAGCTGATTTGTAATCAGCAGGTTATCGGTTCGAGTCCGATCATCGGCTTTTTGGACCTTTAGCTCAGTTGGTTAGAGCAACCGGCTCATAACCGGTCGGTCCTGGGTTCGAGTCCCCGAAGGTCCATTTTAATTTAATATTTTCCTGGCCCGGTGGCTCAGTTGGTTGGAGCGCCGCCCTGTCACGGCGGAGGTCGAGAGTTCGAGTCTCTTC
>NZ_QTVN01000037.1:378-4225 GCF_003460605.1 Ruminococcus sp. AF31-8BH
GGACCTTTAGCTCAGTTGGTTAGAGCAACCGGCTCATAACCGGTCGGTCCTGGGTTCGAGTCCCCGAAGGTCCATTTTAATTTAATATTTTCCTGGCCCGGTGGCTCAGTTGGTTGGAGCGCCGCCCTGTCACGGCGGAGGTCGAGAGTTCGAGTCTCTTCCGGGTCGCTGCTGTTTTTAACAGCTAATTAAATATCTTTTATTTATGGGATCTTAGCTCAGCTGGGAGAGCATCTGCCTTACAAGCAGAGGGTCATAGGTTCGAGCCCTATAGGTCCCATATGCCGCAGTGGCGGAACTGGCAGACGCCCGGGACTTAAAATCCCGTGGGTAGTGATACCCGTACCGGTTCGATTCCGGTCTGCGGCATTAGTTAAAAATGGGAGAAACGTTGAATTTACAGCGTTTCTCTTATTTTTTTGTTTTAAAATGTTTGAACACCTTTGAACACTTTATGATGAAATACCAAGATTCTGAAAAGCAAGCCTGTCATTCTTCCTCTTATTGACATTCCGCAAGTAATGCAATGTTGTAGCTGTCTCACTATGTCCCATTAAATAACTAAGGGTTGTAAGATTATTTCCGTCAAAAGCTGTTGAAGCATTGTAAAAGCGGATTTTATGACTGGAATGATAAGGAACACCGGCTTCTTTGCAATATTTCTTCAAACGGCGATTAAAGCTGTCTGTTGTCATAATCTCGCCGTTGGGTTCAAAGACATATATTCCATTTGGATTTAATTCCTTTGCTTTGTGAAGAATTTTAAGTGCTTCGTCTGTAAGGAACTGTTTACGGAATCCATGAGAAGTATTTCCTTTCATTTGATTTACTACTTTTACTTTTCGGCTTGAGAATGTTAAATCATCATTCAATGTACGTTCACAGGTCGCCTGTCTGTGAAGATATACAAGCCTGTTATTGTAGTCAATATCTTCCCAACGGATAGCTTTTGTTTCTCCAACACGGATAAAGAGATAGAAAGATAACTGTATTGCAAGAGAATATGGCTCTATGATACACCGAAGATAATTTAATAACTTATGCGTATCATCACGGGAAAATACATTGTCACTTTGTACTTCTACTGGCTTATAGGTAAACTGTTTGAAATTCACATCAGAGACAGGATTATGTGATATAATTTCTTCTTCAATCGCATAACTCATGATTCCATTCAAAACAGAACGGGCATTACTGACTCGCTTGTGCGTGAACTGTCGGTCTTTTGTAGCTTCTCTGAAAAAGCGGATAAGCGTGATTGGTTTGATTTCGCCTATCTTCATTTTAACAAGTTCTGTATCTTTGAAAAATCTATTCCATTCAGATACATATTCTTGAATTGTTTTTGCTTTTACGGAAGTATAATCTCTTTTATACAAAAGCCATTCAGCATATAATTCTTCTAGTGTGACATTCTGACGGTTTTCAGCTTTCTGCTTTTCGATATAAAATCTGATGATTTCTTTTTCAAGGTTCTCTTTACTCTTCCTCTTAACAGGACGGCGTTTGTTAGGTTTGGTTTCATCGGGTAAATAAGTACGCCAGCTTTTTTCTGATTCCGAGTAATAAATTTCATATTTGTGATTCTTCAAGATTTTTTTATTTGCCATAATTTTAAAATCTTTGAAGACTTCATCTGTGGTCATGTTAGCACAGGTGGCTAACGTATTCAATAATGTTATATCTGAAAACGTAACGGGATTATCCATAAGATTCCCCCTTTACGCAAGGATTTTCTTTTTTAATTTTGATGTAGATAACACTGCTGTCCTTTAAGCATGAACCAGTAGATAAGAAAGCGTTGGTATCGTAAATTTGCCTTGTGTATTCTTTCTGAAAGACGATATTTTCTTTTTGTAAGTCATGTAAAATGTCTTCGGTCAGCATGACTTTTGTTTCGTGTGGAACTTTCAGATTTTGAGATTTAAAAAAGGCTTTTTTCTTATGTTCTTTCAAATCAAGGTCTTTTCCAAAATACTTGCTAAGATAACGACCTCTGTTTTCTTTGCTGTCTACATCAATGCGATTGATTTTAATAAATCCATGTGACCATAAATTCTGTAATTTTTCTTTTGCTATATACGGAAAATCAAAGAAAATAACATGATAATGGATTGCTCCACGCTTCTGTTTCTCCCACGTTGCAAGGTATTTTAATAACTGGGTTTTGGTATGGTACAAATAATAATTTAATCGCTGGATAAAATACTTAAATTCACGGTTAGTTATCAGGATTTCCTGAATGTTTTCTTTAAATGTCAGCGTTACAAATTTTGTTTTGTTATCAAAGTTGCAGTCAACAATACGGGCAATATCCCAACGAGCCTGTTCGTAATGTTTCTGCTTGCGTTTTAAACTGTCATATTGCTTATGAGCTGACATTTCATCAAATTTTTTTCGGTTACTTGTGTCTGTTAAATCTGCCTTTTCTTTCGAGTGAATAAAAATAGGGTTTTCGTAAATATATACTTCTTTTGTAGTAGGAGTTTCAATGATTTTCGTATTGTATGCAAAACACTCTTTTGTTTTGCTCACGAATCTCACCTCATATCCCAATTTTTGTAATGAATGTTCCGATTGTTTTCGGAAGATGTTGTTTTATATATCAAGTATAGAGGTCAGCCAGTTCAGCACCTATGACGTTGTCCGGCACTGACTGGCTGACATAGTAGGGAAATTATTTCATTCCCACTTTTCTGATATTGGAAGCTTCTGCTTTGACAGAAAGACGTCCATTATAGAGACTAGCC
This sequence comes from Ruminococcus sp. AF31-8BH, assembly GCF_003460605.1. GTDB lineage: Bacteria > Bacillota > Clostridia > Lachnospirales > Lachnospiraceae > Blautia_A > Blautia_A acetigignens. The sequence goes on from NZ_QTVN01000037.1 coordinate 3,129, forward strand.
CAAGTATGTAATCCATCAAATGAGACTGGAATCTGCCCTTTTTGTTCAAGTTCTTCGTTGGTAACAATCGCTGTGTTAGCTTTAATGCCTACTTTGACTTTTTCAAACTTTAATTTTGGAAGAAGAACTGTATAGTAGAATCCTAATTTTTCTTTTGTAGAAAAGTCTACCCAGTCAGAAACTTCTACTAACTGAAATTCCTCTTGCAGTTTGTCTGGATTTAAAATAAAGTCATTTCCTCTAATCATCGTTTCACCTCCTTACGAATATCTGATTATCAGATATTAAGATAATCTTATGATAAAACAAGCGTTACAGAATGTCAATAGAAAATATCTGAATATCCGATAAAAAGATTGACAGAGAAAATTTGATGAAATATAATGTGCTTATAAAGGAGGTTCGCTATGAATAAAATAAAAGAATTGCGGAAAGAAAAGAATATAACCGTTGCGGAACTTGCAAAAGAATTAGGCATTTCACAAAGTATGCTTACGAACTATGAAAATGGAAACGGAACGCCGAGAGATGAATCTATATGGGAAAAATTATCACAGATATTCGGCGTGAGTAAAAGCCACGTTATGGGATTAACTACGGATATTGAAACAGCAAATAAGACAAAACAGTTGAAAGTGGTTGTGGATACATCTCAGCCGATCTCAATACAACCGAAGAATCAGACAGACCTTGATGTATTGATAAAACTGGATTTGATAGACAGTGAAGACATGGAAGAAGTGTCAGAATTTCTTGATAAACTGTTGGCACAGGAGAAATATGAGGGACGGAGAGAATCAAACGTTAAATATGTCGTTGAGTAGAAAATGCTTCTCAGCCGACCACTTGCCCAGTCGACCCGCCGCCCTGTTAGGAACCGTCGCACTGGGCATCCTTGCGGAACGTTAGTTTGCGAAAATACGAACAAGGAAATACTGCAATAAGAGGTATGCCAAGAAAATATAAAAATCTTGCATACTTTTTTTGATTGAACATTTTGTGAAATGGAATTATACTGTGTATAATGTGAAACAGACAAATCGGGATTGAACAAAATCGCTGCGCGATGGCCTGCCAAGGCTGTGGCGCAGTTTTAT
>NZ_QTVN01000038.1 GCF_003460605.1 Ruminococcus sp. AF31-8BH
AGACTGGATTCCCACCAGTTATATATTTGGCACCGAACTGGCGCACACCTCCAGTATCCATATTATACGATAAAAAACAATGAAATCACAACAAGAGTACATGAAGAACGTAAGCACAATATATCTTTTTTCTCAATTCCTGCTCAATTTCCCCTCAATGCCTTTTTCCTCCGATCTTCGTATGCTTATCTCACAGCAGAGCAGTACCACACCGGTACGACCTGCTGAATCAATCAATACGAAAACGGAGGTATTTTTTATGCGAGAACTCAGAAACACAAAAATCATTGCTGTAGATCATGGCTACGGCAATATGAAAACAGCAAACACCGTCACCTCAACCGGCATCAAAGCCTATGAAACTGAACCAATCTTCACCGGGAATATTCTGGAATACAACGGCATTTACTACCGGATCGGCGAAGGACACAAAGAATTTATCCCGGATAAAGCTATGGACGAAGAATATTATCTTCTGACACTAATGGCTATTGCAAGGGAACTGAATGTATTTTCCATCCGTGAAGCAGATGTTCATCTGGCTGCCGGACTTCCTCTCACATGGATCAGAAATCAAAGAGAAGCTTTTCGTTCCTATCTGCTCCAGAATCCAGAAGTCCATTACCTTTTTAACGGCAAAGAGTATCATCTCCGCTTTGTGGGATGCAGCCTTTACCCACAGGGGTATCCGGCTATCATAAACCAACTAGGAAATTTCAAGGGAACCAATCTCCTTGCAGATATCGGAAACGGAACCATGAACATTCTGTATGTCAACAATAAGAAAACGCAGGAGAGCCGATGCTGGACAGAAAAACTTGGTGTAAACCAGTGCATGATTGCCGCAAAGAACGCTGTTCTGGACAAATTCGGAGTGAAAATTGAAGAATCCACAGTAGAACAGATTCTGCGGTTTGGAACAGCTGATATTTCAGCACCATATCTGGATTGTATCAGTTCTATTGCCAGACAGTATGTGGCAGAACTTTTTTCTACGCTCCGCAAATATGAATACAATCCTGACCTGATGCGCCTGTATGTAGTTGGCGGCGGTGGATGCCTGATCCGTAACTTCGGAACGTATGACAAATCACGAGTCACAATCATTGATGACATCTGCGCCACTGCCAAAGGTTACGAATCTCTGGCTTATATGAGCCTGAAAAGGAGGGGATAAACCATGCAGAACAATATCCGCAACACAAACCTGCGCTTTAATCTGGACAAAGAACAGCAGCGGAGAGCCTGGGAATATTTACAGACGATGGACAGGCAGGATTTTAAATCTTACAGTCAGGTAATCTCTCTTGCACTGGTAGATTATTTTGACCGCTACTACCGCACACAGGCTGATCCTTATCTGGAAACAAGAGAACGGGAAGAACTTTTTGTGAAACAGATTGTAGATGCAGTGGAAAACAGTCTGAAACAGGCATTGCCACTTTTTCTTTCCGGACTGACTGCAGGCATAGCGCAAAGGGAGCCCCAAATCAGGGCGTCCTTTCCAGCACCTGAAAATTCACAGCCAGATAGTGATGTAGACTGGGATTTTCTTGGAGAATAAACCCTTTTGATTGGAGGTGAACACATGACTGACTTTCTGACAGCAGACACCAACCTGCCATCTTATATGATGTTTCCCCGTTTCCTTCTGGACATGGAAATAAACGAAACTGCCAAAATGCTTTATATTATCCTGCTCGACCGGGCAAGGCTTTCCCAGAAAAATGAGGGCTGGTCAGATACAGATGGTCATGTGTTCATTTACTTTACGATTGAAGCATTGGCAGAAGTTCTCCACAAAAGCCAGATGACGGTTAAAACTGCTCTGGCAGTACTGGAAAAACAGGAGCTTATCTTCCGAAAACGGCAGGGTCCCGGACAGCCCAATCGGATTTATATAAAACTCCCAAAAGAAACCATCCACTATACAGATAGATTTCTTTCCCTAAGACAGACAGAAAACTGTCCTATTGACAGACAGAATTCTTTCCCTGATACAGACAGAAAACTGTCTGGTAATAAGAAAGAGATAAAAAAGAACAATTTAGCAATAAGAGGGAGTAAGGATCCACTCTCACCCTATGGAAAATTTCAAAATGTTTTTCTGTCAGAAAAAGAGCTGGAAGATATCCGGCAGACAATCCCTGACTGGAAGGATTATATTGAACGCTTATCCGGTTATATGGCTTCTACCGGAAAGCAATATCAGAACCATGCAGCTACCATCATCAGTTGGGCAAGACAGGATCATCCTGCTTCCCGACAAAGAAATTACGAAAGTGAGGAATACGAAACACTATGACAAGATTTACAGAAAAAGCAAACGCTATAACACCAAACAGAGAACTTCAGCCTGATGAATATTTTAACGAAACAGACCACCTGATCTACTGTTCCAAATGCAATACGCCAAGACAATGCCGGCATGAATTACAGGGAAAGGTTCTTATTCCTTCCATCCGCTGTAAATGCCAGCAGGAAATCTTTGAGCAGGAAGAGGCCCAGAGAAAACTTCATGAAAAACAAATGGAAATAGAGCATCTTAAAACCAGCGGCTTACAGGACAAAGCACTCTATGACTACACTTTTGCCAGGGATAACGGCATCAATCCGGAAATAAAACTGGCACACAATTATGTAAGCAACTGGGAAGAGATGAAAGCAAACGCTTCCGGACTTCTCATCTGGGGTGATGTCGGTACTGGAAAATCTTTTTTTGCAGGCTGCATTGCCAATGCCCTTCTGGAAAAAGGCGTTCCTGTACTGATGACCAACTTTTCCCGGATTCTAAATACCCTTACCGGAATGCATTTTGAAGACAGAAACCAGTTCATCAACAGCTTAAACCGCTACAGTCTTCTGATTATTGATGATCTCGGAATTGAGCGGAACTCTGACTTTGCACTGGAACAGGTATTCAATGTGATCGACAGTCGTTACCGCAGTAAAAAGCCCCTGATCATAACGACCAATCTCACTTTATCAGAGCTGAATAACGCCGCTGATATCGCACACAAACGAATTTATGACCGTATTCTGGAGAGATGTATTCCTGTCCGTATCAATAACCGGAATATCCGTCAGGACAATGCAACAGCTAAGTTAAAACAGGCGAAAAAAATCCTGTTGAACAATCATGCTCCGAACCAGAATTGACTCGAAGAAGTATAACGCAATGATTATTTTTCACTGACAGCGGTACTACTATCTTTCCTTATTTTTAACAAAAAATATGCCACTGTCAGTTATCTAAAACCATAGTACCAAATCATAAGATTTTGAAACCAAAACAGCCCGGACACGGGCATAAAAAGGAGGTGCCAGATATGGCAGATAAAAGAATCATGACACCGGAAGAAAAAGCACTTTTACAGGCAAAACACCGCCAGGAAGAAGCTGAAGCAAGAAATCGCAAAAAAGAGCGTGATGCCAGAACACACAGGTTAGTCCAGGAAGGAGCAATTCTGGAAAGTATTGTTCCCCATATTAAAGAAATGGATTTAGATTCCCTGAAACGGGAACTGATGATCCGGCTACGGGGAATGTAAACGCACAAATTCTACTCCCGAAGGGCGCACTTACTCACCACCTGATAAATCAGGCAGTGGTATCCCCTTCGGGGCTCGTGCGCTCTGCCGAGGGCTTTATCCGCTGTTGCAGGCAACATCGAAAGGAGGTGCCAGATATGGCAATTTATCATATGCAAGCCAAAGTCGTCAGCCGTGGTTCCGGTCGGTCTGCTGTTGCTGCTTCTGCTTATATGAGCTGTAGCCGGATGTACAATGATTACGATGGTATTCAGCATGACTATACCAGAAAGCATGGTCTCATTTATCAGGAAGTATTGCTCCCACCGATGGCTCCACCAGAATGGAAAGACCGTGAACAACTCTGGAATGCTGTGGAAGCTGCTGAAAAGACAAAAGACAGCCGACTGGCAAGGGAATTTGTTGTCGCACTTCCCATTGAATTAGATAAGGACAGTAATATTTCTCTTCTTCAAAATTTGATTCAAAAGAATTTTGTGGATATGGGCATGTGTGCTGACTTTGCTAGTTAGCAACCACCAGTTCAACTGGTGGTTTATCCTTGGCCCTCCAAAGGCCA
>NZ_QTVN01000039.1 GCF_003460605.1 Ruminococcus sp. AF31-8BH
ACCACTATATCATCAGCTTTGACCCACGGGACGGGACAGACAACGGCTTGACCGTAGACCGGGCGCAGGAGCTGGGCGAGCAGTTCTGCAAGGAGCATTTTCCCGGACACCAAGCCCTAATCTGCACCCACCCGGACGGGCATAACCACAGCGGCAATATCCATGTGCATATCGTCATCAACTCCCTGCGGATTTATGAAGTCCCGCTTCTGCCCTACATGGACAGACCAGCCGATACACGGGAGGGCTGCAAGCACCGCTGCACCAACGCTGCTATGGAATATTTCAAGAGTGAAGTCATGGAGATGTGCCACCGGGAGGGGCTTTACCAAATCGACCTCTTGAACGGCAGCAAGGAACGGATAACCGAACGGGAATACTGGGCGGCAAAGAAAGGGCAGCTTGCCCTTGATAAAGAGAACGCCGCCAGAGAAGCCGCAGGACAGCCGACCAAGCCCACCAAGTTTGAAACGGACAAGGCGAAGCTGCGCCGGACGATACGGCAGGCACTTTCCCAAGCTGCCAGCTTTGACGAGTTTTCTTCCCTTTTGCTGCAGGAGGGTGTGACCGTCAAGGAGAGCCGGGGGCGGCTTTCCTACCTCACGCCGGACAGGACAAAGCCTATCACAGCCCGGAAGCTGGGGGACGATTTTGACAAGACTGCTGTCCTTGCCCTGCTCACGCAGAACGCCCACAGAGCCGCCGAAAAGCCCAAAGCCATACCGGAATACCCACATACCCAAAAGGGACGCTTGCAGGAGGAAAAAGCCGCAAAAACCACCCCGGCAGACAACATCTTGCAGCGCATGGTTGACCGGGAAGCCAAGCGAGCCGAGGGCAAGGGCGTGGGCTATGACCGCTGGGCGGCAAAGCACAACCTAAAGCAGATGGCGGCTACCGTTACCGCCTACCAGCAGTACGGCTTTTCTTCCCCGGAGGAACTGGACGAAGCCTGTTCTGCCGCCTATACCGCCATGCAGGAAAGCCTTACAGAGCTGAAGCAGGTGGAAAAGACGCTGAACGGGAAAAAGGAGCTGCAACGGCAGGTACTTGCCTATTCCAAGACCCGCCCTGTCCGGGACGGACTGAAACAGCAGAAAAACGCCAAAGCAAAAGCAGCCTACCGACAAAAGCACGAAAGTGACTTTATCATAGCAGACGCAGCCGCCCGTTATTTCAGGGAGAACGGCATTTCCAAGCTGCCAAGCTATAAAGCCCTGCAAGCAGAGATTGAAAGCCTTATCAAAGAGAAAAACAGCGGCTACAACGATTACCGGGCAAAACGGGAGGAATACCGCCGCTTACAGACTGTCAAGGGCAATATCGACCAGATTTTACGCCGGGAACGCAAGCCTGTGAAAAGGCAGGAACAGGAGCGATAAAAAACCGTCCCCAAATGTACCTGAACCCATACAGAACAAGGGGGCTGCCCCGCAATACCAAAGGATTTTTTAACTGGCTTACAGGGCAGAAAAACCCCGAAAATGATACCGAGATGATACAGAATTATCGCCGATACCGCCACACCAGCGGAAACGGCAGAAAGGAGCGCACCCATGCCAAGAATGAGCAAGAAACGGCGGCTGGAATGGTCTTTTTTCCTGCGGCAAGTGAAAGTCGGGAATGCCACCTGCGACCGTATCACATACAACGACCTCTGCCGGGGCTGTACCCATAGCTGCAAGCAGAGCTTCCGGGCGGTTATCATACTCTGCCCCCACTACTACTCCAAACGCCGGAAAAAGGAGGACAGGGACAATGGCAGATAACCGCAAGTATTACTACCTCAAGCTGAAAGAGAACTTTTTTGACAGCGACTCCAGTGTGCTGCTGGAAGATATGAAAGACGGGATTTTATACTCCAATATCCTCTTGAAGCTGTACTTAAAATCGCTGAAAAACGGCGGGAAATTGCAGCTTGACGAGCATATCCCCTACACAGCGCAGATGATAGCGACACTGACCCGCCACCAGATAGGGACGGTTGAGAGGGCTTTAGAGATTTTCCGGCAGTTGGGGCTTGTGGAGCAGCTTGACAGCGGGGCTTTCTATATGACCGACATTGAGCTGATGATAGGACAGTCCTCTACCGAAGCCGAGCGGAAACGGGCTGCAAGACTGGAAAACAAGGCACTTTTACCGCCCCGGACAAAAGGCGGACATTTGTCCGACATTCGTCCACCAGAGATAGAGATAGAGTTAGAGAAAGAGATAGAGATAGAAAAAGAGAGAGAGGGAGAAACGGGACACCCCGCCCCCGCCGCTTATGGCAGATACAACAATGTGATACTGACCGATACAGAGCTTTCCGGGCTAAAAACAGAGTTGCCCGACAAGTGGGAGTATTATATTGACCGGCTTTCCTGCCATATCGCTTCCACCGGGAAACAGTACCACAGCCATGCAGCCACCATTTACAAGTGGGCGCAGGAGGACGCTGCCAAAGGCAAGGCTGCCCCGAAACAGGGCATACCCGATTATTCATGCAAGGAGGGCGAGAGCTTATGAAAAACGAGATTGAAGCTATGATTACGGACATTACAGCCACTACCGCCGAAGCGGAGGACTACACAGGCGAGGACGGGCTTTTATACTGCGGTAAGTGCCATACGCCCAAAGAAGCCTATTTTGCAGAGGGAAAGACTTGTTTCGGGCGTGACCGCCACCCGGCAGAGTGCGACTGCCAGCGGGCAGCCCGTGAAAAGCAGCAAGCCGCCGAAAGCCGACAGAAGCACCTTGAAAAAGTGGAGGACTTGAAACGCCGGGGCTTTACCGACCCTGCTATGCGGAACTGGACATTTGAGCATGACAACGGCAGAAACCCACAGACCGAAACCGCCCGCTTTTATGTGGAGAGCTGGGAAACCATGCAGGCTGAAAATATCGGCTACCTGTTTTGGGGCGGCGTGGGGACGGGAAAAAGCTACCTTGCCGCCTGTATCGCCAACGCCCTTATGGAAAAAGAGGTTGCCGTCTGCATGACAAACTTTGCAACGATACTGGGTGACCTTGCCGCCAGCTTTGAGGGCAGGAACGAATATATTTCCCGCCTTTGCAGCTACCCTCTGCTGATACTTGATGATTTCGGTATGGAGCGAGGAACAGAATACGGGCTGGAACAGGTTTACAGCGTGATTGACAGCCGTTACCGAAGCGGCAAGCCGCTGATCGCCACGACCAACCTCACGCTGGAGGAATTGCAGCACCCGCAGGACACGCCCCACGCCCGTATCTATGACAGGCTGACTTCCATGTGCGCCCCCGTCCGCTTCACGGGCAGCAACTTCCGAAAGGAAACCGCACAGGAAAAACTGGAACGCTTAAAGCAACTGATGAAGCAGCGAAAGGAGAGCCTATGACAGAAACGAAACAGACAAGCACCACCAAAACAGACCGCCGCCCGGACTGTGTGACGGAAATCCGCATGGGCAACTCCGTCCTTACCGTTTCCGGCTTCTTCAAGCAGGGCGCAACCGACACCGCAGCCGACAAGATGATGAAAGTGCTGGAAGCGGAAGCTGCTACACAAAAAACGGCGATTTGACCGACCATAAAGAAGCAGATTTGACGC
>NZ_QTVN01000004.1:0-297382 GCF_003460605.1 Ruminococcus sp. AF31-8BH
ATATTAATTTGGTTAAAATGAACAACTTAGAATGTTTTTCAAACACGCTCTAGCTCTCGTAAAAAAATAAACCGTGTAGAACATAAGCGTTCAATTACACGGTTTATTTTTTACTATTCTTCTTAATGACAGCTGTGACTTCCACATCCATGCTCTCCGCATGTATGTCCTTCCCCGTGGCTATGTTCGTGGTGAGAACACTTCACATCCGGATTATACTCAAGTGTTTCATTGAGAAAAGCTTCCACCGCCTTATCCGCATCTCCGGAAACTCCTCCGAAAAGCTTAATGCCTGCTGCCGCTAATGCCGTCTGTGCGCCGCCTCCGATTCCGCCACAGATCAAAACATCTGCATGCAATGCATTAAGAAATCCTGCCAATGCACCGTGTCCGCTTCCATTCGTATCTACTACCTCTGAATGTACTACTTTTCCTTCCTCTACATCATAAATCTTAAATGTCTCCGTGTGTCCAAAGTGCTGAAAAATCTGTCCGTTCTCATAGGTTACTGCTATTCTCATTATACCTTCTCCTTTTTCTACTGCATATTTTTGATAAATCTCCTGCTTGTAACATTCTTCAAAGCTGCAGCTGTTACTTTGACCATCACAGATTCTGAAATCCCCGCCTTTTATTCTAAGTGGATGTCCGTCAATGAGTGCATCTGCTATTTTCTTCCTGGCAATCTCGTAAATTCGTTGAACCGTTGTTCTTGCGATCTGCATAGATACTGCACACTGCTCCTGGCTATAGCCTTTCTTGTCCAGAAGGCGGATTGTCTCATATTCATCTACAGTCAGAACAATAGGTGCTTTTTTCTCAGTATCGTCTGCCGGAAGGAATTCTAAAACATTGGGAAAATGGCATACTTTTCTGCATTTTACTGGTCTTGGCATAAACTGCTCCCTTCTCGCTTTTCTTACATATTAACTCTATTATGGGCATATGTCAATTATATAATTGACGTTTCTCCCTAAAACAAGTATACTATACAAAAGGAGATAACTATTATGAGCTTTGAAAATTATTTTCCGGTATGGAATGAATTAAATGCAGCACAAAAGAAACTAATTTCGAACAGTTTAAGCGCACGACAGGTAAAAAGAGGAACAATTATCCATAACGGCAGCCTGGATTGCACTGGATTATTACTGGTTAAATCCGGACAGCTTCGAACTTATATACTTTCAGATGAAGGACGGGAGATTACACTTTACCGCTTGTTCGATATGGATATGTGTCTCTTATCTGCCTCATGTATCATGCGTTCTATTCAATTTGAAGTGACTATTGAGGCAGAAAAAGATACTGATCTTTGGATAATCCCTGCTGAAATCTATAAAAGTATCATGCAAGAATCTGCTCCAGTTGCAAACTATACCAATGAGTTAATGGCTACCCGTTTTTCTGATGTCATGTGGCTGATTGAACAGATCATGTGGAAAAGCCTGGATAAACGCGTTGCTTCTTTTCTATTAGAAGAAACATCCATCGAGGGAACCAATGAACTAAAAATCACCCATGAAACCATTGCCAACCACCTTGGTTCCCACAGGGAGGTTATCACTCGAATGCTCCGATATTTTCAGGAGGAAGGACTTGTCAAACTATCCCGTGGTAAAATCACAATTCTTGATATAAAAAGACTGGAGGTGCTTCAAAAATCATAAAATAATAAATACTTTCAATTTTTTAATAATCCATTCCACATGCATGGGCTCTTTCAATTAATGCACGATCATTAACCACTGCATCATAGAAGCGAAATCCGCCAGAGAAGTTGTATGTTTCATAGCCGTTCCCTTCCAGAATACGACTGGCAATATAGCTGCGCAGCCCACTCTGGCATATCAGATAAACGGGTTTTCCCTTCTCAATTTCATTGATACGTTCCCTTAGTTCATCTACAGGAATATTTTTGAATCCATCAATATGACCTCTGCTGAATTCAGCTACAGTTCTTACATCCAGTAACACAACACTTTTATCTTCAGGAATGGTGTCTACATCTTCCAAATGCCACTGTTTCAGGGTTCCTGCTGCTATGTTGTCTATCATGAAGCCAGCCATATTTACAGGATCCTTAGCAGATGAGTACGGCGGTGCATATGCAAGATCCAGATCTTTCAGCTGGGTTGCCTTCAGTCCTGCATGGATTGCTGTTGCCAGCACATCAATACGTTTATCGACGCCTTCATATCCAATAATTTGTGCACCAAGCAAACGATAGGTTTCCTTTTCAAAAATCACCTTCATAGTCATCACTTTGCCGCCCGGATAATAACCGGCATGACTCATAGGAGAAAGAATCACTGTATCTACATGTAATCCTGCCCTTTTGGCATTGGTTTCATTAATACCTGTAGTGGCTGCTGTCATATCAAATACTTTGATAACAGAGCTTCCCTGACTGCCTAAGTAACGACTATCGCCTCCGCAAATATTATCAGCAATGATCCTTCCCTGTTTATTGGCAGGTCCTGCCAAAGAGATCAATGCATCATCACCAGTAACATAATGTTTTACCTGAACTGCATCACCTGCAGCATAAATGTCCGGTACAGAAGTTTCCATCCTGTCATTCACTATAATACTTCCCCTGATACCAAGCTCCAGGCCAGCCTCTTTTGCTAATGCTGTGTCCGGTGTAACTCCAATTGCCAGCACTACCATATCCGCATGAAGAGATGGATTATCTTTCAACAGAATCTCTACTCCATTGTCCTTTTCTTTAAATCCTTCTACTGTATAGCCCAGAACCAGTTTTATTCCATGCTTTCTCATTTCACTATGAATCATGGATGCCATATCCGAATCAAAAGGATTCATCAGCTGCTTAGGACGTTGAACAATCGTAACCTCCATGCCAAGCTCCCTCAAGTTTTCTGCCAGTTCTAAGCCAATAAAACCACCGCCAGCCAGTACGGCAGATTTTGGATGATTCTTATTAATATATTCCTTGATTCGGAAAGTATCTTCCACTGTACGAAGTGTAAAAAGTTTATCAATACCTACTCCTTGAAGCTTCGGCTGCGTAGGCTTTGCACCTGGAGAAAGAATAAGCTTATCATAATTTTCTTCAAATATTTCATCATTCTCCAAATTCTTTACTGTAACAGTCTTACGATCCGGATGTATAGAGATAACTTCATGATGAATCTTCATATTGATACGAAATCTTTTAAAGAAATTCTCTGGTGTCTGCAGTGTAAGTTTTTCCGGGTCTGTGATTACATCTCCAATGTAGTATGGAAGTCCACAATTTGCATAAGATACGTATCCGGATCTTTCAAATACAGTAATTTCAGCATGTTCATCCAGTCTTCGTATTCTTGCTGCGGCTGTAGCTCCACCGGCTACGCCTCCTATAATTACAATTTTCATCTTGTTTTTTCACCTTTCCTGAGTAAACAGAAATACCTATTAGAGCATTTCTAAAATTGTATTCTTTGATCTCACGCCTGAAACCCTTTGGACAATTTTTCCGTTCTTCATGACTACTAAAGTCGGGATACTCATAATACCGAACTTATTTGCCAGTTCAGGTTGTTCATCTACATTAATTTTGCCAACTTTGATGTCAACACGTTCACTTGCAATCTCCTCGACGGTAGGAGCTACCATACGACAGGGAGCGCACCAAGGAGCCCAAAAATCAAGCAGTACAGGCTTATCGGAATTCATTACTTCGTTCTGAAAATTATTTTTATTGATATTAATTGCAGACATTTTACAGTCCTCCTTATCTTTTTCTTTTATGGCTTTATTATAATCTGAAGTTCATTTGTTTTCTGTGATAACATCACCATACCATTCCAGCTCGTTTCATCGTAAGCTGGAAATACAAAAACAAAGAGACCGGAAATGCCCTGTTTTCAAGGCTTTCCAGTCTCTAAATGTGCGTATTTTATTATTCAAACTCGGCAAGTCCAAAGATATTCTTAAATACATTTGTTTAGGTTTTGTATCTTTTTTGCCGTTATTTTATCTCTGTTGCATATATTATTTTGGCTTGCTGATTTTCTGTTGCCAATTTGTTGCCAGCTTCATTATAACTGATGCGAAAATGTTGTACAACCTTTATTTTGAGAACACTGCATCATTTCTGGAAAGTAGATACACACAATATTGATTCATGCTGATTCCTTCCCGCTGAGAATGTTCTGCCAGTGATCTGTGCAGACTTCGTGGAATTCTCAATTTAAACTGCCCAGAATAATCTTCCAAACTATCTGGTTCATGAATCTCTACGCCTTCTTCTAATGCAGCTTCAATCCATGCTTTTTTTGCATCCAGTGCATTTGCTACCGCACTCTCCACTGTCTCACCACAAGTAATGCAACCAGGCAAATCCGGATAAGAAACTACAAATCCGCCTTCATCTTTGTCTTCCACAATTTCCATACGATAGGACATTGCCATATAATCATTCAGCGTCTTCATCATTCTTCGCCTCACTTTCTACAATCTGCCTTACCATTTCCACATATACTTTCTTGATTGGTTCGTGCTTTGGTATTGTAATTGGCATACACCCTTGTTTTCTGAAAGTGTAATGACTGCTTCCACTTCTTGGTGCATTCATTTCGTATCCGTAGCTTTCCAATACCTTCCGTAACTCATCAAATCGGAGGTCTTTCGATAAATTGCATATACGTGTTATCAGTTTATCCCACTTTGACATTTGTTATACCTCCTACGTATATTATATGTGGTGTCGTATATGGTGTCAATCTTTTTATGTATTATACATTATTTTTATAAAAATCACTATGAGAATTTTGTCTTTAAATACCTTACAAATTCAAGTGCATCCTCATGCATTTGTTCTATATCAGAAAAAGATTTCCCTCTGATTCTATTACTTGTAAATTCAACAAAGGTCTGGTGAGCAATAAGATTACGAATTGCAAAAATTTCCTGAAATGCCTTTAGTTGTCTTTCTTTCTCTTCGTTACCATTTATTTCATTATATACTTTATCCTGAAATTTCTCTCCAAAAAATTTCAATGGTTCTAACATCCGTTTTACTTCCGGTAACTGTCTGCAATCTCCCGAATCTTCAATTCTTCCAAAAGAAAATTTCTGATATACACTTTTATCTCTTTTGTCATTATCAAACCCATATGGTCTGTCTCCATATCTATCAGACTCTCGCTGTGCATAATTTGTATATGCCTCTTCGGCAACCTCGCGGCCTACATCGGTCAGATGGAGAAAATGATCTTCGTCCATAGTGAGAAAGCCGCCGTCCCGCAAGGTAGCCACTGCATTGCACACGCTGGGTTTTGACACCTCCATGTGCCGGGCTACATCTACGGAGCGCACCATACCGAGTTTCTTTTGGAGAACAAGGATAGTTTCCAGGTAGTCCTCCCCGGACGCATGAAGTTTCATCTGAACCTCCTTTACTGAGCCAGCTTCCAGCCGATGGCCTCCTGTCTGGCCGATACAAAATCGGCATACAGGCCCTTTTGCTGGATCAGCTCCGCATGAGTGCCGCGCTGGACGATATGAGCGTTGTCCAGTACAAGGATCTGATCGGCGTTGCGGACGGTTTTCAGACGGTGGGCAATCATGATGATGGTCTTGTCATGGGTCAATGCCTCGATAGCCCGCTGCAATTCATCCTCATTCTCCGGGTCAACGCTGCTTGTTGCCTCGTCCAAAATGATGATAGGTGCGTCCTTCAGCATGGCGCGGGCGATGGAAATCCGCTGTTTCTCGCCACCGGACAAAGTACCGCCTCCCTCGCTAATCACGGTGTCATAGCCATCCGGCAGGGCAGAAATAAAGTTATGGCAGCAAGCCTTTTTCGCCGCTTCAACCACTTGTTCATGGGTAGCATCCGGGCAGCCAAACTTGATATTGTTCTCAATCGTATCTGCAAATAGGTACACGCTCTGGAACACCATCGAGATATTCTTCATCAGGCTGTCCAGCTTGAAATCTCGTACATCCGTACCGCCTATGGTAATTTTTCCGGCATTCACATCCCAAAAACGGGCAATCAGGTTGCACATCGTTGTCTTTCCTGCCCCGGAAGGGCCGACAATGGCCGTAGTCGTTTTTTCGGTAATGGCAAAGCTGACCTGACTATGCCCAAACGCTGTATGAAAAGAAGCTGCTGACCTATCCGGGAACGGACAGCCAAAGCCCACGTTACGGCTTTGCATGACAGCCGGATTGAAACCGAGGCCCGGCGCATCGTGGATAAGCTGAAAGATCTGTCCGCGCCCAACAGCCCCAACAAGACACATTTTATGGTGGAGATCTCACCGCACTTTGACGCACTGGCTTCCACCAAGAACAATGACCGGCTCTTTGCCATGCTGCCCTATAAGTCCCTGTACTTTACCAGCATAAAAGACCGACACGGGGTATATGCCATGATTAACAAAGATGAGCGCCGTGATGTGAGTATTCGCAAGCCCCGGCCATCTATCCGCAAGCAGCTTGCCGACAGCAAACAGGCCACCAGCCCGAAAAAGGCGGCAGCCAGAACCAAGAAAAATGAATTGGAGGTATGAGGAATGATGCACTTTACCGTGGAAGAAGAAAATTTGATCTGTATGTACCACAACGCAGACCGACGCAGGACGATAGGCAAGATCACCGCAGCCATGCCGGGTATGGACGGGGATAGGATAAAGTATTCGCCAACCTCTGCAAACGTGCGGGAGAAGCCTTGAAACTGGCGGTTATCAGCCCCGAAAGGCGTAGGTTACAGTCATTATTAGCCCCCGAAACAGGTACAGACGCGCAGCGGGTGTATCTGTTTCGGGGGTGTGCAGGTGATAGCCGCAAAGCGGCGTAAGAGGGTGCAGCCCTCTTGATCGTTATTCTTGTTCCAGCGGGAAGCTCGGCAACGCTTCCAGCAGCTTTTCTTGTCCGTCCATCCTGATACCCCCGTCAGATTGATTTTTTCCATGATACCATATCTGGGAGTATGGAGCCAGAGAAACCGACGATTTTCTGCTGGTAAATTCTACGCATTTAGAGCGGCACTATGGCGGGGATAGGATAAAACACTCACATACCCCGCCGACTATGCGGGAAAAACCTTGAAATATAGGGCTTTTTAAGGCCCTAAATGCGTAGGTTGGTGCTTTGTTGCGATATGCTCCACGGTTACGGTGTATTGTTCATATTCTGTTTTCGGGAATCTTTATGAAATCTTCAAAATTGCCCGGTATGCTATCCGTAAAATCAAAGAAAGGACTTGATTATATGGATATGATTTTGAAAACGACTGACCTCTGCAAAAATTTCAAGGGGCAAATGGCAGTAAACAATGTGTCACTGAACATCCGGCGCAACTCGGTTTATGGTCTGCTGGGGCCGAATGGGGCTGGCAAATCCACGATCTTAAAAATGCTCACCGGCATTTTGCGCCCCACATCGGGAAGCATCGAGTTTGACGGCCACCCGTGGAAGCGGAATGATCTGGAGCATATCGGTGCTTTGATTGAGATGCCCCCGCTTTACGAAAATCTGACTGCATACGAAAATCTCAAAGTCAGAACTACATTGCTCGGCCTGGACGATGCACGAATTAACGAGGTATTGCAAATTGTCCAGCTCACGAATACCGGCAAGAAACGGGCCGGGCAGTTTTCTCTTGGTATGAAGCAGCGGCTTGGTATTGCTATTGCATTGCTGAACAGTCCCCAGCTTTTGATTCTGGATGAACCGACTAACGGCCTTGACCCTTTAGGGATTGAGGAACTTCGAGAGTTAATTCGCTCTTTTCCCTGCAAAGGGATTACAGTTATTTTGTCCAGCCATATTCTGTCAGAAGTCCAGCAGATTGTAGATCATGTGGGTATCATTGCTGGCGGCGTCCTTGGATATGAGGGAGAGCTTCGCGCCGGTGAAGATTTGGAACAACTCTTTATGGATGTTATTCGCAGAAATGGTAAGGAGGGATATTAAATGGAGATGGCATATATTCAGGCAGAGAACCTAAAGCATAAGAGAACTTTCACAAAAACGCTGATCGTTCTGGCCCCGTTTGTAACTGCGCTTATGAACTTTTTTGCCCCTCTTTGGTTCCAGCTCAATTCTTATAATTGGTGGTATAACCTGCTTTATCCTGGATTCCTTACGCTCACCTGTGCCTTGATTGAACAGCGGGATAATGGCAAACTAAAATATCGTGCCGTTGCTTCATTGCCTGTTTCGCAGAACAAAGTCTGGAAAGCAAAAATTGGAGTGGCCGGTATTTACTCCTGTGTGGGGAATTTCATTTTCCTGGCGCTAAATCTGTTGGGCGGTTTTGCAATATTAGTTATCAACGAAATTCCCCTGACAATCGGAATTTGGCAGGCAGCGGCCGGAACAGCTTGTATTGTCATTGCAAGCCTATGGGAAGTTCCGCTGTGCTTATGGTTATCAAAAAAAGTTGGTATCTTTGTCACGGTTATTCTTAATGCCGGACTTGGAAGCGTTTTAGGGATTTTCACGGCTACAACCTCTTTGTGGATGATCTGCCCGTATAGCTGGGTGCCGCATCTTATGATTTCCGTGTTAGGTATTTTGCCTAATGGTGAGCCGGTTGCAGATCAGAGTACGGCAATGGCATTTTGGATGATTATACTTGTATTGGTCATTTCACTGGCCTGGTTTGCGGCGCTGTCATTTTTAACTGCAAGATGGTTTGAGAAAAAGGAGGTGGGGTAACTATGGTATCTGTGGTTCGCTGCTGGAAAGCAGAATATCAGAAGTGTAAACATAGCATTTTGCTCTATATGCACAGCATGATTCCGATTATATGTGCGGCGATTTTTGCGGGTTACTATCATATATCCAGATGGGAACTGGCAACCAAAATCAGTGCCTATCTGGAAGTGCTGGCCGTTGCGTTCCCGTTTCTGATCGGCATTATTGTGGGCCTGGTTGTTCAGATTGAAAATCAGGCCGGGCATTATCAGCTTTTGTTGGGAACAATCCCATCTCGCATGGCAACGTATATTGGTAAACTTGGTTTTCTGATGATCTGTGCTTTTGGCGCAACATTTTTAGCGTTAGGAACATTCGCTGCACTATATAGGGATGCTCCGGCAAGCCTTTACCTGAAAGCAGGGATTCTATTGTTGATTACCATGCTTCCCATTTACCTGATTCATTTGTTTGTGGGAATGAGCTTCGGAAAAGGTGCATCTATGGGATTGGGAATTGCAGGGAGTTTAATAGCTGCCCTTATGATAACAGGGCTTGGTGACGCTACATGGAAATATATTCCCTGGGCCTGGGGCGTTCGTGCTATGGATTACACTGTGCTTGCATGGGATAGCCCCCAACTGTATGCACAGGTAAAAACCGATTTTTTCAGCGGTATGATTATTTCTGTATGCTGCACTGTTTGTCTGCTGATTGCCAGTTTGGTTTGGTTTCATGGTTGGGAGGGAGGTAAAAACAGTGAATAAAAAGTGCCTGTTTGCCGTGGTAATTGTGCTTGTAAGTCTTATATGCTTATCGGCCTGCGGTGCGCTCCGCGATACCGCCGATAAAAATAAGGCGTTAAATGAATCTCTGCCGTATTATGAGCTGAACGCCGCAAACTATGATGAAATTTCATATAACGGCCTGACATATACCATAACGGATGAATGTCTTGAAATGTCAGAACTGCAAGAAGAAATCGGGCAGGTATCGAAACGCTTCAAAAATGTGGCGGGGGAAGATTTCAGTTTCGGCTACGTTTACAGTATTGTGGATGTGGATATAAGCAATGCCGTAGCTGTAAATATCAACAATGAATATCGGAAAGCTGACATTAAAAATAATGATGAGTAACCTCGACAATGTGGTATAATGGGGCGGGAGGTGATTTTTTGACCCACTTACTTGTAGTTGACGATGAAGTTTCTATCTTGGAATTGATTAAGAACAGTTTGGGGAAAGATGGATATTTGATAACAGTCTGTCAAAATGCGGATGATGTAGACATCAAAAAGCTGCATTTCTATGACCTCATTCTTTTGGATGTGATGATGCCTGGCACAGACGGGTTTGAGTTTTGCAAACAGATCAGGAATATGGTAGACTGCCCGATTCTCTTTCTGACCGCAAAGACATTAGAGGAAGATATATTGTTTGGATTGGGCATCGGTGCGGATGATTATATTACGAAACCTTTTCGTATTCAGGAGCTTCGCGCCCGTGTCGCGGCACATTTACGCAGAGAAAAAAGGGAGCATCACAGCACACTTTCATTTGAGCCTGATATAAGATTTGACCTTTCCGCAAAGGTACTGTATGTTTCAGAACAGCCGGTTCCCCTTACCAAAAGCGAGTATTCAATCTGTGAATACCTTGCGAAAAACCGGGGACAGGTTTTTACAAAAGAACAAATCTATGAAGCCGTTTTCGGGTTTGATGGAATAGGCGATAACTCTACGATCTCAACGCATATAAAAAATATTCGTGCGAAATTGGAGCATTTCAAAATAAGTCCGATCAGCACCCTATGGGGGATAGGATATAAATGGGAGTGAAAAAGAAACCTACATTGAAAATATTGTTTCGCCAGTTTGCTATCTCCCTCATTGTCATGCTGGTAGCGGCAATTATTGTCCCTTCTGGTTTGGAGGGACTTGCTGTAAATGCTGGATTAGCTACAAGAGCAAATCTAAGTGAATTGCAGGTAAAAGAGATCATTCCAACGCTGACGATTGCCCCGGATATTACAAAGGTTGTGATTCCACAGGGATGCGGCTACTTAATTCTGGACAAGAACTTTAATGAGCTTTACAGCAATATGGACGATGATGAGAAAGAAATTGCCCTGCTGTACGCAAAGGGAGAATATATTGAATATGCTACGGGGAGGCAGTTTGCACTTGTTGTCCGGGAAAACGAATTTTGCGTTTTAAGGTATTATATTGGTTCTCAATTTACAGTATCATGGCTACCGGAATATTTTCCATCTCCTGACACGCTTGCGTTTATCCTGATGGCTGTAAATTCGCTGCTGGTCATTATCATACTGACCACCAGATTTGCTAAGAACCTGCGTACACAACTGACCCCGCTTTTTGAAGCAACTGCGGAGGTTTCAAAGCAAAACCTTGATTTTGAAGTAGGACACGCCAAAATCAAAGAGTTTGAAGATGTCCTTGCATCTTTTTCAGATATGAAAGATAATCTGAAAATTTCGTTAGAACGGCAATGGAAAACCGAACAGACACAGAAAGAGCAAATCGCCGCGCTTGCCCATGATTTGAAAACGCCTCTGACGGTTATTCAAGGAAATGCTGATTTACTCACAGAAACAAATCTTGATGATGAGCAACGATTATACGCTGGTTACGTCGTGGAAAGCTCCGGCCAGATGCAGTCATATATTCAAACCCTGATTGATATATCACGGGCGGCGGTTGGTTATCAGCTCCATATTGAAAGTATAGACTTGCCAGCGTTCATGCAGCACTTGTTCGGTTATATGGAATCACTATGCCGGGCAAAAGAAATCCGGCTGCAAATGAATACTGTTTCACTCCCTCAAATGCTGAAATTTGATAGGGTGCTGATAGAACGTGCTCTTATGAATGTTATCAGTAATGGGCTGGACTACTCCCCGCAAGGCGGAACGCTTTATGTGGATGTTCAGAGTAACAACGGTTTCGTGGAAATTTCAGTCACAGACGAGGGAACGGGGTTTTCTAAAGAGGCATTATGCCACGCACAGGAACGATTCTATATGGGCGATCAAAGCCGCAATTCAAAGTTACACTTTGGTATGGGTCTATATATTACAAATTCGATTATGGAACAACATAATGGTCAGCTTATTTTAGAAAATTCAAAAGAAACCGGCGGCGCAAATGTTACTATGAAACTTCCTTGCTGATTTTCCGATAGTGTAATGGACGTCTTTTATGTCCGTCCATTTTTCAAATCTTTATGGAATCTTCAAAACTTCCTCTTATCATGTATCTAAAGAAAAAACATCTGCCCAGCGGCAGAAAAGAAAAAAACCGCTGCTGGGCAGACCCATTTTCACGCTTAATTTATATTCACTGGTGGCGGTTTTGAGAAATCAAGGCCGCTGCTTTCTTTCTGTCATTCCCAGCAGTTAAAGGCATGGCGGCCCACGGGAGGACGCCGCCATGCTGTTTTACTATCATTATAATCTAATCCACTTCTACCGCTTAAAAAAAGCCTTGCCCCGCCACAGGAATATTCCGGCTATGAGTATGAACTATACCATGTAAGAAAACAACAAAACGCTTCAAATCGTCGCCCGGTAGGTTTACGACCTGCCGGGCGATTTTTGTCGATTTTCGCGGATTGTCATTTCCGGCAAAAAATCAGATGGAAAAGAAGGCGGTCAGCAGACCAGGGCCAGCATAGGCCCCTGACAACGGACAGGATCATCCTGCTCACTCCCCACGGAAAGGGGGTGAGAAGATGAAAGTTACCCCTGATGATTACGGGAGGCGCTGCCAGTTTGACCATTTTTGCAAGCTGGTACTGTACCATGAAGCCGTTGACTACTTCCGGGAAAGGAAGCGTCAGCGTGGCTGGGAAACATCCTTTGAAACGCTGCCGCTTTCGGAACTGGACACGCTATGCACGATAGATCAGTACCCCAGCGACAGTTTTATATTTCCGGCCTATGGCTGTGAGCTTCAGATCAGCGACGGGCTGGTGGCCGCTGCCTTTGCCAGCTTGCCCCAGCCGGGACAAAGCATCTTGATACTGCATTGTGTCCTGGAACTGACGGACAGCGAGATCGGCGCGGTGGTGGGAATGTCCCGCAGCGCCGTCCAGCGGCACAGGACTAAGACGCTGGAAACCATGAGAACAAGACTGACGGGAGGTATTGCAGAATGAAGCAGGCCAGATATAAGGAGCCTTTGCCCCTTGCAGTGATCGAGGCGGCCCGCGCCGGTGACGCCGGGGCCTTGTCCTTAAAGTGCTTGCGGGTCTTGAAATTGATGGTATGCCCTAAATACTCTCGTTTTTTTAAAATGTTCACGATGGTAGATGATCCCCATCCATAGGGGTCTTTGACCGGCTTTGAACGGTTCACACCCTCGTTGAAGCGGGCAAGGTGTACAACAGGAATTTCAATCCGGTCTGTGGATAATTTGCAGGCGATCTGGTAAGGCCCATATCACTCCAGCGTGAGGGAGAATATACGGCGTACCACTTCGGCAGCTTCCTCATCTACCAGCCAATGCTCCCGTTTTTCGTCCCATAAGTAGCCGTAAATCACAGTGCCGGTCAGGTGCTTGCCACTCATGCCTTTTGACTTAAACACAAAGCGGATTTTCCGGCTGGTATCACGGGCGTAAAATTCATTCATAATGTTGCGGAACGGGGTAAAATCGTCATCGCCTTTCAGACTGTCCACACCGTCGTTGATGGCAATCAGACGAACGCCTCGCTGCCGCAAAACCTCCATAACTTGACCGACCTTCAGATAGTCGCGTCCTAATCGGCTCATGTCCTTGATGACGATTGCCTCTACACGCCCTGCCTCCACTTCCTCCATTATCGCCAAAAATCCGGGGCGGGCAAAATCCTCTAACATCTGTTTTTGGTTGGATATGGAGTTGCTCTCGCCCTGTAACTCATCGTCCCGGCTCAGGTGCTCGTACAGTGGGGTAATTTTTTCATTTCTCATGGCTGTACCTCCTGAAACAAAAATGCTCTAAGTGATTGCTTCACTAACCATGACAAAATCATGATTAAGAAGTCACTTAGAGCATATATCACCCGATTTCATGATATCATTTCTAATACAGATTTTACCGTATTTTTCAGATTCAGTCCGTCTTTTAATCCCAACCGATAGAAAAACTCTTCTGTATCTGCTCCACTGCTGAAAATTGCATTACAGTATTCCGTAATCACTTCTTCCTGTTCTGGGGATAACGTTTCCAGTAATTTCTGGTATTTCTTATCAATCTCACTTACTGGCTCTTTATCCTGCTTTAACTTCCATTCTGAATATGCTTTCCCCATATGCTCTGTAATTGTCAGATTCACAAATTCCTGCACTTCCTCTGGTATGGTACTCGTAGATTCCTGTTTATCTTTCTTTTTATCATTTGATTTTTCAAGTGTCGTGTCATCAATATAACGAATGATTTCTCGAATATTTGACTTCATCGACTGCAGATATCCTTTCATCAGCACAGCTACTTTTCTAGCATCCGATTTTTCGGTTTCTTTTTCCAGCATATAAAACTCTTCCAGTTCTTTCAGGATATCGCTGAACCATGGAGTTAATATCATTGAAAAAAGGGTATAAAAAAACAGTCTGCCCTGACGGAAAATATTTCCATCAAAACAAACTGTTCTTCATATTCACACTAATTATATTTTCTGAGCATAGCTACTTTTTGCGAAAATCTCAGATAACTCCGGAAAGAAAACAAAGAAAAAAAATATTTTTTAACTCCATTTGCACTCCACTGGAACATCCAGACAGCCCGCAAAGCCTTTATTTATGGGCTTTTTCGCAATTTAGTTGTCATAGGGCAATCTCTTTCATTCTGTTTCGGGGCAAAGTTTTTATCCTTCAGAGTACATAAAGCATAGAACTTTTCTTCCTTAAATAACAGAAATTGCACCTACCCCTTCTTTTATATTCTTATTGCTTCCGTTTTTAGATGTCCTCATAAAATTAAAATTTTATGTCACTTTCCAGACCTCTAAAATCCCTTAAAATAAGGCTTTTCTCCACTTTTCAAATCCTAGAAAACTGCTGCCAGATAATAAAAAAGACCCTGACAGTCTGGAAACTCCAGACCATCAAGGTCATTCTTTATTCTAAATTGCATTTCATGTTTTCACATGATTTTTGTTATTTCACAGGCTGAATCTTTTGCCCTGAAACTGGATAAAAGCCTTTGCCCTGTGACAAGTCCGCTACTCAAACTCGTCTCACAGGAGTTTTATTCCGATAATTTTAATAGCGCTTTCGCTATTTTGGGTCGCTATATTCGCCATATTCGCAGGCATATTTTTTACTGTCATAAAAATTGTACTCAAAACGTACTCATGCATCAAGCCAATAATTTATTCTGATATACAAAAGTTATCTCTCGTTATTGCATTCGTTCCTGAATTCTTCTATCAACTTCTCAAATCCTTCCACGGACATTTTACTATACATTTTGTACCAATATTTCTTTTGAAACAGCAGCACTTTATGTACTGAAAGTTTACATACTTTTATAACAAGCCAACGATGTCTTCTTTGAATTTTTTTATCTTTTTCTTCCTTAAATGACATCCTGACAAACAACAATTCATATTTCGAATAAAGCTCAAGTATATATTCCAACGGTATAATTAGTATTAAATACACAATGGGAATCATAAAACTAATAAAAGTATTTAATGCATCCAGTTCTTTATATTCATGTATTCCAATCTTTATAGTCTCGTATAGTATCCAAAATCCTGCTACTGCAAGAACGATATCTAACAATTTATGTACTTTCTCATATTCCTCTTTTCGCTTTGCAATTACATTCATCATTACGATCATTGTAGTAATTGGAATAATTGCCAATTCGACCCATATGTTGAAAGTAAATGTGCTAATAATGAATTCCAAAATAGCCGTTAATTTCAAATTGTCTTTTAAAACTTTTCTAATATATTCCTCATCTGCCTCTTGTGAAACAGCATTCATGCAATATATCAAACCAGAAAAGAGAAACCAAACTATAATATCTTTAATATAAACGTTATCCCAAAACGGTAAATGATAAAATATTAGAGTTATACCCAAAACATAAAGCAAAATAATACCCCAAAGTATTCTTAACTTCTTACCAAAGAATATTTTTACAACTTTCCAAAACGCCTCTCTAATCTGTCTATGCACCATTGCATACACAAAGAAAATAAAGGCCCAGATTACAGTTGCCCACTCCCTAGTTGATAAAATTCCCATATAGATTTTATTCCCCAATCTGAAGTCTATTCTATTGTTGTTTAACATCAATATTAGTAAGCATCATACATAGTTTAACTGCCATAATACTTACACTCACTTTAATTTGCTGTTGCAGTCAATCTTGCCGACTGCTATAATCAGAACATGGGTGCTACCATACAACGGTAGGCGGTTAGTCCTTCAACAGAGGGACTGTGACCCTCT
The DNA here is from genome assembly GCF_003460605.1 of Ruminococcus sp. AF31-8BH. Taxonomy (GTDB): domain Bacteria; phylum Bacillota; class Clostridia; order Lachnospirales; family Lachnospiraceae; genus Blautia_A; species Blautia_A acetigignens. The sequence continues at coordinate 16,130 of NZ_QTVN01000004.1, forward strand.
GATTACATAGAAACCCTTACGGGAATCCACTGGAAAGGAGGGCTAAGCCAATGAGTATTGTAGATTTTATCGCAGTAGTGGGCTTCGGCTTAACCTGCTTTAGTATCGGATACACATTCGGTAAGGATAATCATAAACCACAAAAATAGCCGCCCCAGTCTGGTAAACTAAGCGGCAATTTTTGTCTAACTTTATATCGGACTAACCGTCTATCGGTAGCACTCTTTTTCTATAATCATATTATCACGCTTCAATAGAAATGTCAAAATTTTTCTGATCCCTGAGAATCATCTGCAGCTTCGATAATCTGCAATGCCCTTTTCACTTCATCAGTTTCCACCAATACATCCATACCGTACATACCAAATCCTGATGCGCCATGCATAGAGACACTTGCACCTGCTTCCTGTGAAAAAGCAGCAATTCCATGTTCTTTTAATAGTTCTACAATTCTTCCCGCTTCTACTATGTCTTTGGCATTGTAGATTTTTGTACAACCCAGCTTTGACGTTGGAATATCTCTTTGCTCCCCATTAACCGAAATCCGTCGCCTCTTCCTGTTAAAATATGATAATACCCTGAGAACAATAAATGCCACGATTGTGATTCCACCCAGAAAAAGTAAGGACAAATATATCGTTTGCTTCTCAGTTGCCCCCATTCTTCCCAAGCATATACCATAAAGCACTGAGAAAATTCCTGCACAGATCACACTGGTGAGAAAATCTCTCCATAGTGCCTCTCTCTGAGACAGACCTTTATCCCAGATACCATTATGTACCATAAGAAACGCATATACAATTCCTCCCACCAGAGCAATTAACGTTTCTCCCAGCACCAGACGAAGTTTTACTGCCAATAGGAGCTGTATGATAATAGCTCCTACACTGATCAGGAACATCGATGCAAAAGCAAGATTTCCGGCTTTTAAGGCTTTTTGCTTTACCCACTCTTCATAATCAGCTACTTTGTTTAATGTTTCTTTCATCTCTTTGTTCATGGTCGAACTCCTTTCTCCATCTAGGAGCTCTTTTATTTCAATGTCATAATAATCAGCAAGCTCGATCAGTATACTAATATCTGGCATATTTGATCCGTTCTCCCTTAATTAAAGATATTGTTGGGTAAAAAAGAAAGGTCAGTCGATTTTGCCGATGAAGCGGTAGTAGATTTCTACTTCCTGTTCACGGCTTCCGTCCTCGCCCTTGACAGCTTCGTGGACGGTTATTTTTTCAATTAGAGTGTTCAGAAGTTCGGCGGTCAGCTCCACAGGGTTGACATACTGTTTCATTAGGGCAATCCACTTTTCAGCATCCGCTGCGGTCTGTACGGCGGCTTCCATCGTTTCGTGAAGCTGTCTTATTTTTGCTTCAAGCTCCTTTTGCTCGTTCTGGTACTTCTCGGACAGCATATTGAAGTTATACTCGGTTATGCGTCCGGCAGACCAGTCCTCATACATTTTAGCAAACAGCCCGTCAACCTCGGCTTTACGCTTCTCTGCCTTTTTCAGCTCCGCAGCCTGCTTTTTCTTTGCAGAGTTTCTTTCCCTGTCGCTGGCATTGAGCAGGCGTTTCAGTAGCTTGTCCTCGTCTTTCTGTGCCAGCATAGACCAGTATTGCAGTCTTGCAAGTACATAGGCATACAGTACATCATAGCGGATATAGTGCATGGAACACTGGCGTAATCCCTGTCCGTTTTTGCTGCAATGGTAGTACCCGTATGGGTTTTTGTTCTGCTTGTTTTCCCCATAGGCTAAAGACCATCCGCAGTCTGCACATTTTATCAATCCTGCGAAAATCTGTGTCGTACCGTTTCTGCGTTTCCTGCGTCTGCTTGCAATCAGCTCCTGAACTTTTTGGAACACTTCTTCGGAAATGATGGCTTCGTGGGTATTTTCCACACGATACCATTCTTCCTGCGGCTTCCGCACCTTTTTCTTGTTCTTGAATGAAATGTTGCTCTGCTTGTTGTGAACGCTGTGACCGATGTAGGTTTCCTCTTTCAAAATGCTCTTGACCTGTGCAATCGTCCACGCATAGGCTTTTTCTGCGGGCGCACCGGCGTAGATATTAGCGAAAGTCCCGTATCTTTCATAGTTCAGCCAGCCGGGGGTAGGTACTTTTTCTTCCACCAGAATCCGTGTAATGCTGGCGGCACCCCTCCCGTGTACTGCAAGGTCAAAAATCTTCTCTACAATCCAGCGTGTTTCCGGGTCGATCAGAAGATGACCTTTTTTGTCTGGGTCTTTTACATACCCCAGCGGTGCATAGGCTCCATAGTGTGCGCCATTGGCAAATCTTGTGCGCATGGCAGCCTTGACCTTTTTGCTGGTCTGTCGGGCATGCATTTCATTCAGGATGTTTAAGAAGGGGGCAAGCTCGCTTTCTCCGTTGATGGTGTCCACATTGTCATTGATGGCAATGTAGCGTACTCCCTTGCTGGGGAAATAGATTTCCGTGTACTGACCGGTCAGGATATAGTTTCTTCCCAGACGGGATAAGTCCTTTGTGACAACGCAGTTGATTTTCCCGTCCTCGATGTCATCAATCATCCTTTGGAAACTTGGACGCTCGAAATTTGTCCCGCTCCATCCGTCGTCAATGTACTCGTCTACAACAGTCAGCCCATGCTCTGCGGCATACTGCCTAAGCATCATGCGCTGGGTCTGGATACTGCCGCTTTCCCCCTGTAATTCATCGTCACGGCTCAATCTCAAATATAGTGCAGTGTTATAAATCGTTGTATTGTATGGTTGTTTCACGGTTAAAAATCCTCCTTCTAAAAGAAACAACCCACGCTTATACAATACTCGCTGGTACAAGTATATCATAAGCGTGGGCTGATTGACAGTCGTTATTCCGTATTTTTTCAGGAAGCGGCGGCAGCGTGCTGGATCACATCTTCCAGTAGGCTGTCAAGCGGCTTCCCATCCTGTGCGAAATGCTCCGATACCTTGATACGGACTTTCCCCATGACAAAATACTGGGTGCCGTCTTTTTCGGTAAGCAGGGTGCCGCTGTTTTCGTTGTTGCTCTCGTTTTTGTTTTTTGCCATAGGCAGTTACCTCCATAAATGAAATATGCCCGACAAGGGAATGTCAGGCAGGTGTACAGCCGCAGACTGTCTCCGTGTCAACCAAACCGTGTCAACCGGCAGAAAAGACTTTGAAAACAATCCATAGGCACTCTATTATTACTTTTTACTTTTTCTTTGATTTCTTGGTTGACATGGTTGACAAAGGAGAGAAATGCCCCAAATATCAGGCTTTTCTCCGTCAACTGGCTGTCAACCAAAGCGTCAACCAAACTGTCAACCGGTGGCTTTTCAGAATGGCAGTTCCATTTGCCAGGCTTCTTCTTCCGTGATTTCCTGAAAACCGTCCCCCTCCGGCGGGTCTTGGTTGACACGCTCCCAGCCTTTTTGAGAACCGTATTTCTTATACCGCTTCGGGCTTTTGTAGGCTGCCCAGCCCTGTATGATGCCGCCCGCAATGCCGGTATTCATAATCTCGCAGATTGCCCGTGTCTCCCAGTCTGCCGGGGAATTTAAGTTCCCCAGCGCTTCCTCATAAAGCTGCTTGGAGCATACCCTGTCACCGGTGTAGTCCTCCAAATAGGCGTAGATCATGCCAGCCTGTGTGTCCTCCTGCATGAAGTCCTGCTGATGGGCGTTCAGGTATCGGTTCATTTCTATGCTGAATGACAGCTTATACTTCCCACTGCGGTAAACCGTCATGGCTTCCGCCCACATCTGTTCGATATACGCCCTCGCCGCCGCTTCATCGTCCAGTATGTGAACCTCCGCCCGTTCCGGGTACACCGTCACGGGGAGAAAGCGCCGGTTGCCGGTGCGGTCACGGGGCAAAAAGTCCTGCCGGTTGGTCGTCCCTCCAAATACACATTGCCGCAGCCGGTCTGCCGGATGTGTCTCATACGGCACTTTGTAGGTTTCTTTCTGGCGGCTTAAGAATGACTTGATTTCCTCAATACTCTTGGCGTTGGCTGTGGCGATCATCTCCGACATCTCGATAATCCAATGCCCTTGAAGCTTGCGGTACACATTTTCATCGTCCAGCTTCTTCAAATCGTCTGAAAACCATTCGTCCCTGCCTGCCAGCAGCCGGAAAAAGGTAGATTTCCCGGCTCCCTGACCACCAACCAGACAGAGCATGACCTCAAACTTGCTCCCCGGTCTGAATACCCGCCGGATGGCTCCCATCAGGAACAGTTTCAAGGCTTCATAAGTGTATTCGTCCGTATCGGCTCCCAGAAAGTGATGCAGGGCGTAACGGATGCGCTCTGTGCCGTCCCATTGCAGGTTGTTCAGGTAATCCCTGACCGGATGGTAGCGGTTTTCATTGGCAACAATCTTGATGGCGCTCTGCACCTTTTTCTCGCTGATAAGCCCGTAATTTTCTTCCAGATACAAAAGCAGGTAGTTCATGTCCATGTCGGTCAGCGTGGTACTGGTGCGCTCCCAGCCCAGCGGCTTCACAATGTCAATCTGCTCCGTCAAAAGGTTCAGACGCAGCGCCCCACGAAACAGCGGGTCACGCTGGAACACCGTCAGGCAGTTTCGGATGCTGTTCTTCACGCCGCCTTTCTGCGTCCCCTCTAACGTCTCCCGGATTTCTTCCGGTGTCTGCGCCGGTTCCATTGTGTCCATCGTCCTTTTGACCGCTTCCTGCGTTTCCGGCGGCAAGCTCTGAAATTCGCTGTTCAAGCCGCAGCACCTCCTTTCCCTGTGCGGCGATCAATGCCGCTTTTTCTTCTATTTCTCCGTATAACAAAATATCCAAAAGGTATTCTGTGTAGCTTATCCTCTGCAACGCTTCCACAAAAAGAGGATGCCAGATGGCATCCTGCGGCTGTGGGGCGTATGCTGTTTTCCAATGCTCCAGCAGGCGCTGATAATCGCATAGCACCCGGAAACAATACCGTTCCGTTTCCTGAAATCTCTGCTCCGCTGATTTTTGCCGGGGCTGTGACCTGTTGTGACGCTTCCTATCTGGCGGCGCATTGCCGGATTTCTCATAGGAAACGCCGAAGTCCTCCGCAAGCCTGACCGCAGCTTCCCGTTTCCCCAATCCATGCAGCAAAGCGGCAAAGTCGATCACATCCCCGGAAGCCCCGCAGCCGAAGCAGTAAAAGCGGCTGTCCACTTTCATGCTGGGCGTGCGGTCATTGTGGAATGGACAGCAGACCATGCCGTTTCTCCCCACCCGGATTCCATAGAATGAAGCAGCCTGCCGTGTGGTAACAGACTGTTTCACCGCTTCAAATACATTCAAATGCTCCCTCCGTAAAAATACCGATAGCGGTAAAGCTGCCGGTTATATCATAGCTCCATCTCATGTTTCTTTCTCTGTACTTCCTGTGGCTGCTCCCTCCGGCGCAGTGCGGTATCTACGGCGTTCTGCACCTGCCGCAGCCGTATGACTTCCTCCCGGAGTGGCTTGTGCTGCGGAGACAGTTCGGCATACTCTGTTTTTAACTGTGCGTATTCCTGTTTCCATGCTTTCAGGGCAATGGGTTTTCCGTCCAGTTTTTCTTTCAGAATACGGCGGGCGGCATAAAACAGCCGTAACTCCGCATCGTGGGATGTTTCAAATTTCTCCCTCTGTTTCTTAAACTTGATATTGTTCAATTCCGTATGGACAGGTTTTAGCCGCTGGTAATTCTCGCCCTCCCGTATCAATTCCTGCAATTCCTTTATCCTGGCAGATTTCTTTTTCATGGAGCCGCTTAATGCTTCAAATTCTTCACTGACAGAGGAAAGACGCTCCTGCAAATCCTCTAATGTGAGCAGCTTGTTTTCCGTCAGATAATTGACGGCTTCGGCAAACTGCTTTAAGTTTCCGGTTCTGGCTTTATTGCTCCATGCCCCTGCGTTGCGCTGGTTGTAATAAGCGATCAGCAGGTCGGCAAGGTTCGGTGTCTGTGGTTTGGAAAGTTCTTCTTTTACCTCTGCCATCCAGACAAACAGGGCTTTGATCTTCTTCCTCACATCCTGCATGAGCCGGTTGGTGGCTTTAATCCAGCGGTTCAGTTCCCCTTTCTCGGTGCGGATGCCCTTTGCTTCCATCTGCCGGACATTAGCTCCCTCGTGGACAGTAGGTATCAGGTCAAGCCCCTGCCGCACATAGGAACGGTGGTCGATACGCACACCCAGTCCTTTTTCCTCAAATTTTGTATTAACGGCAGCCGCCCACTGCTCCCGCCAGTGTTCCAGTGTTTCCGGCTCGTGCCAGTCTGTTGTGTGGACAGCATTAAACATATAATCGCCATTTTTATCCCGGATTCGGTTTCCATCTTCATCAAGAAGATATTCCCGCCGCTGTTTTTGTCCCCATGTGCCATCCGGGTTCAAAGGGCGCATTGTTGTCATCACATGGAAATGCGGGTTTGGGATACCGCCGTCCTCTTTCTCCGGACTGTGAAAAGCAAGATCGGCAATCATGCCTTTTGCCACAAACTGCTCCTGCACGAACTTCCTCGCCAGCTCCATGTTTTCTTCCAGCGTCAATTCATTCTGCATGGCAATATCAAAGGAATAGGCAAGCTGTGCTTTTGGATGTTTCTCGCAGTTCTCCACAGCATTCCAGAGGGTCGCCCGGTCAAGATATATTTCCGGCGCATGGGGTGGCAGCATGATTTCCGAAGCGATCACGCCGCCCTTTTTGGTGTAATCGCTGACTTCTCCATAGTAGCTACTGTAAAGACGCTCCCCGGCTCGGTAGGCTGCGCTGGCAATGGCGCTCTGACCGGCGCTGCGCTTTATCTGTGCGATTGAAAAATGATAAAGTGTTATCCTTAGTCACCGCCTTTCTCCTGCCCGGAAATACAGGCGTGGTTCTCTGCGGCAGACCGGATGAAATGCTCCGCCTGCGGCAGATTCAAAATGCTTTCCATGAGGGAATAAAATTCCGTTTCGGTCAGCTCCTTTGTCTGTGGCGCAATGCTCTCAACGGCTGCCCCACGGGTAATCAACCGGTGCGTCCTCTGTTTTCGGGAACCACTTTCCAGATACGCCTGCCGGTTTTTCAAACGCTGCATTTTCCGTTTTTCCCGTTCCAGCAGGACAGTGGTTTTTTCATATTCCTGTTTCAACTGTTCCAAAGATTTTTCCATGTTCTCACATCCTTTACTTATAAGATAAAGAAAGACCATCCGCAGACAGTCCGTGTGTCAGTGCTTCTATAAAACCCGATGAAAAGGGAAAACCGCAGAGCGGATTTCTCTTTTCGGAGGGTACACAGGGGATAGCCGCCTTAGCGGCGCAAGGGGGTGTAGCCACCTTGTCGGAGCGAAGCGAACGCAGACCTCGGATTGCTGATTTTATCAGCGACAGAGGTAAGCTCCACAGGACGCACGATACATGGTCTTTAGACTATGTATAGAAGTGCGCCCTTAGTTCCTAAGGGATTTTGCCGTTTCCGGCAGTTTTGTCCTTTTTCTTGGAACGCTTGGAAAGATACTTCGGGCAGTCAACCACAACCGCCCGGAAGCTCTGTTTGCATTCGTGCTGGCATTTCCGGCACAGTTCGTTGTAAGTGATACGGCTGCGGTCATTTAAGAAGAAAGACCATTCCAGCCGTCGCTTGTTGCTCATTCTTGCCATAACCGGCTCCTTTCTCCGTTTCTATCTGATGTACGCAGATAGGCTGTTTTAGTGTAGCGTTTCGGTATCATTTTTAAGGTTTTTTCCCTCTGTATGCCCCTTTGGAAAGTGCGGCAGTATTGCAGTCAGGGGATAATACCTCACGCTTTTTTGTCGCTTCTCGGTACGGTTTCGGAGCCTTTTGCCATCCATTCAAAGAAAGCAGTTTTGCTGACCTTGATAAGCCTGCCACTGCGGAACGCCGGAAAGCCGGGGGTGTGTACCAGCTCATAGGCGCTCGCTCTTGAAATTCCCATAATCTGCTGGATGTCCGCCACATCCAGAACCAGCGGTAAATCCTCGTAGCTGTTCAATCTCTTTTTATTGCTCATTCTGTTCCTCCCATAAATCAAATAGGTTAAAATGCTTCCTGCTGCCGTTCTCCCCAAAAGCCGTTTTCCTGCCCCATTCCTACGGTGTTTCCCTGCATTGGTGCGCTGGATGCGTCACTTCTCCTGCCGGTCATATCCCTTTTGGACGGTCATTCACTTGTCAAGGTACTGTATGGTACGAAATTACCAACTGCAATCATCATAGCGGACTATCCTTGACAAAACAATACTTCTGCGATACCATGAGTGTAACGGATATAACTGAATTATATAATTACCATAAGAAAAGGCAAGGGATAGGGATGGAGAATCAGTTTATACGGCATGAGCCATGTTTTGAGAGGATTTTGTTTGTCCTGACGCTGGACAGGAAGAAAATGAAAGAGCGGATTTTGATTGGGGAAGAACAGCAGATCCGCTTCCGTCTGAACGGGAGCCAAAACACAGAGGTGCTTTGTGATATGACACGCCCACTGGGAACTTTTTTGATAAACTTTGAGCGTGACACGGACAGAGATTGGAACTTATACGGGCTTTCTCCACTGCGGCAAGCCCTCCACTCCAACCGATGGAAACAGCCGGAGCTGGAGCAGGCGGCAAGCGAATTTCTCTGGGGAAAATATCTTAGCAATGACCCTCTGAAAATGTATGTGGCGTTCCGTATTTGGAACAGCTATCTGCTTGCCAGAGAACCCCGTGACCGTAACGCTGCCTGTGACCGCTTCATGGATAAAATGAGCAGCCTGACCGGGGTATTCCATAACGAAGCCATGAGCTTTGACAGGGAGACAGGAAAACCGAAACATTTTCAAGCTGGCAGCCTTTATTTCAAAGGCGCACCGTCAGAAGATACCCGGCTTGACCTCTGGTTCCCGGACAACCGGCGCACAGAAGAATGTGTGTCTGCCTATGCGTCCCTCTACCCGTTGATTACCTATTATCTGAACAGGCTGAATGACTGGGGGCTTTGCTTCCGACAGTGCAAGGTCTGTGGGAAATATTTTCTGGCAAAGAGCCAGCGGTATGAGCTGTGCAGCGATAAGTGCCGCAAAGCACAGGCGCTTCAAAACAAGCGGGAATTTGACGAGAGGGCAAGAGAAAATAACTATGACCTGCTTTATAAAAATGAATGCCAGAACTGGCGCAACAAAATAAACCGGGTAAAAAATACCGCAGGCTTTCCGGCTGACCGTCTGGAAAAAATACAGGCTGCCTTTGCCGACTTTAAGAAAGAAGCATTACAGAGAAAAAAGGCTGTAAAAACAGGAACAGCCAGCCCGAAAGAATTTACGGACTGGCTGTATCAACAGAGTGATATTATTTTGAAATTAACTACCTTTTAAGTGATGTCTATACAAAAGATCATTCCTCCCTTATGGCAGACAAGATGCTTGTTTTCTTCAACTCGGATTTTGCGTATGCAGTGAAAATCAAATATATAACTGCTAAAACAACGACTAACGCCAGTAGAAACAGCCACGGCAATACCAACGTAATGCAATGGTTTACCGCATCCAATCGTCTACAAACAATTACACTTAAAATGCTTCCAAATACAAGAGCTATTACCAACGAACCTCCGAGGTAAATTCCCATCTCCCTATCCAGCATTGCTTTCAACTGTTGCCGTGTTGTTCCAACAGCTTCAAGCAAACCGAATTCACGCTTTCTATTCTGAAAATCAACCATAAGCATATTCGTAAGGCTGATACTTCCAAAGACGAACAGAATAGCAGAAGTCATATATAGAGCATTTATAGATGCACTGTATCGATACTGAATATTTTTAATCGTTTGTTCAATCGTATTTACTTCTATTTTTCCATTTTTATCCGCAATCTTCTGAACTGCGGTCAAAACTTCATCAAAACATCCCTCTGAATTTTTAATCGCCAGAATCCCCGTCTGTTCCGTTATCCCTGTCAGTTTCTTTGCTGTGTCATAAGTCATAATGAAGTAGGGGCTTCCAGGAACAACCGGGCTATCCTCCATTAAATCAGATCTATTGTATGTGCCTACAACAACGGCTTCCACATCAAAGGTTCTACCATCAAAAGCTCTGCCCTCAATCTTCAAAGTATCGCCAACTTGTGCTATATCTTCTGCAACCAATATTCCATTTTTCTCAACCATATCATCGTAATCTGCTGTTCCAGAGGATAACGCCGCCTGCTTTTCTTCTGTCTGTTCCCGATTTAAGGTTGGAAAGAAGTCTGAAATGCTCGTGATAGAACCACTTTCGCCCGAAAAAGTAGCTGTCATATAAACGCTGTCAAATGCGGTAATCTTTTCTATCCCATCTACCTTTTCTAATTCCTGCATCAATGCCTGATCTTCAAGTGGATTTTCTTCCAGTTGCAATTTTGCACTTCCGTATGGCTCCGCTTCGTTATCGAAAGAGCTGCCAACTGTATTTCTTATTTGTATAAGAATGTTACCGGCAGGATAATATTTGAAACTTGCCTGTTTTGCCGGATCAATAGAACCAGCAACCGTAGAAGTAACCAGTAAAAGAGCTCCGCTTACTCCAAGCATTAAAAGCGTCAGAACTGCTTTTTGTTTGTTTCTTTGTATATTTATTTTCGCCAGATTAAACGGCGTAAGTTTCCGATGCAGTTTTGAGCTGCTTTTTGCCTTTCCAGCATACGCAAGGTATTTAGCACCCTCTACCGGGGAAGTATTCATTGCTACTCGGACAGGCTTAAAAATGGCAATATTCACTGTTACAAAGGCTACTGCGGCAATCAGTACAGCATAAATAACTGTTGTTTTTAGCCGGAATCCATCAGGACAGCCAATAAATCCAATCAGTACACCAATGACAAGCCCCAAAGGAATACCAGCTAAGGCATATAAACGTCCCTCTTTACTTGCCATCCGTTTAATCTGTCTTTTTGTCATGCCAACTGTCCGCAGTTGCCCAAACATCTGAACATTTTTTACAATCTTTGTGTAAAAAACACCATAGACAATCGTTGCCGCCAAAATAGCCGTCAACGCCGCCAGTAGTGGTACTGGAATCGGAATACCCGATGTTATCACACCCGACATAACAGCAGAATACTCTGTAAGCATTACCTGTTCCTCGACAATGCCTGTATTTTGTATTGCTTTGCCGGCAAAATTAAGAATAGCCGTGGAACTTATGGCGTCTGTATTCAACCGCGTATATGCTGTAACCTGAAAAGAATCTTTTGCCAAATCTTGGGCAAGCTCTTTACTAACATAAATAAAATATCCGTTGCTTTCTTTCGTATTATTCAAAACACCTGAAAGTGTATATTCTGCTTTCTGTCCTGTTCCAGTCAGGTCAATAGAAATTGTATCGCCAGTCTGATAGGATTTTCCTAAAAAATCAAGGTAGTTCTGGGGGAGCATAATCTCATCCGCTTTCTGCGGCACACTTCCCTGAAAAGTTTTTTCTTCCTGATGTAAAAAATAATCTTCATTTCCATAAGCAACAGTGATTGTTTTATTTTCAACATAAAACACACCTATAGCGGAATATTCGCCAACCCATGTAATATTTTCGTTTTGATGCAGCTGAGCCGTTTGTTCGTCTGTAACTCCCAAAATGCCAATCTGCGCTTTATTCCTCTGTGTGTTCTTGAATTTCTCTTGTGTACCTGTTGATATTAGGAGAATCGAAAAAACCATACAGACAGAGATGGCGATTGTCAAAAGCAGAAATGCCTTGTTTCTCTTATCCGCTTGCATACTCCTACCTGCCAATTTTTTTACAATGGCACTTGTATCATTTTCAAAAGGCCATGTCATAGTCTGCCACCTCCTTACTCCACAATCTTGCCATCCTCAATGCAGACAATCCGATCTGCAAGACGGGCTATGTCGTCATTGTGGGTAATCATCACAACAGTTTGCCGGAACTCCGCGCTGGTGCGCTTGATAAGTCCCAGCACCTCGGCGCTGGTCTTGCTGTCAAGGTTGCCGGTCGGCTCGTCGGCCAGCACAATAGCCGGTTTGGTAATCAGGGCGCGGGCAATCGCCACACGCTGCTGCTGGCCGCCGGAAAGATTGTTCGGCATATTTTTCAGTTTATCTTCCAGCCCCAGCAGGTGAACGATTTCGTCCAAAAACTTCTGATCCACCGTGTCCCCGTCCAGTTCCACCGGCAGGACGATGTTCTCATACACATTCAGGATAGGAACAAGGTTATAGTTCTGGAAGATAAAGCCGATGTTGCGGCGGCGGAAGATGGTGAGCTGTTCGTCGTTCATTTTCGACAGCTCTTTGTCCCGGACAATCACGGTTCCGCTGGTGGGAGTGTCCAGCCCGCCCATCATGTGAAGCAGGGTGGACTTGCCGCTGCCGGAGGTTCCCACAACGGCCACAAACTCACCGTCATTTACGGAGAAGTTCACGCCGTCAAGGGCGCGGGTGATATTCGGCTTTGTGCCGTAATACTTTTTCAGGTCGATAGTCTGTAAAATGCTCATACTCAAAACTCCTTTCAAGGCTTTCTGCCTGCTGATAAGGGTATTGTAAAACCCAAATGTCCGCGAAATGTTACAGCGGCCCAAAAATTTCATTGAAAATCGGAGTGAAATGTTACAGCGCTCGGACATTTCAAAAATTTTTTGAGAAATGGCGAAAAAAGCGGGGCAGCACACGCCGCCCCGCCGATCCCATACGGTTATTCCATCGCCCGCATTTGTTCAATCAGGGATTGCTTTTTCTGTCTGCGGATTGTCCATACAGACAAGATCAGTTCCATTCCGAACAATACCAGAATGAACAGTCCCATTTCCAAAACCGGGAATTTGTAAGGCACTACATTTCCGGCAAAAGCTCCTATACTCATTTTTCTGCAAGCAAAGATGGAAGCCGGAAGCCCAACGATCAGCGTCGCCAATGTTGCAAAGAGCGCATAGCACAGCCCCTCACAGATGTTCATTTTACATAGCTGTTTTTGTGTTAGGCCGATAGAACGCAGAATACTGTTTTCCTGCTTTCGGGCTATCTGGTTAGAGAGTGTCGTATTGATAAGGTTGATAACGCCAAAGAGAAATACCAACCATGAAAGTATCTCCATACTGCCAAACGCAAAAGAATTTGTCATTTCTTCATATTCAATCACTGTATTGATTTCATCTAAGGCAATATTACTATGGCTGGCAACAATATTTTTCAATTCAGCTCCCACATAGTCCGTTTTTTTAGCGTCATTTACAATGCTCCATGAATAGTCAAAAGAGGTGATTTCCGGGTGCAGTTCGTGGAACAACGCTTCTGGTGCAAAAAGAGTTGCCCCATCTAAGTGCATCCTGCCATGTCCTGAATATACCTTTGCAGGAGCGTATAACCCCGATATGGTAACAGAAACGGATGGCTGTTCTTCTCCCAAAGAAATCTCAACCGTTGAACCAACACCCATATCCTCATTCTGCTTTAGCACATTATAGTCAATTACAATACTACGGGAATCTGTTGGCATGGTTCCCTCTGTCAGAGCCGCTTCAACTGCCGCATAATTCTGGTCGGTCAGCATATCGCACATACCACCAGCTTGATGAATCTCTGTTTTATAAGTTGCATGGAGAGATTGCCTGCTTGGAATTATATCTGTAACGCCATCAATAGATAAGATTTCCTGCTTTAATTCCTCATTCAATGGATTTCCCGCTGCCATAACCTTTTCTTCTGTCATTTCAGAATCCAAATAAATTTTATAGTCGCCGTCTGGGAAAAACTGTCTTGCAAGTGCCTCTGGTGAGCGCAGCAAAACAATGGAGGATACCACAAGCAGGATAATTCCGCCCAAACTCAATGAAGCTACAATAGCAACGGTCTTTTTTCGGTCACGCTTAAAATTCGCAATTCCCATTGAAACAGGATTGAGCTTGATGTTCTTTTTCCGGCTGCGGATGTCCTTTTGCGCCGGGGTAAAACGGATGGCTTCAATCGGGGAAATCCCTGCCGCAATTTTTACTGGCTTACGGATGGAAACAGATACCATGATCCAACTACTTATGAGTGTCAAAATAACCGTTTCCACATAGGAAACAGCGTTAAATCCCTTGGGAAATAGAAGAAAACCGCCGCATACACCCAGCACTGTACCAATCAAAATTCCGATACTGCCGAGTTTGCGTCCCTCCCGCTTTACAATCCGCTTGATTTGCTTTGGCGTTGCACCAATCGTCCGAAGCTGCCCGTAGCTCTTGATTTTGTCATTGATGGAGATACGGAAGATACTCTGGATCACAATATAGCCGCCGATCAGAACAATGGCAATCACGCCAGCCATCAGTGCAAAATCAAAGGATTTAGAAGCATAGGCAAAATACTTGCTGTTCATTTTGGGCATAGGAAGCTGATATTCCTCCGCAATCTCCCTGCAATAAGAGGTCATCAGTTCTTCGCCCAACTGGTCGCTGTTTTTGAAATGGGCATAGGCACGATACCCAGCCGGGTCAAATCCATCCCATTCTGTCAGGGCAGCTTTGGAAAGAATGATAGCGCAGGTATTCGCTTCTTTTTCATTTACGCTGTCCATAATTCCGGTAACGACATAATCACCATGAAAACTCTCGGTATCTAAGGTCACAGTGTCCCCAATCTTGGCATTGTTTCCATAGGTGGAAAGAAAGTATTCGCTTACGACAACTTCATTTGCTTTTTCAGGAACCCGGCCCTCTAACAACTTCATCTGCGCCTTGGTAATCTCCATCATTTGCGCGTCGCAATACACATAGGACGCATGATAGCCCTGTTCCGAAAGTTCCTCACCCAGTATATAGTAGCTGCCTACGCGCTCAAACTCCGGCACTCCTTTCAGGGTTTCAATGTCGTTTTCCTCCACGCCCAGCCAGACCGCCTCATAAGTATCGACAACCTGATTGCGCTGCATTTGTGTCAGGGAGGTAGACACAATTCCCGTAAAGCAGATCAGAAACGCCGCCAGCGCAACGGCGATCACTACCATCAGATTCCGGCGCTTCTCGCTTTGCAAACTTTTCTTTGCCAGCTTCTTTGTAATGGCGCTGGTATCATTCTCAAAAGGCCATGTCATAGCCTGCCACCTCCTTACTCTACAATCTTTCCGTCCTCAATGCGGACGATCCGATCTGCAAGGCGGGCAATGTCGTTGTTGTGGGTAATCATCACGACAGTTTGCCGAAACTCCGCACTGGTACGCTTGATAAGCCCCAGCACCTCGGCGCTGGTCTTGCTGTCAAGGTTGCCGGTTGGTTCGTCGGCCAGCACGATTGCCGGTTTGGTAATCAGGGCGCGGGCAATCGCCACACGCTGCTGCTGGCCGCCTGAAAGATTGTTCGGCATATTTTTCAGTTTATCTTCCAGCCCCAGTAGGTGAACGATTTCGTCCAAAAACTTCTGATCCACCGTGTCCCCGTCCAGTTCCACCGGCAGGACGATGTTCTCATACACATTCAGGATAGGAACAAGGTTATAGTTCTGGAAGATAAAGCCGATGTTGCGGCGGCGGAAGATGGTGAGCTGTTCGTCGTTCATTTTCGACAGCTCTTTGTCCCGGACAATCACGGTTCCGCTGGTGGGAGTGTCCAGCCCGCCCATCATGTGAAGCAGGGTAGACTTGCCGCTGCCGGAGGTTCCCACAACGGCCACAAACTCGCCGTCCTCCACGGAGAAGTTCACACCGTCAAGGGCGCGGGTAATGTTCGGCTTTGTGCCATAATACTTTTTCAGGTCAATAGTCTGTAAAACGCTCATATTCAAAACTCCTTTCAAGGCTTCTTGCCTGTTGATAAAGGTATTATAAAACCCAAATGTCCGCGAAATGTTACAGCGGCCAAAAAATTTCATTGAAAATCGGGGTGAAATGTTACAACGCTCGGACATTTCAAAAAAATTTACGGCGGGCAGCCGGGAATGGCCGTCCGCCGCGTTCTATTTTGTAGGCAGCATAATGGAAAATTCCGATCCCTTGCCCGGCTCCGAAACCACTTTGATATAGCCGCCCTGTCGCGTTACGATCTCGCGGGCCAGATACAGGCCAATGCCCACGCCCTGCTGTTCGTGTACTTCTTCCTCACGATAGAAGCGCCGGAAGATGGCAGCCTGATTGCTTTCGGAAATGCCCTTGCCGGTGTCGGTCACTTTGATCTCCACATACATTTCCCACAGCACCACCGACACAGCGATTTTCCCTCCCGCCGGGGTGTACTTCACCGCATTGTCCAGCAGGTTAAAGAGGGCTTCGGATGTCCACTTGCTGTCATGGGAAACGGTCAAATCCTCCGGGCAGTCCACAGACACGGCGATTTCCTTTTTCTCCGCTGCATACACGATCCCACTCATGGCCTGCGCCACGGTATCAAAGAGGCGACCCGGTTTCTTGTCCAACTGGATCACGCCTGTTTCCAGACGGGAGGTTTTCACAAGGGCCTGAAAGAGAAAGTCCAGCTTATCCGTCTGGCTGCGGATTCCCCGGATAAAGTCGGTGCGCTCCGCCTCGGTCATAGGCTTTTCCAGCAGGGTGTCCGTCGCCATTTTCAGATTGCTTACCGGCGTTTTCACTTGATGGGAAATATCCGATACAAGGGTCTGCAACTCCTGCCGTTCCTCGTCCACCCGGCGGCGGTTCTCCTGCATGATCTGGTAAAGCCTTGCCAACCGGTGTCCGATTCTGGCAAGCTGGGTTTCGCTGTCCTCTGGCCGCTGGGGTGCTTCATTTCCGGCGATCATGTGGTCTAAAGTCTGGCACAGGTTAGCGGTAAACTGCGACAGCCGCTTTCCAAACGCCTGCGTCAGTACAAAAATCCCCACAAGGGCGCACAGTAGCAGCGCCCCGCCAGTCAGCAGCACCGCCGTCTGTTTTGTCACAAGAAACAGGGCTATGGTGATCCCGGACATGGAAAGGACAAGTCCTATTGCCACCCGGCTAAACAGCCGCTTTACCGATAGGTTTTGAAACTTCATTTTGCCTCGCCTCCCGTCCATTGATAACCCATGCCGTAAACGGTCTTGATGTAGGGCGCGCCGCCGTCGGATTCGATCTTGCTGCGAATTCGGCTAATGGAGGTTGTCAGGGTGTGTTCGTCTACAAACCTTTCGTCTATATCCCACAGCTTTTCCAAAAGCTGCCCACGGGTCAGCACTTGCCGGGGATTTTTACGGAACAGATTCAGCATTTTATATTCCATCAGGGATAGGGTCAGGGGCTTGCCGTTTAAGGAAGCCGTCTGCTCCGAGAAGTCCAGAAACAGCCGCCCGTCGTCGTAAATGTCCTTGGCCGGTTTGTGATGTTCCAGCATGGCGAACATGGCTTTGATTTTCCGCTGCAAGGCCCCGATCACAAAGGGCTTTGTGATGTAGTCCACCGCGCCCACCTCATAGCCCCGTATCTGGTCACTCTCCTGATCGTTGGCGGTCAGGAAAATTACGATGGTGTCCGGGTACTGGGGCTTTATCAGCTTGCACAGCTCAAACCCATTCCCGTCCGGCAGGTTGATGTCCAGCAGCACCAGATCAAATTCCCGCTGGCGGATGGCGTCGGCTGCGGTTCTGGCATTTAGGGCAGAAGTCACGCCGTAGCCGTCTGCGGTCAGGTTATAGGCCAACATCTTATTCAAAAAACTGTCGTCCTCGACAATTAAAATCTGCTTCATATCCTCACTTCCTTTTCTTTTTGCAAATAGTATAACAGGCAAATGTCCGAGAATTGTTACAAGGACAAATATATTTATCATTTTACAGCTTTTTTCTGTGTACTGCAATTTTATAAAAGAAAGGACAGCAGTATCAAATTGCTGTCCTTGCGGTTTATTATAGCTGGTAGTGTATAAGCGTGGGTTCATCATATTTGGTGTGGTATCTTTAACTATGGGAAACTCCTGTCTCCCATCTGGAAACGGTTCTTGCCGATACACCAAACTTTTCTGCAAGCTGTTCTTGTGTAAGATTATTTTCCTTACGGCATTGTTTCAAAAAAGCTCCTATCTTTTTTGTGTCCACGTTTCTACCTCTCTTTCACTTACAGCTTACCAATTATTTCAGAAAACCCCACGACATAAACCGAGAATCACCTGATTTTCGACCGGACATTGCGTGTCTGGCACAGATTAATCCATTTCAAACAGAAAATCTTCGTAATCTTTAACGTAATACCTGATACTTTTTCGCCCTTTTTGAATGATAATATGACCCTCTGCTTCCAGTTTTTCTTTTTGTTTCCGGGTACCGCCTGGATACTTTTCATTCAATTCACCATTTGCTTTCAGTGTTCTCCAGTAAGGCGTTTTATCTTCCAATCTCTGATGGCTTGCCCATGCAGCAATAGATACAAAAATTCCGGCAGTTATAGGTTCCGTAAAATCTGCACCATTCTCTTTCGCAAAAAATTCTCTTATCTTTCCAACTGTAATCACTTTGCCATATGGAATTTTTTTCATCACTTCATCATAAGCAATGGGTGGTGCAAAATACATCCTGTTTCCACCATATTTCTCAATGCTCTTTTCATCCGTAATTATCTGGAACTTTGGCATATCTTTATTATCATGCAACATTGCATTAAAATCCTTCTTATCTTCATTAGCCATATCCGCCACCTCCTGATCTAAGGATATACATTTTTCCTATTCTATGCAATGAGACACTTTTATAAATTTCTTATCATAACCAGCATTTATAACTCTTTTTTATGATTTAAGTGAATGCCGATATGCCCTACCCCCAGTATTATTGCAGCCACAAATAAAATTGGATTCCGTCCATATATAGCAATCAAACCGCACGCAACAAACGGAAGAGTAGCACCTGCAACAGGAATACCCATTAAACTGCTGTAAAAATCTTTCATCGTCTTTTCACTTTTAAAATACCGTACCCAGTATAATTCATACATAATCATCAACACAAATGCCGTAATCAGCCAAATCATCCATGCAGAAATGCCTTGAATGTTAAAATCTTTGAAAATCAGCAACAAACAAGTCACTAAAACTTCGCCAACTCTCTCAAATAACAGCAAGATTTTGCTTTCATTATGTACATATTTTTCATAGTCTTTGGGCTGATTCTTCGTCCAAAACAGATTCGGAACTATTAACATGATAAGAAACATCAAGCCAATATAGGAAAATCCAAAATGCATAAATTCACCTCATAATTCCCAATTTTCTATCTGAGCAATTCGGGTTAAAATTCTCTTGTGATGAATCACAATAGATGGCAATCATATGATCACCGTTAATCCGAAATCGATATTTATCATCTAAAAACTCCATCTTCATTGTTTCCGGATAATGGAACATATTAACCATTCTATAAAACCCATCAGTGATAGATTCCCTATCACCATATGGCATTGCAGTACATATCACATTGTCATTTTTCACTTTCCATAAAGCACCATGATCCAGAAGGGGTTGATAAAAATCCTGCATTTGAATCGATAATTCATCATTCTCTTTGTTTTTACCTCTTCCATATCCACGTGCCTTTGCTGATGAACCCTCCTGAAGTACTCTCAAAAAATTAGATGCACTGATGGTTGTAGGTTGTAACCATCTAACACCTACAATGTTAAATTCATCTATAAATCTGTAAAACTTATCTGGAAAATCGATATATCCAAACGATTCTTGCGCACGAATCTTAGGTATGTATTCAAATTTCATAGAACTCCATCCCCAAAAAAATCTTTCTATCACTATTCCATAAAGTTACAATAATTACCAATTGATTTCTTTCTTATTTTATCACACTCCCATTCCAAACACCATTCTTATATTCACCACCAAAATAACCCGAAAATAACTTTCCACAGAATTCTATACTCATTGTGTACAATTTTTTGATAAGAACCAAACCACTCAAATAATAATTTCTATGCAACATGTAACTTAATCCGTCATTCCCATAATACAAATATTTCTTCATATTCTCACAACTCCATTCCTCTGCGTTTAGTTTTATTTTTCTTCTGCTGCATATTGTACTTCCGGCTTCTTTCTCTGTCCCATTGCAGCCTGTCACTCAGTTTTCTCGGTATCTGCTCTTTCCGTTTTTGTTCTTCCAATGCTTTTTCCCTCTGAATATCATGCCAGATTGCCGACTCTATAGTATCCCTCCCAAATATCCGCAGTGCTCTATTATATTTATCTGATATTACTTCCAGCTTATCTACATCATCACACAACTGATTGCACAGATCCGCCACCTTATCAGCATCCTTTTCCAGATCATCATAATCTTTCTTCAACTGCTGATATTTATCTCTCCATTTTTCTGCTTCTCTGGAAAGTTCTATCACCTTTGCAGCTAATCCTGCAATATAATGCTTCATCTTAGCGAACAGAGGTTTAATCTTTTTATTGCGGTATGTAGACGCCAGTTCCAGTGCCCCGACTTCTGGCAACACTAATTTAATTTGCCCGGAATTCTTTAATTCCTTATCAATACTATTTATGATGGGCTGCAACTGATTCCGTTGCTTCTCCATATGCTTCAGCTCTTTTTCCACCTGTTCTTTGCTTTCCCTGACTTGATCTCTGGCTTTTTTTGCATCAGCTTTTTCCTGTTTAAGCGCCTTTATATCTGATTCTGCCGCTTCTACATCTGCTGTCAAATTTTCTATTTTCTGTTCCAGTTCCTTTACTTCTTTTGCACGTTCCTTCTTCTTAAAATTATACACATCCAGATGTTCTTCATGAGTTCCTTTCTGCTCCCATTCGATTTCATGCCGCTCCATAATCTCTGCCAAAACTTCTTTTTCATGATTAATCCATTGATTCAATTCTGTATCATGCTTGGCACCACCTTGAAATCCAAGGCTTTTTAATGCCTGTTTCAGCGAAACTCTTGTATCCATTCCTTTTCCCTTCCACCCGGTCACATAAGGCACAAAATCAATATGTAGATGTGGGGTAGCTTCGTCCTGATGCAGATAACAGCAAAATACCCGGAGTGTTGGATTTCGTCTCTGAAAATCCTGCATATATTCATCTAATACTTTCACCGCACGATCTCCGTCTGGTGTCCCTGCAGCCATATCTTTATTATTTCCAATCTGGAAAATCACCTCATGGAACAACTTCTCCTGCTTTCCATGCTGGATCTTATCATAATAATTCGTAATCTTCCGGTCATTTCTTTTCCCGACATTATATCGTTCTACCGATTCATCAAACAGTTCTTTGTAAACATCCTTTAGGTTTTCATCCCGGTAACAGATGTTCAGATATACTCTATTCGGATTAACATTTTCTGCAATAAAATCCCGTCTGTTATGAGCAAGAGAACCTGTTCCAGTCATACCGCTGATTGTTCTTTTCATCATCCTATTTTTCACCTCACATTCTCTAAACAGTGCCGGATACGGCACATAAAATGTATTCGTGCCCGTCAGGGTGGTTTTGTTACTTTTGTCAAAAGTAACGCAAAAGCACTTTCGACAGCCGTACCGTCCATCAAAAGTACCCTTGCGCCCTGCGGTGCTATTCCTCCCTGCGGTCGGTGTACTTCCGTCCTCATATCTGCAACTTTTCCTTGTCTGCCATTTATACAGGAGCGTGCCACGCCCCTGTCATATGGCATTCAAAGAAGAATTACCATCGAAAGTCAGCCTGTATTCCCCGCCTGTCCAGATACTCCTGTCGGGCTTTTTCCCGTTCTTCCTCTGTTGGAGCGGTTTTTGATTTCGTATATAATTCACGTTCCACCATAGTTTTCATTTTCTGCTCCAATCCTTTTTTCACATCTTCAGTACAACTATCATCATCAAGCAGATGATATCGGAGCAGTTTCATAAATAATTCCTGTGGTATTTGTACATTTTTCATCCATAGCTCCTTTCAAGATAGCAAGATTCCCTGTTCTTAAAGAGATGGTAATCTTGCCATCTTCCCAATATTATTCAGGCAACATCCAGAACCACTGGTTACCAATTTTTACAGAATCAATTTCCAGTTCCTTCTTCGCATTCCATAGTGTTTTCTTTTTAATTCCCCTGCTTTCCGCCTCTTCTGCCACCTTTGTCTGTGCTACAGAACCAGATGCCAGGACTTCCTTCAGAAATTCCTTTGCTGCATGAATTTTCTGTCCCCGGTTGTCTCCGCTCAACAAATCATCTGCACTGATGTCATATTCCCCAATCCATTCAAATCCAGTATCTTTGTCTAAACGAAATGCAATGGATTTTCCTTCCGGTGCAAGGGAGCTTTTCACATGACACACAACACGTATTTCCGGTTCATTCTTGATCCTTCCGACAATCAGCACGCTTCTGGCTGCTGCTTGAAAATCAATAGAGCCAAGTCCACGGTATGACGATTTCCCATTACTGTTTTTGTTCATGTGACCGATTAAAATAATCGCACAATGATATTTTTCAGCAAGCACAGCCACACGCTTCATCAAGGGGCGGATTTCATTTGCCCTGTGCATATCTACATCAGTCCCCAGAAACCCCTGTATCGGGTCTAAAACTACAAGGCGTGCTTTTGTCTGTATGATGGCTTCTTCTAATCTGGCATCCATCATAGTCAGCGCCTGATCGTTATCATCAATCACCATCACTCTGGAACAGTCTGCACCTGCGGAAAGAAGTCGAGGCTTAATGGTATCTCCCAATCCATCCTCTGCAGTCTGATAAATTACATTTACCGGCTCCAGATCCATTGTTTTTTCCTCCAAGGCTGGTTCATCACTGCCCGATGGTAATACTGCCTCACCTTTTGTCAGCTTTGCAATAATCTGCAACACCATTGTGGTCTTGCCCTCACCGGGATCTCCCTGCACGATCGTAACTTTCCCAAAGGGAATAAAGGGATAAAGCAGCCAGCCTATTTTTTCTATCTCTATTTGTTCCATATTTATTAGTTTTAAATTCGGTTCGTTTCTTCTGTTATCCAAAATTACCTCCATTTTCTGTTGAAAGATGGTGGAGACTTTGGTAGAATAACCTCAGTGATTGATTTGGATTTTCTACCAAGTCTCCGCCTTTAGGTGTTTGCCGATACTTAAAGGCTTTTATTTTTCATCTTCCAATATCTCTGTTTTAAAATCACTTGCTGTCCAAGCTGCTAAACAACCATTACCAGTGATTTCAATTACCTGTTTCATTAGTGCCCGGCAGTCTGCCAGTACCTCATATAAATCCTCTGTTTCCAGATAATCCAAACGCTCCCACAGCCGCCGTATTTCAAGGCTTAACCGATCACTTTGATATTTACCGACCGCAATCTTTACTTCCTGATGGAGTACAGACTGAATGAAATAGTTTCCTTTCGGCAGTCCACTCACTATAATGCGCGCTTCTAATTCTCTGCGTTCCTCAGGTGTCATCCGGAAACAAACTGTCTGATTGCGTTTTCTATCTTTATCTAATCCACTCATTACAAATCCTCCCTGTATTCACTGTCCAGCCGTTCAGCCAGTTTTGTCTGTTTGTTTGGATAAAGATGCGCGCAGGTATTCAGCGTAGTTTCCACTTTTTCATGTCCAAGCCGATTCGCAATCTCCAACGGTGAAAATCCCAGTTCAATCAACATACTTGCATGGGAATGCCTCAAATCGTGTACCCTTATCCGCTTTACTCCACTTTCTTTAATTCCTCTCTGCATTTCATGCTCCAGATAATATTTTGTAATGGGAAACAACCTGTCGTTCTCCTGCAACTCATATAAGCTGTCCATATAATCTTTGATATCTGCAGCCAGAAACTCTGGAATGGTAATCACTCTCTTGCTTTTCGGTGTCTTTGGTGGAGTGATCACATCTTTCTTGCCAAGACGTTGATATGATTTTGTGATAGAAATTGTTCTCTTTTCAAGATCTACATCTTTCGGATTCAGAGCCAGAAGCTCTCCCATACGCATCCCCGTCCAGTACAAGGTCATAAATGCCATATAAGAAAGTCTTTTGTTCATGACACTGTCGATAAACTTCCTAAATTCCTCTCCTGTCCAGAAATCCATTTCTTCTGCCTTGCTCTTACCCATACTTCCGGCTTTTGCACAGGGATTACTTTTCAAATCGTAATATCGAACCGCATAATTAAAGATTGCGCTCAACTGATTATTGATTGTTTTCAGATAAGTGGGTGAATAGCCCATTTTAATCAATTCATTCTGCCATTGACGGATGTCAGCTGCAGTAATGTCATTTACCCGCTTATTCCCGAAATACGGGAGAATTTTCAGCTCCACGATATACTTTTTCGTTCTCATGGTATGCTCCCGCAGGCGAGTCTCCATATCTGCACAGTACATCTTCCAAAAATCCTCAAACTTCATATCAAAGTCCGCTTTTTGCGTAATAAGGAAATTTCGAAGCCATTCCTCCGCCTCTCTTTTGGTCGCAAAACCTCTTTTAGTGGATTTCCGGCGTTTTCCCTGCCAATCCGTATAACGATACTGAATCAACCATTTCCCGGTTTTCTTATCTTTTTCCGCTTTCATTCGACCACCTCCTATGCACTGAACCCATACCAGCGTTTTTCAAAATAGCGTCTGGGAACTTTGCCCGCAATCACCAAAAATCCTTCTTTTTCCAGTTCCTGATTCAGCTTACGGATCAGCTTGTAAGCATGACCTACAGAAACACCCAGCATTTCTGCGAGTTCATTTGCAGTAATATAAATCTTGTTGTTTTCTGCCATATATGCATCCTCCTTTTCTTTTTATAGCGTTGTCGCTACATTTTATATCCCCATTATATGTAGCGACTTCGCTATTGTCAAGTATTTTGAAATGCTAGTAGAAAAATTTTTTAAAACATGGTATAATGTAGCCATCTCGATACATGGAGGGCGATAAGAATGACCATAGGAGAAAAAATCAAATACTGCAGAAAGCAAATCGGAATCACGCAAGATAAACTGGCTGAGCTGACCGGTATCCATCCGGTTTCTATCCGAAAATACGAAACCAATAAAATGCAGCCACAACCTCCTCAGTTAGAGAAAATTGCAGCTGCACTCGGTGTCAGTTATAATGCTTTGAATGGCAGTGATACTGCCGGGCTTCGTCTGGAAACAGTCGGTGATCTGATGGGTGTACTTATGGTTCTTTGCAATTCCGGCATCCTCCAGATCAGCGGAGATCGTGGAGAAGACAAGATGTTAAAAGATGATACCGTATCCATCCAACTGAATCCGGTGCTTTCTTCTTATCTTGAAATCGAATATACGGCCAGAGGGAAAGCACATACCTTGTCCTTGCAGGACGCATTGCTGAAAATCAGAAGTTATAAGGTATTTAATGACTTATTGAAATGGGAAAAAATGAATTACATCTACCAGAGTGCATTGAAATCCGCTGGTGATAATCCAAATGAAGCTACACAGGCAACTATAGATGAAATAGCAGAGACGAAAGAAAAAGTGGAATTAGAGTTGCAACGAGCATTATTGCCACTTTAAATAATTAAAAAAAAGGAGACGTTATGGCATCATTAATGATAAAAGATATGTATTTGGGAAAAATTGATGGATACAATGAATTCCTTGAATACGGTCAAGATACTTGCAAAGGACTATTTTTTGAATTTCCAAATGTACCTATTGATAAAATACTTGATGGAACAACCTATTATATATTCGGAAATAAAGGTACTGGAAAAACAATGTTACTCAAATATATAGAAAGTAAAATTCTCGAAAATCCAGAAACTAATTTCACAGAATTTATTCGATTTAAAAAAGATGTAGATACAGAACAAAGAAATCAATTAAAAAGAACTGCAGTACCTTCAAACAGTTTTGAAGAAGTGATTGAAAGCGATATTCCTACAGATATTTCTTTGAATTGTACACTTGCGTGGCAAGTTTATTTAATTAAAGTTATCATAAATAGATTATCTCAGACTGAATATGGAGTTTTTGATCGAACTGATGATACTTGGATAAAGTTATGCTCTTTAATCAAAGCTGTATACGGAGAAAACAATGCTGCTGACCAAATAAAAAAGATTCTACCTAAAATGAAACGTGGAAATCTGGAACTTAATCTTAGCGATTTTGGTAAAATTAACTTTGACTTTGAATGGACAGATTCATCTAAAACTACTGCATCTTTTTCCTCTGTCGCCAAACAAATTATATTTTTATATACTAATTTGAAACCAGTTGAAAATACTATATACATATTAGTAGATGAACTTGAATTATCTCTAAAGAAAAATAAAGATTACCAACGCGATATCACGCTAATTAGAGATTTAATTTTTGCAATTGAATCTCTTAACGAAATTAATCGTACTCAAAACTATAATGTTCATTTGATCGCAACAATCAGAAATGAAGTTTACAAAAATATCATTTCTAAAGGAATGGAGATTAATAAAGTCATTTTAGATTTTGGTGTAACTATTTCATGGGAGCAGAAAGGCGGAAATATCCGTAATCATCCCCTACTAAAGATGTTAGAAAAAAGAATTCATTACAGCGAAAAATTAGCTGGATTGCAAGAATCTACTGATATTTGGAATACCTATTTTGTTCCTACAATAGGGGAAAGCAAACTTCCTATAGAAAATTACTTATTAGATCAAACATGGTATAAACCACGTGACATCATTCGTCTTTTTTCTATAATACAAAAACAACACGGGCAAAAATCATTTTTCGATCAAGAAATATTTGATTCAGTACGAAAAACATATGCGGAAGAGTCTTGGATAGAATTTGAAGAAGTATTAACTGCAAAGTATTCTGATGCAGAAGTTGAAGGAATCAAGAAATCATTAACCAGTTTAGCCTTGCCTTTTGAAATAAAAAATTTCCAAAATAACATTGATAGTAATAGGGACTTTTTTGAAGAAGTTGAAACCTTAGCTAAAAACAGAAAAACTCCACATATTCTTAAAGATTTATATGAAATTGGTGTTATTGGAAATTATGGCTCTAACCCTCGGTTTTCATTTAAAGGAGATACTGATTTGAGTCCTACAATGCCTATGACTATCCACTATCCTCTAATCCGATTTTTTAAAGCTTCACTTCCCAAAAGAAGAAAACGTTAAGTTTTTGTACTCAATCTGTACTCAACCACATAGTAAGAGCCCGGAAACCCGCATAAACACTGGATTTCCGAGCTCCATTTTTTTATTCAAACTCGACAATCACTAATCAATTTTGTTTAGAGATTATTTGTTGCCGTGTTCGCTTTTCTTTTAATTATTTGATTTATCCATATTATCCTGCCTATACAGGCTAATGTTATCATTTTGTTATCGGCATTGATAACACACGCCCTGTAACTGTGGATAATAGCAATATGTACCGACTCAAATTATAAGCGGTTTTGCTTAGAAAATCAATAATCTTATTGTTAAAAAAACATCTGCCATACTCTCATAGATAACAATGACAAAATATAAAACGGAAGTATATATAGTAACCTTTGCAGTCGGTTCTTTGCTGTATATATTATAATACTCTGAATCGGTATCCATATCCAAAGGATAATACTAAATAATTCAATTTTATACGCTATCCAATAACAGAGCATTGGAAGTAACAACAAGAACATTCCAATAACTGACTTACATTGTAATTTTTCTTTTAAAGAATATCTGAGCGGAAATCCTTTTCTAACTAAACGTAATTCATTTTGCACATTATAGCTGACAACATTCTGTCCTAATATCAATATAGAAAACAATAATACATACTCAATATATTTTCCGTCTATCTGCGATAATAACATTGTGATTAAAACAATCGCAAAATACTGATACATAATCTGTTTCTTTCTTCTGACAATACTAACCACCTCATAAACCATCAAAAAACGATAGCGGCTGCCATAATATTTCTTCATCAGTCCTTTCATTTCTTTCTGATTATTTTGGAAGAACACTTCATCCTGCGTTTGCAAAACTGTATCATATTCTCTATTCAAAAATCCATATAACATCTGATTATATTGTTGAAAGAACGGGATAATTGCTTGATAGCTAAAATAAGGATATAAAATAAAATATAATCCGTAAATGATCAATAATATACTGGTAACAAATACACTTCCATAAAAAAAACAAATCATTACTACTGCCAACATACATATATTCATAATATCCCGATATTTATATTGTGTTGATAAAACCGTATGCATATTGACAATTGGGTTACAAAGCATAGCCACAATAAACTGTCTTAAGACCATTCCCTCCATTTGAAAAGCCCAAAATAAAATCAACGCAACACTCAACGTCAGTACCATGCTTTTTCCTATCTTCTTCACTCTCCAAATATATGTTTTTTCTATTTTCCAAATATAAGTTTCAGGAGAAATACGCATTCTTGGTATTGTTCCAAACAAATTCATAAACAAGAAACAGAGAATACCATATGGTATAAAAACAGCAATATCCATTCCATAGTTTTTCTGAATCATAGATTGCAATATAAGAATACATGGCACAATAGCAATCAGTATAAGATAAGCACCTATATTTCGTTTGACCATTCTAACTGCAAATTTGAATCTCTGTTTCAAAAGCAACTGATACATACTTACTCCCCTTCAGATAAAATTTTTGCTATTTCCTCTCTGTCAACTTTCTCCATATTGATTTCTCTAATTTGTCCGTTATGTAACAAAAGACACTTGTCACAAACATTTTGTAAACACTCTATATCATGGCTTGAAATAATGTAAATTCCTTTTTCTTTCTTGTGAAACTCCACTATTACATTTTCTAAAAGTTTCATTTGGACAGGATCAAGTCCTGAAAATGGTTCATCAAAAATAGTAATTTTTTCTTCTTGTATCATTGCACAAGCATTATTTAACCGTTGCATTGTACCTTTTGAAAGTTCTAACGGAGAATAGTTCTCATACTTTTTTAATCCCAACCCATCTAAAATCCTCTCGATTTTATCAAATGCCTCTTGTTTTTTTATCTTTCTGCTTGAAGCAATCAAAAGAAGATTTTCATATATCGTCAGCTCATTAAAAAAACTTGGTTGATCCATTGCATAGGCGACCGGCATATCAAGATAATCAACCTTATTCATCTTTTTTCTGTCGATAGAGATTACTCCTGTATAATTTTTGTCATAATTCGAAAGTATATTTAAAAGAGTAGTCTTTCCAGCTCCATTTCTTCCAACAAGTCCATAAATACAAGCATTTTCAAATGTATAGTTTAAGTCCGAAAAAACAACCGTTTCACCATATTTTTTACTTAAATTTGAAATCTGAATCATAAAATTTCTTTTCCTCTCAAATCCATTTTCGTCAGCCCAACGACTAACAATCCAATAAAAACTACTGTGTCCACAAATAACAGTACAACAATATTTTTTACCACTCCGAAAGTAAAAAGTATGGAGAAAATTTCTACCGACAACACAATAAAACACATATAATTTGTCAAATACTCTGTTATAATATCTCCATAATAATTGTTCATCTGTAATTTGGCATAAATAAAAGGTTTTAATAAATAACGGATTATAATACAGATAACGGGACAAATAAAAATCCAGTTTTTATTCACCAAAGATGTTGCCACACCTTTACTCCATTGTACCGGAATCTTTACTGGCAGCTTAGAATAAGACAACGCCCCAATAATCAAGCATAATACGGTAATCGTTATCCAAGTAAGCATACTTCCCCATATATACAAAAAGCTGACTGAATCCAATTTGAAAACAGTTTGATTATCTTTCCAATAATCCTGCAACTCTGTTACATATTGTTCTACCTGTAATTTTTCATAACTAATACTTTCTTCATCCAGCATTTTTTCGCACATGAGTTTCGCCTTATTCAAATCAGTAATCTGACTTTTTAATACTTCATTCTGCTTCTCAAGCGTTTCCTGCAAAGTTACTTTCCCAGATATAATACTTCGTATATCCTCAATAGAAATTCCCAATGTACGCAGATATGCTATCTTCTTTATATTTTCCACATCATTTTCAGAATAATCTCTATAACCATTACTTTCATTTCTTGAAGGCTCAACGAGTTTTTCCTTTTCATAAAAACGGACATTAGAACGGGATAAACCTGTTCGTTCTTCTACATCTTTTATTGTCATGTTATGCACTCCTTTCAAGCAACTCTATTTTATCTTAAGAATAAGCTATAAACAAGGTTTACAGTCAAGCATTTATCCAAAATCTCTTTTCTTTTAGTTATAAATCAATTCGGCGTTCACAACCTCTCTTGCACACGCCTGTATATTGTTCATTCTCGATACCCATTCCATCTGATTTTCTGCCTTTAACTGTTCTGTAATGCCCTGCTCCTGTTTCATCTGCTCTATAATCCTTTCAAAGCGTTCTTGTGCCTGTTCTTCTATATCTGCAAGATAACTATTCAGCCTGCCACTTGTAAGTAAATTCAAATATACACTTCTACGATATTCTTTCAGATAGCGTAAATGTCTTTGTCCCCATACGCCGATAAATCTCTGTTCTTCCTCCGTCAAGGTAAGACAGGGGATAAAATAATCCCCGTGTCTGATATAAGTGCCGCCCATTTCTTCAAAAATTGTTTTCTTCATAATCATTTCCACCTTTCTTATCGTTCTCTATCCATAGATTTCTTTTTAACTGACCGTTTCGGCTGCTGTCTGCTTTCCTGCTGATAGCGGTGCAATTTTTCCCGTATGCTTGCCTTTTTCGGCGGTTCTGATGACGGCTCTTTCTTCTGCTCTGTCTGATTTTCCCATGCTCGCAGCTCCTCATTATATTCCCTGACCAGTTTTTCCGATTTCTGATACGTCTTTGCAAAGGACTGAACATCTGGATATCCTGCCTGTGTTACCATCTGTTCCATATCTGTATGAATACGTTTTTCCTGTTTCTCTGCCTGTTCAATTTTGCCCTCTAAGGATTTCCGTACTTTTCCTTTGAAAAATCCTGTTGTCTCGGAAAGCTGTTTCTTCAACAAGGAAAGCTCCTGTTGCGTGGACTTCATCGCCTGTGACTGCTTCTGAAGTTTCTCCATCAGCTTCCGCATATCATTCCATTCCTGTAAATCAATCTTCGGTACTGGCTTTGGCGGCAGCTTAAATTTGAAAATCATTTCCTGTAAGAAGTCTTTCGCACCACGGATAATCTGCTGAAACATATCCGGCAGCCAACCATGTGTCCTTATTGATTGCAGCGTTTTGTCAGTGATTTTTTCCCGCTTGACCGTTAAAATATCTTCTTCGGGAACGCCCTCGACTAATGCCACATCAACCGTCCGATTCCATTCCTGCCTTGCCGCATTATCTGCCCGTATTTCTGCTTCTTTCGGATTATTCTTCCCGATTTTCTTCGTTGCCAGATACACACCGCCCTGCTGAAATACAGACAGCTTTTCGGATTCTTCTTTCACATGACTGTTGATGATTTCCGTAAACATTTCCTTCACTTCTCTGGTAAAAGCATCGTTCTTAAACCATTCATCTTTCTTCGTAAAAATATGGCTCTCATAAACTTCCCCTTTGGGAATAATGCTGCATCCTACCCGAAGATTTCCCTGCTCATCTAAAATCTCTTTCTTCGTGCGTCTGTGCTTTCCCTGCTCATCATAAAACATATTTCTGATGGCAATTTTCACTTCGGGATGTTCCAGCATTTTCCGTTCGCTGAATACAAGATGGATATGGTAATTGGTCATTCTTTTGTTATGGTGAAGTGCCGCACTACATTCTACACCATACCTTTTATGAAAGCAGTCCGTGAAAAGCCTTACTACATCATCTGCCTTGTACTCAACAAAACTTTCTGGAAGTGCAATGATAAACTCTCGTCCTTCAATACATTTCCCTGCTGTTTCGCTTGCCTTAAAATCCAACTGATTCTCTCTGGCAAGATTTTTCCAGAACTCTGATGTTGCTCCTTCCGTCTGATAGGTAGCATAGAGATGTTCCTGTCTTTTCGGATTGGAAATATAGTCAATTCTTCCTGCCACATCAGACAGCTTGTTTTGTCTGATAAATGAATGTCTGCCTATAAGCATTCTCCTTTCCGGCTCTCGCCTGCTTTGCTGTGAGTAGGTGCATAGGCACCTGTTTACGAACTATCCGCCTGTCGGCGGTTGCCCCCTGCAAGGGCGAAATACACAGAGCATAAACGAAGTTTGTGCGATGGGTGTATTTCGCTCTCAAACGCCGAGGGCTTTATAAGGTGCTATCTTCCTCTGTCATGTTCCGGCTTGGACTTTTTATTTTGGGCGTATCCGCCCTTTTTATTTGCCCGTATCCGGGCTTATTTTTTATCCCTGACACCAAACCGATTCTTTACTTTTCTGTCTGATTTATTCCGGTATCCTTGCCCGTACATACTCCAGATCACCGCAATAGGGCGTTCCCACCAGATACCATTCCCTCGCCAGATTCATTTCCATCCTGGTCTTTACCCACTGATCATCTACCAGAACTTCCATACACTCTCCGCAGTGAAATCCCGTATCAATCCATAAGTCCATTGACAGCAATCCATATCTTCCATTTTCACAGTTATAACCTAATCTTCCTTCTCTCATTGCATGATTCTCCTTTCCAGATTTCTCCTTGTCTATGCTTAACAGGGGCGTGCCACGCTCCTGTTCTTATCACCAAGGAAGAATTACCATCGGAAACTCTCCGGCACTCCACGTCTGTCCAGATACTCTTTTCTCGCCCGTTCCCGTTCTTCCTCTGTCGGAGCAGTTTTAAATTTTCCATACAGGTCACGCATGACCATTCTGTCCAGTTTTTTCTCCAATCCCTGCTTGATTTCTTTCTCACAGCTCCCATCTTCAACCAAGTGAAAGCGGAGCAACTGCATAAATAATTCCTGTGATATTTGCACATTTCCCATCTTATCCATCCTTTCCGTGACGGTATGTGACAGTCGTGACGGTTATTTTGATACCGCCCCGCTGTCAAAAATACCGTCACAACCGTCACGTACTGTCACGCATTCTCTGTATTGTCTTTCCAGAGCCTTAGTTTCCGTCCCTCATGGACACGCTCACTCCGAAAGAGAATCCCATGCTCTGCATACAACCTTCCTGCAAGAACATTCAGCTTTCTTGTAATAACATGAGGTTGAATGTCCACATTTATCAGTGCAACAAGTGCCGTTGGAGAACCCTCCCAATAAGGATTGTCTTTCATAACAAGCTCCGCAATCTCATCCAGTAACGGCTCTGGCGGTTCTTTCCATAATTCCGTTTCTGCCTTTTGCAAATCCCACAACAATGTTTCTGTATTGCGGATAAGATACAGCTTCTGGTCTTGCTGATCTCTGCCCGATACTTCCAGTGTTGCGGCATTGCCTGTCCGTTTTTCTTTCTGAAGAAGAAACGCTCCGTCTGCCGCCCCAAGCAGTCCGCTTGTCCCGGAAATCATGTCAAACTTATCATCCGCATTCTGCTTTCTCGTGTGGTGTACGAGCAGTAAGCAAAGTCCGTGAGCATCCGCAAAACTTTTCAGTCTTGCCATAATCTGAT
The DNA here is from genome assembly GCF_003460605.1 of Ruminococcus sp. AF31-8BH. Lineage (GTDB taxonomy): Bacteria > Bacillota > Clostridia > Lachnospirales > Lachnospiraceae > Blautia_A > Blautia_A acetigignens. The sequence goes on from NZ_QTVN01000004.1 coordinate 49,515, forward strand.
AATCATTTGCATAACTGTAATTATCGCCGCCAACCTCACGCACTTTCTGAAGCGTATCAATGATAATCAGCTTCGTGTCCTTATACTCTGCCACAAATCTTGCAAGCTGTTCACCCAGTCCATTTCCAAGCTGGCTGGCAGAAACAGAGAAGTAAAGATTATCGGTACTTTCTGTCCCGAACATCCGGTACAGACGCTCCTGCAAGCGGCGGTAATCGTCCTCAAGTGCCAGATACAGCACCGTTCCTTTTCGGGTGGTATAATTCCAAAGCGGTGTACCTGTGCTGACATGGTAGGCAAGCTGTGCCATCAGAAAGCTCTTCCCCAGTTTGGGCGAACCTGCAAAGATATAAGTGCCGGGGTAGAGCAGACCGTCAATCAACGGCTGCTTACTCCGATACTGTGTGTCAAACAGTTCATTCATGGAGATTGTCTGGAGATAGGACGGGTCTGATCGCAACTGCATTTCTCTCTGCAATTCCTCAAAACTCTTGATATTTCCACCATTCTCGGATATACTACTTGTAGTGTTTTTACGAATTGGCTGCTCCGTATCTGCGCCAACAGATACATCCGGGGCAGTCTTTTCTTTTTTATTTTCCATCCTCGTCCTCTCCTTTCAGACCGCCCATAATAACAGCGATCAGTTCAATGACATTCAGCAGTTCTTCATCCACACCGTTTCCTGCTTCAATCCGCTTTAATTCTGTGAGCACAGTGGCAAGTTCCGTTTTAAGTGCCTTGAATATTCTGGGATTGCCCTGTACCACTACATCCTGATTCAGACAGCGGCGGTAACAGTATTCCTGCTTTGGCAGTCCCGATAAGGCAACTGCCTTGTTAATGAGTTCATTTTCTTCGGGCGATACCCGAAACCCTACTGTGATGTTTCTCCAACGGTTTTTGTTATCTCTGTTCTTAGCTGACATTTTCAATCTCTCCTTTCCCTAAATCGTCTAATCTATCTGCCATTTCCGTTTGCTTTGACGGGAACAGATGAGCGTACTGGTAAGTGATGTCAATGCTTTCATGCCCTACACGGTCTGCAATCGCCACCGCTGAAAATCCCATATCAATCAACAGGCTGATGTGGCTGTGCCGTAAATCATGGATACGGATTCGTTTTACGCCTGCGGCTTTCGCACCTCTGTCCATCTCGTGATGAAGATAACTTTTTGTGACTGTAAAGATTCGGTCTTTCTTCTTCAATCCGTAAAGCATCTGCAAATATTCCTGCATTTCTTCACATAGGAACTTCGGCATTTTGATGATGCGGTTACTTTTCTTTGTTTTCGGTGTGGTAATCACATCTTCGCCGTGTAATCGCTGATAGGACTTATTGATTCTGACCGTTTCTTTCTCAAAATCGAAATCAGCGGCGGTCAGTGCCAGCAGTTCTCCTTCACGGATGCCGCACCAGTAGAGCATTTCAAAAGCGTAAAAGGAAACAGGCTTGTCCATCATCTCAAATGAGAATTTCTTGTATTCTTCTTTCGTCCAGAACAGCATTTCCTTGTGTTCCTCACTTCCCATATTTCCCGCTTTAGCGGCTGGATTGGAACGCAGCTCATAATACCGCACCGCATGATTGAAGATAGCGGACAACTGATTGTGCAGCGTTTTCAGATAGGTCTGTGAGTATGGCTTTTTCTTTTCGTCCCGATAGGCAAGCATCTCATTCTGCCATGCGATAACCTCTTTTGTAGAAATCTCGCTGATTTTCAACTTGCCGAAATAAGGTAAAATCTTTGTGCGGATGATATGCTCCTTTGTCAGCCATGTATTCTCCTTCAGACGGCTTTTCATATCCCGGATATACAGTTCGGTAAAAGCTTCAAAACTCATATCCATATCAGAGGAGTTCTGCAACTGAAACATTCGCTCCCATTCCTGTGCTTCTTTCTTGGTAGAAAATCCACGCTTGCATTTCTGCTTACGCTCGCCTTTCCAGTTGACATATCTCGCCATCACATACCATGTTCCATTGCTCTCGTTTTTGAATACCGGCATTATTCATCCTCCTTTCCTGCTCCGTAGAGCCTTTCATAGAAATACTGGCGGTTTACCCGTCCTGAAATAGTAATAAAGCCTTTTTCTTTCAGTTCCTCATTCAACTGACGGATTAGCTTGTAAGCATACGGCTTTGATACGCTTAGTTCCTGTGCCACTTCTTCGGCACAAATAAATCTGTTTTTCATATAATCAGTCCTTTCTTTCGTTTTTGATTGCCGTTCTATCCGAATGAAGTTCCAGCAGGTATTCCCTGTTCGGCACTGTGCTGTCCCGATATACCGTAATAGATCAGGCGCTCGCTTGCCGTCTGGCAAGGTCTTGGCGGTTTATACTGTTCGGACGGTCATTTTGTTTTTATTAAACTTATTTGTTTAATTCAAACTTATTATACTAAGCATATTTGCTTGTGTCAAGTGGCTTTTCGGAAAATATTAAACTTTTTTGTTTTGTATTATCTTGACTTCTCCTAAACATATCTGCTATACTCATTGTAAAATACATACAAGGAGTGGACACGTTATGGCGATTGGAGAGAGAATCCATTTTTTCCGCATTCTGCGTGGGATGACACAAAAATATCTTGGTACGATTGTCGGCTTTCCTGAGCGAAGTGCCGATGTACGTTTAGCACAATATGAAACAGGAACAAGAAAACCGAAAGCGGAACTTACTGCTGCACTGGCACAGGCTCTGGATGTTTCCCCTCATGCCCTTGATGTGCCGGACATTGACAGCTATATCGGACTGATGCACACTTTGTTTACCCTTGAAGATTTGTACGGTCTGACTGTCAGTGAATCAGAAGACGGAGAAATCTGTCTGAAAGTCGATACTTCCAAAGGCAAAGACGCTCACGAACTCCGGAAATTGCTGTATGCCTGGAAAGAACAGGCTGACAAGCTATCTTCTGAAGAAATCAGTAAAGACAAATACGATGAGTGGCGTTACCACTACCCGGAGTTTGATACCACTCAAACATGGGCAAAAGTCCCATCACAGGCACTTAGCGACACTCTGGTCGAAATGTTCCAAGACAAACTCAAACCAGATAAATAAATACGACAAAAAAGCCCTTAGCCATGAGTTTTTACCCACAGCTAAGGGCTTTCTAAATAATATGGATTTATTAGTTGCACAACCACCTGTCAATCATTCTCTAACCTTAAAACCACCGGATTATAAGAATAATGGCTCTCATGCAACTGTTATCAATTTGTTATCAAAAGACTTTTAAAAGTGCTGCAAACCCGCATAAACGCCGGTTTTACTAAGCATTTTTGTTTATTCAAACTCAATCGTACCCGGTGGCTTACTCGTCAGATCATAGAATACGCGGTTTACACCTTTTACTTCATTTATAATACGGTTCATTACCCTGTTCAGCACCTCATACGGAACCTCTGATGCTTCTGCAGTCATGAAGTCGATGGTCTTTACGGCACGAAGTGCTACTGCATAATCGTAGGTTCTGAAATCACCCATAACGCCTACGCTTCGCATATTGGTAAGGGCTGCGAAGTACTGGTTGGGCATCCAGGATGGTTCTTTGCCAGTCTCGGCCTTGTAGGCTTCGGCGGCTTTGTCGATTTCTTCGCGGTAGATAAAATCTGCGTCCTGTACGATTCGTACTTTCTCGGCGGTAACTTCGCCGATGATACGGATTCCAAGTCCCGGGCCTGGGAATGGCTGACGGAATACCAGCTTCTCCGGGATTCCAAGCTCTAATCCTGCCTTGCGGACCTCATCCTTGAAAAGATCGCGAAGGGGCTCGATGATTTCTTTGAAATCTACGAAATCCGGAAGTCCTCCTACGTTGTGGTGAGACTTGATCACTGCGGATTCTCCGCCAAGACCGCTCTCTACAACGTCCGGATAAATGGTTCCCTGTGCAAGGAAATCAACGGCTCCGATTTTCTTCGCTTCTTCCTCGAAAATACGGATAAATTCCTCACCGATGATCTTACGCTTTGCTTCCGGCTCAGTAACTCCGGCAAGCTTATCGTAGTATCTCTGCTGTGCATTAACGCGGATAAAATTCAGGTCGAACTGTCCATTTGGTCCAAATACGCCCTCTACCTCATCACCCTCGTCTTTACGAAGAAGACCGTGATCTACGAATACGCAGGTCAGCTGCTTTCCGATTGCTCTGGAAAGAAGTCCTGCTGCCACAGAGGAATCCACGCCGCCTGACAGTGCAAGAAGAACCTTGCCGTCTCCTACTTTCTCGCGGATCTCTTTGATGGTATGCTCCACAAAAGCATCCATTTTCCAGTCTCCGGCACATTCACATACGCCCAGTACGAAGTTGGAAAGCATGGTCTTTCCCTCTACTGTGTGAAGAACCTCCGGATGGAACTGAATGGCATACAGCTTCTGCGCCTCATTTTCAGCTACGGCTACTGGACAATCCGCTGTATGTGCAGCAATCTCAAATCCCGGTGCCTGTTTGGAAATATAGTCTGTATGGCTCATCCATACAATTGTTTTCTCTGATACGCCTTTGAAAATTCTGGATTCTTTTTTATCAACCAGAAGCTCTGTCTTGCCATACTCGCTGACATCTGCTTTCTCAACCTTGCCGCCAAGCACATGCATCATAAGCTGTGCGCCGTAGCAAAGTCCAAGTACCGGAATGCCAAGCTCAAACAGTTCTCTCTGGTAAGTAGGTGAATCAGCCTTGTAGCAGCTGTTCGGTCCGCCGGTGAGAATGATTCCCTTTGGATTCATTGCTTTGATCTTCGCAAGATCGGTCTTGTAGGAATAGATCTCGCAATATACATTGCACTCCCTGACACGTCTTGCAACCAGCTGATTGTACTGACCGCCAAAATCAATGACAATAACTAATTCTTTCTTCAAGGTCTTCCTCCTGTTTTCCTTATAAAGTCTCTTTGGAATCGTTACTGCTCACTATGCAAACAGTAACCTTGAATCTTCTTCCCATTATAAATGAGTACGGCAACTTTTACAACGGCTAATTTATTTTGCCATACAAATTTTTCGCCCTTTCTTTCCTGATCATAATTCTCCACTAATTTCATTGCTAAAAGGAGCCATTATGTTGTTATGTAGTTGAAACCATTGTTAGTTTATTCTAATATTTCAATGGGATTGCCAGCAGTGAGCTGATGAACCAGATTTCCTACGTTTTTCAGGACAGCAGGCTTCTGAAAATGTCCATTCTGGACAATGTCCGGATTGGAAAACCAGACGCCACAGACCAGGAAGTCCTGCAGGCTTTGAAGGATGCGCCTATTATTCTTATGTATGAAGCCACTGCTTCCCTGGATGTTGACAACGAATCTTTGATCCAGGAAGCCCTTTCCAAACTAATCCAAAATAAGACCGTTATGATCATTGCACATCGAATGAGAACGGTTGATGGCGTAGATAAAATCGTAGTTTTAAAGGACGGCGTGGTTGCGGAAAGCGGTACGCCAGAGGAACTGAAAGCTCAGAATGGTATCTATAAACATATGATCAATCTGCAGCTTCAGGCAGAAAACTGGAAGTATAAAGGGGCTCAATGAGCCCCTTTCTTTTCATCCCAATATACACAGTCGTTTCTTCCAACTACGCTGGAATCAAACGGAGTGCCGTCATTTTTCTTATAATGCTTCGTCGCCTTGAATACACATTTCGCACCAACGAAAACAATAGGAACGTTGAAATATACGATCAAAATATTTCCCAGATCAGAGAACGCCCACAGGTTTCCAAGCTCCAGTCCGGCAAGGTTGCAGAGGATTCCAAATGCCGCAACAAACAGAGCAATACAGCGGACAATATTAATGCAAACTGCATCTTTGCGGATTCGGTTGGCTGCAATTTCGGAGAAGCTGATCATACCCAGAAGACAGGTAAATGCAAACAATCCGAAGCACAATGTTACCAAAAATGTCATGATCGCATTCATGGATGTTCCCGGTGTCAGCACTGCAATGGACTCTGTAAATTTCGGAAGTTTATCAAGTGCCGCCCATGCCTCAGCGCCTTCTCCAGTCCAGCAATGAGCCATAACAACCACAAATCCGGTAAGGGTACAGATCACTATAGTATCCAGGAAAACGCCCAGAGAAGCCAGAATTCCCTGCTCACATGGGTGCTTCGCATCCGCTGCTGCAGCAGACATGGTGATGGTTCCCTGTCCTGCCTCGTTCGACATCAGGCCACGCTTTACGCCCTGTGCCAGAACCGTTCCCATTGCACCGCCAAAGAATGCCTGTGGTTTAAACGCACCGCCGAATACTGAAGTAAAGAAATATGGGATCTGTCCAATGTTCAAAATGATCAAAACAAATACCACGAGGATATACAAAACTGCCATTACCGGAACCATCATATCCGTCCATTTGGAGACTTTTTTGATTCCGCCAAATGCGATTACCGCTGTGAGAATGATGATTGCCGCACCAGCTATATAGTAGAATAAAGAGTCCACGGCAATGGTTTTTCCTGTGAGAATTTCCGCCATTCTGCCCACGGAAGAAACTACATTAAAGCCCTGTGCCGGCAGGCAGCAAAGCGCATAAAGGATATAAAGGATGGACAAAAATACGCCGATGCCAACGCTGTTTCCAAGGAGCTTTCTGCCGTAGAACGGAAGGCCGCCTACAAATTCATCGTCCTTTTTCTCTTTAAAAATCTGCGCCAGAACTGCTTCCATATAAGCCACCGCCATTCCGAAAAATGCGGAGATCCACATCCAGAAAAGAGCTCCCGGGCCGCCTACTGCAATGGCGCCTGTAACACCGATAATGTTTCCCGGGCCTACTCGCATAGCTGCACTTAGCAGAAACGCTGCCAGCGGCGTAATTCCCGTTTGAACGGAACGCTTTTCTGTGAGAAGACGGATTCCCTTTTTGAAATGTGTCACCTGGATAAATCCAAGCTTAATGGTGAAAAAGATGCCGGATCCCAGAAGTACAATAATTGCCAGGGATATATTTCCCAGAATGGGAATATTCCGATACCATTCAAAGTTGGTGGGAAAGTCCCACAGCAGATCCGACAGCGGACCTATGAAACCAAATACTCCATTGATTGCCTCAAAAACAGCCTGCATACTCATACCTCCCCTTGTTATAACTGCAATTTCTCCCATGAAGATTTCCGGCTAATATTATGTTGTCAGGTCATACATTTTAATTTTCTGACATCAGTTATAAATCTTCTGGCGATTTGCATTATTACTTTCTATTATACAGAAATTATCGCCATAGTCTATTGTATTTTATGGGAAATATATTGCAAAAAGTGATATTTTGTATCTCGGGCTGTTATTTTGAGAGCTTCCAGTTTATAAGTTCTTTAGATTTTAATCATACTTTTTTCAATTCCTTCTCACAGATTCATCACAAATTCCGGGTATATTAATAAACAAATAAAGCGAAAGCTTTTTTACATAGATTAACAATTAACTTTTTCTTTTTCATACTTGCCGGACCAATTGGTCCGGCCCTCCTTCTTTTTAGGGGGATTTTTTTATGTCCAAAATCTGCAAAATAAAAGCCATATTCCCCAGTAAGTGTTCGCATCTCACTTCAAGGAATATGGCTTTTCAATTATTTCATTTATAAAATTTTATTCTGTTTATACCTGTTTGCCTTTACTTTGCAGCAACTCTCACTACTATTTTCCTGATTTTAAAGCTGGTCTGGTTTCTCTACTGTATAAGCGCTCTGATCCTGGATTGATGTTGCGCCGGACAGATCTACAGAATCACTGTAGGAGCCTGTTGTGATTGTGTACTCGCTGTCGCCCTGTACATAAACAGTTCCGTCTGTACCCTGAATGGTTACAGTTTTTCCTTCGCTGTCAACGATTGTGCCCTCATTTTCCAGGGAAGAAACTGTGCTGTCACCAGTTACAGTCCAGGTGGAATCGGAGCTTACATAGACGTTGCAGTATCCGTCTCCGCCTTCGCCAGCGTATGTCTCATCATCTACAACAGCGCCTGTCAGGCTGCTGCCCTCTGTCAGATAGAAATCAAGGTCGCTGATAGAATCCCAGATCACATTGCCCTGCATATCCTGGCTGATGCCTGTGAAATGGCAGTCCGCACCGTTTGCTCCAGACTGGCCCCAGCCTCTCTGGTTGGTGTTGCCTGTGCACTGCAGAAAAAATTCATTATCGTCGTTATAGTTAATGTCAACATTACTTAAAGTAATGGTACTTTCTGTATTGGTTGTGTAGAACACGCCGCCGTTTTCAGAAGTCAGGCTGCCGCCGTCCATCTGGAAGGTACTGTTTCCAACCTCAGAGTCACCGGACATGCTCTGATAAAGAATAACGGTCCAGGTATTGTCGTTCTGATCCAGGTCACTCATGTTTCCAGTCAGATCACAGTCATAAAGGTGAATGGAGTTCAGACCTTCGATGCAGACTGCCTCGGAACCGTTTGCTGTCAGGCTCGCGTTGCTTACCGCAATGTCAGCTGTGCTGTAAATAGCCGGGGAACCAACACCGTTGGAAACATAATTTCCTCCATCAATTACCATTGTTCCGCCGCCTCTGTCACTTCTGATTGCCGCAGAAGACTCTCCGTTGGTCTCAACATCCAGGTTCCATCCATAAAGTGTACCGCCGCCAGCTACATGAACACCGCCTGAGGTATCTTGTGTTGTTTTTACAGTTGTACCGGAAGCATATACCGTTCCATCTCCATATGCAAAAAGTCCTGCACCGCCAGCTGCATCGGTTGTCACGCTGCCATCCTTTACATAAGCAGTACCGTCTGTTGCCAGAACCGCTGCGCCAACGCCATAGAAGCTGGAATTGTCTCCGCCTGTGCTGCTGTCAGAAGTTCTTGTAATGGTATCATTATCAAGGGTTACGCTTGCTCCGGAAGAAATCAAAGCTGCGTTCTCATCTGTACCAGTAGACTCCAAAGTCTCACCAGATACGGTCGTGTCCTCTGTATATTCATTTACAGCTGTATAACTGTCAACACCCTGAGACTGTCCGCTCATTTCCATGGACATTACAGTAATGCTCGCTGCATTTCCGTCTTCATCTAATGTAATGGAAACAATATCCCCTTCCTGAATATCAGAAAGTGAAATTTCCTCAGCCTCTGCACCCTGTCCGTCTCCATCTGGCTTCTCCGGTACTCCACCGTTCTGACCGTCTCCGCCAGTCTGGCCCTGCTGCATACCGCCAGACTGTTTCGTAATCACAGTATTCTCTGTAATAGTAATCGTCTGGCCCTGACCATTACCACCCGGCTGCCTCATTTCCTTCATAGTACCAACCGCAATAGTAATCTCCGTATCCGAAACCGATTTCACCTCACCAAGAACCACATTCTCCTCAGCTTCATCACTCTGTGCATTCTCATCACTGCCATCAGCCTTCTCACTACTTTCGTCAGAAGCCTCATCCGCTGCACGCTCCGTCTTAACATCCTCCGCATAAACCATAGCCGGAACAGAAGTTGTCGCTACCATAACACCCATTAAAACTGCTAAATATCTACGTTTCATACCCATTCATTTCCTTTCTGTATTCATATTCATCCGATCCACTCTCAAAGCCCTCATCCACTTCTCCTTTAAATCGTCTTTGTTTTTGTGTTCCTTATGGCTTATACTATACAAACAATTTGTGTCCCAAAAATGGGGAAATGGTGTTCATTCTATGGGTACTCTCGTAAAAAACTGTGAACTCATATTTCAAGCCGAAAAAAACAGGGTGCGCCATCACGCACCCTGCTTCATCCTCTTAATAACCTTAAGTCGTGTAAATTCCTCTCGCTCCTTCTCCTCCAAAGCATTGGAAATATCCTTTGTCAGAGCTTCAAACTTCGGAATCGTAATATTCTTCAGCGCATTCGCCCTCTTCTGCGTCTTCTTAATATTGCTGGCCAGACGAATCGCCGAATTCTCAATCATAGACAGCTTAATCGAAAGCTCCTTCACCCTCTCAAAAGCCGCCTTCGCCTCATCCAGAGACATCTTCGTACTATAATAAGCATACGTAGGAACATTTCCTGACTTGTCATACTCCACAAGCGGAATTTCTGTACCCATGACGCTACGCGTCTTAATACGAATCGAATCCTCAATCGGCACCGTATGCGAAATCTGATCCACAAACGCGATACCCATCTCCATATTCGCCCTCTGCAAAGCCGCATAAGCCGTACGGAACGTCTCATCAATCTGCCCCTGAATATCCTTCGCCTGATCAACCAGATTCATCATCTCACGAATCAGAATATTACGCTTTTTATCCATCAGTTCATAACCCTGACGGGAAAGAGCAAGAGAATTCTTAGCCAGAATTAAATTACCCTTGGTAGGAAACGTATTCGGATCCATTCAAGTCACCTCACTCTTTATTTGGTCGTCTCGTGATAATACTGATCCAGAATCTTAGTATCAATACGGTCAAGCTCTTCCTTAGGAAGCATACCCAGAAGCTCCCAGCCCTTATTCAGGGTATCAATAATACTTCTGTTCTCTGTATCCGTCTGTCCCACAAACTCAGCCTCAAACGCCTTACCAAACTGCAGATACTTCTTATCCAAAGGAGAAAGCTCATCCTCACCGATAACAGAAGCAAGCGCTCTCGCGTCACCAACCTTGGCATAACAGGAAAACAGCTGGTTCGCAACATCTTGATGATCTGCTCTTGTAAAGCCTTCACCAATACCATCCTTCATCAGACGGGAAAGTGACGGCAGAACATTGATCGGCGGGTAAACGCCCTGGCCATGAAGCTGTCTGTCCAGAACGATCTGACCCTCAGTAATATAACCGGTAAGGTCAGGAATCGGGTGCGTAATATCATCATTAGGCATAGTCAGAATCGGGATCTGTGTAACAGAACCTGTACCGCCAGAAACGATACCTGCACGCTCATATAAAGTAGCAAGCTCACTGTAAAGATATCCAGGATAACCCTTACGGGAAGGAATCTCACCTTTAGAAGAAGAAACCTCACGCATTGCCTCACAGAAAGAGGTAATGTCTGTAAGGATAACCAGAATATGCATTCCCTTTTCAAAAGCAAGATACTCTGCTGCAGTCAATGCGATTTTCGGAGTCAGAAGACGCTCAACAGTTGGATCATTTGCCAGATTCAGGAACATAACAACATGGTCGGAAGCACCGCTCTCCTCAAAGGTTCTGCGGAAAAACTCAGCAACATCATACTTAACACCCATTGCAGCAAATACAATAGCGAAATTTTCATCAGAATCGGCACCAAGAGAAGCCTGACGTACGATCTGTGCAGCCAGCTTGTCATGAGGAAGACCGTTTCCGGAGAAAATCGGAAGCTTCTGTCCACGAATCAGTGTGGTCAGACCATCAATGGCAGAAATACCTGTATTGATGTAGTTTCGCGGATACTCACGGGTAACCGGGTTCAGCGGTAAACCGTTGATATTCAGACTAACCTCAGGAGTGATCTCACCAAGACCATCAATAGGCTGTCCAATACCGTTAAAGGTACGTCCCAGGATCTCCGGGGAAAGTCCGATTTCCATCGGATGACCGCTAAGGCGTGTATGAGTATTTCCAAGGGACATATTGTCTGTACCCTCGAAAACCTGGATAACTGCTTTATCCTCGTATATTTCAATGATACGGCCAAGTTTTTCGGTACCGTCATCCATACGGAAGGAGACGATTTCCTCGTAGGAAGCGTTCTTAACGCCTTCCAGAACTACAAGAGGGCCGTTTATTTCACTAAGGCCTAAATATTCGATTGCCATAAAAAACTTACCTCCCTATCAGCCGTTTCTCTCTAATACGTTATCATAGAATCTGTCGATGTCAGCCTTATACTGGTCAAACATCTCAGGTTTGTTATTCGGAACATCATATTTGATGGCAATTACACGCTCAAAAATGTTGTCCTCCTTCAGTACGGAAACCGGCATTCCCTGGTTTACAAGGGAACGGCATTTCTCATAAAGATAAAGGATAATCTCCATCATATTAAACTGCTTGCTCATTGGCACGCAGGTATCCTCTGCATGGAATGCATTCTGCTGAAGGAATCCAAGACGAATAACCCTTGCGATTTCCAGTGTCAGCTTCTGATCATCCGGAAGAACATCGCTACCGATCAGCTTAACAATCTCCATAAGAGAACTCTCCTGGTTCAGAATTGCCATCAACTGATTACGGTCGCTGACAAATTTACCGGAAACATTATCTCTATACCACGGACTTAAGTCCTCCAGGTACTCACTGTAGCTTGTCAGCCAGTGGATTGCCGGGAAGTGACGGGCATAGGCAAGAGACTTGTCCAGTCCCCAGAAGCAGCGGACGAAACGCTTTGTATTCTGTGTAACCGGTTCAGAGAAGTCACCACCCTGTGGGGAAACCGCTCCGATAATGGAAACGGAACCTTCTGTACCGTTTAAGTTCTGCATCATACCAGCTCTCTCATAGAAAGCAGAAAGCTTGGAAGCCAGATAAGCCGGGAAACCTTCCTCAGCAGGCATTTCCTCCAGACGTCCTGATAACTCACGAAGAGCCTCAGCCCAACGGGAAGTGGAGTCTGCCATGATCGCAACATCATAACCCATGTCTCGGTAATACTCAGCAAGTGTTACACCTGTATAAATAGAAGCCTCACGGGCTGCAACAGGCATGTTGGAAGTATTGGCGATCAGGGTTGTACGGTCCATCATCAGGTTTCCGGATTTCGGGTCGATCAGTTTACTGAAGTCTTCCAGAACCTGTGTCATCTCGTTTCCACGCTCACCGCATCCAATATAGATAATAATATCTGCGTCAGACCACTTTGCGATTTGGTGCTGTGTCATTGTTTTTCCAGTACCGAAACCGCCAGGAATTGCTGCTGTACCGCCTTTTGCAATGGGGAAAAGGGTATCCAGGATACGCTGTCCGGTTACCAGCGGAACGCTTGCAGGGAAACGTTTGTAGGTTGGTCTTGGAACACGAATCGGCCATTTCTGAGCAAGGGCGATCTCTTTCTCGCTGCCGTCAGAAAGACGAACAGTTACGATAGGCTCCAGAATGGTATAAGCTCCATCCGGAACAGCCTTAATAACCTCAGCCTCTCCTCCAATTGTAGGAGGAACCATGGATTTGTGAAGAATGGAAGCTGTCTCCTGTGTCTCAGCAATAATAGTTCCTGCGCTTACCACATCTCCAACCTTAACGGTTACGTGTACATCCCATTTCTTGGAAGTGTCAAGGGAATCAACGCTGACACCACGGGAAATATATTTACCGGAGGACTTGGCAATCTCCTCCAGAGGACGCTGGATACCATCGAAAATATTGTGGATGATTCCAGGTCCAAGAAGAACGGAAATGGCATCGCCTGTTCCTATTACTGTATCTCCTGGCTTCAGTCCTGTTGTCTCCTCGAAAACCTGTACAGTGGTCATGCCCTTTTTCAGGCCGATAACCTCTCCTACCAGTTTCTCAGGTCCAACATAAACCATCTCGGAAATCTTGAATCCGGGATCACCTTTCAGATAAATAACAGGACCGTTAACGCCGTAGATAATACCTGTTTTATTCATGGCTCAGCCCTCCGTCAAATTTAAATTCTTTCTTCAGTGTTTCATAAGCGCCCATAAAAGAGTTGTCAATCAGGATGTTCTTCGCCGGGATGGTAGCTTTGATGCCGCCCATAAACGGCTCATTAGAAATCTCAACAGCAAATCCTGTTTTTGCCACAATGGAACGCTGCAGTGCTGTATCTTCCGGGGAAAGATAGATGAAGATCTCATCATTTCCCGCAAACTCTCTTGCCTTCTGGATCTTCTGGCAAAGATAATCCTGATATTCCGGGCTTGCCATAAAGTCTTCCAGATGATTCTTAACTTCTACAAAAAGCTCATTTCTAAGCTCATTCTGTTTGGTTGTCCAGTCACGTCTTAAAGTCAGCTGCTCAGCAGAAAGTGCCTTGTTTACCTCGCGGGTTGCATTTTCTGTCTCGGCCTTGATCTGTGCCTCGGCATCCATTTTTCTTGATTCTTTATGCTTTTCCAGCATTTCTTCCAGGCTCTTCTTATGGGCTTCCAGTGTATTCTCAGCCTCTGTCTGGGCTTCCGCAACGGAAGTGTCATAGAAATGCTGCAGTTTTTCTTCAATTGTCATGCTTGGTCTTCTCCTGCCTATAACTTTAAGCCAATGGCTTCGTTAACATATCCGGTAATAAAATCAGGTTTACGGCCTGTACCATGCCTGTCAGGGATTTCGATGATCAAAGGCGTTTTATGGTTCAGCTTTACATCGTCCACGATCTGGGGAAACTCCCGGCCAAATTTCTCGGTCAGAAGGAGAATCCCGATTTCTTTGTTGGCGATCGCTTTTTCCAGAGCGTCCTTCAGTTCGTCACGCTCATGGACTACAACGCCTTCCACACCTGCCAGTCTCATCCCTGTGCAGGTATCGATGTTGTCACTGATCAAAAACATTTTCATAATTATAATTTACCGATGATCATGAAGGAAATGATCAGACCATAAAGAGCAACACCTTCGGCAAGACCTACGAAGATAAGAGATTTACCAAGAATGCTCTGATCCTCGCTGATTGCACCAAGAGCTGCACTTGCCGCACTGGCTACGGCAATACCACCACCGATACAGGAAAGACCTGTAACAAGAGCTGCTGCGATATATCCAAGACCTGTTGCAAGACCTGCATCAGCGCTTGTTGCAGCCTGTACAGAAGAGCTTCCTGCAAACATAACCATTGCTGCTACTAACATGGTACCAAAGAAGAAAAATGCGTTTGTTGCAATTGTTGTTTTGTAACGTCCACGGCTCTTCTCGCCGATGAAATAATAACCAAATGGAACGATAATGCTTAATACAAGCGCTACTGCTAAGATAATCTGTGTCATAACTGTCATGATAATTGACCTCCTCGTAATTCAATCTTTCATAAATTAAATTTATTTTGCCTCCGCATCAGAACGGAACGGCTCGAATTTTCTTCCGCTTCCTTTGTAGAAACGGCTGAACATCTCGTAATATTCAAGTCTGAGTACCTGGATACCAACGATCAGGCCCTCAAGACCGCATACGAAAATATTTCCAAGAACGATTACTACCCAGTTCGGGCTTCCGTTCTCAGCACCGGCCAGCATCAGCACAACCTGCATCATAGCCGCATGGCTGACTGCATAAGCTCCGATACGCACGAAAGAAAGTGTGTTGGAGAAGTAGCTCAGAAGAACCTCGAACATTTCGAAAAATCCCTGAACGATAAACATTCCCACACCGCCTTCAAAAGCTGCCGGTTTCTTTTCCACAAGGTTTGTAAGAGGCTCTTTTAAGAACATTACAAGCAGCGGAAGGATAAACATAATGCAAAGAACGATACCGCCCGGAAGCTTATGGCCTGTCATAAACAGAGCAATTACAATAACTGCGGAGCCATAGAATACAAGGCCTGCAACAGAGTTGGTATCGAACCATACCTTCTCTGTATCTTTCGCTTTCAGGGAATTCATAATATTAAAGATCATACACAGAAGAATGATTCCCATACCAAAGCCGATGGCGATAATAAATACGGTGTTCAGTTTTCCAATAAAAGGCACATCCATCATGGCATCCATTGGGCGCAGCCAGACAGGTTCTATAATATCCTCAAATCCAAAGAAGCTGCCGAACATGAAGCCAAAGAATGTGGAAAAGATTCCGGCACAGCTGATGATTCCGGCAAGGTCAATATGCTTGAACTTGTAAAGAAGGAATCCGCCAATAAGTAAAACCAGTCCCTGTCCTGCATCTCCGAACATTGCGCCGAAAATAAAGGAATAAGTAAGGGCGATAAACCAGGTGGGGTCCATCTCTCCGTAAGCCGGAAGGCCATACATTTTGGTGTACATTTCGAATGGCTTGAAAAGCTTGGGGTTCTTCAGCTTGGTAGGCGGTGTCTTGTGGGCATCCTCCTGCTCATTCTCATCGATCAGGCAGAAGATACGGGCATCTCCGGAAATATCATTCTGGAAAGCTTTTGCATCTTTCTCTGTCATCCAGCCGCAAAGAATATAGAACGGCTCCTTCGGCTTATAATCAGCTGACGCATCCGCGCTGTTGTCTCCATGTGTGCAGGCTGCCAGCTTACGGATATCAAAGTTCCGTGAAAACTGGGAAAGTGTCAGCTTGCTTGAAGCAATGTCAGATGCATATTTCTTAAAGAAAGCTTTTCTTGCCGCTTTGTTTGCATCCAGGTCAGCGATCGTCTTCTTATACTCTGCTTCAAGTGCTGTGAAAGCAGCCTTGGCAGTTCCATCATACTGATCCGGTACATAAATTTTTTCAAAGTGCATAGCAGAATATACGGCATGGATCCGCTGTGCTTCGTGAACGGGAACAAAATAAATTCCCCAGATATAACGTTCGTCTTCATCACATTTAATGAAAATCGTGTCCAGATTGTCATAAATGTAGGTTTTGAATTTCTCGAAATAATCTTTCTCGATCCGTCCAAAGCGATAATGGATATAACGCATTTTCAGGATAGACTGCACATCAAAGTCTACATTTCGGAACGGATAGATGATTCGAAGTGATTCTGACAGGGAATCACGTTTCTCTTCCAGTTCCTGGCGGGTCTTATTCAGAACGTCCGCTTCGTCTTTGATCTGCTGTACAAGAGAGAGCGCTTTTTCGATTGGAAGCTTCTTCGCAGAAGCCTGCTCCGGGTTCTCAACCTCTTCATAGAAGCTTCCGATGGTGCTTAAAGCTTCTTTATACGGATTGATCTCAAGGTACGGGGAAAGATTCTTCACATCTGTCAGCTCTGTAAGAGCATTTTCCAGATGAATCTCATACCGGCTGAGGTAATTGTTTACAACTCGGTCGATATCCTCCCTTGGCCCGGTAATGCTGACAAATTTCATTTTCTCAATCACATTGCTACCTCCGGGTTACTAATTGTTGTGAACATAACGCATTGCCTCGTCCGGATCAACCTGGTAACGAACACACTCCAGTGCGATGGTCAGACGGTTTACCTCATGTTCTTTGTGATAAAGATAAGAATACAAAACAGCTACGGAATAAGGATCTTTGCGAGCCTCTTTTTCCAGGACAGTACGGAGCATGTTGTTATAAAGCTCCTCCATGGAAATCAGGTTCATCTGCTGATATTTCCGGCCGTACCAGGTACGGTTGAAAATCTGCTCACCTTCTTCACTGCTGGTAGCTTCTACCATGGCTGTGATTTCTTCTTTCTTTAGTTTATAATTCACGGGAATCAGCTGTGCGTAGATGGCTGCAGGCTCCATTTTGTAATAACGCTTGGATCTTAAGATAAACTGCAGATTCAGCATATCAAATTTCTCGCCGTAAGCCTTGGTGATCTCGTCTAAGTCATTTCCCTTGAATAACTTTTTACGGACACTCCAGATCTGATTGAAATAATAAAGATCAAGAGCCATTCCGTAGTCAAATAAAAGTCCATTGCCGTTCTCATATACGCTCAAAAGAGGAGCGTAAAATTCATTTCCCTTCAGGGCTGTCATGAATTCATCCATATTTCCGGCACTTACCAGTCTGTCAAGATCCAGCTTGGAATGGTGCAGGAAAAAGTCACGGTAAGGACTCATATCCACAGGATTGGTGCTTCTGTGATCAAAGAGATTCGTAAGGATCTCTTTCAGAACACGGATTTCGTAGCGCTTGGAATAAAGTGCCAGGAATTTGCGCTGTTCCTTGTTTGCAAAATTATAAATGCGGGAGAAATTTCCGAAAATGGATTTCTTCAGAAGCTTCTCAATCTCGCCTCGATGAAGATTGTTCTCATCAAGATCAGACCAGGCCTTCGCATATTCCGGCGTTTTTTTCAAATAAGCAGCTACCTGTGGAACATCCGAAAAACGGACAATTTCCTGAAGCTGTTCATCTGTTACCAGATGACTGCTCATAGCGCGTATTTTCGTGGAAACTCCGCTGTAGGAAAGAACGCTTCCCATTACATCACTTCCTCCTGAATGATCTTTTCAAAAATTTCTTTGGAAAGGCGTTCGTGATTCTTCGCGTAGTAAGCGTCGAGCTCACTTAAGGCTGCCTGTGTATCTTCACGCAGGGAAGCAAGGCGCTTATCCTTCTCACCTTCAAGATTACGGCGTATTTCCTGAATCTGCTCTTCGGTGTGTTTCTCCAGCTGGGTGTCAAATTCCTTGGACTGCCTTTCCATCTCAGCTGAAAGAGCTTTCTTCTTCTGCGCGGCATCATTCATAATGCTCTGTGCAGTGGTCTCTATCTCGGATAATTTACCGATTATCTGTTCCATTTTTCCCCTCCTTTTCAATTTTTAAGTATTTTACATCTATTTCACAGAAAAAGCCAGTCAAAGTTTGCCTAAATTTTTCATAAAAATGCGCCAAAATTCCAGATAATGTGACTAAAAATTAACAATCTTTTCAAAATCTGTCATACCAATTTTTAATAATGGGTACACGTATTTACTATAATAAGAAAGTTTACCTGCCAGTTATTAATTTTCCAGTCCCTGCCTTCCTTATCCTATTATTGCGAAAACACGGAAAATCATGTATAGTAGGTTTCATGAAAACAGATATCGTCTGCATGAAATCATAAACAGAGCCCATATGAATCTGTCTTAATTTTTGCTGTATCAGCAGTTTTAAATATCAAAACATTATGTCAGGAGGCATTTATGCGACTTAGAAATATCCCCGGCGCCAAAGACGCCATTGAAGAAAGTATTTATGTAATCCAGAATCCCCAGGAAAATAAAGGGTGCTGGGACAAGTTTTTCCCACAGAACCAGCCCATCCACCTGGAAGTAGGCATGGGAAAAGGCCGCTTTCTTATGGATATGGCCCGGCTTCACCCGGAGATCAATTATATCGGAATCGAAATGTATGACAGCGTGCTCCTTCGCGCTATCCAGAAGCGGGAGGCTCTTGCAGAAGAGGGAGAAAATCTTTCCAATTTAATGTTCATGCGCATGGACGCCAGACTTCTTCCGGAAGTTTTTGAAAAAGGGGAAGTGGCAAAAATTTATCTTAACTTCTCCGATCCATGGCCAAAGGCCCGCCATGCCTCCAGAAGACTGACTTCCCGTGAATTTCTCGCCCGCTATGACCAGATTCTCACCCTGGAAGGCACTATTGAATTCAAAACCGACAACCGCGGTCTCTTTGATTTTTCCCTGGAAGAAGTTCCGGAAGCCGGATGGAAATTAGAAGCCCACACCTTTGACCTTCATCACAACGAAGAAATGATGAAAGGAAATGTCATGACCGAATATGAAGAGAAATTCTCTTCTATGGGAAATCCCATCTGTAAAATGATCATCAGCCGATAAATTTCACACACTCCTGTCAGGTATGCACCTTTTTTCTGTGTCTTCATATTGTAATAAAGAAGGTTCTACCCCGACAGGAGATTTTTATTATGAAACGAACCACCCCACTGCAAAAATATGCTGCCCAGTTCCGCTACGAACACAAAAACATGAACGACCGCTTCTCCGGCGTCAAAAAACACGCCAACGAACTCTCTAAACTTTTAGACGGCATGTTTCCGAAAGATAAGAAAGAGAAAGAGAAAAAATGATAGAATGGAAAAAAGACCTCTCACCCACTACCACCAGCAAGGGAACGCAAAATGATAATATGTATCAGTTACTTGGCGGTGCCCGTAACAACAATGATTCTGAAGATGATTCCGCATTAGAGGAAAATCTCCTTAAGCTAAAAAATTATACTTATTTTGACGGTGACAAGATTCTTGCATCTTTGAAGCTTTCTGCTAAAGATAAGAAAAATGGCGAAGCAATCTACCGCCAGAATAAAGTAAACATCTCAGATATCTCAAGCGGCTATTCTCATCTGGGAGAACGATGCGGACAGGCAGATGCTGTCTTTAATGTCGGAAGAGATACCTTTCATACAACAATTATCTTCAATAATAAGGAAATAACTTACTCTAAATGTTACTGCCCGGAATGCAGCAGGAAATACTGGGGCTGGTACTCTGACAATGCCAAGTGCCAGTATACCGCTGCCCTTGCCTTTTACATCAAAGATTTTGTAAAACAAAATAATTTTGCAGATGCAACTGATATGAATGGCAATTATCTTCTGTCCACCTATCGAAAAGGACAGATAAAAAATACCCAAAAAGAACAGCCTGCTCCTTCTGCGCCCAGTGTTTCCCTGATTCCCCGTCTGACACAAAAAGACAGCCAGTTATCTGTTTCATTTAAAGTCGGTACAGACAAACTATTTGTTGTGAAAAAGCTGGACGATTTCTGCAGTCAGGTCCATAACAGTGAAACTGTCAAATACGGAACAAGCACTGTAATCAGCCACAAGCTGCAGGATTTTACGGAAAAAAGTCAGAAATGGATCCGTTTTATTGACCAGATTGTCCGGGAAGAAGCACGTTTTGTTAATAAAATTGAAGCTTCCGGCACATATCTCCCTAAGAAATTTAATGTTGGCAGTTCCCTGGAGCTGTTTGGCTGGCGCCTGGACAGCTTTTATGAAAATCTGTCGGATGACAAAATTGAGTTTGAAAATAAATCTGATTCTGCCACAAAAAAGAAAGCCCAGCTTCATTGTGCTATTGGAAATCCCCGGATCACCATGCAGATTCTGGATGCTTCCAAAAATAACAACCAGTTTGACGGTGTCACTGTAAAAGGAAGCCTGCCAGAGTTATTTCACGGAATGGACTTTGCGTATTTCATTCAGGATGACCGCTTTTGCAAAGCAGAACCTGATTTTATGGAAAAAGCAAAGCCCTTGTCAGACCTTTCCCGCAATGGACAGTTTCATTTCCAGATGGGCCGCAATACATTATCTAATTTTTACCACAATGTACTGCCCCAGTTACAGGATATTGCTGATATTACGGAAGAAAATCCTGAAAAATTCAGGCAGTATCTGACTCCGGAAGCGCATTTTGTATTTTATCTGGATATGGAAGCCGACAATATCACCTGCAAAATAAGCTCTTTTTACGGTCAAAAAGAGTATTCCTTATGCAAGGCCTTTTTCGACAACAGCATTCGCACGGAGCAACAATTCCGTGATTTTCCTCTGGAAAACAGTGTTCTTGGACAGGCAATGGAATGGCTGCCTTATTATGATGCCGACTTTGACGTCCTGCACTGTGCCGGAGAAGAGGATCTGGTTTATCATATGATGGAATCTGGAACGGACGCTCTTATGGAGCTTGGTGAGGTACGCTGCACCAATCGTTTCCGAAGCAAGCACACCCTGAAAACAGTAAAAGTTTCTGTGGGCGTATCCTTGTCTGGAGGACTTCTGGATCTGAATATTTCCACAGATGATATTTCCAGTCAGGAACTTTTGGATGTCCTGAAAAGCTATCAACAGAAGAAAAAATATTACAAGCTGAAATCCGGCGAGTTTGTAAACCTGCAGGAGCAAAATCTGGAAATGCTGGCGGAGCTAATGAAAACCCTTCACCTTACCCCCAAAGAATTTGTCAAGGGGAAGATGCACCTTCCTGCATACCGTACCTTATATCTGGATCAGATGCTGGAAAGCAATGAGAACATTTATGCCAACCGCGACCGCCATTTCCGTGAAATCGTAAAAGGCTTTAAGACTATCAATGACGCTGATTTCGAAGAACCGGAAAGTCTTTCCAAAATTATGCGTCAATATCAGAAAAACGGCTATAAATGGCTTCGCACCCTGGAAGCCTGGAAATTTGGCGGTATACTTGCTGATGATATGGGTCTTGGAAAAACACTGCAGGTTATCGCAGTTCTTCTCGCTGCAAAGCTTGAGGGAAAAAAGGGTACTTCTCTGGTAGTTGCCCCGGCGGCTCTCGTCTTTAACTGGGGTGAAGAGCTTGCCAGATTTGCTCCTGCTTTAACGTTTTCCCTGATCGCCGGAAGTCAGGCAGAGCGTCAGAAAAAGCTTCAGGAATACCAGAATTTCGACGTTCTGGTGACTTCCTATGACCTTTTGAAAAGAGATATCGATCAGTATGAGGAAAAAGAATTCTTATACGAAATTATTGACGAAGCACAGTATATTAAAAATCACACAACTGCAGCTGCCAAATCTGTAAAAGTGATTCAAAGCCAAACCCGTTATGCCCTTACCGGCACTCCTATTGAAAACCGCCTCAGTGAGCTTTGGAGTATTTTCGATTATTTAATGCCTGGATTTCTCTATGGATATGATATCTTCAAGAAGGAATTTGAAACTCCAATTGTAAAAAATGAGGATGAAGCAGCTATGACGCGCCTGCAGAAAATGGTTTCCCCATTTATTCTGCGCCGTCTGAAAGAAGATGTGCTCAAGGATCTCCCAGAAAAGCTGGAGGAAATCCGTTATGTCAAATTCGATGACGCTCAGCAGAAGCTGTATGATGCACAGGTTGTACATATGAAAGAAAAAATTGCCCAGCAGGACGAGGGTGAATTTAACAAAAATAAACTGTGGATCCTTGCTGAGCTTACAAAACTGAGACAGATCTGCTGTTCACCTTCTCTTTGCTTTGAAAATTATCGGGGAGAAGCTGCCAAGCTGGAAGGCTGCATGCAGCTGATCCAGAGTGCCATGGACGGCGGTCATCGTATGCTTTTGTTTTCCCAGTTTACCTCTATGCTGGCCATTCTTCAGGATAAGCTGGAAAAAGAGGGAATTCCTTATTATATTATTACCGGGGAAACGTCCAAGCAAAAGCGTCAGGAGCTGGTAAAGCAATTTAATTCGGACACTACCCCTGTATTTCTCATCTCCCTGAAAGCAGGCGGCGTGGGATTGAATCTTACAGGAGCAGATGTGGTTATCCACTATGATCCCTGGTGGAACCAAGCAGTGCAAAATCAGGCCACAGACCGCGCCCACCGCATTGGTCAGACCAAAAAAGTAACGGTGTACAAGCTGATTGCCCGAAATACTATTGAAGAAAAAATCCAGAAGCTTCAGGACGCCAAGCAAAATCTCGCTGAACAGATCATCAGCGGTGATATGGGACAGCTTGGCAGCATGAGCAGGGAGGATATTCTGGAGCTGTTATAGGAAATATTTTTTATTATTTTCTTCCATTACTTAGAGCGTGTTTGAAAAAGACTTTCTGCAAGGTGTACATCACAATTTGCCGAGGTGTACATTTTGCAGAAATGATTTTTTAACCCTCGAATACCTACAAATAACTGCATTTATCGCCCAGGCGACAGCAATCGTAAATATTTTCGAAAAAATTTAAAAAAATTATAAAATTCCTATTGACTTTTATCTTCCATATGCTATAATACATCTTGCGTTGAGGAAATAACAAACCAACGAAATAAAAAAAGCGCCTTTAGCTCAGTTGGTAGAGCACCTGACTCTTAATCAGGGTGTCCAGGGTTCGAACCCCTGAAGGCGCACTGAAAGCACTGTTTTTGCGGACAAAGCGATTGCCGCGGGGACGGTGTTTTTTTGTGCCCTGGCTACGACAACCGAATTCGGGTGAAATATACCGCAAAGTGGGGCGTGCAGATTGCAGGAATGATTTTTCAAACATGCCCTAGAAAACAATGGCTATCTGGGTTCTTGCATATTCCTTATGCGTCTTCAAAAATAGAACCAGGAAAACATCAGCACATAGTACTGCCATTCCCTGGTCCTGTAAAATTAGGTATTCAATCTTCTGCTTACTTGCCTTGCATTAAAGCAAGCTTTTCTTTCAGAAGTAAAAGTTCCTTTTCCGCATTGTCAGCACGTATTTTCTCTGACTCTGCACGGCAACGTTCTTTTTCTGCGTTCAGCCGCTGTTTTTCTGTATTCTTTCGTTCCGTTTCTCTCCCTGCTTCAAATTCCTCTTTCCGTAAAATCTCTTCTTCCCATTCCCGGTCGTATTCAAATATACTCATCGCAACCACCTCAGCTTTATTCGCCAGGAGAAATTCCCGCAGAATTCCTTCCCGAATGCATTCGTCCACTGCTTTTTCTACCGCCTCGTTTAAACTCAGCGTTTTTTTGTATGTTCTTACCTTTGACACGTACTGGGCATATTCTTTCAGAATCCGGCAACTCTCCATCAGCTTTTGGTTATGACCTTCATTGATGTTGATTACCAGAACCTTCAATTCCAGCGCAGGCTCTCCTCGGGCTGTTTCATAGGCATCGGACAAACGGTGTTCCATACGTTCTCCGATCTTACGGTTCCCGTTGTAGAATACAATAAACTGCGGCGCTGGAATCTTCTGCTGTCTGCTGGAGTATAAAGAAATTCCTTTTTCTTTTATGTACTTCTCGTATTCCTTGGCTATGTACATCAGATCACGCAGCGGGATATTAGGATTGTACGTAGATTGATGCTCCCACAGAAATAAATCCAGGTCCAGAATAAATGCCAGATCATTCTTCATACTCATATATATGGCATTCTCCAATGTTACAATCTCCAGATTGTCACAATCGCTGTAATTTTTCCCATTCAACGCATTATACAACGACAACAAATTTTTCTTATCCGAAAAAAGCATTCGAAAAATGGTATCCTTGTACTTCTTATTTGCAGCCGGAAGGATGCTCTGCTCCTCCTGTACTCCACTGCCAGCTTGTAGTTCCATCATAATAGGTACTCCTTTCCAGGAGACCTGAACACGCTTATTTCGAAATCTCCTGCTCTTAAATGTTTTTGGATTAAAAGCATAGATTTCTGAAATGTGTTTAGATGATAGACAGCGCCAACGCACTTTGATAATTGAAAGAAATATGCTTTGTATTTATCTTAGCACATTCTGGTCCTTTTGGAAACAGGAAATATATTAAAAATATATAAAATATTTTTTCTTTCTTTATAAACTGCCATTTCAAACATACA
This sequence comes from Ruminococcus sp. AF31-8BH, assembly GCF_003460605.1. Classification (GTDB taxonomy): domain Bacteria; phylum Bacillota; class Clostridia; order Lachnospirales; family Lachnospiraceae; genus Blautia_A; species Blautia_A acetigignens. The sequence goes on from NZ_QTVN01000004.1 coordinate 74,314, forward strand.
TATAAATTTCTATTTCAACAATTCTGAAATTGTTCAGTATCTCATAAAATAAAACCAGGAAATCAACAGCATACAGTGCTGCGATTTCCCGGCTTGGTAAACACTTAATTTTCTACTTACCCTCCAATAAAGCAAGCTTTTCTTTCAAGTATAAAAGTTCCCTTTCCGCATTATCAGCACGCAGTTTCTCTGAATCCGCGCGGCGTCTCTCTTTTTCTGTATTCTTCCGTTCCTCTTCTCGCCCAGCCTCGAATTCCTCTTTCCGTAGCAACTCTTCTTCCCATTCCCGGTCGTACTCAAATATACTCATTGCAACCACCTCTGCTTTATTCGCCAGGAGAAATTCTCGCAGAATTCCTTCCCGAATGCATTCTTCCACTGCTTTTTCTACCGCTTCGTTTAAACTCAGCGTTTTCTTGTATGTTCTTACTTTTGATACGTACTGGGCATATTCTTTTAGGATCTGGCAGCTCTCCATCAGCTTTTGGTTGTGGCCTTCGTTGATGTTTATTACCAGAACTTTTAGCTCCAATGCAGGTTCTCCGCTGGATATTTCGTATGCATCGGACAAGCGGTGTTCCATGCGTTCTCCGATCTTACGGTTCCCGTTGTAGAATACAATAAACTGCGGCGCTGGAATCTTCTGCTGTCTGCTGGAGTATAAAGAAATTCCTTTTTCTTTTATGTACTTCTCGTATTCCTTGGCTATGTACATCAGATCACGCAGCGGGATATTAGGATTGTACGTAGATTGATGCTCCCATAGAAATAAATCCAGGTCCAGAATAAATGCCAGATCATTTTTCATACTCATGTATATGGCATTCTCTAAGGTCACGATCTCCAACTGGTCACAGTTGCTGTAATTTTTCCCGTTCAGCGCATTATACAACGACAGCAAATTTTTCTTATCCGAAAAAAGCATTCGAAAAATAGTATCTTTGTACTTCTTGTTTGCAGCCGGAAGGATACTCTGCTCTTCCTGTACTCCACTGCCAGCTTGTAGTTCCATCATAATAGGTACTCCTTTCCCAGGAGACCTGAACACGCTTATTCCGAAATCTCCTGCTCTTAAATGTTTTTGAGTTAAAAGCATAGATTTCTGAAATGTGTTTAGATGATAGATAGTGCCAACGCACTTTGATAATTGAAAAAAATATGCTTTGTATTTATCTTGCACAGTCTGTGCTTTTTGGAAATAGGAAATATATTAAAAATATATAAAATAAATTTTATAAGTCATAGATTGAGGACAATATTTTACAGATGGGTTTTTTCTATGCATTTTTCTCGCTTTTTAGGGCGTCAATGCTTTTTCGGAGGATTTCGGGGAGGGGCATGCCCATGAGACCGGCGTTTTCTATGATGGAAAGTGCCTCGTTGCAGATGAATCCGATGCATACAGCGTCACGAACATATTCTGTATCCATCAGGGAATCTAACTGTGCGCCTACCAGAACATAAAATAGTGTCATCGCTTTTCGGCAAAGTCCTTTCCAGCCTGCATGGCTTTCCAAAGCACCATTTTGAGATTTGGGGCTTTTCTGGAATACTACGGGCAAAAGGATTCCGCCAGTCAGCCAGTCGATGGTCATGAAAATTATCAGGGTCTGCAAGGATTTATCCCATCCGCCCAGCAAAGAAATGACGGCGCTGCCGATAAAACTTATGATCGTTATAATTCGGTACTTCATTTTTCACCTTCTTTCAAAAAAAGAGTACAAAAAGGGAATGGTTAGTCGAAAATACCAACCATCCCCTGTTGGTTTTGATTTACACTAGCTTGGAAGTATACATTCTAAATTTTACATATCACCGCTTTCTTTTCTTTCTGTCTTCATAAAGCCTTTTGCGTTCTTCCCGCATTCTTATTTTCTCTTCTAAACTACGCTCATAACTTTTTCGCTGTAAAAGACTTTCCTCAACTGAATAATTTACTCCCCATGTGTTTAAACACTTTAAAATTTCTTCCTGTTTTTTATCCTCAAAAATAATATAAAAGCATTCCAAAAAATGCAGAGAATGATATACTTTATAAGGTGTCATTTTTTTACCATTTTTTTTAACTGCTTTCGTTGAAAAAAACAGACCAGCACTCATCGACTTTGAGCATTTAACTTCACCATAGCATATAAAAGCGATATCCTCCCACCTGTATCTTTTTTTTAAAAACAGCAATCTAACATTACAGCCCTCCTGACTTATTTCTATAATTCTGCTTTCAGGCAATAAAAGACAAACTACTAAACACATATCCCCACATATCATAAATAATGTGATTCCATTTGGAGGATACATACACAAAATTGTACCACACCCAATAATAATTATGTATATCAACGTCAAGTAAAAATATTTTGATCTGAATTTCACTTGCATCACTCCTTTGGCATAATTCTGTATATAGTTAATCGTCCAGTATAACCTCAGCAATTTTTTTAACACATCCTCTAAACTGTACGAGCATTTCGCGGATAATAGTTCTTTCTTTTTTTATAAACTACTTTTCCATTTGATGCTTTATAAATAAAAGATGTCGAATATACTTTATTTTTTCCATTAAATGTACGACTTTGTCCGATAGCTTTTTTCGGAATAGGCACTGAAATATGGGAAGCAGAAATCGGTTGATTTATGACCTTATTTTCTGACATATTTGACATCGAAATTCCTGCTGACACTCCAGCCGCAGTTAGGTTCCCACTTAAACCAAATGTTGTTCCCCAAACACCAGTAATGAGATTTTGAGAGTGCTCAGGAATTGATGCAAATCCAGTTACATTACTTATAAATACAGTTGCTAAAAAAGCAGTACTTGCATTTAAAACAGTTTTTAACAGCGAATCACCTCTTTGATAACTACACCAAATTGTATAGACTGCACTAATCCCTCCGCCAATTAAGGCTCTAATCATTCCTCCGTCTCCTCCAGCTCCAGCAACAGCTCCAGCGGTGGCAGCACAAAGAATATCCCATCCAGAATATTTTTGTCCTGTTACAGTCGCCGCAATACCTCCAGTTATAACGTTAACAGCGGCTCCAATTACAGCTCCAACTACAATATTCCAGCATTGTCCATCGCCATCAACTCTCGTAATCGGGTTATCATCACAGTATGCATACAGGTTCTTCTCACCCAGCATATCGAGATTGTCCCTTAAAACCTGTGTGTCATCCGCGCTGATGAACCTGCGGATTGCAGGATCGTAGTAACGGCTGCGGCAGTAATACAGGCCGGTCTCCAGCTGTCATAGGTATATCTTACAACGACCGTTTCGCCCTTGTCAATATGACCTCAACCACCATTCTGCCATTTCAAAACTACATATAAATTTCTATTTCAACAATTCTGAAATTGTTCAATATTTCATAAAATAAAACCAGGAAATCAACAGCATACAGTACTGCAATTTCCTGGCTTGGTAAACACCTAATTTTCTATTTTCCCTCCATTAAAGCAAGCTTTTCTTTCAGAAGTAAAAGTTCTCTTTCCGCATTGTCAGCACGCCTACGCTCTTTTTCTGTATTCTTTCGCTCCTTTTCTTTTCCCAACTGCTCTCCCAACTCCTTCCCAGCCTCAAACTCTTCTTTTCGCAAAATTTCTTCTTCCCACTCCCGGTCATATTCAAATATACTCATTGCAACCACCTCCGCACGATGCTTCAGAAAAAATTCTCGCAGAATTCCCTCCTGAATGCACTCCTCAACTGCTTTTTCTACCGCTTCATTTAATTTCAGCGTTTTTTTATATGTTCTTACTTTTGACACGTACTGGGCATATTCTTTCAGGATCTGGCAGCTCTCCATCAACTTTTGGTTGTAGCCTTCATTGATATTGATTACCAGGACCTTCAGTTCCAGTGCAGGCTCTCCATTGGATGTTTCGTATGCATCGGACAGGCGGTGCTCCATCCGTTCTCCGATCTTACGGTTTCCGTTGTAGAATACAATAAACTGCGGTGCGGGAATTTTCTGCTGTCTGTTGGAGTATAAGGAAATTCCTTTTTCCTTTATATACTTCTCGTATTCCTTAGCTATGTACATCAGATCACGCAGGGGAATATTAGGATTATACGTAGATTGGTGCTCCCACAGAAACAAGGCCAGATCCAGGATAAATGCCAGATCATTTTTCATGCTCATGTATATGGCATTCTCCAATGTTACAATCTCCAGCTGATCACAATCGCTGTAGTTTTTCCCATTCAACGCATTGTACAATGACAGCAGATTTTTCTTATCTGAAAAAAGCATTCGAAAAATAGTATCCTTGTACTTCCTGTTTGCTACCGGGAGGATGCTCTGCGCCTCCTGTACTCCACTGTCAGCTTGTAGTTCCATCATAATAGGTACTCCTTTCCCAGGAGACCTGAATACACTTATTCCGAAATCTCCTGCTCTTAAATGTTTTTAGGGTTAAAAGCATAGATTTCTGAAATGTGTTTAGATGATACATAGTGCCAGCGCACCTTGATAATTGAAAGAAATATGCTTTGTGTTTATCTTAGCACAGTCTGGGCTTTTTGGAAATAGGAAATATATTAAAAATATATAAAATAAATTTTATAAGTCATAGATTGAGGACAATATTTTACAGATGGGCTTTTTCTATGCGTTTTTCTCGCTTTTTAGAGCGTCGATGCTTTTTCGGAGGATTTCGGGGAGGGGCATGCCCATGAGACCGGCGTTTTCTATGATGGAAAGTGCCTCGTTGCAGATAAATCCGATGCATACAGCGTCACGAACATATTCTGTACCCATCAGGGAGTCTAACTGTGCGCCTACCAGAACATAAAATAATGTCATCGCTTTTCGGCAAAGTCCTTTCCAGCCTGCATGGCTTTCCAAAGCACCATTTTGAGATTTGGGACTTTTCTGAAAGACTACGGGCAAAAGGATACCGCCAGTCAGCCAGTCGATGGTCATGAAAATTATCAGGGTCTGCAAGGATTTGTCCCATCCGCCCAGCAAAGAAATGACGGCGCTTCCGATAAAGCTTATGATCGTTATAATTCGGTACTTCATTTTTCACCTTCTTTCAAAAAAAGAGTACAAAAAGGGAATGGTTAGTCGAAAATACCAACCATCCCCTGTGGTTTTGATTTACACTAGCTTGGAAGAGTGTATGAAATTAAATTTTATGAACTTATTTATTTCTTTTTTTGTATAGCTTTTTGCGCTGTTCTCGCAGATTAATCTTCTCTGCTAATTTTTGTTCATATGCTTCCTTTTCTGCAAGTTTTGGACTTGTAATTACTTCTACGCCCCATTCTTTTAACTGGTTCAAAACTTTTTCTTTTTCTTTTTCATCCATCCAGAAAATACAAAAACAATTAAAAATATCTAATGAATGCTGAATATAAGATGCAGTTATTTTTTTTCCGCTTTTTCTACATAATTTAGTAGAAAAAAATATGCCTTCGAAAGAATTTGTTTTTGTTGAGACAGTATCCCTACAAATATATACAATATCTTTCCACGCATGCGTTTTTTTCACTTTGAATATATTAACAGAACACCCTTCTTCTGTTAATTCTATTACTCGAAAATCAGGAAGCAAAACAAAAATTATAAAAAATGCACTAAAAATTGAAAATAACACACACAGAGCTATTTTATAAACGCCCACAATATCCTCACTAAAATATCCAACAATTACCATGTTAATAAGAAGAACTGCCACCAAAAAATGAAGATACACAAATATTGTTCTAAACTTCATACACTCCTCCAATTTTTCTATACAGTACGAGCATTTCCAGGGTGATAACTTTTTCTTTTTGTATACACTAATTTTCCATTTGTCGATTTATAAATAAAAGAACTAGAATAAATTTTTGTTTTTCCATTGTATGTGCGTTTTTGGCCAATAGCTCCCTTAGGAATATCAACAGATTTTATAAATCCAGTTAAATTACCTATATATGTAGTTGCACCAAATGCGATCCCTGCGTTTAAAGCTGCCATCAGTACAGAATCTCCTCTACTTAAACTAGCAATTCCTGCATATATAGCACTAATGATTCCTCCGCCTATGCTTCCAATAGCACCATCAACAGCACCGGCAAACGCACCAGATGCAGCTGCAACAGCTATATCCCAAGCAGTATACTTTTGTCCTGTCACAGTTGCAGCAATACCACCAGTTACAACATTTAACGCAGCTCCAATTACGGCTCCAGCTGCAATCTCTACAAGTTTATGCCATAACTGTCCATCACTGTCACTTCTCGTAATCGGGTTATCATCACAGTATGCATACAGGTTCTTCTCGCCCAGCATATCAAGATTGTCCCTTAAAACCTGCGTGTCATCCGCACTGATGAACCTGCGGATCGCAGGATCGTAGTAACGGCTACAGCAGTAATACAGACCGGTTTCCAACTGTCATAGGTATATCTTACAACCGCCTTTCCGTCCTTGTCAAGAAGACCGATAATGTCATTCTGGGCATTTCTAAGGTACATATAGATCTCACTCTCATGGGTCAGCGCGATCACGTTTCCTGAGGAATCATAACGGTACCAGAGCGTGTTTGAAAAAAACTTTCTGCAAGACGGTCTTTCCTATAAAGTAAAAAATAGGAACGTGCATTTCTTGGCACATTCCCACAATGATTTTTTGTTATAATCTGGCAGCTTTTCGCTTGAGATATATACTGATAAATGATATAATTTACTAGTACAATTGAACAGAAGCCGGATGCAAGTTTCGCCTTACGCCCTCCAGTTTTATGAAAGGAGGGTGATGCCCATGAACACAATAGAAGTTTTAACGCTATTGTTAGTAGTATTTGCGGCATTGAACTACATAGATCAGCATAATAAGAAATAAGCATCCCACTCTCCCAAAGTTAGATGCTTAAATCTTTCTGGTTTCAAATTTAACCGAGGGCAACCGGAACTTTGCGTCCGGTCATCTTCTAAGTAGATTATACAACGGGACTCTTGTTTTTGCAAGAGTCCTTTTTTATTGCTCTAATCCTATTTTTTCCACTTACTTTTTTTACTTTCTTCATAAAGCTTTTTGCGTTCTTCCCGCATTTGAGTTTTTTCAGCTACTGAGCGCTCATATTCCCTTTGTTTAACGAGTTTTTCATCGAGAGTAACTTCTATCCCCCATTCTTTTAACAATTGCATAATTTGCTTTTTTTGAACCTCATTATCAAATATAATATAAAATTGTTTGAAAATACTCAAAGAAACATACACTCTCATAGGAGAAATTGAATTTTTATTTTTTCCCATCATATTGCTAAAAAAAAATAATCCTTCCAGTTTTTCCAATCTTGAAACTTTAATGGAACTATATATAATCTTTTCCAATTCTTCCCATCTGTATATTTTTTTAATTCCAAGCCAATGGACAATGCACCTATCTTGTGTTAATTCAATCACTCTTAAATGCGGTAGTATTTCAAATATTAATAAAAATAAGATACTAATAAACGACATTATAGTGCTTGGATTTTTCAAACTAATTGGAGGAGTAATAATAATCAAGCATACAAATCCTGCACATATCAGCAAATCATTATATAATCTTCTTTTTGCTATAATTTTCATCTATTCCTCCTACTTTAAAATATGTCTATACAGTCCGTGCCCTCAGTGGTATATAGGTTTTGTGAGGTCTTTTTTCCAGGGATCCTGTGGCAGTTTTCCAAATACTGAATTTAAAAGATGTACCAGTTCTTCCATTGAAGTGTCGCCCTTGCCCAACTTTCTTTTCATGAGGAACATTTTTTACCTGCCTTTTAGTTTCGGCGGTCTCCATAGAAAGTCCACGAGATACACTAGCTGCAATCCCCCCTGCTCCAACACCATATGTTGCGCCCCAGGTAATAGCAATAGTCTTTTCAAGTCCTTCTGATGCAACTGCAAAACCAGATAAATTACTTATAAAAACAGTTGATAAAAAAGCAGTTCCTGAATTAATAATAGCTGCTGTAAGCGAATCTCCTCTTCTAAAACTGCACCAAGCCGTATAGACAGCACTAACCACGCCACCTGCAATAGCTCCTTCAAGTCCAGCCCCACCTGCGAAAATACCAGCCAAGCCAGCAGCAATCATATCTGTAACAGTATATTCTTGCCCTGTTACTGCTGCAGCTACTCCACCTGCCAAAACATTCATGGTAGCCCCAATCAGTCCACAAATCAAAGAAAACTGTCCATTAACATCAACTCTCGTGATCGGGTTATCATCACAATATACATACAGGTTCTTCTCGCCCAGCATATCAAGATTGTCCCTTAAAACCTGTGTGTCATCCGCGCTGATGAATCTGCGGATCGCAGGATCGTAATAACGGCTGCGGCAGTAATACAGGCCGGTCTCCACGTCATAATAATATCCCTTATAACGGAACGGGTTTCTTGCTCCCACCTTGTCTTTTAAGGTTCCTTCAATCTTAACTACCTGTCCCCAGCTGTCATAGGTATATCTTACAACCGCCTTTCCGTCCTTGTCAAGAAGACCGATGATGTCATTCTGGGCATTTCTAAGGTACATATAGATCTCACTCTCATAGGTCAACGCGATCACGTTTCCGGAGGAATCATAACGGTACCAGAGCGTTTTCTCACTTCCTGTCCTTTCTGAGACAAGCAGGTCACCAGCATAGCACATCTGGGTGACAGCACCGTCCACGACTTTCCTGATCCGGTGTCCGGCATGGTCATAGGAATACTGGATATTCTTTCCGCCAGATACTGCAGCAAGGGCATTTCCTAATGTCCAGGTATACTTGGTATTTCCTTATTTTCACCTCTGATCAAAAAATACGCCGGGAAGCTGTTTTATATGGATGCAGAGGACGCGGAGCAGGAAATGAAGCTGGCATTTCTTATCGCGGTACATAGTATGAGCTATTACAATAGTGAAGGTGAATGTCTTTCCTATATCCGAAATGGCCTTTACCGTAGGTTTTGTGCTCTATGCAGGGGAAATTACCAAAACAGCGAAGAAGCAACAGAGGTTTCCAAACTATGTGAATATGGATTTACAGAAAAATATGATGATGTTGAAACATTATTTGATTACGAAATGCTTTTAGCAAACAAGCCGATTGTTTACTCCCGGATTTTCAGGCTCCTGCTGGCCTGGTATTCGGATAAGGAAATCGGGGAGATTCTGCACTGCTCGAAGCAGTATGTGAACAGGATTAAGAAAAAAATTATTTGAAAACTAAACACAAAAACGCCCGAGGGGCATCTTCCTGCCGCCCGGGCGTCTTTCATTTTTCCATCTTTATTTCTCTTCTGCGGCGTCCTCAGTCGCTGTCTCAGCTTCCGGAACTACGTTGTGTACCGGAGTGACGGTGGCGATGACGGATTCCAGATCAGTTGTGATGTGAATGTTTTTGTTCTTGGCAATCTCAAGATCTTTCACACGGAGAGTATCACCAATCTTCATGCCTGCAACATCAACTTTGATCTTATCTACCAGGTCTGCCGGAAGTGCTTTGTAAGCAACTTCTTTCAGCTCATCCTGCAGTACGCCAGATACAACCATTTCCTCGTTCTCCAGAATGATCTCAGCAACGGAATGAACCATCTCATTGCTTACCAGCGCCTGGAAATCAACCTCTTCTACTGTATGTGCAAGAGGATTATAATCAACTTCCTTGATCAGCGCATCATAGGTCTTACCATCCAGTTCCAGCATTACCTGGCTGCCCTTGTTATTGTTCTTCAGAAGAACTTCAATTTCCTTCTTGGTGAACTTAAGGGGAATGGAACCTTCGATTTCTCTGCCGAACAGGTTACCTGTTACATATCCTTCTCTTCTTAATTTCTTTGCTTTGACGTCCATGCTTCTTTTTTCAGCTTTTAAAGTATTCATTTATCTTTTCCTCCAAATTCTGAAACGCTTAGCAGCCTTCAACAAAGAGGTTTTGTTAAGTACTTCTTTTTTCTTTTTACGTCCCTTATTATAGTCACCAATTCCCATTATGATTAACCAAACATAAATTTTTTCGAGCCAATTTTTTGTGAATTTTCATTCTTGATTTTTATGCAAAATAGAATTATAAAATAAATGGATCGCAACATTTCTTAGAGTGAGTAAAAAATTTTCTGTAATCCGTATTCTTCAAAAAATAGTATCTATACAATTATCACAGATTACTCTCTTTCCGGTTCACATTTTTTCGCATATAATTCCCAATATTCGTCAGACACAGCAGCGTCACTATAAGAAAAGCACCAGGAATAAAAATGATCCACCAGGAATTGGTCATCAATGCTTTTTCCGAAAGAGACAGCATGCTCCCCCAGGATATGACCTCAATGGGAAGTCCAATTCCCATAAAGCTCAGGGTGGATTCCGAAATAATAGCACTTCTTACATTCATAATAACCATAAACATAATGGACGATACAAAATTGGGTGCAAGATGCTTCCAGAGAATGTGAAAGAAGCTTCCGCCCATGCACCTGGACGCAATAACATATTCACTGTTTCGGATCTGCCGGACCTCTGTACGAACTACCTTGGCAATGCTTGTCCAGCTGGTAATGCCAATCACAACCGACAGGCTTAAAATATTGGCTTTTCCCATAATTGCCTGCAGAAGAATCACCAGAAGCAGAGATGGAATACTAAGAAAAATCTCCGTAAAACGCATGATCAGATTGTCCAGCCACTGAGGGGATATACCGCTGAAAGAGCCAACTACAACTGCAAGCAAGACAGAGATTACAGTAGAGAGAATTCCAATCAGCAAAGAAATTCTGCCGCCATACCAGATCATGGAAAAAATATCTCTTCCCATAGTATCTGTACCAAACAGAAATTCTCTTCCAGGTGCCTTATTATAATGAAGCAGATCCATATAGGTTGGATCTTTTGTCATGATCGCTTCTGCAAACAAACAGCCTAAAAGAACCATCCCCAAAAGAACAATGGATACCACGGGTTTTCCCTGAAACCATTTCTTCTTCACAGTAACCGTTTGATTTTCCACTGCATGTGCCCCGACAATTTCAAAAGATGTATCTGTCATAATCTGGTCACCTCCGATATTTCCGTTACTTCGTGAGCTTTCATACGCGGATCAATATGTTCATTGATGATCTGACTGAGCATATTGCAGAAAATCACCAGGATGCCGGACATGATACATAACAGCATCAGCAGATTATAATCATGATATCTGGCACTTTCATAAGACAAAGCGCCAATTCCCGGATAGGAAAATACGCTTTCCACCACATAAGTACCTCCAAGAACATGAGGAACCGCAATTGCCATAATACTCAAATATGCCGGCATCACATTTCTCAGACAATGCTTAAAAAGAATCTCCCGTTTCGCCACGCCCTTTGACTTTGCCAGGAGTACATAATCTTCTCTTACTTCTTCCAGAATCTTATTTCGGATCATGTAGGCGTAATACCACAGGTGTTCCAGCGTCACAATCGTAAGCGGCATAATAAGATGCCAGATCCGATCTCCCACATCCTCCGCCTTTCCCGTGGAATATGCACCGCTGCTTGGCAGGATTCGAAGGGTTACAGCAAAAATCAGAATCAATACAATGGACAGCCAGAATTCCGGAATACAGCTTGATATGGTTCCTATTTTGCACAAAATCCGGTCACTCCATCTGTCTTCCTTCCACGCACAGAAAATTCCCAGCAGAAGGGAACCTGCAAAAATGAAAAGAAATCCAATCCCGCCCAGCAGAAGAGTATTTACAATTCTTCCGCGGATTACCTTCAAAACATCCTGTTTGTATTTAAAGGAAATACCAAAATTACCATGAAACGCCTGCCCAAGCCATTTTATATACTGTACATGGATTGGTTCATTAAGTCCCAGCTTCTTTAGTGCCCATTCCCGTTCCTTTGGACTCATTTTTTCTGTTCGTTCTCCATAATAAGAGACCAGCGGATCTCCTGGTGCAAGACGTGCCACATAAAATACTACAATTGATAAAACAAGTACGCTAAGCAGAAAAACCAGGATTTTTTTTCCATAATAAGCAATAGGATTACTCTTTGGCACTTTTTTTCCCTCCTTCCTGCCTTTTCAGCACAAAATGTCCAGGAGAATTTTCCTTCCACTCTTCTGCATCGGAATCCGTATCCACATATATTTTTACTTTTCGCTGTCTCTCCTGGACAGGATCCGGTATAGGAATTGCAGACAAAAGAGTTTTCGTATATTCATGCTGGGGATTGGAAAAAACCTCCCGTGTCGTTCCCAGTTCTACCATTTTTCCGTGATACATTACCCCAACTCTGTCACAAAGATATTCCACCATAGCCAGATCATGGGCAATAAACAAAAATGTAAATCCATGCTCTTTCTGTAAATGCCGGAAAAGATTGATCACCTGTGCCTGAATGGAAACATCAAGAGATGCTACCGGCTCGTCTGCCACCAGAAGTTCCGGATCCATGCTAAGTGCCCTTGCAATGGCAACTCTCTGCCTTTGTCCTCCTGACAGCTCAGACGGGTATCGTTCCAGAAAGGTTTTATCCATTCCCACATATTGCATCTGAAACTCTGCCTCCCTGGCATAACTGCCTCTTGGCGGCACGATATGATTGATTTTCATAGGTTCCGCAATAATCTCTGCCACTTTCATTCTCTGATTCAAACTGGAAGCAGAGTCTTGAAAGATCATCTGTCTTTTTGTCTGGAGCATTTTTTTGTTTGCCCGGAATTCCTTCTTACCTGTAATTTCTATCCCATGGTATCGGATTTCTCCTGCTGATGGGTGATATATATTCATAAGACATCTGGCTACGGTCGATTTTCCAGATCCGGATTCTCCTACCAACCCAAATACCTCCCCTTTGTAAATCTGAAAGGAAATATCATCTACCGCACGGATCGCAGCCTTCTTTGTCAGGTGAAACTGGTGAGTCAGATGCTTCACATCAACCAATACTTCTGTATTCAATTCTTTTTCCTCCTACTGGCGGGATAATCCTGGGTGCTCTTTTATCCAAAAGCCAGGTAGCTGCATAATGGGTATCACTAATCTGAAACATAGGCGGCATTTCCTCATAATCAATTCCAAGTGCATATTCATTTCTTGCGGCATATGCATCCCCCTTCGGCGGATTGATCAGAGACGGCGGCATCCCCGGAATAGTATAAAGCTGTTCCCTACCTCTGGAAAAATAGGGCAGCGACTGCATCAGCCCCCATGTATAGGGATGTCTTGGATCATAATAAATTTCTTCCGCTGTACCAATTTCCACGATTTTTCCCGCATACATAACTGCCACATGGTCTGCTGCCCTTGCTACCACACCAAGATCATGGGATACCAGAACAGTCGCTGTTCCAAGTTTTTCCTGGATTTCCCGAAGAAGATCCAAAATCTGTGCCTGAATGGTTACATCCAGGGCAGTGGTAGGTTCATCCGCAAACAAAATATCCGGATCCGATGCCAGGGCAATTGCCATAACGCTTCGCTGCCGCATACCGCCGGAAAAATGATAGGGACAAGCATGATATCTTTCCTGCGGCCGTTCAATTCCTACCAGTTCCATCAGCTCGATTACTTTTTTGTAAACCTGATCTTTTGTTTTTTTCCTGTGGTGAATTAAAATTGCCTCTGCAATCTGCTCTCCTATTTTTATAGTTGGGTTTAAAGACGTCATAGGATCCTGAAAAATCATGGAAAAAACCTTTCCACGGATTTTGGCCATATCCCTCTCTTTATATCCGGTAATATCCGCTCCATTCACCAAGATACTTCCCCCTTTTATCCTTGCACTTTTGGGAAGAAGCTTCATAATACTTTTGCATAACACACTTTTCCCGCATCCGGATTCTCCAACAATTGCCAGCACTTCTCCTTTTTTCAGGGAAAATGATACATCCCTGACCGCCTGTACTTCTCCTTTTGGACTGTCGAAACTGACGGACAGATTTTTAACTTCCAGTATTTTTTCCATTTCATACCTCTTAATCATGTGCTGCTGTCATTTTATGTCAGCAACGCCAAACGCTCAAATAAAGGGGCAGAATCTGCCCCTTTATTTGCTTCAGACATAAGTTTTTTCATGTATCTCTTACTGAATAGTCCAGTCCGCTACATTCCAGAAAATCCCCACACCATGGTGGCCCATAATCGTATCTGGGTCAATTCCCTGAATGTCTGCATCTGCTACATAGTTTGCATCAATATAGCAGATAAATGCGTACGCCGGATCATTTGCCAGTTCCACTTGGAACTTATCGTATGCTTCTTTACGTACTTCAGGGTCATCTGACTGACGCGCTTCTGTCAGATACTGATCTACAAGCTCATTAGAATATCCAGAATAGTTTGCACCTTTGTCAGTTCCGAAAACCTTGTAGGTATGGTCGTCTGCATCAAAGGGGCTTCCCCATCCGATCAGATATGCCATCTGTCCGCCCCAGTCAACCTGTGCCGGGATTTCAATGGTCACATCCATGCCAATCTGCTGCAGCTGCTGTGCTGCGATCTGGGCAATGTCTACACGTACCTGGTCTCCAGCACCAACACTGATCACAAATCCTACTTTTTCACCATCGCGATAATAAAAGCCGTCATCTCCCAGCTCGCATCCAGCTTCTTCCAGTACTGCCTTTGCTTTCTCAGGATCATAATCATAATGCTCTACATCCTCATTATTGTAAATATTTCTCTGAAGAGGACCATAAGCCGGCATTCCCTGTCCCAGAAGAACTGCGTCAATAATCGCATCTCTGTCAATTCCATAGCATACAGCCGGAATCAGGTCCCTGTTTTTCTGCCAGTATTCATTCCAGAAATTAAACAGGATTCCTCTGTAGTCTGAAGTTTTCATATCGTAGCAGGTATAGGCCTCGTCATCAGCAAAAGTGGCAGCATCCTTCGGAGTCAGCAGCGCAAGATCCAGTTCGCCTGATTTCAGCTGCAGTGCTTTTGCATTATCGTCCGTTACAATTTTAAATACTACGGTGTCAATATTCGGCTCGCCTTTAAAATATTCTTCATTCTTTACCAGGGTAATTGCCTGTCCTTCCTCCCAACTTTCCAGCTTGTATGGGCCAGTACCTACAGGATTGCGGAAGAAATCAGAGGTCTGCATATCCTCCCCTTCCAGAAGATGTTTTGGAAGAACTGCCATTGTCATATAATCCAGGAATGCAACATTAGGCGCATCCAGCTTAAAAGATACGGTATGATCATCTATTACGGTAATTTCCTCTACATCTTCATAGTTTGGAGCATTCTCAGAGCCATTCTCAGGATCCATGATCGCTTCAATAGTAAACTTTACATCCTCTGCTGTAAACGGTTCTCCATCGTGCCACTTTACATTTTCTGCAAGATGGAACGTATAAGTACAGGTTTCTTCATCAAAGTCCCAGCTCTCTGCCAGTCCCGGAACTACCTGGTTATCTCCGTCATGGGCTGTCAGTCCGTTAAAAATCAAGATATTAATTTCTCCATGTTCATCCATTGCCGGATTAATTCTGGTATAATCTCCGCTTCCATATACCAGCGTCTCCTGGCTTTCTTCTGCACATACAGAAGCTGCCGGAGCAAATGCCAGCACTCCCGCCAGCACCAGTCCCATTAAATTTTTCTTTTTCATAGTCGTCTACCTCTCCTTTTGTTTTTTATGAAACTTTGCAGTTATGCAAATATCTTATGAAAAGAAAAGCAGTCATAAGTTATCAGACTTACAACTGTTTTCCATAGAAAATTTCACATGTAAATTTAGTGGAGGTCTTACATGTAACTATGTATAAGAATTCGCATTTTCGGCCTTTCTCTTGCCTTCCTGCTAAGATTATTCTATCAGATTTTAAGGCTTTCACAAGCTCCCCAGGGGGATATTCTGCCATTCCTATTTTGCATGATATCAGCGTTTTATGGAATACCTTTCTGTAATAAAAAAGACCTGCAAGGTAAGTCGTATCTTTTCTTACCCATACAAATCTTTTTCTGCATTCTATAAAAATACAGCATCCACCAGTTTCCTGGTATACGCCTGCTTTGGTTCATTGATAATGTCGTCCGGGAGTCCGCTTTCCACTACTTTTCCCTCATACAAAACCAGTACTCTGTCGCAAAACATCTGAACCAAAGCCAGATTGTGACAGATAAAAATGAAAGACAGACCGTGCTTCTCCTTCAGCTCTTCCAAAAGCTCCATGATTTGCTTCTGAATGGTTACGTCAAGTGCACTGGTGGCTTCGTCACAGATCAGCACCTTTGGTTCTACTGCCAGTGCCCTTGCAATTGCCGCGCGCTGGCACTGTCCGCCGCTGACTTCATGGGGATAACGCTTTGCAAATTCACTGCTTAATCCACACTGCTCCAGAAGTTCTGCCACTCTTTTTTCGATATCAGCTTTCTTCATGCCACGATTTCGAAGACTTTCTCCGATTCCATCCCCAAGAGTCCTTCTTGGATCAAAGGAACCAACCGGATTCTGAAAAACCATCTGGATATTGCCATACACATCCTTCAGCTGATTATGCTTCAGTCTGGTAATGTCTTTTCCTTCAAATTTCAGAGTTCCCTCTGTGATATCTGTCAATCGGGTGATCATTTTCGCCAGCGTGCTTTTGCCGGATCCGGATTCCCCGACAATCCCAAGGGTCTCACCTGGCTTCAGTGTAAAGCTTACATCGTCCACTGCCTTAAAGGATTCTTTCCCTCTTTGTGTAAATATCTTTGTTAAATGCTCTGCTTCTAAAAGTGTACTCATGCTTTGACCTTCCTTTGCAGCTTCGGCACTGCTGCCAGAAGTTTTTTGGTATAAGGATCCTTTGGATGATCCAATATTACATCCGCAGTACCATATTCCACTGTTTTTCCATCCTTCAGAACCAGTACCGTATCTGCCATTGCACGTACCACACCAATATCATGGGTTACAATTACAATTGCAGTTCCAAATAGTTCTCTTAGCTTCAACATTTCCTTTACCACCTGCCGCTGAACGGAAACATCCAGCGCACTGGTAGGTTCGTCTGCAAAAAGGATTGGAGGATTCATGAGCATGGCAATGGCAATTCCGGCTCTCTGGTTCATTCCGCCCGACAGTTCAAATGGATAACTTTTCCAGACTCTTGCGCTGTCTTTAAAATTCAATTTTTCAAACAGATCCATAGCCCGGTCCTTTGCTTCTTTTCTTGTTACCTTCTGGTGAGCACGCATGCTTTCATAAATCTGGTCACCAATGGTGCGGATGGGACAAAGAGAAGCTCCTGCATCCTGAAAAATCATGCCAATTTTAGCTCCCCGGATTTTTCTTTTTTCTTTTTCCGGAATATCCAGAATGTTTTGCCCCAAATAGCGGATATCCCCTCTTGTCACAAGTCCCCCCGCTCCAAGAAGTCCCATCGCAGCCTTGATCAAAGTACTTTTTCCGCTTCCGGACTCTCCCACCAGTCCCAGGATTTCTCCTGGGGCCAGAGAAAAGTTCACATCCTGGACCACTGCTTTTCCATCGAATGAGATTTCAACGGAATCATAGGTCAATATTTTATTTTCCATATTAGTTAATATCCAAATCTGCTGTCAGTTCATAATAATCACATGGGTGGGCAACCAATCCGGTTACATTGGATTGCATAATCATGCTCATTCTCAGATGAGAACAGAATACATAGGCATTATCGTCCAGAACCGTCTGCTGCATCTGGATTCCCAGTTCAGCCCGCTTGTCCACATCAAATTCATTTTCCATCTGAGCTGCAAGCTCTTCCAGCTTATCGCTGTGGTAATGTCCATTATTGGAAACAGAAGAATCCAGGGCGCAGGAAGTAAAGAAATACTGTGGATCGCCAGTAGGTGCCGTTACCATAGCGCTTGCATATACATCCCAAAGTGTAGGATCTTTACGGATAGTATTGTTATCAGAAGTACAGTTTACCTGAACATCCATACCGATTTCTTTCAAAGTTGCCTGTGCAGACTCCGCAAGAAGAGGAAGCTCCTGACGGCTTGGATAGGTCAGCCAGCGGATCACCAGCTTCTGTCCATCCTTTTCCCGGATGCCATCCCCATCGGTATCCACCCAGCCAGCGTCTTCCAGAACCTGTTTTGCACCATCCGGATCGTAACTTTCTGTTGTCAGATTCTGTCCTCCAAAGGAAAAAGTATCCGGAAACGCACCTACTGCCGGATATCCGTATCCTTTCAGGAGCACGGACACAAAGCTTTCTTTATCGATTCCCATGGCAATTGCCTTGCGTACAGCCGGATCAGAGGTTACCGGGCTTTCAAAATTCATCCATGCATAAAAGGCACGGCTTGTTGCAGTACTGGAGAAGGTAAAATCCTCATTTTCAAAAATAGGATAGCTTGCATATGCCATGCCGTAAGCAGCATTGATTTCTCCTGCCTGAAGAGCAAATGCAAGGGTATCACCGTCTGAAATGGTGCGGACCGTAATTTCGTCTACGTTTACATCTCCGTTCCAGTAATTTTCATTTTTCACCAAAGTCAGATGATCATCGGTTACCAGATCCGTTGCCACATATGGGCCGGTTCCGATTACAATTCCATTGTCTGTAATGCCAGCCTGCGTATCAATGATACATCCATAAGGATCACTGAGATAATTGATCAGTGCCGGTTTTGGCTCAGTTGTCTTAATGGTAATGGTGTTTCCATCTGCTTCAATGGTATCAATGCAAAGGTCTCCTGCTGCACGCTCATGATTTGCCACCAGAGCTTCCAGACATTCCTTCACAGCCTCACCATCACAGGCACGTCCATTTGAAAAGACAACACCGTCATTTAATGTGATTTTCCAGGTCAGTTCATCTATATTTTCGTACTCTTTTGCAATCCATGGTTCAATCTCCATGGTATCGGAATAGCGGAACAGAGTTTCTCCCACGCCATAGCGGATGCATGCCCATCCGGCGTAGGTATTCTGGGGATTAATATCTGCTTCTTCATTCTCTGCATTAAAAGTGGTATCACCAAATACAAATGTTTTTTTGTCATCTGCAAAGGTTGGCACTCCTGTTAACCCAAGTGTCATGCCTACTGCTAATGCCATTGCCAGAATTTTCTTTGCTTTCATCTTCATTCCTCCTGCTATAATTAAATTGTTATTATAAATACCATCAAAAAGCTTCTCTGTTTTTCGGATCCAGGTAGTCACGAACTGTATCTCCAAGTAAATTAAAAATAACGACTGATACAAAAATTGCAATTCCAGGTGACAAAACAACCCAGGGATATGTCTGGATCATGCTTCGTCCACTGCTCATCATACTTCCCCATTCAGCCATAGGGATCTGCGCTCCAAGCCCCAGGAAAGATAAGCCTGCCAGCTCCATCATCATAGTTCCAATATCCAGCATGGCAGTTACCAGAACAGGTCCCAGCATATTTGGAAAAACATGCCTTAGCATAATCTGGAGGGAACTGTCACCTGATAGTATAGCGGCATGGATATAAGGTTCATTTTTCAGCGCCAGGGTTTGACTTCTGGCTATGCGGGAGTACTTCGGCCAGCTGATGACTGCCAGTGCGATAATCGCATTCTGGATTCCTCCTCCAAGGATTGCTGCAATTGCCATAGCAAATACCAGTCCTGGAAAAGCAAGGCAGACATCTGAAATCCGCATCATGACAGAGTCCATAATGCCGCCGTAATATCCACACCCCACGCCTACAATCGTTCCAAATATGGAAATCACCGCTACCAGAATGAAAGTGGAAAAAATACTGGCTCTGGCACCGCTGATCACACGGGATAACATGTCTCTGCCATAGGTATCTGTCCCCATTGGATGTGCCAGGCTTGGAGCCTGAAGGGCACTGGAAAGATCCTGCGCATAAGGATCATAGGGACAAAGGTGATCTGAAAAAACTGCAAGTATTACCAGACAGACAGCCAGAACGGTAAAAAATACCAGCTTTTGTTTTATATGGCTCTTTTTCACTTTCTGGACGCGCACTGTTACCTTTTTTCCATATTCTTTAGTGGCTGTATTTCTTACATTCATATCCTCATTTTTCCTTTTACTCACTGCTTTACACCTCCCAGACGAATTCTTGGATCCAGGAACCGATAAGACAGATCCGTAAGCAGATTCACCAGAACATAAATGATCGCCATCCACATAACATATGCCTGAATAATAGGATAATCACGCATGGAAATGGCATCCACTGCCATTTTCCCAACGCCATCCCACATAAAAATGGATTCCACAATTGCAGTACCGCCAAGAAGATTTCCCACGGAAAGCATCAATAAGGTAATGATCGTTACCAGGGCAGCTTTCATAATGCTTTTCCACAGCGTAACAGAAAATTTCACACCACGTGCCTTCGCCCCTGCCACATAATCTTTGCTCAGCTCATCCAGAACCGTTGCACGAACCTGACGAAGATACTTTGCAGACATGGCAATTGCCAGGGTGATTGCAGGTATAGCCACACTTTTCAGGCTCACATCCTTTGCTATGACTGGAAAAATCCTCAGCCTTATGGCAAGAAAATACATCAGCAAAAGTGAGACGAAAAAGTTGGGAAGACTGTTTCCGATAAAACTGCACAGCCGAATCAGATAATCGACCACTGTATTCTGTTTCACCGCCGACAAAATTCCAAGCGGTATGGATATTACAATGGTAAGCAGAATCGAAGTGACCGTAAGAAGCAGAGTTGCCGGGAGCTTCGATACAAACGTATCAAAGACCGGAAAGCCGGATACATAACTGTTTCCCATATTTCCCCGAAGCAATTTTCCAAGCCATACGAAATACTGCGTCAGAAATGGTTTGTCAAGCCCCAGCTGTTCTCTGGCCGCATCTAAGGTTTCTTCTGACACTACCCCTCCTGTATTCTCCATTTTCTGCGTGACAACATCACTTCCTGCAATCCGCATCATTCCATAAGACAGAAAGGTAATGGCAAACAGAATAGGAATCAGCTGAAGGATACGTTTTATTACATATTTCCTCATTTGAATATCTCCATTTCCTAAAAAGCACCTAAACGATTTTCAAATACGCTTCGATTGTTCATTTTAGCAAAAAGAAAAACAGCCTACAACCCACCCAGGGGGTTATAAGCTATTCTTAATTTGCATGGATTTTTTTATTTTAGGAATGCCTCTCTTATTCTTCTGTTCTTTCGTTCACGGTCTTGCCTTTTAGCTTTTCAGCCAAAAACTCCAGAAATTCGTCCATTAATTCATCCGTTTCATCATTTTTTCTTCTGATATAGCCAAAGAAAATTTTGTTCTTTTTGAAATCCAGGGGAATTCCCTGATTCATGGCCTTTTTATGATCAGAAAGGTAACTTCCGCTGATGTTGGAAAGCTCTGTCTCCTGGAGCATTTTTTCCATAATATAGTCGCTGTTTGTGATGACTGCCAGATCCAGGTTCTCCCAGCTAAAGGTTCCACGCTTTTCTTTCTCATTTAATTCCAGAAACTCATCACGATAATTCTGGATAAAACGCATGGATTTCATCTGTTCCATAGTTACGGTAAAAGCGTTCTCTTTGGAATGATCCATTTCTTCCAGATCCTGGTACAGTGGATTTTGTTTTCCAGGATAAAATGTGGCCGTGCTCTCCTGCATAACCTGGAACACCAGCCGATTTTTCGTCAGTTCATACTGGAATTCCTTTTTCTGCTGCTCCATCACATATACAAAACCAATATCCGACAGATAATCTCTCACACGTTCCATTACCGTGCGCACCCCTGCCGTATAAACTTCAAAGTGGTAGTTCTTCTCATAATTTTTTTTATAAAACTCAACAAACTGATTGGTAAACCAGGAGCTTGGATTCAATGAGATCCGAAGATATTTCACCATATTCTGGTGGCTCATTTCTTCCAGTTTCCGGGAATCATTTACAATCCTGCATGCATAACGGTAAGCTTCACGCCCCTGTGCAGTAAGGACAATTCCACGGGGCATACGGTCAAAAAGCACGATTCCCATATCATTTTCCAAGGCCTTGATTGCTTTGCTCACACTTGGCTGAGTGGTATAAAGAAGCCTGGCAGCCTCACTAATGGAGCCTGTTTCTGCGCACACAATAAAATATTTTAACTGTTTTAGATCCAGCATTATATCAAGATTCCCTCCAGATGATCACACTCGTGCTGGATGATCTGCGCGGTCCAGCCCTGGAATTTTCCCCGCTGTTTTTTGAAATTGATATCCTCGTATTCCACTTCAATCTCCTCATATCTAGTGCATTTTCGCACGCCGATCAGGGACAGGCAGCCCTCTTCTGTCTGGTATTTTCCGGTCTTTTTCACAATCACGGGATTGTACATAATGGTGTTCATAAAACCCATATTTACCACGATAATACGCTTGCGCTCCCCGATCATGTTGGCTGCCATGCCTACGCAGCCCTCCTCATTTGCCTTCAGGGTATCCAGAAGATCCTGGGCAATCTGGGCGTCTTCTTTTGTAGCTTTCTCTGATTTCTGGCTTAAGAACCAGGTGTCATGCATAATTTCTCTGATCATATTCTTCTACCTTATCTATTTTATTTTCCAATGAATCCGTAAACTTCTCTTCCACTTTACCATATCCACGCCCGAAGTCAACCCACATTGTTTATTCGGCATCCATCCGCATTTTCTCTCATTGACAAAAAATGGAAAACTATGTTACTATAAGAACCATATTAAACCTAGTTGACAAGTAGGTATTAGGAGGTAAATGACATATCCTGGATTAAACCAGTTACTTATGAAACCGCAAGCCCAGAGGTAAAAGCTTTCCTTGATGAGAAAGGCCATGAGATCTTAAACAGCTCCCGCAAGCGTCCTTACCAGATGCTTTTGCATTTGACAGGGTCTGATTTAGATTAACAAAAACTGTATATGAATGACTTTACTGCCAATTCATATACCGTTTTATGTATTTCCTCAGTTGCAGCTGCCTTTTGTTGCTGCGATTGCGAACATTGGGGTTGGATTGTAGAAGGCATCCTTCTCTTTATACATTCTTCTGCTCACTCCAAGATCTATGGAAATCTGCTCCATTCCCACTTTTCCAAGCTCTTCCACGTCCCATGCAGGGCGGATATAGGAGCTGATTGGGAGCTGTCGCTTGATGTCCTCGCACTCCTGCATCAGGGAGTCCCCAAGCTGCTTGTGGGCGTGATTTTCCGGAAGATCGGAGGTCTCAGCAAAATCCACGGCACCGTAATTAGCATCGAAATTCAAAAGTACTCCGCCTGGCTTTAAGACTCTTGTCCACTCCTTGTAGGCCTGTGCAGCCTCCGGCAATGTCCAGGTAAGGTTTCTGGAAATGACCACATCAAAGCTGTTATCTGCAAAGCTTAAATGCTCCGCATCCATGATCTCAAAATTGCAGTTTACCTGCTCTTCTTTTGCAAGGATTCTGGAATTTGCAACCATGTCCGGGGTAAGATCCGTGCCAGTTACCTGATGTCCCTGCTTTGCAAGAAGGATGGTGAAAAATCCGGTTCCGCAGCCTACATCTAATATTCTAAGCTTTCCATTATGCGGCTTTTTCAAACTCATTCCTACCTCTTTATTCCCATTTTCTTCAGAATCCAGGGTGTTTTCCTTCCTTTCAGGCAGATATTTCCGGATTTCTTCCAGCCATCTGTCTGCCAGCGCACTGTGCAGTTCCGCTCTTCTCTGCTCCAAAAAGCTGTCACTTCTCTTGGTCCAGTAAGCGGCAATTTTCTCCTTACGGTCATCTTCTTCATAGCTGATCCTGCCGTAAGCTACCATTGGACCATCCTTTAATACCTGCAGAGAACCTGCCTGATAAAGGATCACTCCGTCCCCGTAAGCTACACTGTTTTCCAGAATATTATCCTCATAATCCTTCACATAACCAAGGATCTCACCCTCTGTAAAAAGGTCTCCCGCCTTCTTCTGGGGATACCACATTCCGGTATAAGAAGCAGACTGATACTGCACCTGGGTTACATTCAGCGGATAGTATTTTCGCAGGCTTGCGTGTCCGTCATAGATTCCAAGGAACCTTAAAATACTGCGCACATCCCGCTTCATAGAACGCACTTCTTCTGTATCCCAGTCGCCCATTCCGCCTCGTTCCAGAAGGACGGAAGGGATGCCGCAGGATGCTGCATAATTATAGCTTC
Source organism: Ruminococcus sp. AF31-8BH (assembly GCF_003460605.1). Taxonomy (GTDB): domain Bacteria; phylum Bacillota; class Clostridia; order Lachnospirales; family Lachnospiraceae; genus Blautia_A; species Blautia_A acetigignens. Next base: position 98,387 of record NZ_QTVN01000004.1, read on the forward strand.
CGCCAGATGCCACCTCGGATTTCACCATATAGGGCACATCCACCTGTTCTGCCATCTGACGGGAGATTTTAGTTACTTCCGGGTCTGCTTTTCCTGCGTAATAGACATAGGGAGTCAGCTTCTCATAGTCATCTCCGCTGTGAAGATCAATGTAGTAATCTGCTTTTTTCTGTAGTTCATTCACCACTGCATAGGCCAGTTTCTCATACTTGGTTCCATCTTTTTTACCAGGAAAAACACGGTTCAGATTCTCGCCTGTTTCCCTGCAAAGAGAACCGTGGCGGTTCTCAAATTCGTCCCTTCCAACTACCTTTACAATAATGACTGTTCCCGTCATTTTCTCAATTTTCAGGTCTCTTCCAAGCTCTATTGCGCTCTGGATTCCCACATATTCTCCTGCATGGATTCCCGCCGTGATCAGAGCCGTTTTGCCTGGCTTTTCCCCGCGGACAATCGTCGCAGGAAGGGAAAATTCACCATCTCCAATGCTGATAAAGCCGTGGACGCGCTGTCCCGGTGCCGCGCAAAGACCGCCGATATTTATTGTATCACCCATTCTTTTATCCTTTCCATATGGTAGCTTTAATCATCATAATGATTCAGAATACTGCCTGCTGACCATTACGCTTTAGTTCCTCTTGTTATTTCGTAACCTTAATCATAAACATAGGCGTGGACCCATAATTCAGCTTTTCTTCCTCACTCCACACCTGCTGCCAGATGTTCTCATCTACCTCTATTTTTTCTGCTTTCAGTTCTTCCAAGACCTTCACATCCCATCCCGGGCGCTTTGTCTCAGACAATGGAACCTGCAGTGCGATCTTCTCCATGCGGTCAATATCCGTGCACAGATAATGGTCGTCAAGGCTGCCTTTTTCCACATTCCTGCGGTCGTTTTCATAGGCTTCCCGCTTCTTGTCATCATAGAGATAGCCGTACCAGTTGGCATCAAAATTCAGAAGCTTTCCGCCCTTTTTCAGCACCCTAAGCCATTCCCCGTATGCCTGATCCGGATGAGGAAGATTCCATGTCAGGTTCCTGGAAATGATCACATCAAAGCTCTCATCCTCAAACTCCAGGGCCTGGGCATCCATCCTCTTAAATTCAATATTGCTGCTCTTTTCTCCAATAAATTTTGCCGCATTTTCAGCAGCCTTTTCCAGCATTCCAGGGGTGTAATCCACAGCCGTTACGTGATAACCAGCCTCAGCCAGAATCATTGGAAAAAAGCCAGGGCCTGTACCGATATCCAGGATCCGCAGCTGTTCCTTGTCGTTATCAGAAAGTTTTTTTTCCAAAAATCCACTTTCCAGGGTCTTTAGCCATGCCTTTTTTTGCATCCCCTTCAGCTCTTTTTCATTCACCTCAGAATACCCCTCTGTCCGGGTACTCCAATAGCTCTCTATTTCATCCAGCAATCTATCCAATTGTATTTCCTCCGCATAAATCTAAAGTTGTATATTCCGCAAATATACTCCAATGTTAAAACTTTATCAAAAACGCTTTCTTTCCGCAAGCCCCCCTGGGGGATGTATATACAATTCTCCCACTGCGCCATTAAATTTCCCAGCAAAAAAATATCAGAGAACCTCTGTCAGCTGAGATTCTCTGATATTTTTCAAAATCCGTTCTGTTTCAAAGCTTTTATTTCTTTGTATCGTGCCGCACTGTGCAGCTGTTTTTTCCATTCTTCCTGGGTTCGTAAAGGGCCTTGTCCGCTTCTGCCTCTTCGGGCACAATATACTGTAAATTAAAATCCCCGATCACCTGGTCAAAATTTCCTGCGGAATGCTGGGGAACCACGGTTTTCTCATCTGCAGAATAATACAGAATATACCCCTGGGTTTCCAGATCGATCCAGCATACATAGTCAAATTCCGAAAGAACCGCGTGGGCGATGGATGCATTTCGCTGCTCATCCTGCAGAAATATTTTTTTGAAAAAAGTGATTTTCTCCAGCATAATGATTCACCTTATCTGACTGTATTTTCCCAAAGCTTTTTTCAAAATCCTCTCCAAAATGAATCCTCACGAAATCAATAATTATTTTTATTATACTACCCGGTACATGATTTGTCATGGGAAAATACTGTGAAATGTTACGGTTTCCCATATTTACAGGTTTCTGTTCCTATTGTATAATGAACAGGTCTTTGATAAATTTCATTTCAGGAGTATCATTTTCATTTATGATAAAGCAAAACAGACATTATCCCCTTCTGGATCCGCAGAATCCTGCGTCCGGGTACAATATTTTCTTCATTTGTTTTTATAACAATAATGATAAAAATATATTTCAGAAAGGATAACCGCTTAAAATGTTAAAACAATTTTTCAAATACATCACACAGAGTGTGGCTGGCATGATCGGGATTTCTGTGTATATTCTTGCAGATACCTTTTTTATTTCCGTTCAGTCAGGTGCAGACGGACTGGCGGTGCTGAACTTGATCCTGCCTGTTTACGGGCTGGTTTATGCAATCGGCGCCATGATCGGCATCGGCTCTGCTACCAGATATGCCATCAGCAAAGCCCAGGGCGGAAATCCGGATTTTTATTTCACACAGTCTATTTTTTGGTGCCTGATCTGCAGCATTCCTTTTATTCTCACAGGAATTTTTCTTCCGGGAAAATTTCTTGGGCTCCTTGGTGCCGATCAGAGACTGATCCATCTTGGAAAAGGATATCTCAGAATTATGCTGATCACTACGCCGCTGTTTATGTCCAATTACACCTTCACAGCCTTTGCCCGGAATGACCATGCTACCTCACGGGCCATGATCGGCGCTATTGCAGGAAGCCTGTTTAATATTGTGTTTGATTATATTTTCATGTTTTCTATGGGACTGGGGCTTTCCGGTGCGGCACTTGCCACTGCGTTTAGCCCTGCGGTAACCATGACCATCTGTTCCACACACTTTCTCAGTAAGAAAAATCAGGTGGAATTTCAGTGGAAGCGCCCTTCTATCCGACACCTTGTTTCCTGCTGCCAGCTTGGAATTTCCGCATTCGTGGGAGAGCTTTCTTCTGCAATTATTACCATTATTTTCAATATGCTGATCCTGGATATTGCAGGAAATGTAGGCATAGCTGCTTACGGCGTTATTGCCAATCTTTCCCTGGTGGTCATGTCTATTTTCAACGGACTGGCGCAGGGCGCACAGCCGCTGATCAGCCAGAATTATGGGCAGGGAAAACAGGAAAATGTACGAAAGCTTTTGAAATGGAGTATTCTTTCCTGCCTGGTTCTGGAGCTTGTTACAGTGGCTCTTTCCTGGGGATTTACAGATGGATTAATCGGGATTTTCAACAGTGAAAACAATCTTCTGCTTTTGAATTATGCCCATACCGGACTTCGAATCTACTTTCTTGGCTTTTTGTTTGCAGGCATTAATATTATGCTGGTGGCCTATTTTTCCGCCACTGACAACGCCCGCCCAGCCATCACAGGTTCCCTCATGCGCGGAATCTTCGCCATCGCCGTTAGTGCCGTAATCCTATCGAAACTCCTTGGAATAAACGGCGTATGGGGCTCCTTTTTAAGCTCGGAAGTCATCACATTCGCCGTACTGCTCCTGCTTTCCAGATTTCAGAAAAAGCCCCAAAAAGAGATCAAATAAAAAACATGCATAAAATGCATAAAAGATTGCGGATAAACTGGTCAAAAAATAATTGCCCAATTCAGTAAACTATGGTATCCTATAATTATTATACTTGAACAGCAACACAAGCTAGAAAATTGAGGTGATCTATCGTGAAATCAAATGAATCCGCTGAGAACTATCTGGAGACAATTCTCGTCCTCAGCAAGAAGAAACCCGTTGTCCGTTCTGTTGATATCGCTGATGAGCTTGGTTTTAAGAAGTCCAGTGTCAGCGTTGCCATGAAGAATCTCCGTGAGAAGAACCATATCACCGTCACTCCTGAAGGATATATTTATCTTACTGAATCCGGTCAGAAGATTGCGGATATGATTTATGAGCGTCATGAATTTTTATCCTCCTGGCTGATCAGCCTGGGCGTTGATCCTGAGACTGCTACTTCCGATGCCTGCCGCATCGAGCACGTTATAAGCCCGGAGAGCTTTGCCGCAATCAAGAGCCATCTGGCTCCGGATAAATAAATGCCGTAATCCCATACTCTCACGGCTGCACGCTTTACGGAATATTGCCTGCCAAATAGTTACAGATTAATACATGAAATAAGACCTGCACTCCAGATAAATGAACTATAGTAAGTTTCGATTATAGCATTTTATTTGGATGCAGGTCTTTTGTTTATACCAAATACTGTGACAAATTGCAATGCTCTCCAAGCTCTGGACTACTTTTCGCAAAGCTCTTGAAACAGCGTTTCAAGCATGCCCTTTGCTGTCTGCTTTTCAATATTACTTCACCAGATAATATCTTGCGGAAAACGGTCCCATTTTGAATACCGCTTTTCCGCCCTTGATTTCTTTCTCTTTCTTGGTGTAGCGCTTTTTGCCGCCGTATTTTACCATGTCGCTGGCAAGGAGAAGCTCATATCCGGCGTAATCCTTTTCCAGGGTGTATTCCTGAGTTTCATCTGAGAAATTGAACACTGCAAGAATCTTCTGATCCCCGCTGATTCGCTCAAACAGGTACATGCATTTCTGCTCCTGATGGCAGTCCACCCACTCAAAGCCATCCTGGCGGATATCTCTCTGATAGAATGCATTATTCGTCAGATAGCACTTATTCAGGTCTGCCATGAATTTGTGGAAAGCTTCGTGGATCGGGAATTTCAGCAGGATCCAGTCAAGCTCGTCTTTCTCGCACCATTCTTTGAGCTGTGCCAGTTCATTTCCCATGAAGTTCAGCTTTGCGCCTGGATGTGCATACATATACATGTAAAAGGCTCTTGCCTGAGGGAATTTGCCGTCGTATCCGCCGTTCATTTTCTGGGCGATGGTGGCTTTTCCGTGGACGACCTCATCATGGGACAGAGGGAGAATATAGCGCTCATTGTAGTAGTACATCATGGAAAAAGTCAGCTTGTGGTACTTCTCTCTTCTTTCATTTGCATCTGCCTGGAAATAGGACAGGGTGTCGTGCATCCAGCCAAGATCCCATTTGTAGTCAAAGCCAAGTCCGCCCTCCCAGACAGCCTTAGTAACACCCTGGTAAGGGGTAGAATCTTCTGCAAAAAGCAGGCATTCCGGGACACGCTCTTTCAGTCCCTGGTTCATGGTGCGGATAAATTTAAGAGCAGCCAGGTTCTCGCCGCGGTTTGCGTCTCCCTGCCAGTAGATCAGGTTTCCTACCGCATCCATGCGAAGTCCGTCGAAGTGGAATTCTCTCAGCCAGTAATATGCGGAGGACTGCAGGAAGCTGCATACCTCACCTCTGGAATGCATAAAGTTGCAGCTGCCCCATTCGTTGCGTCCAACTGCCATGTTGGGGTACTCGTATAATGCGGTTCCATCGTATTCTGCCAGTGCATAATCATTCACAGCAAAATGCACAGGAACGAAATCCAGAATTACGCCGATGCCTGCCTGATGGCACTGGTCTACAAAGGATTTCAGTTCTTCCGGCTTTCCGTAGCGGGCAGTTGGGCTGAAATATCCGGTGTCCTGATAGCCCCAGGATTCATCGCAGGGATACTCGCAAAGAGGCATGATTTCTACATAGTTGTAGCCGTATTCTTTCAGATAGGCGATGAGGATTGGGGCAAGCTCTTCGTAGGTGTACCAGTCTTCCTGTCCTTCTCCCCGTTTTTTCCAGGAGCCGAAATGCATCTCGTAGATGTTGATTGGCTTGTCATGGCCTACCTTGCAGCCTTTCTGCCATTTGGCATCTTTGAATTTGTAGCCGCCAAGGGCATAGGTTTTGGATGCGGTGCCGGGGCGCATTTCGCTGTAGAATGCGTAGGGGTCTGCATGGTCTATGAAGGAGCCGTCCTGGCGGTAGATTCTGTATTTGTACATCAGGTCGGAGCCCACACCGTCAATGGTGCATTCCCAGAAATTTCCATCGTGGACGCGGTTCATTGGGGTTTCAGTCCAGCCGTTGAATTCTCCGATTACGGAGACGCGCTGTGCTGCAGGGGCAAAGGTGCGGAAGGTGGTGCCGCTTTCCAAGACGTGTGCGCCCAGGTACTGATAGGCTTCAAATTCTTTGCCGGTGTAAAAGTTGTAAAAATCCATAAATACCCTCTCCCATTTCTATTGGATTGATTTTAAAAGTTATTAGACAGTAGTTGGTTTTCTTTGTATAATAGGGATTATAATTGTATGGGAAAGGAATTGCTACCATCGAAAAACGACTTTGGTTGGAAATCCAACTTTTTCAAAAAAGTGTTGGATAATTATATTGCTAAAGCGGACGCCAGGAGGAGCAGGAAAAGTGTATGGATATTAGGGTTGAAAAGACAAGACAGAGTATTATTAATGCGTTTATTGAATTGAGATCGCATAGGGAGCTAGAGAGGATTACGATTAAGGAGTTGTGTGAGAAGGCGCGGATCAATAAGTCTACGTTTTATTCTCATTATCAGGATATTTATCATCTTTCGGATACGCTGGAGACGGAGGTGGTGGTTTCTATTATGGAGAATTTGAGCCATCCGGAGAAGGTACTGGAGGATACGGCGGATTTTTCGCGAGAGCTGTTTATGGGGTTTCTGGCGAAGGATGCGCTGATTGGGATTTTGTTTTCGGGGAGCAGGAGTAAGTGTCTGGTACAGAAGATTGAGATTGCTTTGAAGGAATTGGTGTTTGGGGCTTATCCACAGTATCGGGAGAACCGGGATATTAATATTATGCTGACGTATATCTTGTATGGATGCTATTATGCGTTTTATGAAAACCGAAAATATGGGGATGTTCCGGTGCTTTCCAGTATTACAGAGCTGACGGGGGAAACGGCTGCGGCGGCACTGAAAATGGTTAATAAATAGAGAAAGGACAATTATGACATTGAATACAACAGGTTCCAATCTGCAGATGGGAAGTTCAACGATCACTCCTTTGCAGATTTTAAAAACTTATTTCGGATATGACTCCTTCCGTGAGGGGCAGGAGGAAATTATAGATACGATTCTGGACGGCAGGGATGCGCTGGCGATTATGCCTACAGGGGCTGGGAAATCCCTTTGTTATCAGGTTCCAGCGCTGCTTTTGCCGGGGATTACGCTGGTGGTTTCGCCGCTGATTTCGCTTATGCAGGACCAGGTGAAATCCTTAAATGAAGCGGGAATCCATGCGGCATATATCAATTCTTCCCTTACAGAAGGACAGATCAGCAAGGCACTTTCTTTCGCCGCAAGAGGCGTGTACAAGATTATTTATGTGGCACCTGAGCGGCTGGAAACGGCTTCTTTTCTGGCGTTTGCCCTGCATACTCCCATTTCCATGGTGACAGTAGACGAGGCACACTGTATCTCCCAGTGGGGACAGGATTTCCGTCCCAGCTACCTGAAAATCGTAGATTTCGTGAGGCAGCTGCCTGGACATCCGATCCTCAGTGCTTTCACCGCAACCGCCACAGAAGTGGTCAAAAACGACATTGCAAGAATTCTGGAACTGAAGAATCCAAACATTGTCATCACTGGCTTTGACCGAAAAAATCTCTACTATCGAGTGGAGCATCTTACAGGAAAACAGAAAGATACCTTCATTGCAAACTACATAGCCAGTCACGCAAACGAAAGCGGTATCATCTACTGCGCCACCCGCAAAAACGTGGATACTTTGTATGAACAGCTGCTAAAACAGGGTGTTTCTGTCACCCGTTATCATGCGGGAATGAACACAGAGATCCGCAAGGAAAGCCAGGATGATTTCATCTATGACCGCGCCCAAGTTGTGATTGCCACCAACGCGTTTGGAATGGGAATCGACAAGTCCAACGTGCGTTTCGTCATCCATTACAACATGCCCCAGAGCATGGAAAATTACTACCAGGAAGCTGGACGTGCAGGCCGTGACGGGGAACCTGCAGAGTGCATTCTGCTCTTTTCCCCGCAGGACGTTATGATCAGCAAAATGCTCCTTGGAAGCAAGGATTTCGAGGGCATGGATTTCGCTGAAATGGAACAGGTGCGCCATCAGGACGCAAAGCGTCTTCAGATTATGGAAGGCTACTGCATGACCACCTCCTGTCTGCGCAATTATATCCTGAATTACTTCGGGGAATCCACTGACCAGCCCTGTGACAACTGCGGCAACTGCCATCAGGAATTCGAAGAACTGGACATGACTCAGGACGCCAAATGGGTAATCGGATGCATTACAGAAATGCGCGGAAGATACGGCCAGGCCCTTGTAATCGGTACCCTGCTTGGCTCCAAGAGGGCCCGCTTAAGAGAGATTGGCGCCGACTCCTACAACTGTTACGGTCAGCTTCAAAGCCGCACGGAAAATGACCTTAGACTTCTCATCAGCCAGATGATCCGCCAGGGTTACATCGTCCAGACAGACGGGGAATACAGTGTCCTCAAAGTCGGAAATATCTCAGAATTACAGCAGAAAAACACCCAGATCCTTGTAAAAAAATTCAAGGAAAAAGAAAAGATTTCCGCGTCAAAGAAACGCAAAAATCCATACGGAAAGAGCTATTTCGAAGCCGAAAATACTGCCGGCAATTCCAACGAAGCCACTAATACTTCCAGCCCAAATGCCGCAAAAAAATCCGCCCTTTTCGAAACCCTACGCCAGCTTCGCCTCCAGATTTCCAAAGAAGAATCCGTCCCGCCCTACATCGTCTTCACCGACAAAACCCTCATCGACATGTGCGAGAAGCTTCCAGGAACCGAATCCGAAATGCTGGATGTCTCCGGCGTCGGCCAAAACAAACTAAAGAAATACGGCCAACGTTTTTTACAAGAAATCTCCTCATTTCTTTCCAACAACAACTAATCATTTCCCGCAACTTAAAAGAGGTCCCCGTGAGACTTTTCCAGTCTCACAGCGACCTTCCTTTAAGGAGTTTGCTTCACGTTCTCTTATATGGCGTTAAGAATCCGTCTTGCATTATCAATTCTTTCCTGTGTTGGAGGTTTCACGCCCTCCAGCGGATACGGGATTCCCAGCTTTTCCCACTTAAAAGTACCAAGCGTATGGTACGGAAGAACTTCCACGCGCCGGGCGTTTCCCAGTGTCTGAATAAAATCCGCAAGCTGGTGCAGATATTCATCCTTGTCACTACCTCCCGGAACCAGTACATGGCGAATCCACACAGGTTTATTCATGTCCGAAAGCTCACGGGCCATAGCCAGAATATTCTGGTTGGTCTGCCCGGTAAGCTTCACATGCTCCTGCTCATTGATCTGCTTGATATCCAGAAGCACAAGATCTGTGTATTTCATCAGTTCCAGCCATTTAGAATGCCAGGGTTCCTTTGTAGTATAGGGGTTTCCGCTGGTATCCAGAGTTGTATGGACTCCTGCTTCCTTTGCCTTGCAAAAAAGCTCTGTAAGAAAATCCATCTGTAAAAGGGGTTCTCCGCCGCTCACCGTGATACCGCCTTTTTCTCCCCAGTAGGATTTAAAGCGAAGAGCTGTTTGCAGAAGCTGATCCGTGGTGTATTCTTTCCCTTCTGTCATATTCCAAGTATCCGGGTTATGGCAGAACTGGCAGCGCATAGCGCAGCCGGAAAGAAAAATTACATATCTCACTCCGGGTCCGTCTACAGACCCGAAGCTTTCCAGAGAATGAACATAGCCTTTTAACATGTTGTTTTCCTTTATTAATTACATTCTGTCATGGCAGGTTCTGGAAATAACATCCAGCTGCTGCTCTCTTGTCAGATCGATAAATTTAACAGCATAACCGGAAACACGGATAGTGAAGTTTGCATACTCCTCTTTTTCCGGATGCTCCATAGCATCAATCAGTTTCTCTTTTCCAAATACATTTACATTCAGATGATGTGCACCCTGGTTGAAGTATCCATCAAGTACGTGAACAAGGTTATCTGTACGCTCCTCATCACTGTGTCCAAGTGCATCCGGATTGATTGTCTGAGTATTGGAAATTCCATCCAGCGCATCCTCATAGTCAAGTTTTGCAACAGAGTTCAGGGAAGCAAGAAGTCCGTTCTGCTCTGCGCCGTAGGATGGGTTAGCACCTGGTGCAAGCGGCTCTCCGGCTTTTCTTCCATCCGGAAGAGCACCTGTAGCCTTACCATAAACTACGTTGGAAGTAATGGTAAGAATAGATGTGGTTGGCTTGGAATCACGATAAGTATGAATATGTTTCAGCTTCTCCATGAATGTAGAAAGCAGTTCTTTCGCAATGCTGTCAGCTCTGTCGTCATCATTACCATAACGTGGGAAGTCACCCTCAACCTGGAAGTCTGTAGTAATTCCGTCTTCATCACGAATTGCTCTTACTTTTGCATATTTAATAGCAGACAGGGAGTCTACTACATGAGAGAATCCGGCGATACCGGTTGCGAAAGAACGGTCAACCTTTGTATCAATCAGAGCCATCTCAGCTGCTTCATAGTAATATTTGTCATGCATGTAGTGGATCATGTTCAGAGTTCCTACATACAGATGAGCCAGCCAATCCATCATCTGGTCATATTTCTGCATAACCTCATCATAATCAAGGTACTCGGAAGTAATCGGCTTGTACTCCGGTCCTACCTGCATTTTCAGCTTCTCATCCACACCGCCGTTGATTGCGTAAAGAAGGCATTTTGCAAGGTTTGCACGAGCTCCGAAGAACTGCATTTCCTTACCAGTCTCTGTAGCAGATACACAGCAGCAGATTGAATAGTCATCGCCCCAAACCGGACGCATAACATCATCGTTCTCATACTGTACGGAACTTGTTTTAACAGAAATATTAGCAGCATATTTCTTGAAGTTCTCCGGCAGCCTGGAAGAATAAAGAACCGTCAGGTTTGGCTCCGGAGCCGGTCCCATGTCCTCAAGAGTATGCAAGAAACGATAGTCATTCTTGGTGATCATATGGCGTCCGTCAACACCGATACCACCAACCTCAAGAGTAGCCCATACCGGGTCTCCGGAGAACAGCTGGTTGTAGGACTCGATTCTTGCGAATTTAACCATACGGAATTTCATTACCATGTGGTCAACAAGCTCCTGAGCTTCCTTCTCAGTGATAACACCGTTCTTAAGGTCTCTTTCAATATAGATATCAAGGAATGTGGAGATACGTCCAACACTCATCGCAGCACCATTCTGTGTCTTGATTGCTGCAAGATATCCAAAGTACAGCCACTGGAATGCTTCATGTGCATTTTTTGCTGGCTGTGAAATATCATAGCCATAAATTTCAGCCATTGCTTTCATTCCCTTAAGGGCACGGATCTGATCTGCAATTTCCTCACGAAGCTGGAAATCATAGCGTCTCATACCCTGGCGGTCGCATGCTGCAAAGTCTTTCTCCTTGCCTTCGATCAGAGCATCAATACCATACAGAGCCACACGTCTGTAATCACCTACAATACGTCCACGTCCATAGGTATCCGGAAGTCCGGTAAGGATATGGCTGTGACGTGCTTTTTTCATCTCTGGTGTATAGATATCAAAAACACCCTGGTTATGTGTTTTGAATTCATATTTTGTAAACATATCATGAATCTGCGGATCTACTTTATAGCCATACATCTCGCATGCTTTCTCTGCCATCTTAATTCCACCGTATGGCATAAATGCACGCTTCAGAGGCTTATCTGTCTGAAGTCCTACTACTTTCTCAAGATCCTTCAGATCTTCGTCAATGTATCCAGGTCCATATGCAGTCAGGCCTGTAACAACCTTAGTTTCCATGTCGAGCACACCATTATTGGCACGCTCTGCTTTCTGCAGCTCCTGCAGCTTTCCCCACAGCTTGTCTGTAGCCTCGGTCGGGCCTTCCAGGAAGGAATCATCTCCGTCATAAGGGGTATAATTGTGACGGATAAAATCACGAACGTTGATCTGTTCTTTCCAACGGCTTCCGCTGAAGCCTTCCCACTGTGCAAAATCTTTCATTCTTGTACCTCTTTCTTTCTATTTTGTAGTTCTCCGCGTATATTGAAGAATTGTTATTGGTTTAACGATTGTAGTATACGGTATTGTTTTTTCCCCGTCAATCGGTTTGGAACATGCTTTTAATAAAATACAATTTGAATGTAAAAATATGGAATTTGCAGGACATGAGTCCTATATTTCAGACTTTCCAAATGCCCCGCATGCGCTCTCTTTCCATATGATTCCAATGGATTCTGATAAATATTCTCAGCAATACCTTTGATAATTTTTATCAACATAATCCAAGGGGCAAAAGTCCTTTGCCCCTTACATCAATGCCTTTTATTTGGGACAAAAGTCCCTTTTATATAGTTCCTTTAAAATTGAAAGAATAATTGATGGAATTGAATATGAATTTGCTACATTTACGATATTTTGCAAAATTGGCACAAACGCTGCACTATACACGGGCGGCAGAACATCTTTGCATTGCACAGCCAAGCCTCAGTCACGCCATTTCACAGATGGAAGCTGAGCTTGGAGTTCCCCTTTTTGAGAAGGTGGGAAAAAGCATTGTGCTTACCCATTATGGGGAACAATTTCTGGCCTGTGCACAGCAGACTCTTATGACACTGGACAATGGAGTGGACGCCCTTCAGCGTGTGGGACGAGGAGAAGGACTGATTCGTCTGGGGCTTCTCTGTACCCTGGGAGAAGACTTTGTTCCCGGGCTTGCAGAACGATTTCTGAAGCAGTATCCTGAGAAAATATCCGTTTTACATTCAATACAGGCATCACCGGACAGCTGCTTGACGGGCTTTGCGCAAGGCGTTTTGACCTTGTTTTCGCCTCTCTGGCGCAGTTTCACACCATTGACCTTGCCCAGACCATTCCTTATCCACAGGTTTATTTTGCCAAAGGCTCCGGTCTTCGTTCTGTAGTTGACGGCCTGTTGCGCCAGATCGGCCAGGAGCCCCAGATTGCCTACGAGACGGAGGAGGACAGCGTAATTGCCGGACTTGTGGCCCATGGATTTGGGATTGCAGTGGTTCCCTACATGGAAATGCTTCTCCGATTACTTTGATTGTCATTATTTTTTCCTCCATTTTAATAAGAATGCTGAATTTGTGATTACCAATACGGAACCTGCGTTGTGGACGAGGGCACCTACGATGGGGTTCAGGATTCCGGTGATGGCAAGGACGATTGCAATAAAGTTCAAGGTCATAGAAAAGGTCATGTTCAGTTTGATGGTAGTCATCATGCGCTTGGAAAGAGCAATGAGATGGGGAAGCTCTTTTACTTCATCGTCTACAAGGGCAATGTCGGCTGCGTCTACTGCGATGTCGCTTCCCACGCCGCCCATGGCAATTCCCACTTCTGCACGCTTCAGAGCCGGGGCGTCGTTGATTCCGTCGCCGATCATACAGACCATTTTGTTTTCCTGCTGATAACCATCAATGTATTTCAACTTGTCTTCCGGGAGACAGTTGGCACGGACTTCCTTAATATGAAGCTGGGATGCGATGGTCTTCGCCGCATTTTCATGGTCTCCGGTTAAAAGGACCGACTGAACGCCAAGGCTGTTCAGGGAGTCAATCATGCCGGTGCTTTCCTCACGAAGAGTATCGGAAAGAGCGATGAAACCAGCATACTGACCGTCAATTGCCACATAAGTAACGGTACAGCCGCGCTCTATGTACTGCTTCGGATTAGCCTTACTCTGAATTTTTTGAGTACTATAAAAACTTGCATCTGTTAATTCTTTGCTTTCTCCTGTTTTATCCTCAGTGTCTGCACACTTTTCGGCAATGGTCTTTATTTCCACGCCATGTTCCTTCAAAAGCTTCGGATTTCCCGCCAGAACCTGTTTTCCTTCTGACACTGCACAGACTCCCTGTCCCGGAATCATCTGGAAATCCTCTGCACCGGAAAGTATGATGCCTTCCTTCTTACAGCAGCTTACAATTGCTTTTCCAAGGGGATGCTCGGAAAGCTGCTCGGCACAGGCTGCAAGTCTGTAAATATCATCATTGTTATAATTTTCGCTGTTGCTGACAGCTGCAACCACCTTCGGTGTACCATATGTTAAAGTTCCGGTTTTATTAAACGCAATCACGTTTACCCTTGCAAGCCGTTCCAGGGCATCTCCCTCACGTACCAGGAAGCCATGCTTGGTGGCATTTCCGATAGCCGCCATAATAGCGGTTGGGGTAGCCAGCACAAGGGCGCAGGGACAAAATACAACCAGAATAGTAACCGCACGGATAATCTCTCCAGAAATCAGCCAGGTAAGAGCTGCCGCAGTTAACGCGATCACCACGATCCAGGTAGCCCAGCGGTCTGCGATCCCTACAATCTTAGCTTTCCCAGCGTCTGCGGATTGGACCAGACGGATCATTCGCTGGATGGAGCTGTCCTCCCCAACCTTGGAAGCCTTCATCTCAAAGGCCCCAAACTGGTTGACCGTTCCGCTGGATACCTCGTCTCCCACTGTCTTATCAACTGGAAGGGACTCCCCTGTCATAACCGCCTGGTTGACGGAAGTCTGTCCTGAAATAATGATTCCGTCTACCGGAACCCCTTCCCCAGGAAGTACCCGAAGGATATCACCAACCTGTACCTTTTCCGCAGGGATAACAGATTCTTTTCCATCTTTTATTACCCTGGCGGTCTGTGGTGTTAAATGAACCAACTTTTCGATTCCGGCTCTGGCTCTGGCTACAGTAAGCTCTTCCAGAAGTCCGCACAGCACAATGGCAATCCAGGACATGTCAAAGGGGAACGGGGAAATTCCCAGCAGACTTAACACAATGGCGCTTCCAGAGATCACCAGCAGGGTGATGTCTTTCTTCGTGCCGCCGATTTCAAGTAACTCTTCTAACTTTCCCATTAGATTTTTCATGTTATGCCTCTTTTCTATACCTTATGAGGTATATGTTCATTATACCTATAGGGGTATATGTTATCAAGAAGGGTAAATGATAAGAATTCTCAAAACAGACGCAAAACAGGCCGCATATCACCCGCAAACCATTTCCGACTCTGACAATAAGTCGGAAATGGTTTGCGTAATGATATGCGGCCTGCTCTGTTGTGCATTGACACATATAAATCTATCACTCAAGAACCGTAACGGAGATCATCCCATATTGGAAAATCGTTCCACTGCTTTGGTAAAGCTCTCGATGGTTTTATCTGCGTCGCCATGCTCAATTCCATCACGAACGCAGTGTTTGATGTGGCCTTCCAGCACTACCTTGCCGCAGCCGTGAAGCGCGGATTTTGCAGCGTTGATCTGGGACAGAACATCCTCACAGGGAACATCCTCGTCGATCATCCGGTCAATGGCCTGCACCTGACCAATTATTTTTTTTAACCTGCGGTGCAGGTTCTCAGAATCCATACATTGTTTCATTTGTTTGATACATCCTTTCTAATCAGCACCTTTTTCCCGGTATCAAAAGAACTGAAGGTCTGCAGGGAAATCTGGTTCATGTATTCATTCATATAATCTACATCATCCACCAGCAGTGCCTTGATAAAATCATTATAGCGCACATTAGATTTCTGAAACCAGCCGCGGATCATTTTCCTGAACATATTCTTCACTTCGTGGTTGGTAATAGACAACTGATACAATTTCCTCATCCACTGGAGTTTCAATATTTTTCCCAGAAAGAAGATCTTCCATATCAACCTTTATATTTGGCGAACCTTCCTGTATCAGCTTTCCAACCAGACTGTTGGAACTGGTATTTGCCCAGAAGTTTTCAAAACGGCCGGTATCCAGAAACTTGGTAATGGACCATGGATTGTAGATGTCCGTGCGGCTGCCGAAACGAAAACCATCATACCAGTACCGAACCTGCTCCAGCTGATCCATGCAGCCAAATTCCATGAGAACCCTTTCTACCTCTTCCCTGTTAAAGCCAAAGGCAGTCTCATATTTCCTGGAATCTGTAGTCACAATTTCCAGATTGTTCAGATCTGAAAAAATAGATTCCTTGGAAATTCTGGTAATCCCCAATCTTGCATCCTGATAGGTTGCACCTTTCACTGAAGCAAAGCTGATAAAAATAACAGGATAGCTTCCCTGCAGTTCCCTGTATTTCTCACTTTTCCATATCTGCAGTCCTTCAAAGTATCTGCTGTATCCGGCATACTGATTGGAAAAGAAATATTCCAGCATACTCATATTCAAAGTTTTTCCAAAACGGCGTGGTCTGGTGATCAGCGTAACTACATCCCCGTTCTCCCACCATTCCTGGATAAAATCAGTCTTATCTACATAAAAATATCCGTTTTCTCTGATAGAACCAAAATCCTGATTTCCAATGGAAATAACTGGTTTCATACTGTGGAAAGCTTCCTTTCATGTCTTCTACTTTAACATTTCTGCTTCCTGTTTACAAGTCATCTGAAAATTTGTTTTACTAATTATTTATCATATGTTATCTTATTCTTACAACACTAAGGGGGAAAGAATGATAATGGAAAAGAAATCGAATCATTTTTCAGGACAACTTGGTTTTGTCCTTGCTGCGGCCGGAAGTGCTGTAGGAGTGGGAAACTTGTGGAGATTTCCATACCTCGCAGCCAAAGACGGAGGCGGCTTATTTTTAATTATTTACCTGATCCTGGTACTTACCTTTGGATTTACCCTGCTCACTTCTGATATTGCCATCGGCCGACGCACACAGAAAAGTGCCATCGGTGCCTATACCCAGATGCGGCCTAAGTGGAAATTCCTGGGAATCCTCACCTTCCTGGTACCAGTCCTGATCATGACCTATTACGCTGTCATCGGCGGATGGATTACCAAATATGCAGTGGTCTATGTAACCGGACAGGCACAGGCAGCTGCCGCAGATGACTACTTCACATCCTTTATTTCTTCTTCCACTTCACCGGTGATCTTCGCCCTGCTTTTCATGGGTGTCACTGCTTTCATCGTGTACAATGGGGTGGAAAAGGGAATTGAAAAAGTATCCAAATGGATGATGCCTATCCTGCTGGTTCTGGTAGTGGTGATTGCAGTTTACTCTCTCACCCTTTCCTATACAGATGCCTCCGGACAGGTGCATACCGGATGGCAGGGATTTCTCTACTACCTGAAACCGGATTTTAAGGGACTGACTGTGCAGCGTTTCCTGCAGATCCTGCTGGATGCCATGAGCCAGCTGTTTTTCTCACTCAGCGTATCCATGGGAATTATGATCACTTACGGTTCCTATGTCAAACCTGAGGTAAACTTAAACAAGGCCATCAATCAGATTGAGAGTTTTGATACAGGCGTTGCCTTTCTTGCAGGTGCCATGATCATTCCGGCTGTGTATGTATTTTCCGGCACTGAGGGAATGGGCGCAGGACCAAGTCTGATGTTTATTTCCCTGCCAAAAGTATTCTCCGCAATGGGAAAAGCCGGCACCTTCGTAGGGATCCTGTTTTTCGTAACTGCTATTTTTGCAACCTTGTCTTCCTGTATTTCCGTACTGGAATCCATCACTGCAAACTGCATGGAAATCTTCCATACAGGCCGTAAAAAAACAGTTCTGGTTTTGTCTGCCATCTATCTGGCAGTTTCTGCAGTGATCGCTTTGGGCTACAGTATTTTCTACGTGGAAGTAAAGCTTCCAAACGGTTCTGTGGGACAGCTTCTGGATATTATGGATTACATCAGCAACAGCGTTATGATGCCATTTATTGCACTGCTCTCCACCATTCTCATTGGATGGATCGTAACACCGTATTATGTAATTGATGAAATGGAAAGAAGCGGAGACAAATTCCGCAGAAAAAAGCTTTACCGGGTGATGATCCGATTCGTTGCACCGGTTATGATGTTTATTCTGTTTTTGCAGTCTACTGGAATTTTATCTTAAGTTAAAAAAGGGGGCTGTCGGTTAATACCACATTTCGGTATCCCCAGTAGTAATTGAAAGGATCCCAGCAAGAACGAGGCTTGTTAGCCTTCTACCTTGCGAGGGATCCTTTTTTCTATGAAAGATGAAATTTATTTTTGGCCGCAAAAATCCCTTGTCTGGATTTTTACAGCCGCACTTTTGATCAAGCTGTTTTTTCCGTTATTTTTCCCTCAAACTTCTTTAGTTTTTCATTGAGAAAACGATAGTATTTATTTATATTCCTTCCGATTGCATACAGCATGAATTCTTTGTACACTTTATCTGCAGAACGGTAATTAAAACGGCGGAAGTTTTCGTTTTCTTTGATATCACCGAAATGTCCTTCTGTCTGGATCGAACGTGTCTGCCGTTTCAGAATCCCGCGCTCACTTTGGATGTTTGCATGGGATTTTTCACGCAGTTCTTCCCACTGTTCATTGATCTTCATTACCTTATTTTTCTCAACATCCTTTTCGGCATTATATTTATACAGACAGCGGGCTTTATGTTCGCATCCGCTGCAGTCGGCGCAGCCGTAAACCTCAAAGTTCTGGGTATAGCCATCCTGCTCTTTGGTTTCCGTTCTTATGTGACGCAGTTCACGTCCGTCATGGCAGATATAGAACTGCTCATCTTCAAATACCTCAACCTTCATGTTGTAATATTTGCTGATATCTTCCGCATATGCACGTGTTTTACGTTTCTCATGATCCTGCAGTTTTATATAACTTTCTATCCCTTTTTCTTTTAAATAAAGCAGATTTTTCTCACTACAGTATCCGCTGTCAGCAGTCACCTCTTCCAGGACGCTGCCAAAAGCCTCCTGGTGTTTTTCCAGGACTGGGATCAAGGTATTGTAATCCGTCCGGTCATTACTTACATATCCGTGAACGATGAAATAATTTTCCACGGCGATCTGTACGTTGTACGCCGGCTTTAACTGTCCGTTCAGCATATGGTCCTCTTTCATCCGCATAAAAGCAGCTTCCAGGTCTGTCTTGGAATAGCTGTTCCGGTCTTTTCCCATGATCTCAAAGCATTCTTTATATCCCATCAGACGCTGGCCGAGATGCTCCAGTTCCTCATACAGCTGCTGGATCTCAGGTTTTCTTTTTCCTTTTCCATAAACGAACTCTATCCCTTCTCCAGTGGCAATCGTACTAAGGTTCTTCTGCAGTTTCAGGATTTCAAGCGGAGAGCAGTTATCAATCTCAATAACTGTATTATTTGCAAGTTTCTTATGTTTTGACAGCTTCCGTTTCCGGTTCTTTTCTATAACACTGCGGACTTTATCCATTCCCTCGATCACAAACATCTGTGCATTCCCGATATCATACTTTGGCCCATAACCATTCTCCTGCAAAAATGTATTATACCTGGCAAAGTTCAGCTCAATAGAATCTAGCAGACCAGCCAGATGGTAATTGATCGTACCGCGCCAGACAAATGTATAACGGTTTGCATTGGCTTCGATCTTAGTCCCATCAATAAAAAGTTCTTTTAGTGTAACAAGGCCTTCTTTTTGAAGCCGGAGCAAAAACTGGTAATTAAGATCATCCAATATTTCAGAAGTTAGCTTTTTCCCTTTAAATCCATAAAAAGCGTCCCGTTTTGGTTTCTGCCCATGGGTCAGCCAGATAAAAGCGAGATCTCTTTCACATAATTCTACAATACGGTCAACAGAACGTACCCCTCGCATGTTTGCGTAAGTAACCACAGCATACATCATAATTGGGTTATACCCGGTTCTTCCCTTATCTGAACAATTGGCCAGCAGACCAGAAAAATCTAAATCCTCCATCACTTTTTTCAGGGTATAGACTGGATCGTCGTCAGGTAAACTCAATTCATAGAAATTAAAGTTAATTTTCTATTGCCCTAATTCAAAAAAGTCGGTATAATAATTAGTTGTTAGCATAGTTACATTATAACATGTAACGGGGAGAAAGATGGTTGTCGGTAACCATCTTTTTTCTTTTTTTGATAAAAAATTTCGGGATGGTGTGACTCGGTATGAGTCACACCCTCCCTCTCTTAGAACTGTCTATTTCCCGACAGCCCCTTATTATATTATTTCTTACTGCGGTATGCTTCTGCTTCCCAATGTGTAATAAAGTATGTAATATCATCTGTCATGTGAAGCGGTCCGCCAAAGCTTTCTGCATATACTGCAAGCTTGATGGCATCTTTTACAAGAAGCTGTGCTTTTGCAGCTTTTCCCTTATCATCTTCCATAATAAAGGCGCCAACTCCCTGTACCAGAATCAGTCTTGGTTCTTTGTCATTCTCTGCCATAAATGCGTCCAGCGCTGCTTTTGACTGATCAATATTTTCTACAAATAACGGATATGGTCCACAATATACAATGTGATCCGGTGTAAACGGCTTCAGAAGCGGTGCAGCCGCTGCTTTATCTTTTACAAAATGATCAGCTTCTGCTGCAGGTACCACTTCTACTGCATGTCCCAGTAACTGAGAAAGCTTCTCTGCTGCCTGCTCTTTTTCAGGTGTAACCACATCACTGACATCAGCAGTTCTCTTTACCTGTTTCTCTAATTTACTGATCACATCATCAAATAACACTCCGATTTCCTCTACAGTATTTGCCGCAACGAAAATTCCGTGATTCTGAAGCAGAAGAACCTGAACATCTTTTCCGTATTCTTCTTTATAAGCATTCATTTTCTCATAACAGATACGCGCAAGTGTATATCCGGGTTTGCAGATATCGATCCAGAGTACATCTTTTCCAAGAAGCTGTTCGCTGAGTTCCTTTGCCCCTTTTCCGCAGGTCAGTCCATTGACAAGTGTAGGATGAACATGCAGTACATATGTATAGGCAAATAAATTATGAAGCAGTGCTTCCACACTTGGACGTTTGGTTTTGTCAGCATCTGTTACTGCAGCCATAACATCTGCAAGATACAGTGATTCACGTTTGACATCATCTTCAGGATAATCTGTCTTCATGATCTCATTCAAACGTGCTCTGCTCATTTCCACAAATTCCTCTGACTTGATTGTAGCAAGCTGTGTACCAGAGCCTTTTACATACAATGTGGTGTCGTCTTTTACTGAAGTATTACCACCGCCTGCAAGAACATAAGCAGGGTTGCTTCCATAAGTATTTGACATTTTTACTAGGGTTGAAAGATCCATAGTTAAAATTCCTCCCGTATTTATAATAGTTTTGTTGTTCCCCATTCCATTGTACACGATATCCTGCTTTTTTCCAAGTGTTATGGAGTAAACAGTAACGTTATAATAATCCCGCAAATAATCTCATAAACAGTTGTCCCAATCGCAGATATGCGCTGCGTCCGGTACTGTACTGTTCTGTGACTTCACGGCATTCATCCATTATTGCTGCAAGATCATTTCGGATATCCAGAACTGCCTGACAGTCTGCCATAAAGCAGCCGTTTTCAAAATGATGATACAGACTTCTGTAATCCAGATTTATGGTTCCGCAGGTTGCCATACAGTCATCTGCCACACTCATCTTTGCATGACAGAAACCAGGTGTCCATTCATAGATACGCACTCCATGTTTTACCAGTCCATGGTAAAAGGAACGTGTGATATTGTAGATTATCTTTTTATCCGGAATACCAGGTGTGATGATCCTCACATCTACCCCACGCTTGGCAGCCAGACACAGCGCATGGCTCATTTCATCTGTGATGATCAGGTACGGTGTCATAAACCAGCAGTATTTTTCCGCTTTATTCACCATACTGATATACACCTCTTCGCCTACCTGTTCATGGTCCATAGGACTGTCCGCATAAGGCTGGATAAAGCCTGTCTGCTTTGCCTGATAATCTGTCTGAACCAGAAATCCGGTAAAATCACTGTCATTTTTATCCTTATCACTGACAGCATTCCACATCTCCAGGAATGTTACTGTTAGGGAACGGACTGCCTCCCCCTCCAGACGGATACCTGTATCCTTCCACTGTCCATAAGGATGTGTGAAATTAAAATATTCGTTGGCAAGGTTGTAACCGCCGGTAAATCCCACTTTTCCATCGATCACTGTGATCTTGCGGTGATCCCGGTTATTCAGGAACACATTCAGACCCGGAGTAAAAGGGTTGAACACTCTGCAATGGATTCCCACATTTTCCATTTTCTTAATGAAGTCTGTATTGATAAACCCAATGGAACCCATGTCGTCATAAAATACTCTGACTTCTACGCCTGCCTTTACGCGGTCTTCCAGAACTCTCTGGATTTTATGCCAGGCCTGTGCATCCTCAATGGCATGATATTCCATAAAAATGAATTTCTCTGCCTTTGCCAGATCTGCCAGCTGAGCCTCCAGCCCTTTGACTGCCTCATCATAATAAATAACATCTGTATTCTGATAGACCGGATAGGAGGCATTTTTCTGTATATAATCAGAAATATTGCCTGCCTTCGGGATTTTCCTGCCAAGCTTTTCCCTGCACTCACTGTCATTGGGAAGCAACGGCAGAAGTTCCCTGTCGATCTGGTCATAACGCTCCCGCATTTTACGGGTACCGCCATTGAGACCAATCAGTAAGTACAATCCCATTCCCAAGATAGGGAATACAAGGATCAAAATAACCCAGGGCATTTTCATAGATGAAGTCTGGTCTGACGCATACAGCTTAAGAACCAGTACACCTGCAAGAAGCCTTGTCATCAGATTGATAATCTCCGCATATTGATTCAGCTTTGTGATCATAGCAATGATAAAAGCTGCTTCCAGTAAAATACATACTGCGGAAAAGCATAATCGTTTTACACCATTTTTCGTTTTCGCCCTGCCTTCCAGGGTATCCTGTTTCATATTCTTTCTCTCTCCCTCTGTCATTGTACGTTAATATTCACTCTATTCCCAGAACACATATCAGACGGATAAAATCATCCGCTCTTTTACTTGCTTATAACCGCTCCGCAGTTTTAGTCAGGAAAGATTTTCTGCACATTTATTTGTGCCTATATACTCTGCTACTTTATCTGTTACTTTATTGCAGATTACCGTATAGGCTGCTCCCAGTACATTGGCACCTATACGAAGTGCTACTGCTGCCGGCATTCCGAAGATCCCTGCTGCAATAGATAAAGCTCCAAAAGTATTAAATGCAGTCTGCCACGGATATCCTGCTGAATATCCAACTCCGATTCCTCCGATCATTCCAATGTACGGATACATGGATTTAGGAAGTACCAGATACAGCACAATAAACAGCAGACAGCCCACAACATTAAACATTCCTCTGCTCACAGACCTTGGGATACAGTCCTCTGTAAAAGGCAGACATACAGACATACAGGCGATTCCTGCCCACATTGCTCTGGGAAGTCCCAGAAGATTCATAAACAGCATTGCGCTGGATACGATCAGTGTCAGTTTCACATACCATCTGCTTCTTGCTGACTTAAGATCAAATTCCCGGAACAGATCCAGGAAGGTTCTTCGATAAGCTCTGTTTCTCTGATTCTTATAGAAGACGATCATACAGATCACCATTCCCACCAACAGACCGATCACACGGAAGGTATATTCCTTTCCTGTCACATCATAGCCCAGAAGCAGCAGATAGCCCAGAACAAAGGTGGAATGATTGTACATGATCACATTGTGACAGCCCAGTATCATCAGCAATAAGATACACACTACATTCACTGCAAATGCAGCTAACGGAGGTGCCATATTTGCCAGACGGGGGCCTGCCATAAGTATACCGAAGATCCCTGCAATGGAAAGCAGTCCATGTGTTGTCCTGATCCCGAAATCTGCCTGCCGCAGCACAAGCACTGCCAGCAGAACAGTAACACCCACTACACTGTTGTTGTTCCCTGTAAGCTTGCTGTATATGCTTACCACTGCCACACAGAATGCCATGACCAGATACACTTTAAAGTTATAGATCAGAATGTGCCGTCTTTTCTCTTTGGGGTCTGTGGTGTTTCTGATCAGCTGTTTGGAGCCGGTCGAACTCAATTGTAATTCCTGATAAAATGTCATGTCTCGTTACCTCTCTTTCGCGAAAATCTATAAAATAGTAACGAGCACTATACCGCAGTTCCCTCTGTTAGTCAAGACTTAATTATTTCTCCAGTTCTCTCCCAATTATTCTGTTAAGTTTCTTCTGATTATTGTGCCAAGTCTCTCCAGATCCTCATTGTCAGGATGAGATAACGCCCTGTCAAAGTTCTGGATCAGTTCATCCAGGTTCGGCGCATGATCCGGTTTCTCCTTCATCTTTACATATCTGTCCCTGACTGACTGGGGCATTTTCCCCTGACACATAAATTCTCCCATTACTGTATTACTCTCATCCACAGATTCCTTAACTTTCCCGAGAACCTGCTGGAAATAGGCTTCACTGCCTCCGAAGCCTGCTGTTCCAAACAGAAAAATTTTCTTATTTTTCAGGCTTTTTAACAGTTCAAGTGTTGCAGGATCTGCATTCCCTATATCTGTCCAGAATCCAATGTATAATATATCGGATGAGAGAGCCTTCGCGCCTTCTGTTCCAAAATAATCACAGTTTTCCTCAGGCAGTATCTCCCTGATCTTCTCTGCAAGCTTCTTTGTGTTCCCTGTTTTACTGCTGTACAGAATTGAATATCTTTGTGTTTCCATGCTGTTTTACTCCTTTTGTTTATGCACTCTCGGAGTCTTCCTTGTATTTGCTTTTGTGAGAAGATTCCGAGAGTACATTTTTATCTGCATTATTTATATCAGTTATACCTCTTCATCAGACACTCCATCCCGGAACATTTTCAGCAGTTCTTCCAGGCTTTCTCTCAGCTTCTCATTCTTATTATACTGAACCAGTACCACCGTAGCAATGACAGACAGGATCATGCATCTGCGGATCAGTTTTCGGATGCGGATACATCTCTTCACATCTTTTCTTCCCTTTTCATAGAGCTTCTCTGCCATCCTGTCAGCTCTGGCATCTTTGCAAGCAATATAATCATCAATCACCTGCTTATCCTCCTCACAGATATCCAGATTCTCATACTGACTCCTCAGCTCCTCGAGTTCTGCATTATTCTGTCTGATCACGGTATCTTTGCGGTTAATTCTCTCTGCTGCACTCCGGCTCATTCTCTCTGTTCGTTTACTCATGAAAAAAACCCCTTTCGTTTATTTTTTATTATCTCCTATTTTATACTTTTCTCAGGCTTTTCTCAATAAAATAATCAAGCAGATATTCGCAATGGCCTTCTTCTTTAAACTCTCTGAAATACAATCCTAAGCCTTAGTATTATATTTACACATTTTATTTTCTCTCCGACGGATACATATGCAGCCAGGGCACCGGCGATGTAATTTTATGGAAATTTTCTCTTGCAATTTCCCTCTTTTCCCCATTCTCCCCAAGAATCAGCAGGCGATCTGCCATTGCCAGGGAATCCGACAAATTCAAAGATAAGATCACAACTGAAATCCCCTTATCCAGAAACTTTTCCAACATACTCCAGATAAACATCCGGTGGGCAAGATCAGCGCCGCGGAAAGGCTGAATACAAAGCAGAATCTCTGGTTTCTGCAAAAGTACTCTTGTATACACCAGCTGATACTTCTGCTTTTCACTCAGCTCCTCCACCGGCATTTCAAAAACATCTCTCCCTAATATGGGACTGTACTCATTTCGAATACTTTTCCTAAGACATTTGTTATGCCAGATTGAAGGAACTTTCTCTGCCAGACAAATACAGAGATTATTCATATAATCCAGTTCTGGAAAAATCATAGTTTTTGTAGTACGTTCCTGGATTACTGCAATCCTGCCATTTCTCGGAATCTCTGTCTTCTTCCCATTCAACAGGATTTCTCCACTTTCCGGTAAAATATCTCCGGTTAAAATTCTCCTCAGTTCTTCCATTCCACCGGCATCCATAATCTGTACTGCCAGACATTCTCCCTTATGCACATCAAAGGAAAACTTGCAAGCTGCATTCTCTCCGTAGCCCTTCCACTGAAAAACAACTGGTGCAGCCTGCTGCCCTTCCCTTTTTTCTGTATGATAACGGACCATGTCATTATATTCCGTCATGTAAGTTACAGGCGGATCATTGAACAGTTCCTCTCTTTCCAGAATCTTCTGGATTCTTCCATTTGTAAACAGCGCACATCTGTCACAGATACTGGAAATCTCCTCCAAATGAGAACAGATATAAAGAAAAGAAAAACCTTTTTTCACATAATGACGGATAATTGCATGAAGCTTTTTCAACTCGTCATCACTGACAAGGGCTCCAACCTCATCCAGCACGATCAGATGATATCCCATAATCACTGCCCGGAGCAATTCTACAATGATCCGTTCAAAAGCAGAAAGCTTCTCCACATCTTTATCAAGAGGAATGTCCATTCCGATATCTTCGAAAAAGGGCTTCATCTGCCGGTTCAGGATCTTTGTGCGAATCATCCACTGACGAAAGCCCGGACGCAGCACAAAAATATTATCTGCAATATTCAGATTTTCTGCCAGAGAACTTTTCTCCTGGATAATGCTGATCCTGTTTGCTGCCTTATAATTTTCTTTCCAGGTATTTACCTTTTCCCCTCCATAATATATATAACCGTCATAGAGGGGAAGATTCCGTTCCAGAAGCTTCAGAAGAGCTGTTTTCCCATGACTGTTAACAGGCAGAAATCCCATAACCTCCCCCTGAAAGATCTGAAGGTTGAAGTCCTTCAGCTTTACAACCTCATCCTCTTTATACGTCACACGCTCC
This sequence comes from Ruminococcus sp. AF31-8BH, assembly GCF_003460605.1. Lineage (GTDB taxonomy): Bacteria > Bacillota > Clostridia > Lachnospirales > Lachnospiraceae > Blautia_A > Blautia_A acetigignens. The sequence continues at coordinate 124,972 of NZ_QTVN01000004.1, forward strand.
ATTCTGAGAACTTCATTTCTCATGCCAGCACACTCCTGTTTTTTACCTGTCTGTCGTCAGTAAGTATAGGGATGGTGATCTCCACATCTGTCCCTTCTCCCGGTACAGAATAAACGTGCATACCATATTCATCCCCAAAAATCAGATGGATTCTGTTATTCACATTCACCAGAGCGATTCCGCCCTGTTTTTCTTCGTTGTCGTGAAAAGCTTTGGTTGACTTGCCCAGCTTCTGGTTCAGCTTTGCCAAAGTCATCTCATCCATTCCCACACCATCGTCGGAAATACGAATGAGCAGGCGATCCTTTGTACACTGAAAACGGATGTAGAGATTTCCGCCACCAACCTTCAGTTCCACGCCATGGATAATGCTGTTTTCCAGAATAGGCTGCAACGTCAGTTTGGGGATTCTACAGTTCATGATCTTTTCATACTCTGCAATATCATAATCAATATGAAGCTGCAGCCGATCCCCGAAACGATATTTCTGAATTCCAAAATAAGTCTCACAGTTGTCCAGCTCTTCCTCCACAGAAACCAGATTCTCCACCTTGGTAATGGTGTAACGGAAAAATCTTGCCAGAGCTTCTGTCATATCTGCAACGCTGTCCAGGCCTGCAATAATAGCTTCTCCACGGATGCTTTCCAGTGTATTGTAGAGAAAGTGGGGATTGATCTGATTCTGCAAAGCCAGGTACTGAGCCTGTCTTTTGTTCAGATCCATATATTGGGGAGAACGCACAATACGGTCTACCATTTTCATCTGCTTCTGGATGCTTGGAGTCAGGTTCAAGAGCTCCATATCTTCTTTTTCGGAAAAAATATAACCATCCAGAAAACGATTCGTCATTTTTTCACAACGCATGTAAGGACGGTGAATCCACAGCCAGAATACAATTGGAAACAATATTGCAAATATTGTTATAATTATGGCCATCCACCAGGGTGTTTCTCCTTTATATGCCAATAGCAGCTGAATTACCGCCAGAATAATAAAAACTCCGAAGATCACCGTTCCAAGAACAAGAGCACGGTTGGATATGTATTTTAATTTTTCTTTGAATTTCATTTTTGATTTATCCATACAATTTTCTATATGTAGAGGGTTTCACCCCTGCCGCTTTCTCAAAGGTATGTGTGAAATGTTTCGGATCGTTATATCCTACCTTCCGGCAGATCTCTGTTACTGGAAGATTGGATTCCCGAAGGAGCAGCTTGGCCTGTTCCATTCTCACGTTGATCAGATATTTGGCAAAACCTTCTCCTTCTGTCTTCTTGAATAAGGCACTGAAATAAGCAGTGCTAAGTCCCACCATCTCGCTGACTTCCTCTAAGGTCAGCGGATCACTGAAATGGTTCTGAATATATTCCTTTGCCTTGCGAACCGGGCGGATAGTATCATTTTCATAGCGTTCAGCCTGCTCCTGGATATATTTTTGCTGAAAATCCCCAAGACAGGAAAAAATTTCCTCTATTTTTCCACATTTGTCACACTGTTTACGGAATTCCTCCACAGTGGCAGTGCGCTCTGGAATCCGAATACTTGCTGCAAAAATATCAGCTGCTGCATATACCAGTTCGAAAATCTCGCTGCCCCGGATTTCTTTCGCCTTATTTACCGTATCCTGCAAATCCTCTACTGCTTCTGCTGCATTCTGAATGCTGGAAATTTCTACGGCATGGGTAATCTCACGAAGATACTTTTTCAGCAGCTCACTCTCCTGGATTTCTGAAGCTTTTCCCATACAGTCGAGAACCCGTCCATCCCCTTTTACCAGTCTTTCCTGGATCAGTTTTCGGGCTTCCTGCATAGAGTCTGCCAAACGCTCTGCCTCTTTGTATGCTGCTCCAACTGCCATGGAAAAGCTTACATGCTGAAACATGTTTTTCTGGATTTCCATCTGGGTAAGACTGCTCTTCATGCTTCGGCGGATGGATTCTTTCTCACTTTCCGGATAGTTAAGAATACCATAGCAATAGTCATCACGAATCAGAAGAATTAATTCGCGACTGTCATTTTTCAGATTTCGTTCCAGGGCCTCGCGAACTTTTTCCATAAGTACCTCACTGGAAGTGGAGCTGATTTCTCTCTCGCCAGCCATACCTGTTGTTCCATCCATTCTGCCGCCAGAAATGATCTTTCTTCCATAATCCACTTTTACGCAAAACGCCTGGTATACTCCCTGTCTTGCTTTCAGATGATAAATGCTCGTCAGTGTGTCCTGTGAAACCGGCATATCCGGCTGATCCAGCAGCCGATCGATCAGATTCGCCCGTAAATGGTCATCATCTCTTTTCGCCTTATTTACAAGCTCCTGGTGATTCAGTTCCGACTCCTTGCGCTCCCCGATCTTTTTCTGCAATTTCTGCAGGGTAGCAGTCAGTTCCCCCTTGTTTACCGGCTTCAGAAGATAATGTCCCACGCCGTAACTGATAGCCTGCTGTGCATACTCGAAATGGGCGTAACCGCTGATTATGATCACTTCCAGAGCAGAATCCAGCTCCTTCACCCTTTTTACCAGCTCCAGACCACTGCAGCCTGGCATGCGGATATCTGTGATCAGAATGTCCGGCTGTGTCTGCTGTACCATTTCGCAGGCATCCTCTCCGTTGTGGGCAATTCCTACCACCTTCATTCCCAAAGAATCCCAGTCAATCAGTGCCTGGATCAGCTGGCAGATCCGCACCTCATCATCTGCAATTACTACCTTTAAAATCTCCATGTTCTCCGTCCCCATTACATAATTACTGTGAAAGAATTTTCCTATTTCCATAGAAACTCTTTCCATTTTTCTTATTTATAATGATAATCCATTTCAGCAATTTAAGCAAGAAAACCGCCGGAAAAACCGACGGTTTCTTGCTCCTTATATTACTGTTCCAGTCATCACCACATACATGGTATTCCATGAACAATATTCTTTTTATTTCAGATTATTTATCAGAATCCTTTGTGATCACAGATACACCTGTATCTGTAACTTCTCCACCAAGCTCCTCGCCGTTGATTGCTTTTACAGCTGCTTTTACGCCTTCAGATCCCATAACATCCGGGTTCTGAGCCATTGTGCAAAGAAGATATCCGTCGTCGATCAGATTCAGAATTGCATCAGATTTATCAAAACCAACACCGATGATGTCAGCGTTTCCAGCTGCTTTGATGGCATTTCCAGCACCAGTTGTGGAGCCTTCGTTACATCCAAAGATACCAACAACGCCCTGTGTAATGTAGTTCTCTGCGATACTCTGGGATTTTGCAGCATCACCTTCGCCGTACTGTGTTTCCATGATCTCGAAGTCTGTGCCGTCAAATGCTGCGCGGAAGCCTTCCTCACGGTTTACGCAGGAATCAGTAGCTGCGTTTACATTAATAATACCGATTTTTCCGGATGTAATACCAGCATCCTCAAGAGCCTTCTTCATTTCTTCTCCTGCTGTTGTTCCAGCTGCTTTGTTGTCTGTGGAGAAAGTAGCTTCTGCCTCTACATTTGCAGGGGAGTCAACATATACAATCTTAATTCCCTGGTCTTTTGCTTCCTGAAGTGCGGAAGAAATAGCGTCTGGTCCGTTTGCAGCAACCATGATCGCGTCATAGCCGCCTGCTACTGCGTTATTTACACACTCAATCTGCTGAGCATCATCCTTTGTATTTGGGGACATGAAGTCAACTGTTACCCCAAGCTCTTTAGCTTCTTCCTGAGCGCCTTCATTCAGGGTGATCCAGTGCTGGTCGATAGAGTCCATTGTAATCAGCGCAATTTTCTCATCACCTGTAGCCTTAACATCATCTGATGCATAAACAGTAGCTGCTCCAAGGGAAGCGATCATAGATACTGCACATACCATAGCTAAAAGTTTTCTTTTCATTGTAAAAATCCTCCTAAAAATTATTTTTTATAACTACCCGCCTTCTCCATTTGCGGTTTAGTTTCATAACAGGTTATTTTTTTCTGTGTTTTCCAAACTGGCCGTTTCTTACAACTACATCCAGCAATACGGCTGCAACTACGATCACGCCGATTACAACTCGCTGGATACCAACCTGTGCACCGATCATGTTCAGACCATTTTCCAATGTCTGCCAAACGGCTGCACCTGCGAAGGTTCCAAGAAGGATTCCTGTTCCTCCAAGTGGGGAAACGCCACCGATTACGCCGGCAGCTACGCCGTACATCTCGTACATGTTTCCAGCTTCCATATTTCCCATACCAGCCTGTGCGCAAAGGATAAGGCCAACCACACAGGAGCATACGGAGCTTACCAGATAAGTCTTTACTGTGGTGGAAACTACGTTTACACCAGAAAGCTTTGCTGCGTCCACGTTAGAACCGATTGCGTAAATATGACGGCCTGTACGTGTCTTGGATAAGATAAAGAAAAATATAACAAAAATAACAAGTGCAATCCAGAATGTGTTATAAATGCCAAGTGTTTTACCGTAATAAAAACATTTTTGGAATGCATCAGCCGTTTCTTTTCCAACACCTGTTGCAATGGCATCTGTATTTCTGTTTCCGTTTACCATGTAGGCAATTCCTCGTGCTACGAACATGGTTCCCAGTGTTGCAATAAATGGAGGAAGTTTAAATTTTCCAACCAGATATCCGTTTACCACACCAACTACCAGACAGGCAATCAGTGCAATCACGATTGCAAGGAATGGTGCCATTCCTGTTGTCATTAAAGTAGCTGCGATCATAGCGCTCATTCCAACCATGGATCCAATTGACAGGTCAATGTTTCCAGTGATCAGTACGTAACTTTGCGCAATACCGATCAGCAGGTACTTGGACATGGAACGCAGCAGGTTCAACACATTCTGTCCAGAAAACACCGCCGGGTTAATGATGCCAAATGCGATATAAATAATGACCAGCCCCACGAACGCGGTAAGTGCTGCCCCCATTCCCCTGATCCCCAATAACTTCTTTAAGGGGCGTTGCTGTTTACTATTCATTTTTACTTCCTCCCTCAGTTTCCTTAATACCCTTGTTTTCAAAGGATGTTGCCATTGTCAGGATCTCGTCTTGGGTGGCTTCCCTTGCTGAAACCTCACCGGTGATACGTCCGTCACACATTACGATGATACGGTCTGCAATCCCCATGACCTCCGGCATTTCAGAGGATACAAACATAACTGCAATTCCCTGTTTTTTCAGCTCATTCATCAGATTGTAAATTTCTACCTTTGCACCAACATCAATTCCTCTTGTTGGTTCATCGAAGATAACAACTCGTGAATCTCTTGCAAGCCATTTTCCAACAACTACTTTCTGCTGGTTTCCACCGGAAAGATTGCCGGAATCAATTTCCACGTTCGGTGTTTTGATCCGGAGATCTTTCACTGCTTTTTCGCAAAGAGCATCTTCTTTTCCTGAGTTTATCACACCCATCTTGTTACATACAAGGTCAAGATTTGGCAGTGCCAGATTCTGGCGAATGCTTAATTTCGTACAGAGACCGTCTTTTTTACGATCCTCAGGGGCAAGTACAACACCATTTCGGATAGCATCCATTGGACAATTGACTTCGATTTTTTTACCATCCACATAAAGCTCTCCGCCGTCTTTCGGGTCAACACCGAAGATAGCTCTTGTAGTCTCTGTTCTTCCGGCTCCCATCAGTCCCGCAAATCCTACAATCTCACCTTCATATAAAGAAAAATTAATATCGCGGACCATTTTTCCGGCATTGAGATTTTTCACCTCAAAAATCTTCTTACCTTTCTCACATTCCACTCTCGGGAATTTCTCTTTGATCTCACGGCCTACCATATTTTTGATAATATAGTCCATGTCCATGTCTTTGAAATTACCGTCTGTTATGTATTGTCCATCTCGCATGATGGTAACTCTGTCCACGATATGGGCCAATTCTTCCAGTCTGTGTGAAATGTAAACGATTCCTCTTCCTTCATCCCTCAGCTTACGGATGATACGGAAAAGATCATCGATTTCTTTTGCTGTCAGAGAGGATGTAGGCTCGTCCATGATCAGAATCCTTGCATTGATGGAAAGTGCTTTTGCAATTTCAACCATCTGCTGTTTGGATACTGGCAGATCTCCTACGATCTGATCCGGACTGATGTCAATTCGAAGATCGTCCAGAACCCTCTTGGCTTCTTTCCGCATCTTCGCATTATTTAAGGATAAACCACCTTTTACTTCTCTTCCAAGGAACATGTTCTCCGTTACCGTTAAGTGCTTGCACATGTTCAATTCCTGATGAATAATGGCTACTCCTGCTTCCTGGGCCTGCTTTGGTGTCAGATCGTCATAGGATTTTCCGAAGATTTCCATCGTTCCTTCGTCTCTGGTATATACACCGCTGAGGATTTTCATCAAGGTTGATTTTCCGGCTCCGTTTTCCCCAAGCAGCGCCATAACTTCTCCAGAACGCAGCTCAAATTTCACATGATCCAGGGCCTTTACGCCCGGGAAACTTTTGCTGATATTGTTCATGGAGACAATGACCTCATTCATTCCATTCCCTCCTCATTTATTTGTTTTTGCTTTCCTTTGTTGATATTATCTTAACTCATATGGCAGGTTTAGGATAGAGGGGGAGAGTTTGGGTTTATGGGGGGATTTTTATTGTATTAAGGCTATGTATAAAAAAACAGGATCCTACTTCATGCAGAATCCTGTCAGCTTTAACAGATGCTTTATCTCGCTGAATTTAACCGCCTGACTTTATAAGTACTGGCTGAACTCAACCTTCTCTTTATTCGGTCCCTCAATTGTAAAGAACTTTACCCCGTTTTCCCAGAAAGGAAGAAAATGAACAATATCATTGGTCGTATTTAATCCTGCCTGATTAATCATTTCATATACTTTTTCAATATCTTTTACATCAATCGCCATATGATCGATTGCACCGGATTCCATCTTAGCCGCTTTATTTTCATATGTCTCAACGACAAGTGTATTTAATTTCAAAAAAGCAACCTTTTCATCCGCTTCCTCATTTACTGTACGAAAAGCAATTTCGAATCCAAGAACCTCATAAAAATCAATCGTTGCTTCAATATCATTTGTCGGAATTCCAATATGTTGAATTCCATTAAGCTGTTCTTTTAAATTCATTTTTTACCCTCCAGTCTTTCTTCCACTTGCGTTAACTTCGACATAGCCGGAATTGCACCTTTTTTCTCCACACAGATACTTGCTGCTGCATTTCCAAACCGTGCATATTCTGCCAGTTCTTCCAGAGTCAGTTCATCTATTCTTTTATCAGATTGGCTGAGTTTGTACAGGAAACTGCCCCAGAAGGAATCACCTGCTCCATTTGTATCTGCCACATACTCTACTGCAAATCCCTCAACTATACGTCCACCATCCTTATTATAAATATAAGTTCCATTTCTTCCAAGTGTTATTGCTACAATTTTTACTCCCTGACGATATAATTCTTCTGCTGCTTCAATAACATTCTCGTATCCTGACAAAAGCTCTGTTTCTTCGTCTGAAATTTTCATAATGTCAACATATGGAAGCAGGCTTCTCATATGCTCTTTTGCAATCTCTTCATTTTCCCATAATGATGACCTGTAATTGGGATCATATGAAATAATACTTCCCTTGTTCTTTGCTCTTTTTACTGCATAAAAAGTAGTATCTCTTGCAGGCTGATCTGTAAGTGACAAAGACCCAATGTGAAAAATGTTAGTCTGGTCAAGGATATCAACATCAAGTTCTTCTTTCTGGATCTGTGTATCTGCTCCCGGCTTTCTTGCAAACGAAAAAGTTCTCTCACCTGATTCATTTACTTCCACAAACGCAAGTGTTGTAAAATATTTTTTGTCCAGCAGCATTCCTCTGGTATCCACATTTTCCTTCTGAAGTACAGACCTGAGAAATTCCCCATGCATATCCTCTCCTGCTTTTCCAATAAATGCAGTATGGGCTCCCAGTCTGCTGGAAGCAACAGCCACATTTGCCGGTGCACCTCCTGGATTTCTCGCATATAGCATCTGCCCATCCTCATTTAATCTCTGAGAGGTGAAATCAATCAATATTTCTCCAAATACAGTGATATCATAAATGGATCGACAGGCTGCATCATTTGTGTCCATCAAAAGATCTGCCTCCAACAGCTTATGAAGGATCTGTTCACACTCTTTATCATTATCCGTATGGACATGCAGCTCCCCTTTCTCAAAATCAGGCATACTCAATACGCCAAGCATAGATTTTGCATTTACTGCATAACGACCACAGCACAATTCTACATCACAGGGGATTGGTTCTACTATACTTACAAGTTTTCTCGCATTCTGCATGGTTTTTAAAACTACTTTTACGATCATCCGCTATACTCCTTATGCAAACAGGCTGATTACAATTGCACAGATCAATCCTGTAAAGCCTATAATAGTTTCCATCATTGTCCATGATTTTAAGGTTGTCTTTTCATCTATCTCAAGCAGAGAACTTACCAGCCAGAATCCGGAATCGTTCACATGACTGAATGCTGTTGCTCCTCCATTGATAGCACAGACCATAGCTGCCAGATAAACAGGAGATAATCCTGCCACTCCAGGCATAGCTGCCATAATACCGGCTGCCATTGTCATAGCCACTACTGCTGCGCCTACAGATGCACGGATTAATGCTGCGATCAGAAATGCCACCAGCACCAGTGGAAGACCGCTTTTCTCCAGTGCCGGTCCAATGATGTCACCCATACCACAGTCCTGCAATACCCAGCGGATAATTCCTCCACCTGTGATAACAAGCAAAATCTGCCCTGTAGGGCGCAGGGAACGATCCATGATCTTCTTTAACTGTTCTCCATCATAATTCTGTTTTTTGCCAAGAAAATACATTGCTGATAATACGGCTATGATCAATGCCACAAATGGTGTTCCAAAAAATTCCAGAACAGGACGAATAGCATCAATTCCCGGAATATACGTAGAAAGTGTATTGCATAGAATTAAAATCAGCGGAACAAGGATAATACACAGCACAGTAGAAAATGCGGGAAGATTCGCTTCATCTTCCTGTTTGACCTCCTGAATATTAAACGGAAGTCCTGTATTAATACGGCTGCCGATAAATTTTGACCACAAAATCCCTGCAAAAATCAAAGAGAGAATACCAACAGGAACACCCACTGCAATCATAACTCCCAAATCCACATTGAGCATATTTGCAACAAGTACAGAGCCTGCTGATGGCGGAATAAACGCAAATCCAGTTGCAAGACCTGCCAATAAAGGGATCACATAATATAATGTAGATTTTTTGGTTTTCCTGGCAAGTCCGAATGCCAGTGGAATCAGAATCACAACACCAGCTTCAAAAAAAACAGTTGTACCAACTACAAGTCCTGTGATTCCAAGTGCAATTCCTGCTTTCTTCTCACCAAACTTATTTACCAGTGTCTGGGCAACACACTGCGCTCCTCCTGACACCTCCAGAATCCCTCCAAATAAAGATCCCAGTCCAATCAACAATACGATTCCCTGCAGAGTTTCACCTGCCCCCTTCTCTACTGTGCTGACCAGAGTCGGAACCGGCATACCGGCTCCGAGCCCTATAACCAAAGCTGAAATCAGCAGGGATAATACTGGGTGAATTTTAAATTTAATAATAAGTAACAGTAACAATACAATGCCTGCCGCTGCTGCGATTAACAGCCTTGATGGCTCTGCTGCAAATGCTGCTTCTGTCATTTCAATTTTCCTCCTGATAATCAGTTATAATCTCTGTCTGATGAAAATCATCCAACATATTTGTGTATTGTTGCTCTTACAGCTCCAGGTCCTGCAAGCATCTCACGGAACATGCCCTCAATCTTCTCTCCCACACCATCTTTATAAAGATCAGTAAAGAACAGGCGCTCATTGGAAAGAATTGGTTTTAACTGATCTGTGAAAGTCTCAGGTTTACCTACTACAATATCCTTAAACTGTTCCTGCAGTTCCTCATTCATTGGGTCCGGTGCAAGTTCAAATTTATCTCCTTCATCATCTACACCAAGCATATATCTGAGCCATCCTGCAATTCCGAGAGGTATCGCAGTCAGTCTGGAAGCATCTCCGAATTTCTGTACATATGCTTTAATAGTTTCACCAAAGCGGATACCAACCATCTGAGATACATCTACTGCCAGACGAAGGTTTGTGTCTCCCAGATATTCATTTGGAAAACGATCGTTAAAAAGCTCATCCACAAATGCCTGCGGAGAGAGAATTCCAGGATCAGCAACTACCGGAAGACCTTCATCATAAGCAACCATACGCGCCATTTTCATCATATCTTCATTTGTATTAAGCATATGTGCAAACAGATCATATCCAAGAACTACTCCCAGAGGACCTGTAGCAGAATGGACCGGATTCAGGCATACTGTTACCTTCATACGTTCAGAAAGGTTAACTGTATTTCTGTCCGCCATATATACGCCGAAACCTTTTTCCAAAGCCGGACGTCCGTTTGGGAAGCTGTCCTCAATTACAAGATACTGTGGTTTCTCAGCATTGACAAATGGCGCAATGTATGTCTTCTTGCCTGTGATCACCGGCTGCATCTTCTCAACACCCAGATTTTCAAGGTCTGCTGCAATCTGCTCACTTGGACGAGGTGTGATCTTATCAATCATTGTCCATGGAAAAGCAACTACTTTTTCATCACTTACATAGTTCACAAATCCCTCATCAACAAATCCTGCCTTCTTCCACTCTTCTGTCATTGTCATTACTGACTCACGGAGCTTTGCGCCATTCTGTGAGCAGTTATCCATGGAAACCAGTGCGATCGGATATCTGCCAGCCTTATATCTTTCATAAAGCATTGCAACCAGAACTGCCATGGCACCACACGCTTTATCCGGTCCATTCTTGATATCTGCCTCTACAAACGGGAACCATGTTCCGTCAGCTTTCTGCAATGCATATCCTTTCTCTGTAATTGTAAAGGAAACCATCTGCAGGGATTTACTGGTAAAAATCTCCTTCAGCCGACTCCACTGGACTTTATCAGAAGACTGTGCTTTCACTGCTTCTGCAAGAGCTCCGATCACTTTATATTCACGCGTACCATCACCATGCAGGATTACACTTAATCCCAGATTATCATATGGATCATAAATCTTATCTACTACATCATAATCAAAGGTTTCCACACAGGTAATGCCACGATCCAAAATTCCTTCTTCCAGAAGGCCATCTGCAATCCCACCGATAAATATGCGGAAAATATTTCCGATACCAAAATGAACCCAGCCTGGTTCTTTCTTTGCCTTCTCCGAAACTGCTACCACATCATAACCCGGAAGGGTAATCCCTGCATGCTTCCACGCTTCCTGTTCTTTAATTCCATTAATTGATAACTTCATGTTATATCCTCCTTTTTCTTCCTGCAACACTTATTATTTGTTATTACGCTTTTTACTTACACGTATATCTAAACCGTAAGTTGAGTATATATCTTTTCTTTTCAAAAATCCATTGACAGAGATTCTAATTTTTAAATAACTTTTTTGTCTATTTTTACCATAAATATGTTGTTAATCCGGTTCTCATTACAATCTTGCAGAATATATTTTTTCATTACAATTCATTTGTATTGCTTTTTTTTCGTTCTGTGCTACAATAAATTTGAAACTTAACATTATCTTGCAACATAATCAGGAGAACATTATGAGTGAAAAGGGATTAACCAACATTAGCCTCAAAAAAATAAATAAATCAAAGGTTTACCAATATATTTACAGAAAAAAAATGACCTCCAAGCTGCAGATCGTTCAGGAACTGCAGATGGGCTTATCCACTGTCAGTCAGAACCTGAACCTCCTGGAGCAGGAAGGTCTTATAGAAAAAAATGGTTTTTTTGAATCCACCGGTGGCAGAAAAGCAAATGCCATTCAGATCGTATCAGATTTTAAAATTTCCATTGGTATCGGTATTTTAAAAGGTATGTTTCATATTACTGCTGTAGATCTGTACGGAAATGCTTTCTATACGGATACCATTCCGCTTCCATATTCTAACACGCCAGATTACTATAAACAGGTTACTGATACTGTAAAGGAATTCATTTCATCACATCAGTATGACAATGACAAAGTACTTGGCATCTCCATTGCCACACAGGGTATCACATCTCCGGATCATACTACTGTATTATATGGGGATATCATGAATAACGCTGGCATGAAACTGGATGATTTTTCCAGATATCTTCCTTATCCCTGTTATCTGGAGCATGACTCAAAATCAGCTGCATTCCTTGAATTATGGAAGCATCCGGAGCTTGATAGTGCTGTTATCATCCTGCTGAACCGAAATCTGGGCGGCGGTATCATTACTGATCATCAGATTCACCAGGGAATCTCCATGCACAGTGGAACTCTTGAACATATGTGTATTAATCCTGATGGACCACTTTGTTATTGCGGTAGCCGTGGCTGCCTGGAAACCTATTGTTCTGCCAACGCACTGGAGCAGGCTGCAGGTATGCCTGTCAAAGAATTTTTCCCTCTTCTGCGCGAAAAAAAATCTCCCCAGATCATACAGGTCTGGAAAGATTTTTTAAACCATCTGGCATTTGCCATGAAGAATTTAAACCTTATTATTGATGCACCGATCATCCTCAGCGGCTACCTTGCACCTTATTTCACAGCGGAAGATATTGAATACCTGACAGAGCATCTCCATACTGCTGCACCATTCATACTGGATAAAATCCAGATACTGGTCGGTACTAATGGGCAATATACACCAGCAATTGGAGCTGCGCTACATTATGTAGAGAAATTTGTTCAATCAATTTAATGATACCAGTGTCAAAAGGTCAAAAGGGGCTGTCGGGAAATAGACAGTTCTAAGAGAGGGGCTGTAAAAATCCAGACAAGGGATTTTTGCGGCCAAAAATAAATTTCATCTTTCATAGAAAAAAGGATCCCTCGCAAGGTAGAAGGCTAACAAGCCTCGTTCTTGCTGGGATCCTTTCAATTACTACTGGGGATACCGAAATGTGGTATTAACCGACAGCCCCCTTTTGTTGTTTCTGTATTTTATTCCTGCAAAATCTGTTAGAAAGCTTACTGCCAGCGATGCTCTGCCTCTTCCATTTCCTCGATAAACATAAGAAGGAAGCTGATGAGGAGCAGGATGCTGGAAACCCAGATGGCTTTTGGGCCGTAGGCTATGGAAAGTCTGCCGCCAACTCCTGCGCCGATGGCAAACAGAAGAATGATAGCGAAGTAGCACAATGCCTGATGAAGCAGTCTTGGCTTCTTTTCCCTCATGTAGGCGGAAAGGGCTGCGGTGCCGCTTCGAAGGTTTCCGATGCACATGGTGCTGGCATAAGCGTTTCCTTCTACCTTACGGAAGGTCTGTACCTGCAGGGCGCAGGAGAAGGATACCAGAGTGGTCGCAAAAACATTCATGTTCCCAGGTATGAAGCCTACCAGGAACAGCAGGATAATTTCTACCAGAAGGATTCCCTGGCGCCAGTGAAGGCGTTTGGCGTAGCGGAATTTGTCCTGAATGCGTTCCGCTAAAAGTACTCCAAGGAAAAAGGCGGTCAGGGGAATCAGATAGTGTAATCCTGCTTTTACTTCGCCGTTCATAAACCGCTCACTCATCAGTACCACGTTTCCGGTCTGGGCGTTGGAGAAAACGCCGTCGCGAGTGAAGTAGGTATAGGCATCCTGAAATCCTCCCGACACTGCAAGAAATGCACTGTTTATGAAAGTTTCTGAGGTCTGTACCCTCTTATGATGGTCCATAATAAGTTCCTTCTTTCGTTGTTTTGTCTTTTGTTCTCCATACATATCTCCAAATTATAGAATATACAGGGATTTCTGTAAATACCTAATTTGATATATGGAGTATATCTATCTTATATATCAAGACAAAATATCCGATCAGTCGGCTTTGTGCTCGTCCAGATATTCCTTGCGTCCTTCTTCGTAAAGGTTGTTGCCTTCGCTGTCGATGATGACTACAAGAGGCATGTCCTCTACATAAAGCTTGCGCAGGGCTTCTGCGCCAAGATCCTCGTAGGCGATCAGCTCAGCTTTTTTGATGCATTTGGCAAGAAGGGCGCCGGCACCTCCGATGGCACCGAAGTAAACACCGTCATATTTTTTCATGGCTTCTACTACTTCCGGGAGACGGGCTCCTTTGCCGATCATGCCGCGGGCACCTACGGACATCATGGTTGGAGCGTAAGCATCCATACGACCGCTGGTTGTAGGGCCTGCGGAACCGATTACGGCACCTGGCTTTGCTGGAGTTGGTCCTACATAGTAGATGGTTGCGTCTGTCGGGTCAAATGGAATCTGCTCTCCCCTTGCAAGAGCTTCGCACATACGCTTGTGGCCTGCGTCACGGGATGTGTAGATGGTTCCGGTAAGCAGAACCTGATCTCCTGCGTGAAGTGTTTTTGCCAGTTCTTTTGTCAGAGGCAGTGTAATACGTCTTCTTTCCATAATCAGATCACCTCCGTTTTATGACGGGTAACATGACAGTTGATGTTGACTGCACATGGCATTCCCGCAATGTGAGTAGGCATTGTCTCAATGTTCAGACCGATGGCTGTGGTCTTTCCGCCAAAGCCCTGTGGTCCGATGCCAAGCTTATTGACTTTCTTAAGCATTTCATCTTCCAGGTCTGCGTAGAATGGATCCGGGTTGTGGGAATCTAATGGACGCATCAGTGCTTTCTTTGCAAGAAGGGCACATTTGTCAAAGGTTCCTCCGATTCCAACCCCCACTACCATAGGCGGACATGGGTTCGGGCCTGCAGTCTCTACTACTTCCAGGATAAAATCTTTGATTCCCTGAAGTCCTGCAGATGGCTTGAACATACGGATCATACTCATGTTCTCGCTTCCGAAGCCTTTCGGTCCTACTGTGATCTTAACCTTGTCGCCGGGAACAATCTCTGTGTAGATCATAGCCGGTGTATTGTCACCTGTATTTCCACGGCGTACCGGATCTTTTACAACAGATTTGCGAAGGTAGCCGTTTGTATATCCGCGGCGAACGCCTTCATTGATGGCGTCGGTAAGGTCTCCGCCAACAAAGTGTACATCCTGTCCGATTTCAAGGAAGACGCATGCCATTCCTGTATCCTGGCAGATCGGCACATTCTCGTTATCTGCAATGTCAAAATTCTCAATAATGTTGTCAAGGATGCCCTTGGCAATCTCTCCGTCTTCGCATGCGCGGCATGTTTTGATCGCGCATTTTACGTCTTCCGGAAGATGTTCATTTGCTTCGATACAGAGTTTTTCGATGACATCTGTAAGTCTGCTTACTTCTACTTCACGCATTTTGGTAAGCTCCCTTCTTTTGTATTTTTATCGCTGCTCGTGACGGGCGTATTTCGGAAGAAGCAGCGGAGATACCTTATCTGTATGGATATCTGCTTTTTTCAGTTCCTCATCATAAGCATAAATATGATTCAGGTTCATTTCTCCAAGCTCTACGTCCTTGCATTTTACAGCTGCTTTTTTACCGGCATTTCTTCCGAATACGATAACGTCCAGAAGAGAGTTGCCCATCAGTCTGTTTCTTCCATGGATTCCGCCTGCTGCCTCTCCTGCAACCAACAGGTTTGGAATTTCTTCTGAGAATCCGTCTCCGTCAATGTTCAGGCCGCCGTTCTGGTAGTGAAGGGTCGGGTAAATCACGATCGGAACTTTTCTCATGTCAATGCCGTAGTTCATGTACATACGGAACATAGCCGGGATTCTCTTCTCGATGGTTCCCTCGCCTCCAAGGATCTCGATCATCGGAGTGTCAAGCCATACGCCTTTGCGTCCGCCAGGAACCTCTACACCGCGGCCTTCCTCGCACTCACGGATAACACCGGAAGCGTTGACGTCACGGGTTTCAAGAGGATGGATGTAAGCTTCTCCATTTGCATTTACAAGCTGTGCACCAACGGAACGAACCTTCTCTGTCACCAGTGCGCCAAGGATCTGGGACGGATAGATGGCTCCAGTTGGATGATACTGGATGGAATCCTGATAAAGTAAAGATGCACCAGCTCTGTATCCAAGTACAAGTCCGTCAGCAGTTGCACCGTAGTGGTTGGAGGTTGGGAATCCCTGGTAATGCATTCTTCCTGCACCGCCTGTTGCGATGACTACCGTCTTTGCTCTTGCAACGGAGTAGTCGCCTGTTTCCATGTTGAGAAGGACTGCACCTGCAGCCTGTCCCTTTTCGTCTTTGATCAGCTCAACAGCGGAAGTAAATTCCACTACTGGAATGCCAAGGTTGAGAACTTCGTCACGGATGGTACGCATGATCTCAGATCCGGAATAATCCTTTGCAGCATGCATTCTCTTTCTGGAAGTTCCGCCGCCGTGTGTGGTAACCATGGTTCCGTCTTCAGCTTTGTCGAACTCAACGCCAAGGTCGTTCAGCCATTTGATCGCGTCCGGGGCTTCCATTACCAGTCTCTTTACCAGCTCTGGCTTTGCAGCAAAGTGTCCGCCGCCGAAGCAGTCCAGGTAATGCTGTACCGGGGAGTCGTTTTCTTTGTCTGCTGCCTGGATTCCGCCTTCTGCCATCATGGTGTTGGCGTCACCGATACGAAGCTTGGTAACGATCATAACGTTTGCGCCTGCATTGTGTGCTTCGATGGCACAGGAGGATCCTGCTCCGCCACCGCCGATTACAAGGACATCTACGTCATAATCGATTTTGTTAAGATCAATTTTTTCGTTCATCAGACGGCTTTCAGAATGAAGCATTTCTGCTAACTCCAGGGGAGCTTTCTGGCCTTTGTTTGGTCCTACTTTGATTTCTGCAAATGCGTCTGGGTTATAGTCCGGATGGAATTTCTTAAGAAGCGCGTCTTTCTCATCAGCAGTCAGACGTCTTGGCTCAGTTGCCATACGCTGTGCTCTTGTAGCCTCTACCTTTTTGATGGATTCCATCATATTTTCTGGATATGGTGCATACATGTTTTTACGCCCTCCTTATTTCTCAATTTCTCTGTTGTTGTAAAGTTCCTGCATGTCTGTGATTGGTTTCTGCATGATCTGTTCGATCAGGTCGTCGTATTTGCCTTCGTGGATTTCTTCTACACGTTTTTCAAGGTGTTCGCTCTTTGGTGCGATGTATTTTCCGGTGAGACGTCTTGCGAGAAGACCTACCATCGGGTGGGAAATTCCGGCCGGGCATCTTACGGAGCAGCATCCGCAGCTTACGCAGTCAAAGGATTCTTCTGCGCATTTTTCAAGCTCGCCTCTCTGGGCGTAGGCGATGTACTGCATAACGTTTAAGCTCTGGGTACATGCTTTTGTGCAGGCGTTGCAGCCGATGCAGCTGTAGATTTCCGGGTAGAGTTCCATCATGACCTGCTGGTTTGGCTTGAGGTCTTCGATGTTGTAGAGGCGCTTGTCTGTTGGGAAGAATGGGATGCTTGCTACATACATGCCTTCCTGTACCTGGGTCTGACAGGCGAGACAGGTTTTGAGTTCGTTGTCGCCTTTGATTCTGTAGATGGTTGCGCAGGCGCCGCAGAATCCGTGGCGGCAGCCGCAGCCTCTTTTGAGGGTGTAGCCTGCGTATTCCATGGCCGTCATGATGGTCAGGTCAGCAGGTACGGTGTATTTTTTACCGAAGAAATATACGTTTACCATATTTTCCATGTTGGGAGTTCCTTTCTTCTGCTTGTTTAAACCGTACGCCTTGTGAAATGGGTATCTCGCACGTGCCCGTCGCAACGCTCTGCTGAACTAATCGCTAACTGCGACTAAGGAGTTCAGGAGAGCCTTCACTCCTAAGTCTTCGTAAGCGCTGGATTTCAGCGCCGCTAAAGGCGCTCCTGAAATGGGCAGCTTGGCGAGATACCCATTCCACAAGTCTGTGTACTGGCAATAACTGATTCATTTGTTCGAAAGTTTCTTAAGATTAAAAAATTTAGTACTCGTCAGGTAACTGATCTATCTCGTCCATTCGGAAAACCGGGCCGTCTTTGCATACGTACTTGGAACCGATGTTGCAGCGGCCACATTTTCCGATACCGCACTTCATTCTAAGCTCCAATGTTGTGTAAACCTGGGTTCGGGTGAAGCCAAGTTCCTCCAGGCCCTGGAGGACGAATTTGATCATGATTGGCGGGCCGCAGACGAGGGCTACTTTGTTGGTGTCGAAGCCGATCTCTTTTAAGTAGGTGGGGACGAAGCCTACGTGGCCGTCCCAGCCTTCCTGCTCGCGGTCGATAGTCAGGTAGACGTTTACGTCTTTGGCGTTCATCCAGACTTCCTGGATCTCTTTTAATTTTACAAGGTCATCTGCGGAACGGGAACCGTAGAGGATGTCTACGGTGCCGTAGTCGTCGCGGTTGTCAAGGACGTAGTTGATTACGGAACGGAGTGGGGCAAGACCGATACCTCCGGCGATGAACAAAAGGTTTTTGCCTTTCAGCTTATCTTCAACCGGGAAATGATTGCCGTATGGTCCGCGGACTGTGATCTCATCTCCAACCTGAAGGCTGTGGAGATAGGAAGTCAGCTCACCGCATTTCTTAATACTGAATTCCTGATACTCTTTGTTTGTAGGAGAAGAAGTAATGGAAAACATACCCTCGCTTACGCCTGGTGCGCAGACCATTGCGCACTGTCCCGGCATATGCTCGAAAAGCTTTCCTCCATCCGGTGCAGTTACGCAGAAGGTTTTTACATCCGGTGTCTCCTCATGAATGTCTGTGATCACGCCAACCTGCGGGATCAGAGTATCCAGAGTATAATTTTTATGACAGGTACACTCGCTCATTACTTTTCACCTCCATGCTTTTCAAAAGCCTTGATCACCTTCACAATGTTCAGGGATGACGGGCATTTTTCCACGCAGCGGCCGCATCCTACACAAGAATACATGCCGTTATTGTTGGCCGGGAAATAAACAAGCTTGTGCATGAATCTCTGACGAAATCTCTGCATCTGGCTGGTACGGTTATTTCCGTGAGCCATCATTGTGAAATCGGAATACATACAGGAATCCCAGCAGCGGTAACGCTTGATTCCGTGTCCGGTATCATAATCCTTGATGTCATAGCACTGGCAGGTCGGGCACACAAAGGTACAGGTTCCGCATGCCAGACATGGCTTATAAAGGGTCTCCCATACAGGAGAGTTAAATTTCTCATCTGCAGCATTTCCATCCCATCCTTCCAGGGAAAGATGTGTGTATGGAAGCTGCTCTACAATATTATGGATCGCATCTTTTTCGGCGGAAACTTTTTCTTCATCAGAAGCATCCGCATCCGTAAGAAGCTCCTTCACAGCCTCAGTAAGAGCCTCACCCTTTTCGGTAAGGGCTTTCCAGTAAAGGGAATCCTGAACCATCCATACCGCTATATCAGCCACACCGTCTGCATCTGCTGACGGATCTGCTGCGTCTGTTCCGAATACTTTACAGAAGCAGGACTCTTCCGGCTCATGGCATGCCATGGCAACGATGGTTCCATGGTCTCTTCTTGCTGCATAGAAGGTATCTACAGGATCTGCAAGGAATACCTTGTCCAGAACTGCCACGCCTTTTACATCGCAGGCTTTCATGCCAAATACAACAAAAGGACGATTTCTAAGCTCTTCTGGTTCTACTGTCAGTTTCTTTCCATCACGTACAACTGTGTAAAGGGTCTCACTCTGTGGGAAAAAGGCATCTTTACCGGATTTTACGGTTTTCAGTGTATCCAGATCTGCCTCTTCTTCCTCATTCCAGAGACCGAAATTTGTCTGTCCTGCCTTTTTAACCGGAAGGATCAGATCCTGGCTTTCTGCGATTTTCCGGAATAATGCTTCCAGATTTTCTTTTTCAATCTTATACATACATTATCCCCTTTCTGCCACTACGCCAGGCTCTACATCCTCGAATGTAAAGCTGGTCAGCGGGCCTTTTGACTCAGCATCAGCTCCAGCCTGATACTCGCCGTAGAAGGTATCAATATCCTTGATAAACTTACGGTTGAACAGGTGAAGGGGGATACCCTGCGGGCAGACACGGCTGCACTCGCCGCAGTCTGTACATCTTCCGGCAACATGGAAAGCACGGATGATGTGGAACATTTTCTCCTCGAAGGAATCCACGTTTGCTTTCTGTGCGCTGTCAAACTTGGTGCTGTCAAATACGCATTTGCGGCAGCTGCAGGCCGGACATGCATTACGGCAGGCGTTGCAGCGGATGCATTTGCTAAGCTCCTTCTGGAAAAACGCGAAGCGCTCTTCCGGGCTCATTTTCTCGATCTTCTCAACTTCCGCGAAACGGTCTGCATCCTTTGTATCCTTGGATTCGCCGATGATCTCATCGTAGATCATGTGCTCTTTTCCCTTGCATACATGGCAGCGCTCCAACATAGCGTCCTTGTAAGCTACGGTCTTGTCGCCGTAAATTGTGGAAATGTGAAGTGTCTCGCACTCATCTGTCAGCTCTGCACCGGAAATGCTTTTGATTCCCTTGATTCCTAACTGGCGAAGCTTTTCCACATTCAGCTTTCCTTTACATCCAACACCGATAATGTAGGCTTTTTCACGGTCTACACGGTGTTCCTTGATCAGCTGGTTAAAACTATAGGTATCACAAGGCTTCAGACAGACAAGTGTTTTTCCCTCTAACTTGGAAGCCTCGATCATCATCTTGCTTAAGTTTGCACCGCAGAAGCCGTTGTAGACAAATTCGTCCAGGCTTTCTGCAGTCTCGAAGTATGCTGCTTCCGGATTGTAAGGCAGGTCTCCGGCTTTCCAGCCAAGAACACGCGCTACGGTTCCATCAGCCAGCAGTTCTTTTGCACGGGTGATCAGTTCCTGCATCTTAAATCCTCCAATCTGACGTTTTTACCCAGAGAATAAATTTTTTCCACAAACTCATTCATGGTCTGGGAGAATTTTACACCTTCAGCGGCAGATACCCACTCTACACGGGTACGTCCGTTTTCCACACCAATGAAATCCAGCATGGAGAAAAGAAGGGTCATACGTCTTCTTGCATAATAATTTCCTGTTGTATAGTGACAGTCTCCCGGATGGCAGCCACACATGATCACTCCGTCAGCACCCTTTTCAAAGGCACGGAGGATGAACATTGGATTTACACGGCAAGAGCATGGCACACGAATAATCTTTACATCAGCCGGATAGGAAAGACGGCTGCTTCCTGCAAGGTCTGCACCTGCATAGCTGCACCAGTTACAGCAGAATGCCACGATCTTGGGTCTGAATTCTTCTTTTGCTTCTATCGACATATTGCATCTACCTCCGCTAAAATCTGTCTGTTGGAGAATCCCTGCAGGTCCATTGCTCCTGATGGGCAGGTTACGGTACATGCGCCGCAGCCTTGGCAAAGAGCATTGTTTACTACTGCAATTCTTCTTGTTTCACGGATTCCGTGGTCATTTACCTGTTTTTCCTCATAGGAAATAGCACCATATGGACACACATTTGCACACTGAGAGCATCCATTGCAAAGAAGCTCATCAGAGTGAGCGGTACATGGATTGGTTGTCAGCTTGTCCTTTGCAAGAAGGCCGATTGCCTTTACTGCTGCTGCCCCAGCCTGTGCAACGGTCTCCGGAATATCCTTTGGTCCCTGGCATACACCGGAAAGGAAAATACCAGCTGTAGGAGACTCTACTGGACGAAGCTTTGCATGTGCTTCTGTGAGGAAGTTGTTGGTATCAATACTTGCGGTAAGCATAGTTGCAATTTTTCTTACATCCTTGTTTGGCTCAATAGCAGCTGCAAGAACTACCATATCTGCTTCCATAAGGATCTGTTTGTTCTCAAGAAGGTCAGAAGCCTGAACCATAAGGGTTCCGTCTGGCTGCGGGATCACCTTTCCAACCTGGCCCTTGATATAATTTACGCCGTAATCCTCAACTGCTCTTCTGTAGAACTCATCGAAGTTTTTACCTGGGGTACGGACATCAATGTAAAATACGGTTACGTTTGTATCCGGATATTTGTCGCGGATCAGCATGGCATGCTTTGCTGTGTACATACAGCAGATCTTGGAGCAGTAGCTCTTTCCTCTTTCGTCGGAGCAGCGGCTTCCAACGCACTGTACGAAAACAATGTTCTTCGGAGCTTTTCCATCGGAAAGTCTCTCAAGATGACCTTTTGTAGGTCCTGCTGCATTCATAATACGCTCAAGCTCAAGGGATGTGATGACGTCCTTGCTCTGGCTGTAAGCGTACTCATCATATTTATCAAGCGGGATCACATCGAAACCGGTTGCAACTACGATTGCGCCGTATTTCTGTGTAATGATCTCATCCTTCTGCTCGTAATCGATTGCGCCGGCTGCGCAGGCCTTGGAGCAGGCACCGCATTTTCCGGTTTTGAACTTGATGCAGTTCTCACGGTCGATTACCGGAACATTTGGGATTGCCTGGGCAAACGGAATGTAAATAGCACTTCTGTTGTTCAGGCCGCGGTTAAATTCGTTTGGATTTTTCTTGGACGGACATTTGGAGGAGCAGACACCGCATCCTGTACATTTGTCCATATCTACGCTTCTTGCTTTTTTACGGATATCTACGGTGAAGTCACCAACGAAGCCGCTTACTTTTTCAACTTCACTATATGTGTAAATGTTGATTTTCTCATGTGCTGCAGCTTCTACCATTTTCGGGGTAAGAATACATGCAGAACAGTCAAGTGTTGGGAATGTCTTATCAAGCTGTGACATTCTTCCGCCAATGCTTGGAAGCTTCTCAACAATATCAACCTCATATCCGGCTTCTGCAATATCAAGTGCAGACTGGATTCCTGCGATACCACCGCCGATTACAAGCGCACGTTTTGTTACAAGACTCTCTCCCGGCTGAAGAGGAGCGTCTAAGTTTACTTTTGCGATTGCTGCTCTGGCAAGGATCACTGCCTTTAAGGTAGCTTCTTCCATATCCTTGTGGATCCAGGAACAGTGCTCACGGATGTTGGCGATCTCTACCATATATGGGTTTAAGCCCGCTTTCTGTGCTGCCTTTCGGAAGGTAGCCTCATGCATACGCGGAGAACAGGAACATACAACGATTCCTGTCAGATTTTTCTCGTGGATGGCATTGATGATTTTTGCCTGGCCTGCTTCAGAGCACATATACTGATAGTCCTCTGCATGAACAACACCTGGCTCCTTTGCAGCCATTTCCACTACTTTTTTCACATCAACTGTGGCTGCAATGTTGGTACCACAATGACATACAAATACACCTATTCTCTGCACTTTTCTCTCACCTCCTGTATCTTCTGAATGCACTTACCAGGAGCTGCTGAGGTGTTTCCTCATCGATCAGTTCCGGAATCTCGTCTGCCTCCAGATAGTTCTGGCCTCGTTCACGGACAACCAGCTGTCTGGCAGCATCAATCAGTTTTCCTGGTTTTACATCTCTTGGGCAACGCTCTACACAAGCAAAGCAGGAAAGACATTTCCATAAGGATTTGGACTGTGCAAGTGCTTCTATATCGCCATTCTGTACATAAGTTACAAACTGGTGAGGTTTGATATCCATTTCATTAAATGCAGGACAGGTTGCGGAGCATTTACCGCATTTCATACATTTCAGGGGATTTACTCCTGAAATCTCTTTGATTCTTTCAGCTGCATTCTGGGCATTTCCATATGTATAAGCCATTACTTCGCCACCTCCTCTTTTACTCCAAGAGCTTCTGCAAGAAGTTCTGTAAAATAGTAAACAGGGAGAGCGCCGTTTCCGTTCTTTCTAAGATTATACATGCAAAGAGGACAGGCTGTGATCAGCATGTCTGCTTCGAACCCTTTTGCACTGTCCATGATCTTTTCACACATATTCTGTGCCATATCTTTTTCCTTCAGGGAAATGTAGCCGCCGCAGCACTCATTGCGGTATGGATAGACAACTGGTTCTGCTCCAAGGGCGCGGATGAAATCTTCCATGATTGTCGGATTCTCCGGGTTGTCAAATGCCATGATCTTTCCTGGTCTTAAAAGGAGGCATCCGTAGTAGGCACCGATTTTTTTGCCTTTTAAGGGATTGACCACTTTCTTTTTGATCTCGTCAAATCCGACTTCGTCACGGAGTACTTCCAGATAGTGAAGGACATTTGTCTCGCCTTCGTATGGAGCGTCCAGTTTCAGATAATTATTTGCTCTTGTGCGGATGTCTTCTACATTCTTCATGTCGTCATTCACACGTTTGAGCACATGATGACAGGCTGAACAGACTGTGATCAGATCCTGTCCTTTTTCTTTTGCATCGTTTAAAGCACGGACGGAAGAAAGCTTGGTGGCTATCTCATCGCTGCCCAGGGGATATACGCCGCCGCAGCACTGCCAGTCTTTGATCTCTTCCATTTCGAAGCCCAGTGCTTTCGCAGAAGCTCTGGCATATGCGTCCAGATCTTTTGCCTTATTCTTCAGGGTACATCCTGGATAATAACTGTACTTCATGCTTCTTGTTCCTTTCTTGTTACTGTCCACATGGGGCGTTCTTTCAGGCCCGCCAATGTAAACAGCAGCTGTTTCGGTTGTTCAGGCAAAGGGGAACCCGACTTACCGCTTTTCGCGATAGAAGCCGGGGTATCCTTGCTGATGTAGTTAAATATGATAAGAACCTGGTTCTTAGAGCATGTTTGAAAAAGGCTTTCTGCAAGATGTGCGTCACAATTTGTGGGAGATTTTGTCCGGATGAGGGCGCCGTAGCGGGCTACGGCAACTGAATTCGGGCAAAATATACCGCAAAGTGGGGCGTGCAGATCGCGGGAATGATTTTTCAAACACGCTCTAGAGCTCGATCTGCGCGATTACTTCTTTTAATGCGTTGGCACTCTTCTTAAGAAGCTCTACTTCCTCTTTGTTCATGCGCATCTGAACTTTCCCCTGGATTCCGTTTGGCCCTACAAGAGTAAGGGTACTCAGGCACACATCTTCAATTCCGTATTCGCCATGGAGCATGGAGGATACGGTTGCAAGGGAATCAGAAGCAGCCAGGATCAGGCCTACCAGCTGGCACACAGTTGCGGATACTGCGTAGAAGGTTGCGCCTTTCTTTGCAATAACTTTTCCGCCGGATTTCTGTACATATTCCAGCATGGCTTCTTTGTCCAGAGGTTTTACATCCTTGCCGTGTGCTTTCATTTCTTCGTAGTACTCATCTGTGCTGAGACCGGAAATGTAAGCACCTGTCCACGGGATAAAGGAGGTATCGCCGTGCTCACCGAATACGTAAGCGTGAATATTTCCCTGTGCTACCTGGAAGTGCTCGGAGAGTCCGTAGCGAAGTCTTGCTGTGTCAAGGATGGTTCCGGATCCCATAATCTGATTCTCCGGAAGACCGGAAATCTTGGTAAATACGTAGGTCATGATGTCTACCGGATTGCTTACGATGATGTACTTGGCATTTGGAGCTTCTTTTACAATCTGAGGAGTGATGCTCTTCAGGATGTTGACATTTGTCTGAGTAAGCTCAATTCGTGTCTGTCCAGGTTTACGGGCAATTCCGGATGTGATGATTACGATGTCGGAATCTTTGGCGTCTGCGTAATCTCCTGCTACCAGGGATACAGGACTTCTGAAGCAGGTTCCCTGCTCAATGTCCATGACTTCGCCTTCGACCTTTTCCTTGTTGATGTCGATCAGAACGATTTCGGAAGCGATTTCATCATGTGCCAGTGTGTAGGCGATTGTTGAGCCGACGCTTCCAGCTCCGATAATGGTAATTTTGCTGCTCATAATAAACTCCTTTCGTGGGGTTTGTGGGATTGTGTCAACTTTTCCAGCGGGTTTGGTTGTTTTTCCGTGGGATTCGTTAGGTTTCCCTGTGTGTTGCCCTTTGTTTCTTGTTTATTTTTTAACAATCACAGTTAGAAAAAAAGCGGGTAAAACTTTATTTTCTGCCTTGTGACATGGCCTGACCCAGAAACACAGTATTATTTTGTCCTGTTTTCCTGGGTTAAGTCATGTCACATTGTGTTTTTTTGCAAACTTTTTCTCAACAAAGGACTTTTCCCTCTTTGTCTCCGCATAAAATATTGGTTTTTCTCCGCTTTATTTAAAATACCACAATGACAATCTTTTAACAACATTTTTTTGAAATTTTTTATCATTTTTTAGGGGCTTCTACACATTGTACAAAATTGCATCGGGATTTTTGGTGGTTTTGTTGGGAGAGTTTTTCAGGGCGGACGCACTTTCGCAGCTGCGATTCCACGCAGGTCGGTGCAACATTCCGCCAAGCTAACTGCGACTAAGACGCTCGGGAGAGCCCTCTCGTCTAAGTCTCCGTAAGCAGTGGATCTCGTCTCCATTAAGGGCGCACCTGAAATGACCTGCTTAGGAATAGCAGCTGTGAAAGTGCTGGTCACTGAAAAAAAGCCCCTCCGATAATTAATGTACAATCGGAGAGGCTTTCGTGGATGCCCAAAATTTAGTACTGCTGAAGGGTAGAATTAAAGGGCGTATAATTTTACAATATTCTTCAGGTTTTCGACGGCGTAGTCCATGCCTTCTATCGTGATGTGTTCGCAGGGGCCGTGGAAGGCGTAGCCGCCGGTGCCCAGGTTGGGGCAGGGGAGGCCCATGAAAGAGAGGCGGGCGCCGTCGGTGCCGCCGCGGATGGCTACGGTGACGGGATTGAGGCCGGATTCCTGGACGGCTTTTTTGGCGTTGTCGATCAGGTGCATGCAGGGCTCAATCTTTTCTTTCATGTTGCGATACTGCTCTTTGATGGTAAGGGTGACGGTTCCTTCGCCGTATTTCTCATTGAGAAGCTTGGCAATGTGACGCATCATCTCCTGGCGGCAGGCGAACATGGCGCTGTCGTGGTCGCGGATGATGTAATCCAGGCTTGCATCGGATACGTCACCGCTCATTTCACAGAGATGGAAAAAGCCTTCATACTCTTCTGTGTTTGCCGGAGTGTCTCCTGCCGGGAGCATGCTGTTGAACTCCATGGCAACCAGGGCGGCATTGATCATGGTATTTTTGCTGCTGCCCGGATGCACGGAGAAGCCTTTGATCTTTACCTTGGCGCCTGCCGCGTTGAAATTCTCGTACTCGATTTCATTTTCTGCGCCGCCGTCTACGGTGTAGGCAAAATCAGCTCCGAAGCCTTCTACATCAAAGAAATCAGCGCCTCGGCCAACTTCCTCGTCCGGGGTAAAGCCGATGCAGATTTTTCCATGTGGGATGTTTTCTTTTATAATCTGCTCTGCCATGGTCATGATCTCTGCTACTCCAGCCTTATCGTCTGCGCCGAGAAGAGTGGTACCGTCAGTGGTGATCAGGGTTCTTCCCTTCAGATCTGCCAGATGTGGGAAATCCTTGAGGGTAAGGGTGTATTCGCTTTCTCCAAGCTTTACATCGGTTCCATCATAGTCCGGGATAATCTGGGGATTCACATTCTCCCCGGAAAAATCAGGTGCAGTATCCATGTGGGCAATGAAGCCGATTGCCGGCTTGTCCTCAAGGCCTGCTGTCGCCGGGATGACTCCATAGACATAGCATTTGTCATCAATGCGCACATCCTGTACTCCAATATTTTTCAGCTCCTCTGCCAGCTGATTTCCAAGATCAAACTGGCGGCTGGTAGATGGCACTATTTCCTGCTCATCCTCACTTGTGGTATATACCTTTACATAATTCAGCAATCGTTCGTATGCACGCATTTCGATTTCTCCTTTTTCATTTTAAATTATCCGTTCAGAACCTTCACAGTCACACGCTTCGCATGCCCCAAAAGGCCAACGCTGCTTACAGTTCTTCCAGCTTCTCAAGCTCGCCGCCAAAGGAAGTATCCATACATTCCTCAAATGCGGCTTCCTTCTTCATTTTCTCTAGTGCCATTCCGGCTTTCTTTACAGTCTGCACCGTTCCGGCTCCGGCTATACATCCGCCTGGACAGGCCATTCCTTCCAGCAGATAGCCGTTGTACTTTCCTGCTTTGGCGGACATCATCATCTTTTTGCACTCCTGCAGGCCGTTAGCGCTGACTACCTTCACTTCTCGGTCCGGGTCCATACGCTTTATAGCCTTTACCACAGCTGCTGCAACACCGCCGCTGGCAGCGAATCCACGGCCGTCACTGCTTGCCTGGGAAAGAGGCTCTCCTTCCGGAATACTTCTGAAGTCCACATCTTTGGCTTCGAACATTCCCTGTACTTCCTCAAAAGTAAGCACAAAATCCACATAGCTTCGAACGCTCTTACGGCTTGCTTCCAGCTTCTTAGCTGCGCAGGGGCCCACAAACACGATCTTGCAGTCCGGGTTCTCCTGCTTTAGAAGTCTGGCAGTAAGCACCATAGGGGTCAGTGCCATGGAAATGCAGTTTGCATACTGGGGGAACATTTTCTTCGCCATTACAGACCATGCCGGACAGCAGGAGGTTCCCATAAACGGGATCTTCTCCGGTACCTCTTCCATGAAGTCTTTGGCCTCCTCAATGGTACAAAGGTCCGCTCCAACTGCTACCTCCTTGATATCCGTGAATCCAAGAGCCTTAAAGGCACCGCGAATCTGGGTATTTTTCAGTGCCGGCTCAAACTGTCCTGCCACTGCCGGCGCTACGATGGCATAGACCGGAGTCTCACTCTTTAACGCCATAATGGTCTGATAAATCTGTCCCTTGTCTACAATGGCACTGAACGGACAGCTTACCAGGCACATTCCGCAGGAAACGCACTTGTCATGATCAATCTCTGCCCTTCCATATTCATCGGAATGGATGGCATTCATTCCGCAGGCCTTGGCACATGGTCTTTCCTGTTTGATAATGGCATTATATGGACAGGCTTCCATACATTTGCCGCATTTGATACATTTTTCCTGATCGATTACAGACCTGCCATTCTCCATATGAATGGCATTCTTGGGACAGACCTCCTGACATGGGTGCTCCAGGCAGCCCTGACAGCCTTCTGTCACCAGGACTCTTTTCTCCGGGCAGGAATTGCAGGCAAATTTGATAATATTAATAAGCGGCGGCTCATAATATTTCTCCTCAATAAGGCTCGCCTCCACCCCTTTGGAAATCGGGGCATGCTCGGAAATGTTGCGCAGGGGCAGTCCCATTGCCACACGCAGCCTCTCTCCTACAATGGCTCTTTCCAGGAAAATACTGTCACGGTATGTGGCAACTTCTCCTGGCAGGATCTTGTATGGAAGCTCGTCCATTTCCTTCTCAATATCGCCCTCGTAGGCAAGACGGGCGATTTCAGTAAAAATCTGGTGTCTGATCTTGGCCTTTGATGAGTATAATCCTCTCATTCTCACTTCTCCTTTATCTGTAAGTTTCGCACCAGCCAGATTTTACCGCATTCAATCCAACTGCTTTTATCTTGTATTTTTATGCCTCCGCTCATATAGATGTTCAGGGCAAACTACCTTTCCCTGCATCTTCCTATATCATACACAAAAATCACCAATTATTCAAATGTCTTTGCGGCTTCTTCCAGATATTCTGTGATTGGCAGGTGCTGCGGGCAGTGTTCCTCACACTGTCGGCATCCTACACAGTCAGATGCTTTTCCGTGGCCTTCTTTTTCGGTACGGTCTTTGTAGATGGATTTGACTGACGCCAGCTGGCCTTCTCCAAACATGCTGATCCGGTTCAGAAGCTTGAAATAATCCGGGATTGCAATTTTCATTGGACATCCGTCTGTGCAATAGCGGCAGCCTGTGCACGGCACCTTTTCTTTGGATTTGATGATTGCCGCAGATTTGGCAACAAGGTCTTTTTCCTCATCGGAAAGCGGGGCAAAATCCTTCATATAGGAAAGATTATCCTCCACCTGCTGCTCATCGCTCATACCGCTCAGTACCATAAATACATTTTCCTGGGATGCAGCAAAACGGATGGCCCAGGATGCCACAGACATTTCCGGTCTGGCGCCCTTTAACAGTGCTTCTGCCTCTGCTGGAACATTCGCCAGCATGCCGCCTTTGATGGGCTCCATAACCAGAACCGGCTTGCCATATTTCACACAGACCTCATAGCATTTGCGGGACTGTACCTCGCTATCCTCCCAGTCTGCATAGTTCAGCTGAAGCTGCACATATTCCATTTCCGGATGTCTTGTGAGGATCTTGTCCAGTACCTCTGCTTTGTCATGGAAAGAGAAGCCCACATGCTTAACAAGTCCCTTCGCTTTCTTTTCCAGCATAAAGTCAAAAGCGCCCCACTCTTCTGCCTGCTTCGCAGCACCTTCATCCAGGGCATGCAGCAGGTAGTAATCGAAATATTCCACGCCGCAGTTTTCCAGCTGTTTTTCAAAAAATCCAGGCATTTCAGAGGCTTCCTTCAGCATGAAAAGGGAAAGCTTATCTGTGATTGTGTAGGCTTCTCTTGGGTAGCGCTTTGCTACTGCCTCCCGAAAGGCCTGCTCACTGTTTCCGCTGTGATAGCATGCTGCTGTATCAAAATAGGTGAAGCCTTCTGCCAGGAACCGGTCTGCCAGATGACAGACTCTTTCTACATCTACCTTGCTTTTGTCTGCTTCGTCCACTGCCGGAAGTCTCATCAGTCCAAAGCCTAATTTTTTAACGCTCATTTCATTATCCTCCTGTTTTTTCATAACGTTGTGCAAAAAATCCGCACAGTGCTTTTGGGGAAATATCTTTATATTGCACGCTTATATGATAGATGTCAATATAACAGCGTATAGATTTTTCCTTTCCGCGTGTGCGGGAAAGACAATAGTCCCACAGGTTTTTGTCCCCATCAAAATATAAAAAAGGCCAGAATTCCAGTTCAAAATTCTGACCCCTTATCATTTTAATTTCATTCTCATCCACCAATCTGGCAGTCCAGATCACAGACAGAGTGAACCGCTTTCTTCAGAAGCTCCATGTGCTCCGGTTCCGGAGGAAGGATCTCTGGCAGCTTGTACTCTCTTCCAAGCCAGTCATACTTATCCTGTCCCAGACGATGGTAAGGAAGAAGGTGAATCTTCTTCACTCCCGGTAAAGTGGACGCAAAAGAAGCGATAGACTTGATTTCCTCCACGCTGTCATTAAAGGTTGGAATGACCGGAACGCGGATCACCAGATTAGTCTGCCCGGATAAAGCCACCTTTCTGGCATTCTCAAGCGCCAGTCCGTTGGGCTTGCCTGTAAACTGCTCATGCTTGGCCTGATTGGTATGCTTGATATCCATCAGGTAAGTATCCAGATAGGGCAGAACCATCTCAATATTTTTCCAGGGAACACATGCCATGCTCTCAATAGCTGTGTTGATTCCCCGCTCCTTTGCAGCGCGGAGAAGGTCACGGGCAAACTGCGGCTGGCAAAGACATTCCCCTCCGGAAAGAGTCATGCCGCCGCCGGAGCGGTAATAATAAGGGCGGTCTTTCTCCACCAGCTCGATCATTTCCCGAACAGTTACATCCCGTCCCATGGTCTTCACGCCGTCCGGTGTCTTCATGGTCTGGATCTTGTACTCCTGGGATTCCGGATTGCAGCACCACTGGCACCGCAGCACGCATCCCTTCAGAAATACGATGGTACGGATTCCCGGACCATCATGGATGGAATAACGCTGGACGTCAAAGATACGTCCTGTGGTATCTAAATATTCCATAGATTTCTCCATTATACGGAAGTGCCGACAGCCTTCTGTGAGAAAAGCCGCCAGCAGTTCCGTTTATATTTTCATTTAGAAGCCCTGCTCTGTTCTACGGATGATATCATCCTGTAAGGACTTGGACAGTGTAGTAAACAGCGCACTGTAGCCGGCAACACGTACAACCAGATGCTTGTAGTTCTCCGGATGTGCCTGTGCGTCAAGAAGTGTCTCTCTGCTTACAACGTTAAACTGCATATGCATTCCCTTCTGATCGAAGTAGGAACGGATCAGTGCAACAAATTTCTCAAGTCCCTCACGTCCTGACAGTGCTGACGGATGGAACTTCTGATTGAACAGAGTACCATTGGATACAATGAAGTGATCCAGTTTGGCAACAGAGCTTGCTGCTGCGGTCGGTCCGTTCACATCCTTGCCTGCTGATGGGGAAACACCGTCAGCAACCGGAGTGTGTGCATATCTGCCATCTGGTGTAGCACCAGTCTGTCCGCCCAGCGGTACATTTGCAGATACCGGATAAAGTCCGGCCTGGTACTGTCCGCCTCTTGGGTTCTTAAAGTTCTGTAACGGTCTTGTGTATGTGTAAGCCACGTCCCTTGCAAAGTAATCCACTTCCGGAAGATCATTTCCGAACTTGGGAACCTCAGCGATCATGTCGTGGATTTCCTGATATCTTGCCATCTTCTCAGGTGACATCTGGGCATTCATAACAGATTTCAGAACAGCTGCTGCTGTGTCTGCATCTACCTTAGCACCGCTTTCTGTCATCTCTCTTAAGATACCGGTAGTGATATCTCTTACAGACTGCTCGTCCAGGCCCTTGCCATAATTCCATGCAAGAGCTTCCTTCAGCTCTTCCATTGTGAACTTCTTCTCCTGGTAAACCAGCTGGCGGATTGCATACAGGGAGTCTGCCATGTTGGCAATACCAAAGCCCTGAGGACCTGTAAAGTTATATACAGCGCCGCCTTCCTGAACGGTCTTTCCGCGTTTGATACAGTCATCGATCATACTGGAAAGGAATGGAAGCGGGCAGCGCTTTGCATGGGCAACGTCAATGGCGTTATCTGCATTTACAAGCAGGGAAATGCAGTATTCCATCTGCTTCTTATAAGCATCGTAAAACTCATCAAAGGTTTCCATCTTGGTAACATCGCCGGTAGGAATACCAACCATCTCACCCTGATCCATACCATTTGCAAATACAAGCTCCAGCGGACGGCACATATTAAAGAATGCTGCGTCATGCCAGCCTTCAGTCTTGCCGGCCTTCTGGGGCTCAACGCATCCGATGATATTGTACTCACGGGCATCTGCCAGGGAAAGTCCTCTGTTCTGCAGTGCCGGGATGATTACCTCGTCATTGTAATATGCCGGAAGTCCGATACCGGTTCTGGTCAGCTCTGCTGCCTTGATCAGAAGGTCGTGAGGGGAGCCGTTCCATACACGGATGGAAAGTGACGGTGCCGGAAGATGTACATGCATGGATGCCTCAATACACATGAAGGAAAGGTCATTGGTCATATCCTCGCCATCCTTGTTCTGACCGCCTACGATCAGGTTCTGGAAAAGGCTGTAGCCTGCGAATCCTTCTGCGGAAGCTGCATCACGAACCTTATTCAGGTCATTTAATTTCACCCAGATACAGTCGATCAGCTCCTGAGCTGCTGTTCTGGTGATCGCACCGCTCTCAATATCCTTCTTGTAGTAAGGATACATATACTGGTCAAAGCGTCCTGGAGAGATAGAATGTCCGCTGGACTCCATCTGAAGAAGCTGCTGTACGAACCAGAAGGACTGACATGCCTCCCAGAAATTAGTGGCTCCCTTGGCAGGAACCTTGCTGCAGTTGGATGCAATCACAAGAAGCTCTGCCTTACGCTGGGGATCTGTACATTTCTCAGCCATTTCAAGGGCAAGCTTCGCATATCTGTTGGCATAGTCTATTACAGCCTGGCAGCTCATGATCACGGCTTCCAGGAAACGGGAACGCTCTGCATAGTCTCCGTCGCCTACATTGCAGTGATCCAGCTCAGCCTGTGCTTTCGCCATAATGCCTTCGTAGCCGATCTCAAGAACTTCCCAGTATTTTACGGTAACATGTCCTACACCATTATAGAAATAGTTTCCTGGTGTAAAAATATTGTGGTCAATTGCGCGGATTGCTTCCGGTGCCATATAAGCGGTGGCAAGCTCACTGGTGGTCTTGCCTTTCCAGTACTTATGCACCTCGCGAAGATCTGCCTTGGCCTGCTCGGAAATATAGAACGGATCCGCGATTCTGGTCTCTACGGTATCCAGCTCATCTTCCAGCCACTGGAATGAAAATTCCGGGAAAGTCTGGCAGCCTCTTGGAGCAATGGAGTTGCTTCCCACGATCAGCTCTTCATCCCGGATGATGATCGGAATGTTATGTAAAATGTGGGAAAAAGCTTTGGCTCTTCTGGTGATGATCGGCTGGTCCTCGGTCTCTTTGTAAGACTCTGTGATCAGCTTGGCTCTGTAAGATTCGATCTCTGGCATCTTGGCATAGAGATGGTCTACCAGACGGGTAATTCTGGAGGATTTGGGAATCTCACTTAAATTGTATTTTTCCATGGTTCTCCTTTCTCATGGAAGTCCCGGGCTCTGCAAATCCATAAAGGATTCCAGAATCCAGCAACATAAATGTCCGCCATTCCATGACATAGTTTTCTATGCTCATTATACGTCATCCCTTTTGCGGTGTCAACATAATTCAACATTACTTTTGTTGTTTTGGTTGGAGTTTTCCTTTTGTTTTTGTGGTTTTTCGTTGTTTTCCTGTGAATCGGGCAAAAACATGGCATACAGGGTTCTTGGCATTACTGCTGTATTTCCCTTTATACGAAAGAACTGCTGTGCCTGATTTCTCCGGCACAACAGTTCTTTTGTTTCTGTGGCATATGTAAATGATTCAAACTCCAGTCTTAATTTCCGGCCTTAGTGGCATCCGCCGCAGCTTCCGCAATTGCCATTGCAGCCTTTTCCACTCTTCTTGTCCTTGCGAATGCTTCGGATGGCAAGACCTGCGATTACTACTACGATAGCACCTACAACTACTGTTCCCATACTCTGCTCCTTTCAGGTTCCCTGTAGATCAGTTGTCACAGTTTTCCTCAAAACCACTATGGGGTTCGCCTGCAAACTGAGACAATAAGTTCCTTCTGTTGTTAGTATATTCTAACGTGTATTAGATGTCAATATCTTTTTCTGCACTTTACAAGCAAATTACCGTCCACTTTGCCCGGCAACACGCTTTGTGATGCCAAAAAATGCATTTGCTGCGCAAGCTTAATTCCCGTCTTTTTACACATCCAGCTTCATCTGACCGTCCTTGATATATCCCATGTTGCGCATTCCTCGATAGATCACATAGGACAGCAGACCGGGAAGCAGGAAATGAAATACTATGATTTTCAAAATAACCAGCACAGGCTCCTCTGTCGCTGTCATGGTCTGGTAAGTCATGATCTGTCCAACCAGGCCGGAGGTTCCCATGCCGGAGCCAGTGGCATTGTTTGTCATATGGAACGGTCCGATAATAGCGATGGGACCTAAAATTGCAGACGCCAGTGTAGGCGGCAGCCAGATCAGCGGCCGTCTCATAATATTGGGGATCTGCAGCATGGAAGTTCCCACTCCCTGGGCAAAAAGTCCGCCCACACCGTTATCCTTAAAGCTTGTCACTGCAAATCCGATCATCTGGCAGCAGCATCCGATGGTTGCCGCGCCTGCTGCCACACCATTTAATCCCAGGATAATTCCAAGGGCAGCCGAACTGATGGGCAGCGTCAGCACCATTCCCATAACAACGGAAACAATAATTCCCATCAAAACAGGCTGCTGCTCAGTTCCCCAGTTTACCAGATTACCAAGCCAGGTCATAAATCTTGACACTCCAGGCCCCACTAAAATTCCAACTATACCGCCGGACAAAATGGTAACCGCCGGAGTGATCAACAGATCCAACTTTGTTTTCCCGGCAACCAGTCTTCCCACAGTAATTCCCACATAAGCTGCAACAAATGCACCAAGGGGCTCTCCAGGACCTGCTAATACCAGTGCCCCAGTGTCAGACAGCAAGGTTCCTGCAATCAGATTGGATGCATAGGCACCGATCATTCCCGCTGCTGCCGCGGACAACAGTACATACGTAGACTCCCGGAATTTGTACGCAACTCCAATACCGATTCCAGCTCCGGTAAGTCGCTGGGCAATCACCGCAAAGGTACTTAAATAAGCGCCATAGGTGCCGCCCATCAGATCGCCGATCTGCTTCAGAATGGTTCCGATGATCAGCGTAGAAAACAGGCCCAGGGCCATCCCGCTCAGACCATCGATAAAAATGTTGTTCAAGATTTTCTTAATTGCTTTCATACTCTCTCCTTATCCCCACACAACGTGCTTAATACAGATCCATCTTCTTCCTGCCAAGCTCCAGAAACACCCTGGTTCCTTTTCCCTGCTCGGACTCTATGCGGATTCCATGATCCAGTTTCTTCATGATCTTTCCGCAAAGATAAAGCCCGATTCCGGTTGAACGTCCCTCTTCCCGGCCATTGTATCCGGTAAAGCCTTTTTCAAAAACCCTTGGCAGATCTTCCTGGCGGATTCCGATTCCCGTATCCTCAATCACCAGTGTATGGGACCTTGCTTTACTCATATAGATGGAGATTTTCCCTTTTTTCGTGTATTTCAGTGCATTGGAAATAATCTGGCCAACGACAAAGCCCAGCCACTTTTTATCCGTAAGCACCGTTTCTTCCACGCCCTCATAATCCAGGGACAGCTTTTTCCCAACAAAAATCCGGGCAAACTTGTGGATCTGATCCTTTATGATTTCATCCAGATTCACTTCTTCCAGGCAAAGATCCGAGGACAGATCCTGGGTACGAAGATATCCCAGAACCATCTCCACATACTGCTCGATCTTGAAAAGCTCATTCTGGATTTCCCCGGGATTTAGTTCTTCCTCCTGAAGCAGGAGCCTGGATGCCGCAATAGGGGTTTTGATCTGATGAACCCACATAGTGTAAAAATCCATCAGCTCTGTGCCAAGCGCACTGCTCTGGTTCCTGGCCTTGATTCTTTCCTCATCAAGCAGCCTGCAGATGTCCTGGTAAAGCGCCTCATTCTCATTCTCCGGCGCCTCCATGTGCTCCAGTGCAAGGGCGCCGTTGTCTTTTATATACAAAAGATTCTGCTGCTTTTTCCGGTATTTGCAATATCCCCAGATCAGGAATCCTGTCTCACAGATGATTACAAGAACCGCAATATAGCCCACAGGCTCCAGTGGAACATCATACAGGAAAAGCACTATCACCGCCATCAAAAGCATTGCTGCTGCCATCACCCAGCTCTGCCATCTGGTTTTCAGATATTCTCTCATACCATATACCCCAGGCCTTTTTTGGTTACAATGAAATCCCGGATTCCCAGGCTCTCCAGCTTTCTGCGGATTCTTGTGATGTTCACGGTAAGGGTATTGTCATCCACAAAGCTGTCGCTTTCCCACAGCTTGGTCATAATGGCATCTCTTGATACCACGCGTCCCTGATGTTCAAACAGAATCTGCAGGATTTTCAGTTCGTTCTTCGTCAGGTCTGCCTGCTGCCCATTGGCAGAAATGGTGCCGTTTCCAGGATTCAAAACTACGCCGTTATGTTCCAGAAGACTGCTGTTCTGTCCGAATGCGTAGGTGCGCCGAAGCACAGCCTGCACCTTGGCAGCCAGCACATCCAGGTCAAAGGGCTTGGCAATAAAATCATCTGCGCCACGGCTCATGGCCATAACCATATTCATGTTGTCTGCCGCTGAGGACAGGAACAAAACCGGAACCTGGGAAATCTTCCGGATCTCCTCGCACCAGTGAAAGCCGTTGTAAAAAGGCAGCTTCAGATCCAGAAGCACCAGCTGGGGATCCTTCTGCACAAATTCCTGGATCACATGTGCGAAATCCTCCACCTGAAAAACCTCATAGCCCCAGGACTGCAGATGACGCTTGACAATCTGCACGATGGTCTCGTCATCTTCCACTACTAAAATTTTATACATTTTTTTACCCTAAATATGCCTTCAGAAGCTTCAGCGTATTCTTCGCTCCATCCTTGTGTGATCTCTCATAACCATGAGAAGCATAAACACCAGGTCCGATCAGGCCGTGTTTCATATCGTATCCAGCCTTCAGAGCCGCGTCTACATCAGAACCATAATGCGGATACACATCCACTGCAAATGCAATGTCATTCTCCTGCGCAGCCTTAATAAGACCGGAAACTACCTGGTAGTCGTACGGTCCCATGCTGTCCTTCGCACAGATGGAAACCATCGTCTCATCGCATTCCAATCCTTTACCGACGCAGCCCATATCTACAGAGATCATCTCTGTTACTCCATCCGGGATTGCCGCACATCCGCCGTGTCCCACTTCCTCATAGGAAGTAATCAGAACATAGCTGGTACGCTCAGTCTCTACTTTCTTCTCTTTCAGATATTTGGCATAGCCAAGAAGAATGGCTGTGCTGAATTTATCATCCAGGAAACGGCTCTTAATGTATCCGCTCTGGGTTACAACCGTTCTTGGGTCAAAGCAAACGAAATCTCCGGTCATGATTCCAAGCTTTTTCACATCTTCCTTTGTTTTCACCGGCTCGTCCAGGATGGCTTCCATGGTGTCATAGGTACGCTTGGTATCGCTGTACTCTCCGTTTACATGAACCGATGCGTTCTCCAGCTGGAAGGTTGCGTCGTATACCTTGCCGGATTTGGTGTAAACCTTGCAGTTCTCTGCCTCCGCATTGTTGGGGTTCATGCCGCCAATGTTGGTCAGCTTCAGACGTCCATTGTCCATGATCTGGCAAACCATACCGCCCAGGGTGTCCATGTGCGCAGCCAGAACTACTGCATTTTTGTCGTCCTTGCCGCCCAGCTTTACGAGAACTGCGCCTTTCTGTGTAATCTGCGGTTCATAACCAAGCTTTTCGAATTCTTTTTTCACAAACTCTGCTGCCATATGCGTGAAACCGCTTGGGCTTGGCACTGCAAGCAGATCCTGTGCTGTTTTCATAATGTAATCTGTGTATTTCCCCATGATTTTATCTCCTGTTTTTCAAATATAAAACATTTCTTCTGAATTTTTCAACCTACTTATGCAATTGTCAGAGGCATCTGTCCCTTTCCTTACATAATTTTCCCATGAATCTCCTGAGGAACTCTCGCCTTCACCATAATTCCGCTGTCTGTATACTCCTCGGAAAGCAGCTGTCCATATTCCCGGATCAGCTGGATCTTGCCGGCTTCCTGATAGCCGAAAAGCTTTTCCACATAAATCTGCTCCTCAGAAAGGATTTTCCCCAGAAGTGCCTTCAATTCATCCAGGCCTTCCCCTGTTTTCGCAGATACCTTCAAGGTGTGATCTGCCATGCTGTCACGCATGCGGATGGCCGCTCCCACATCTACTTTGTTAAACAAAGTGATGGTTTTCTTGCCCTGCACTTCCAGCTCATGCAGCGTGTCATAAACCACTTCCATCTGCTGCTCCGCCTGCGGATTGGAGCAGTCTACCACATGGATAATGTAGTCCGCATATTTCGCCTCTTCCAGAGTACTCTTAAACGCCTCCACCAGATTGTGGGGAAGCTTGCGGATAAATCCAACAGTATCTGTAAGAAGGATCTGCTGTCCATCATCCAGTGTCAGCGCTCTTGTAGTCGGGTCCAGGGTTGCAAACAGCTTGTCCTCGGAAAGCACCCCAGCCCCTGTAAGGGTATTTAAAAGGGTAGACTTCCCGGCGTTTGTATAGCCAACAATAGCAGCTGTCTTCATTTTGCCCCGGGTTCTTCCGGTGCGAAGAAGCTCCCTGTGCTTCTCTACCTGGGAAAGCTCTTCCTTCAAAGCAGTAATCCTTTTGCGGATCAGACGGCGGTCGCTTTCCAGCTTCTTCTCTCCGGGACCTCTGGTTCCAATTCCACCACCGAGCCTGGACAAAGAAGCGCCAAGACCAACCAGCCTGGAAGCACGGTAACGGAGCTGGGCAAGCTCTACCTGGATCTTACCTTCGCTTGTGGTGGCATGCTTGGCAAAAATATCAAGAATCAAAAGGGTTCTGTCCATGACCTTGCATTCCAGCTCATGCTCCAGATTGTTCATCTGTGCAGGGGAAAGCTCATCATCGCAGATGATTCCCGTTGCGTCTGTGGCAAGCATCAGAGCGCGTACCTCCTCGATCTTGCCTTTTCCAATATAGGTTCCGGGATGCACGGTCTCACGGTTCTGGATGATCTTGCCAACGGTCACTGCGCCAGCTGTATCTGCCAGTTCTTCCAGCTCATCCAGGGATTCCTTCACATTGTCGTTCTCATCCAGCTGAACGCCCACCAGAATCACCCGTTCCTGTATCTCTTCAATATATTCCATAAATCCTCCTTTCGGACTTTTGTTTTCTATAAGGTAATGTTGCCTGCAGGCAGCATCTCTGTTTATCTGCTTGAGTATAGCACAAAATCTTTATTTGCAAAAGGACCGATAATCCTGTGTGAATTACCGATCCTTTTTTCTCGCAGTGCGGCGGCTTAAAACATATGAAAAACTCATTCCGTAATCTGCGCATTCTCTTCTGTGCTTATTCACCAGCTCCTGTCCTGGATTTCAGAAAGGCAAGCTCATGAGCCGCTTCCTCATCCTCCGGGTACATGCCTACATAAGACTGGGCTTTCTCCTGAGCAGTGGAAAAATCAAGCTTTTTCTCATAAACAACGATTTCATTAAACAGAAGGCTCTGCATTTCATCATCCGATGCAGCTGCAATACCGCTGTTAATGTTCTCAAGTGCAGAGTCGTAATTCCCTTCTGCTATATCGCATACAGCCAGGCCATTGTAACCGGAAGCTGCTGTTTTTGTGGAATTCTTCTCTGTATTGTCCTGCATCTTATTGATGTACTGCTGATACATGGCTCTTGCATTTACGTAATCCTGCTGCGCGCCGTAAACCATTCCAAGAAGGAGAACCGCCTCTGTGCTTCCCTTGCTGGATGCATTCGTCAGCTCTGTTTTGGCATTCCCGTAGTCCTCCATATAGTAATAGATCCTGCCGCGGGCACACATGTCATCTGTATCCTTGGCCTCTGAGGACAGGGCGGCTTCCAGATATCTGGTTCCGTCCGCTTCCATATCCTTTTCCAGATAGGTCTCATAAATCTGGATGGCGCGGTCATAGCTGGAATCCTCGCCATAGGCCTGCTCAAAATCAGAGGAAGCCTCATCATACCCATCCATGGCAAGCGCCACCTTGCCGCTCAGGAACCAGCAGTCTGCATCCATCTCATACTTCTGGACCAGCGTCTGGCAGTCTGCCATAGCATCATCCAAAAGCCCTGCCTGCAGCCTTGCAGTAGCACGATACAGGTAAAGATCCTTCGCCATCGTTTTGCTGACCTTATCAGAACTAAGTGCACTGGTAAAAGCACTGATGGCGTCCTCGTAATTGCCAAGACGCATCTGGCAGATTCCAATTCCACGATAGGAAACGGCCAGACTGATCCCGTTATTTACAGACTGGGTAAATTCATCCAGGGCATACTCATAGCTTCCCTGCTCCAGATCCTTCACAGCTTCATTAAAAGTCTTCTGTTGTTCACTATCGCAGCCTGCCAGAAGGGTCATCCCCATGCAGGCTGCAAGCATCACTGCTGTTTTTCTGATTTTCATTCTCAACCAACGATCAGCCCTTCGGCTTCCATTACATCTACAACACTGTCTACATACTGATGGCAGAGTTCATCTGTCTCAGCCTCCACCATAACACGGATCAGCGGCTCTGTTCCGCTCTCACGAACCAGAATACGTCCGGAATCTCCAAGTGCTTTAGCAGCTGTTTCTACAGCCTCCACTACCTTCGGGTTCTCACGGGCAGTTTTCTTATCTGCTACACGCACATTGCGAAGTACCTGCGGATATACCTTCATCTCTTTTGCAAGGTCGCATAAGGTGGACTTCTTGTCTACGCATGCTTCCATTACCATCAGGGAAGTCAGGATACCGTCTCCGGTAGCTGCATAGCGGCTAAAAATAATATGTCCGGACTGCTCTCCGCCGATGCTGTAGTTGTTTGCAAGCATATTCTCGGCTACATACTTGTCACCTACTGCGGTCTGCTCGTAACGCATTCCTTCACGCTCCAGAGCCTTGTAAAGGCCCATGTTGGACATAACAGTGGTAACGACTGTATTGCCGTTTAACTTGCCCTGCTCTTTTAAGTATTTGCCGCATACATACATGATCTTATCGCCGTCGATAATATTTCCGCGATGATCCACTGCGATACAGCGGTCAGCATCTCCATCATACGCAAATCCGATATCCAGTCCGTTATCGACTACATATTTCTGCAGAACCTCGATATGGGTGGAACCGCAGTTTGTGTTAATATTGGTTCCGTCCGGCTGGTTGTTGATCACATAGGTCTTCGCCTGAAGTGCCTCGAATACGCTCTTTGCAATGGCAGAAGAGCTTCCGTTTGCACAGTCAAGACCAACCTTTACATTCTTGAAGTCACGGCTTGGAATGGAGATCAGGTATCCGATATAGCGGTTACGTCCGGAAGCAAAGTCGATGGTGCGTCCGATATCTTCTTTGCGGGCAAGAGGAAGCTCCTCGATCTCGCCGTCAATATAAGCCTCGATGCGCTCCTCGATCTCAGCCTCGATCTTCTGTCCGTTTCCATTCAGAAGCTTGATTCCGTTATCATAGAATGGGTTATGGCTTGCGGAGATCATAATACCGCAGTCAAAATCCTCTGTACGAACTGCAAAGGATACGCTTGGTGTGGTAGTTACATGAAGAAGATAAGCATCTGCGCCGGAAGCAGTAAGACCAGCAACCAGGGCATACTCGAACATGTAGCTGCTTCTTCTGGTATCCTTTCCGATTACGATCTTGGCCTTATGGTCACGTCCGTAATACCATCCTACATAACGTCCTACCTTGAAAGCATTGTCAACAGTCAGCTGAACATTTGCCTCTCCTCGAAATCCGTCTGTTCCAAAATATTTTCCCATAATTATTTATCCTCCTATAACGCAATTCTGCCTAAAAATCCAATAACGCACAATACATGCAGTATCTGAGTTTTGAAATATTCATTAATAAAGTCCGTTTGGATAAACTCCGGCTTCTGTAAGCTCTTTAAATGCCTTGATTACAACTTC
Organism: Ruminococcus sp. AF31-8BH; assembly: GCF_003460605.1. Taxonomy (GTDB): domain Bacteria; phylum Bacillota; class Clostridia; order Lachnospirales; family Lachnospiraceae; genus Blautia_A; species Blautia_A acetigignens. The sequence continues at coordinate 167,720 of NZ_QTVN01000004.1, forward strand.
TTTATCTTCCTGATATGTAACGCCGAACCAGGTGTCCTTTGTCTCAAGTACATCTACCTGTGCAGCGCCCTTCTGGATCAGCTCATCAATCATAACCGGAAGCAGATACTCTGCCTTGATATCTCCCGGCTTCACATTCTCAAGGAACTCTACGAATCCGTTATATAAAGTATCCATAAATGCCGGTGTCAGTCCCCACATATTCATGGAAACCAGCTCGTTCAGATCCAGCTTCTCTACTGGCTGTCCGTCCTCGCGGCTCTCAGCGCCGTCTGCAGTCTTAAAGATATTGTGAGTCTCTGTTACGCCTGTGAGCTTGCCGTCTGTAATATGGCAAAGACCTCTGGTAACGCTTCCATTGTCGCTCAGTGTATTGCCAAGGCGGAATCCAGCCATGCAGATATGAAGGATATCATCCTCTGGCTGATCTTGAACCAGATAATCATGAACCTTTACATAAGCTTCCTTGCCATAGTAATCGTCTGCATTGATAACTGCAAATGGCTCGGTCAGGAACTCTCTCGCACAGATGACTGCGTGTCCGGTTCCCCATGGTTTGGTTCTGTCTGCAGGCTTGGTGAAACCTTCCGGAAGCTTCTCCATCTCCTGATATGCATATGCTACTTCCGCGATCTTGGATACGCGGGCACCGATGGTGCTCTTAAATTCTTCCTCAAGATCCTTGCGGATGATAAATACGATTTTGTTAAATCCTGCTTCCAGTGCATCTCTGATGGAATAATCCATGATGATCTCACCGTTTGGTCCAACTGGTGCAAGCTGTTTAATTCCATTTCCAAAGCGGCTTCCAACTCCGGCAGCCATAATTACAAGGGCTGTTTTTTTCATAGGTGTACCCTCCCGTTTTAGTCCATGTTTTTTATTTTAATATATGGTATCCGGAAACTTGTATTTACAAGGTTCCCGGTATACGCCTTTTACTGTTCCTGCAGATTGCTCAGCTTTGCAGCCTGGTCTGCTGCGATCAGACTGTCGATGATCTCATCCAGGTCACCGTTCAGAATATTATCCAGTCTGTGAAGGGTCAGCTTAATGCGGTGATCCGTCACACGTCCCTGCGGGAAATTGTAGGTTCTGATTTTCTCAGAACGGTCCCCTGTACCGATCTGGCTTCTTCTTGCCTCAGCCTCTGCATCGTGCTGCTTTGCAAGCTCCATCTCATACAGACGGGAACGAAGGACCTTCAGAGCCTTATCCTTATTTTTCAGCTGGGATTTCTCATCCTGACAGGAAATTACGATTCCGGTAGGAATATGGGTCAGTCGAACCGCAGAGTCTGTGGTGTTGACACACTGACCGCCGTTTCCGGATGCACGGAATACGTCAAACTTACAGTCATTCATATCCAGATGGAAATCAATTTCCTCTGCTTCCGGCATGATTGCAACTGTACAGGTGGAAGTATGGATTCTTCCGCCGGATTCTGTCTCCGGCACACGCTGTACACGGTGCACGCCGCTTTCGTATTTCAGTCTGGAATAAGCTCCGGCACCGTTGATCATAAAGGTAACTTCCTTAAATCCGCCGATTCCGTTCTCATTCAGACTCATCATTTCTGTTTTCCAGCGTCTGGATTCTGCGTATTTCACATACATTCTGTAAATCTCAGCCGCAAAAAGAGCAGCCTCATCTCCGCCTGCGCCTGCACGGATCTCCACGATAACGTTCTTGTTATCGTTAGGGTCCTTCGGCAGAAGCAGGATCTTCAGCTCATGCTCCAGCTCTTCCACACGCTTCTTGGCGTCTGAAAGCTCTTCCTTGAGCATCTCACGCATTTCCTCATCCTTCTCCTCTTCCAGCATGGAAAGACTGTCCTGAATGGTTTCTTTATTTTTCTTATATTCCTTATAGGTATCCACAATTGGCTGCAGGTCGCTCTGTTCTTTCATCAGCTTCTGGAAACGATCCGGGTTCGCTGTTACATCCGGCTCACCAAGCTCGTTCAGAACTTCCTCGAAACGTATGAGCAAATCATCCAACTTGTCAAACATGGTTTTCCTCCTGTTATTTCTTTCTTTTATCTATGGGGTTTCTGTCCGATCACTACCCGGTCCAGTCCTGCCAGATCCTGGATCACCTGCACCTGGCGAAAACCGGCTTTCTCAAGCAGCTTCGACACATCCTCCCCCTGGTCGTATCCGATTTCAAACAGCATCCAGCCATTTTCTTTCACATAGGCACTACCCTCCGATACGATCCTCCGGTAAAAATACAATCCATCCTCATGGCCGTCCAGCGCAATTCTGGGATCGTGTCCCTTCACTTCTTCCATAAGATCCTCGATCACTGCACTTCTGATATAAGGGGGATTCGAAATAAGAATATCATATACTGGCAGTGCTTTACCAGTAGTTTCTGCAAAAAAAGGTGATAAAAACAAGTCACTTTCCACAAATTCCGCCCGATCTGCCACATTCAGCCCTTTTGCGTTCTGTTTCGCCACCTTAAGGGCGAGAGGGGAAATGTCAGCGCCTGTTCCGGATGCCCCCTCTTTCATGGCAAGAAGACTTAATAAAATACAGCCTGATCCGGTGCACATGTCAAGGATCCGCGGTTTCTCCTGATTCTCCAGAATCTCCAGTGCTTTCTCCACCAGCGTCTCTGTGTCCTGTCTTGGAACCAGCACATTCTCATCCACATAAAATTCAAAGCCCATGAAATACGCCTGATGGGTGATGTGCTGCAAAGGAATGTGACCGGCTCTTAAGACGATCAGCTTTCTGTACTCTTCCGCCTTCTCTTCCTCTACCGCTTTCTTCGGGTCAGCAAAATAAAGAGCGCGGCTTACGCCTGTCACATACTCCAAAAGAAGCCAAGCGTCTAACCTGGCTTCCTGGATTTTCTTTTCTTCCAGAACTTTCGTTCCTTCTTTTAATAATGCTTCCAGGGATGTCATTTGGCAGCACCTGCTTCAGATGCATGCTCCTGACTCTCCCCTTCTGGATTCTCATTCTCATATGGAATGTCCAGACCAAATTCTTCTTTTAAGTATGCTCTCCAGTCAAACACGGCTTCTACTGCCTTGATGGCAACCTCTGCCATATCAGCTGTAGGCTCCTTGGTGGTAAATTTCTGCATTGCCATTCCCGGCTTGCTCATCATAAGGGCAAACTTGCTGTCCGTTCTTCCAGCCCACTGGATGATCTCAAAGGAGATTCCGGATACGATGGGCACCATGAGCAGACGTCCGAAAAGGCGCAGCCAGTAGGATGGCACCAGCACGAAGATAAAGTGCAGGAAAATACTTACCAGCATAACCAGGAAAAGGAAGCTGGTACCGCAGCGTCTGTGAAATCTGGAGCTCTCCAGCACATTCTCTACGGTAAGGGGCTTGCCGTTCTCCACGCAGTTGATGCATTTGTGCTCTGCGCCATGATACATGAAGGTTCTCTGAATATCCTTCATTCTGGAGATCAGAAGCATGTATCCCATAAACAGTGCCAGCTTCACAAAAGCTTCTACAATGGTAACGATAACTTCAGATGCCCCAACCTTGCGGCAAAGGCTTGCCAGCACATAGGGAAGCAGCATAAATGCCGCAATGGAAATGACAATGGAAATGGCAACGGTCACATACAGCAGTGCCTTGAATGCCTTGTCCTCTTTTTTCTTCTTGGCTTCTAATTCTTCAGCGGAGAGGGAGGCATTTTTCTTAGCTTCCTCCTCGTCTTCCTCATCTCCTGCGATCTCTGCGGAGTACATCAGGCACTTGGTACCTGTTACCAGGGAATCCACAAAGCTTACCATTCCGCGGATAATGGGCTTTCTCCAGATCTTGGCCTTGCCGAAAATACATTTGTAGTCTTCTACTTTCAGCTCAATTTCATTGTCAGGACGGCGGACTGCAATGGAGTACTTGTCCTTATGACGCATCATAATTCCTTCCATAACAGCCTGTCCACCGATATTTGATGGTTTCATTTTATCCTCCTGTAAATCGGACATGTCGCCTGCCGGCGACATCACCATAATGAAAGTATGTTTGAAAAATGCTTTCTGCAAGATGTGCGTCACAATTTGTGGGAGATTTTGTCCGGATGAGGGCGCCGTAGCGGGCTACGGCAACTGAATTCGGGCAAAATATACCGCAAAGTGGGGCGTGCAGATTGCGGGAATGATTTTTCAAACACGCTCTAGCCCATCCGATATCCAAGAATTCACTCATGCGAAGCATGGCTCATTCTTGGCTGCCGTCTGGGACTTTCATAGTAAATCGGCAGTAACAAAGAAAGGTTGAGATTTCCCAACCTCAACCTTCTCATTCAGTAATATTCAAATTATTTATTCAGGCCGTATTTCTCATTGAACTTATTGATACGTCCGCGAGCCTGAGTAGCTTTCTGCTGTCCTGTATAGAACGGATGACATTTGGAGCAGATTTCTACGTGGATGTCCTGCTTGGTAGAACCTGTTACAAAAGTATTACCGCAGTTGCAGGTTACAGTTGCCTGATAGTAATTCGGATGGATTCCTTCTCTCATGATTTTCACCTCTCTATATTTATTCTATTTTATTTGCGTTGAATCTGACGAATTCACACTTTACACAGCCTACTGATTATAGCATGCTGTTATGAGAAATGCAAGTTATTTATAAAAATTTCTGTTTTTTTACAGTTTGCACAAATTCTGCGTTGTTTCGAGTACGGGCAAACATGTTCAGGATCTGTTCTACCGCATCCTCAGACTTCATTCCGTTAAGGGCTTTTCGCATAATGTACACAGCTTCCTGCTCATCTTTGCTCAGAAGAAGGTCCTCACGTCTGGTTCCGGATTTCTGGATGTCGATTGCCGGGAATACACGCTTTTCCTGAAGCTTGCGGTCAAGAACAAGCTCCATATTGCCGGTTCCCTTGAATTCCTCGTAGATCACATCATCCATCTTGCTTCCGGTGTCAACCAGTGCAGTAGCAAGAATGGTAAGGCTTCCTCCCTCACGCATGTTGCGGGCTGCACCGAAGAAACGCTTCGGCATATGAAGTGCTCCCGGGTCAAGACCTCCGGAAAGAGTTCTTCCGCTTGGAGGAACGACCAGGTTATAGGCTCTTGCCAGTCTGGTGATGGAATCCAGAAGGATCACAACATCCTGCTTATGTTCTACAAGGCGGCGTGCACGCTCCACAACCATCTCAGATACACGCTTATGATGCTCCGGAAGCTCATCAAATGTAGAATAGATAACCTCTACATTCGGTCCCTGTATTGCTTCCTTGATATCAGTAACCTCCTCCGGACGCTCGTCAATGAGAAGAATGATCAGATGCATGTCCTTGTTATTCTTCAAAATGGACTTGGCAATGTCTTTGAGAAGGGTGGTCTTACCTGCCTTAGGCGGGGAAACGATCATGCCTCGCTGTCCCTTTCCGATAGGACTGATCAGATCTACAATACGCATGGCTGTGGTTCCGCCAGGACGTTCCATGATCAGACGCTCATCCGGGAAAATGGGGGTCATGTTCTCGAAATTGTATCTCTTCTGACCTTCGCTTGGATGGAAACCATTGATGGATGTCACATACAAAAGGGCACTGAATTTCTCACCCTGGGTCTTGATCCTGATATTTCCCTGGATAATATCTCCGGTCTTCAGATTAAATCTCCGGATCTGGGACGGGGAAACATAAATGTCATTCTCACCTGGAAGATAGTTCTCGCTTCTGATGAAGCCGAAGCCATCCGGCATAACTTCCAGAATACCGTTGGCACGCTCACCGCTGTCCAGCTGGACGGTCTCTGCAGGAACGTGATAAGTATTGCTTACATGCTCAGCATGTCCTTCGGCATTCTCGCGAATCTGCTCTGGTTCCTCACTTTTGGTCTCTGCAGGAGGAACAACTTCTACAGGGCGAATGACCGGCTCCTGCCTTGCAGGGCTGTCCTGTCTGGCGTTGCTGTAGCCATTCTGACGTCCTGTATTCTCACCTCTTGCTGCATAGCTGCCGCGAAATTCCGGATTTCTTCTTACAATGGTCCGGGTTCTTGCGGGCTCTTCCTTTTTCACAGGGGCTGCTTCCGGCTCTCTTCTTACAGGTGTACCTGCAGGAGCGTCCTGTACCATATCGGAAGCTTCTTTTTTCACCTCTTCCGGCTTCGCTGCTTCTTTCTCAGCAGCTTCTTTTTTGTCTTCTTCCAGCATACGCTCAATTAATTCAGGCTTTCTCATAGTAGAAATGCCCTTCAGTCCTCTGGCTTTCGCAAGCGCTTTCAGCTCCACCAGGGGTAACGATTCGTATTTTTCTCTCATCAACCATCTACCTCTTCGACTCATTATCATTCTAAATTACATTTCATTTTCTACGGGATACAAATGTCTGATAGGACAGAAATTTTATGTTGAACAAAAAAATGAATATTTAATCTAATATTGCTTATCATAGCACATTATCGGCACTCTGTCCATATCAATTGCAAATGAATGCCTTTGCCCTATATTATACACACCAGAACTTTTTGATTGCAAGACTTATTTGTCGACACATATCTGACGTCATCGACACCGGCATCCGAAAAGTCGCCCCCACCCGTGAAACGGGTGGCTCGTAGGACGGCTATAAGCCTTTAATGCTAGGCCAGCGTCTCAAGGCGCTGGATTTCGCTTTGCTCCAGCCACATTGCTCTTGACTCGTCGCCGCCCTTAAAAGGGCATTTGTACTACTTCGCCTTAACCCTTAAAAGGGTCCTAATATTCTTTTACGCTAAGTTTATCCTGCATAATACACGATGCGTAGACATTTTGAACAGGCTAAAGCCGTATGTTAAAAAGGAAGCTCCTGTAAGGAGCTTCCTTCTACCTCGTTCTGCGAACCTGGAAAGAAACTTTGTATTTGCTCTTCACCACGCCTTTTGGTTCTTTCACATAGGCGCATATATAATATTGGTATTTCCTGCCTTTTGTCACCTTGGTATCCGTCCAGGATGCAGTTCTTCCTTTTTTGATGGTTGCTGCCAGCTTATAGCTGCCGTTTCCCACTTTTCGATAAATATAATACCCATCACATTTTTTCTGTGCTTTCCATTTCAGAAGCAAACCTTTCTTTGCATTGGAAATGGAAGTGATGGTTTGTCTGGCCGGTGCGGATTTGTATTTTCCGCTGGACCTGTAACTGCTTGTCACCCTTTTGCCATTCACATTCCGATAGGCTCGCACCGTGTATTCATACACTGTATTGGCACTGATCTTTTTATCCTGATATGTGATTGTGGAGGACTTCGTAATAGTGGCAATTCTCGTCCATTTTCCAGAAGCTGTTTTCCGGTAAACCAGGTAGCCGGAAGCTCCTGCAATCTTCTTCCAGCTTACCGTGTTGGAAAGATCAGAAGAAACCTTCACGGAAACAGAGGGTCTGGATAACGCTGTTTTCACAGATACAGCAGAACTGTAGGCAGAATATTTAGCAGTCCCAGACACCACGCTGTAAGCCCGGATCCGATAGGTACAGGTAATTCCCGGATTCACCTTTGTATCCGTCCAAGAACTTTCCTTCCAGGATACAGTCTTCACTCTCCTGTAGCTTCCGCCCTCTTCCTTTCGGTATACCTGATAGCCGGAAACACCGGAAACCTTTTCCCAGGTCAGGGCAATTTGATTATATGCCTTTGCTTTCGCCGCAAACGAAGCAGGCTTTCCTACTGCGACAGCACTGTCCAGCGTTCTGGTATGAGCCTTGATTCTTGCGCAGGCACTGGGACTGGTCTTGGAAAAATCACTCCAGCCATTGTCTTCATGATAACAGAAGCTCTGATTTGCTTTCAGGTCTGCAGCAAATTCCACCCAGCTATAGGAATTGTTGGTTTCGCACAGGTATTCCACAGCACCGGAACCAATGTTGGTAACCACTACGGAATACAAAGTTCCGCTGATCAGATTCACTTCCGGAACCTGCACCGTCGAAATCCCCGCATGCTCCTGATAAAAAGTCACTGGCGTACTGTACGCAGGCGTTCCGCTTACCGGGTTGCTCTGATCCTTCAGATTGGTGTAGACCTGAATGCTGTAGGAGCCGCCATCTGTATAAGTAGACAGAACCACTTCTCCCAGAGCTTCCCCTTTGCCTTTTCCTGCCTTTGCCTGAAAAACATTGGAAACAGAGGAAATGCCGCCACTTCCTGACGGGTAAAGCTTCAGTTTGCTCAAAGCGCAGGAACCGTCATAAAAATAATTGTTTCTGTATTTTGGATTTGTGACTGCTTCTGCTGCTACGATATTATAATTGCATTTATTTTCGTAAGAAATATAGAAATATCCCTTATCGCCCCATTGCTCTCCCCAACTGTTCCGCACAATCCAGGCTCCGTCTGAAGTCACATTGCAGCTGGAATTAAAATTCTCCTTTGCAAAGTTATCATCCCAGCCCACCAGGGTTACCGCATGGTTCACGCCTGCATTTCCAGAATAGCTGTACGCATACGTCTTCGGGTTGTAGCAGCTGTCATACATGCCAATGGACATGGAAACAGATCCGTATTCCGAAATCAGGTTTTTGATCTTTGCCACAGAGTAGGAGGAAAATGCGGCATTTTCCAGGTATGCAGTGGTTTTGTATGCCATACCGGAAGATGGAACCGCATCGGAATCCAGGGTGTGGTCCGCATTTGTCTCATAAGGCACCTGGGATTCCAGTGCCATACCGCTCCAGGAGCTAAGGAAAATTGCTGCTAACGTCTGGTTGCCGCCATCCCGGTAGGAATGCAGAACTTTGTTCCTGTCATTCGGGGTATTTCCAAGAGGATCGTTCTGTCTGTTGGCAAAGAAATAGGCAAGATGCTCCTCGGAAAGATCAAACAATCCTGCTCCAGCCCGCAGGAAAGAGATTTCCAGGTTGGCTGCCAGAGTGTATGACCAGCACATGTTGGATGGCTTCTGGTTACGGACAGGAAGGGCCAGGCTTCCTCTCGGGTCATATTTCGCCGGATAGGAAGTGGCTCTTGCTCCGCCTACGCTGGCAGTGTCACTGTCATCCCCTTCCGGTGGATCTACATAGCTGATGGGCGCAAGCTCCCGGATAGGCGCAAGCTGGGCTTCGATTTCTTCTGCCGTAAGCGTCCCCTCTTCTTCCCCATCTGTCCCGGTTTCTTCCTCTGCAGTCTCACTATCTAAAAAGCCGGTGTCTGTATCCAGGCTTCCAAAGCCGTCCAGTACCTCCGTTTTTCCATCAGAAAATGCTGCCTGATCGGAAGACTGCTGTGCTGCATCACTTTCAGGTTTCTCATCTGCTTCATTTCCCAAATCCTCGGCGGATGAAGAACTATCTTCACCTGTTTCGGTTGTTTCAACAGAGGAATTCGTTATCTCATTTTCTTCCCAGGAGTTCCCTTCCTGTGCGTTCTCACTTGCCCATGCTGACTCTCCATCTGAGAACCCTTCCGCTGCAACGGGAATTCCCGACATTGCCATGGACGCCGTCAGGATCAGACATAATACACTTTTTTTCATTCCATTTTTCTTTCTCATTTTTTCAGGTATTTTTTCAAAAATTCAATCAGCTTCTCCATCTCTTCCTGTGTTCCCACAGTAATTCTTAAGTGATTGTCAATTCTTGGCTTCGGGAAATATCTTACATAAATGTGCTCCTGGCGAAGAGCCCCGAACAGTTCACTTGCCGGGCAGCTTTCGTGGGAAGCGAAAATAAAGTTCGTTTTGGAATCCGGGAAGGAAAATCCCAGCGCTGCCAGTTCTTTCTTGGTCCACTCTCTGGTGGCAATGATCTTAGCGCAAGTCTCCTGGAAATATGCCTGATCTTCAATGGCAGCCACGCCTGTGGCTAAAGTGGTGCGATCCATGGTGTAAGAGTTAAAGGAATATTTCACATCATTGAGATATTTGATCAGCTGCGCATTTCCGCACGCGAAACCGATTCGCATTCCAGCCATGGAGCGGGACTTGGAGAAGGTCTGTACTACCAGCAGATTCTCATATTTGTCGATGAGCTCCAGCGCTGATCTGGCGCCGAAGTCTACATATGCCTCATCCACGATCACGATCACATCCTGGTTGTGCTGCAGGATTTCTTCTATATCAGAGAGGGGAAGCTCCACCCCTGTAGGCGCATTTGGATTTGGGAAAATAATTCCGCCGTTTTCCCCGAAATAATCCTCTTTGCGGATGCAAAAATTCTCATCCAGAGCCTTGCACTCATACGGAATGCGAAACAGGTCTGCCCACACATCATAGAAGGAATAAGTGATATCCGGGAAAAGAACAGGCTTCTCTGAATTGAAAAAGGTAAGAAAGCTCATGGCCAGCACATCATCTGAGCCAACGCCTACAAATACCTGCTCATCCTTCAGTCCGTAATTCTGTGCAATTGCATGTACCAGATCACCTGCTGTCGGATCCGGGTAAAGACGGAGAGTGTCTGTGTGAATCTCCTTAAGGGCCTTTGTTACCCCCGGAGCTGGTGGATATGGATTCTCGTTGGTGTTCAGCTTGATCATATCCGGTTCATTTGGCTGCTCTCCCGGGGTGTACGGTACTACTTTGCGAATATTTGCTTCCCATGTATTCATTTCAATCCAACCTCGCTTTTTCTATTAATGATGTCAGATGCAAAAGATTTTCTGCCTCCAACCATATACCAGAAATTACCCGCCAGCCCACTGCCGCCTGGATTCTGGAAGTTACATCCATTTTACTAACTTCCTTGTATTTTGTCAAATTAACGTATTGAATTCTGTTGATAAATTTTGCAAAACATTTCTTCTATAAGAAACTCCTCCTTAATCCTATTTTCCAAAACCAAAAGCCCTTCGTGAAAAGAAACAATTCCATTTTCGTTTCTTTTCACGAAGGGCTTTCCTGCCTGCTCCTCTTTTATTATTTTCTCTTAGCCTGCCAAATGCAGCACTCCGATCAGGAACACCCAGCCAAGTCCGTAATATGTCACAACAGCCACAAGGTCGTTGACAGTGGTAATCAATGGACCAGAAGCAACTGCAGGGTCCACGCCCACTTTCTTGAAGAACAGCGGAATACAGGTTCCCACTGCACTTGAGATCAGCATAGCCAGAAGAAGGGCTACTCCGATGCAGCCGGATACTGCATATGCAAATACCAATGTTTTTCCCTTGAAGAAGTAAATATAAAGTCCGATCAACGCAAAGGACAAAATACCAAGAAGTGCACCATTGCAAAGACCGATTCGCATTTCTTTAAATACAAGCTCCAGCTTCTGTTTTCCGGTAAGAGACTCATCCATCAGTACACGAATGGTAACCGCCAGAGACTGGGTACCTACATTACCTGCCATATCCAGAATCAGTGACTGGAATGCCATAATGATCGGAAGCTGTGTTACTACGTTTTCAAACACACCAACCACAGAGGATACTACCATTCCAAGACCAAGAAGAACAATCAGCCACGGCATACGCTTCTTCATACTCTCTTTCAGCGGCTCCTTCAAATCCTCTTCTGCAGTAAGACCTGCCAGCATGGCGTAATCTTCTCCCATCTCATCATCAACCAGGTCAATGATATTAGATGAAGTAATAACACCAAGAAGACGATTGTCATTATCCAGGACAGGAATGGAGTCTTCGGAATACGCCTTCAGTTCTTCAATACAATCATCAATATCTTCTTCTGCATATACATACGGATAAGAAGTAGCTACCAAATCTTCCAGTGACTTGTCCTGACGGGCAATGATCAGGTCCTTCAGGTCAATGGCTCCATAAAACTTCTGAGATTCTGTCACCACAAAAATAGTGGAAATATTATCATTCTTGGCAGCCTGCTCTACCAGACTGTTCATAGCCTGTTTTACAGTCAGATTCTCACGGATAATAATACAATTGGTAGTCATGCGGCTTCCGATTTCATCCTCATCAAAGGATGCGATCATCTCAATGTCATGACGGACATCGTCATCCATCAGCTCCACCAGGATTTTTTTCTTCGCTTTTTCAATTTTCTGGAGAACCTCTACAAGGGCATCGGTCTCCATCCGTGAAAGAATGGCTGCTCCTTTTTTTACATCCATCTCTTTCACATATTCTGCAGCATTGTCCGAATCTGTGTATTCAAAAATATCGGACAACATATTAATATCCAGGATACGATATAATTTGTAACGCTCCTGTACAGTCAGCCTTGGCATTGCATCTGCAAGGTCATTGGCATGAAAGTCCTCCAGCTTGCTGCTCATGGCAGCCGGAGAGGTATTACTTCTGATTACAGCCAGAATGTCCTGGGTGTAATCCTGCACTCTTTTTTCCATCCTGCTTTCTCCAATCTCTCATAAATCAGATTCTCAATATTATGGATCTGTCTTATGTTTTTTTATACGGATATAAAAAATCCGCGGGAGAGCATTATTACAGTATAAACAGCTTACACTGCCTGCTCATTAAGGGAATATTGGATCCCTCACAGGGCATATGAAGTCATCCAGGCAAAATATTTTTCGCCCGGAAAGCACACAAATACACGCACGAAAAAAGAGCAGACTAATTCATGTCACCAAAGAATGTTACTGTACTGCCTTCAACGTGCCGCAATTACGCTTGGAATTCATAGGATCAAAAAAAGAAATGGAATTCGATAATTTATAGAAATTAAAGAAGAACAGAATGTGCGCGGTGCTCATCTGCCATTTCGTTTTTCCATCCTATGCAACTACTTCGCCCATGAGAATCGCAACTATCCATTCTGTTCACCTGCCTTTGTTTTCATATTTTTTATGAAAGAAATTTATTTTCTTTCCAAAAGTCATTCTAACTGCTTTTGGACAAAAAATCAATTCCTAATTTGCTATTTATTTAAATTTTCACCTTCTTTCTTTGCGAAAGTTTTTGCCCGGACAAGGGTGCTACAGCAGCTGACGAAGCGGACGAATAATAATCCTCAGCGCTCCATAGAATAATTTCTTCTGCCAGGTCAGTATCTTTTTCTCATACTTTGCCCCTTCTGTTTCCTGTCCATTTGCCAGGATTTCTTTGCTCTTTTCCATATAAGCATTTTCTGTTGTGCGAATCTGCTGATTCAGTTTCTCGCTGTCAATTACCAGCATCAGCTCCGTGTCCAGATAAGTGCTTCGCATATCCAGATTGTATGACCCTACCACAGACAGACGATTATCAATCAGCACTGTCTTTGTATGCACCGGATAATCGTTCATCAGCTCATAAACATCTGCTCCGGTTTTCAAGATTTTTCGCTTTTGATTGAGATAATCTGTACAGCCCCATGGATTTGAACCTTTTTCCACTGCATTAAGTATGATCTGCAGCTTGGCATGATCCGCTATCTCGTGCAAAACAGTATACATATAGCCGTTACAGATTACATATGGGGTTTGTACAATCACATAGTCTGCATTTTCAGACAGATACTGAATTGCCTGAAGAACCTGAGGAGTTTTTCGCCCCGCCTGGGTTCCGTTATGAATCAGGGTAATTTTATTGGCCTCTTCCGTATCCTTCTCCCATGTGCTATAGGTTTCTATATCATTATATTTTTCCAGTAGAGAAGTATACAGCTCTTCCATGTTCTGGTATTGATCTGTATATTTCGAGGACTGTTTTCTTGTTCTTATGCTTACACAGCCCTCATTCCAGATTTTGTGAAAATAGTCCTCAAGCTGCAGCAAGGACTCGCCCTTTCCTTCAGAAGTATCATACACCAGAATATCCCGGTCCACATTAATGTCCTCAGTCTGATCTCCCAGGAAAATATCGTTGCTGTTGCGTCCGCCAAGCAGATATATTTTCTCATCAATAATCAAATATTTGTCGTGCATACGATAGTTCAGCTTAAACAGATTTAGTGGAGTCACTGGATTATAAACTCCCACTTCCACATTTTCATGCGCCGCCAGTGCCTGGAAATCACTGTTTCCGGACAAAAATAGCTGCTGATAAATTCCATCAATTAAAAGCTGAATCTTTACCCCTTTGTCCGCAGCATGATTCAGCGCAGCCAGAAGCTTAGTGCCGTTTTCATCTGCGCGCAGATCAAAGGTGGACAGCACAATGCTTTCTTTTGCTGTACCAATCATTCGAAGCCGCCACAAAAGTGCTTCTTCGTTATCATCGATACAGCGGATTCTTTCTGCCCCTGCTGTCTCAGAAGTAAATTCTGTCTGCTGCAGATTTTTTGCATATTTTCCATCTGGTTTTTTGCAAAAAAGAGGTGCAAGTATATTTACCAGCGCAACCACCAGCAAAAAACAGAGAAAAATCTTGCCTATTTTTTTCATTGTTTTCTTTAATTTCACCATACTCTCCTACTTTCTATTACGGTTATGCAAAATTGGGGGAAAGAAACCTTTTTGTCTATGTTCAGCCCTTTTTTAATTTTTATCATAGCATGAATTTATTTTCAGAACAAGAAAGAGGAAAGATTTTGCGCTATTTACGCAAAAAAAGCCGCCAGCTTCTAAAGCCGACGACTTTTTCTGTGAATAATATTGAAAAAACCATGGTATGGTAGGAAAATGCACTGCATTCTCCAGAGCGTGTTTGAAAAAGGCTTTCTGCGAGATGTGCGTCACAATTTGTGGGAGATTTTGTTCGGATGAGGGCGCCGTAGCGGGCTACGGCAACTGAATTCGGGCAAAATATACCGCAAAGTGGGGCGTGCAGATTGCGGGAATGATTTTTCAAACACGCTCTAGGAGGTTAAAAGTGTATCTCTTACTCAGCTACAGGAAAATTGAAATAGTTGGTGGTATAATCCATCATCAGTTTTTCCAGATCTGTCAGTTCCTCTTCATGTGTACTGATTCCATCGCCTAACTGAATATATCCCATATTTTCATCTGCTGCCGGCCAGTATGCAAGTCCGTCTCCATTTGGATCTCCGGTTTTGATAAAGTTTGACCAATACTGATTCATTTTTTCTGCTAACTCATAGTCCCAGTCAGTCCACTGTCTTACTTCCGGAACGCCCTCACGCAGAGAGTTGAACGCATACCACATTTCACTTGTATGCCATGCCCACTGGTTAGCCCAGCCTCTGTCTGTTCCTAAATCTGAAATGCTCTCAGGTGTAGAATGGCTGAATAAGTATGTATAGTTTGCTGCTTTTCCATCTGTTCTTTCTGACATCATTTTTCCGTACAGTCTGTTAACCATAAGGCTTCTGCTGACATTTGTGCCAAGACCATAGGTTCCTAACTGACGGCTGACCATAGCTGCTGTATTGTCATCTACTTTTACCAGATTTTCAAAGTCGTATTTATCATACAGATCACCAAGAGCTTCTTTGTATTGTGCATAGAAGTCATCTGCTGTGGATACCTTCGGATAACTTCCCTCTCCCATATTTGTTCCGGACAATACAGAAATCTCATCAAACATTCCATCATTAATGGAATCCTGAATGCTTTCATAGGTGACATACAAACCATCCTGGTTCATACTTCCCGGATAATTAGAACTGGTATTGTCAATCAGCTTTTCAGCATCCATGTTTCTCAGATCCTCAAGTGTCGCAGCCTCATCAAGTCCCAGATCTCCCAGATATGCAGTTCCTTTTTCTTCTGCACTTTCCAGAGTCTGGAATTCCATATTATATTTTAAGCCACTTTCCAGGATTAATTTATCAACTTCTACATCCATTTTAGGAGAAGCAGTCATTGCCATTGCCTTTGTAGTACCGCCAGACTGTCCGCCAACTGTGATATTCTCAGGATCTCCTCCGAAGTTAGCTATATTCTCTTTGATCCATTCCATAGCTTTGATCTGATCCATCAGACCATAGTTTCCGCTTTGTCCCTGTTCCTCGGTAAGCTGTGGTAATGACAGATAGCCAAAGACACCAAGACGCTGTTCTACTGTTACTACAACGATTCCGTTCTTTGCAAAAGCTTCCGCATTTCCTTCCGGCTCAAAGGTATAGCAGCTGTTCAGTCCGCCGCCATGGAACCACACATATACCGGTTTCTTTTCTGTGGAAGAAAGTGAATCTCCTGTTGTCATTACATTCAGATACAGACAGTCTTCACTCATTTCCGGAACTCCATCGTAATAAATATCTGTTTTATAGGGTTCCACCTCAGCTCCGCCCAATACCTGCATAGGAATATCCTTGTAGGTATCGCATACAAGAACATCATCCCATTTTTCAGGATCTACCGGTGGTTTCCAGCGCAAATCATCAACTGGCGGTGCTGCATATGGAATTCCACGAAATTCTACAACATCCTCATAGTTTTCATCTGTACTGTTGATTCCCTGCACTTTTCCGTACGCAGTTTCAACAACGTTCTTTTCATTTTCCTCTGCATATACATGAGCACTTCCCATAAGTGTGGAGCAGGCAAGCAATGCAGCCAATACAGTTAATCTCTTCTTCATATAAACAGAGCCTCCTTTTTTTGATAATGTCATTTTAAGGCTCCCGGAAGATAAAAACTATAAATTATTTTCTTTTTCAGTATCACTTTTTTGACTTTTCTTTTTTCTTTCCTGGTAACGATATTCTGAAGGCGTCATGCCGCAGGATTTCCGAAAAATCTGAGTAAAATAGGAAGCATCATTGTATCCTGTAAATGTTGCTATATCTGTAATGTCAAAGTCCGTATTTCCCAGAAATTCTTTTGCCTTTTTCAGCCGCACCTCTGTGAGATATTTGGAAAATGTTAATCCGGTTTTATTTTTAAAGGTTCTGCTGAGGTGTCCCACGCTTACAAAGTATTTATGCTCTGCAAGCTCATTTAATGTAATATCATCTGCATAATGATTTTCGAGATACACTAAAATATTTTCTATCAGAAGTTCATTTTCATTTTCCTCGTTTTTTTCACAGACTTCTTTCAAAATCATAAGCAAATATTTTTTCAACTCATCTGCTGTATGAAATTGATACAGATCAATCTTAAAATCAAACAGGAAATATCCCCCTTCTCCCTTGGGTATCTGACATCCATTATAATACTTTTTCCTGAGAACGGAAAAAAGCTGTATGATTGCATTATAAAGACTGTAAATGTTTGCGCGCTCGCTTATGCATCTGGCAAATAAGTTATCTATGATTTTTTCTGCCTCATAAATACGGCCAAATTCTACGACTCTGCTGAATATTTCCAGGGTTTCTTTTTCCAGCAGATTTTTAATTTCCAGTTCTTCTTTCCAGAAAAACAGATTTTCATTTATTAAAATACGGTTGTTGATTGCGTAAATACACTCTCTGTACGCCCTTTCAATTTCCCTTCTTTCTTTGTGGATGCCACTGATTCCAAACCACGAATTATGGTCCAAGCTGTTTTTTAGCTGCAAAAGATCAGTCTCTCCAATGCATGCTTTGAAATCCATTTTCTGCTTGCAAAAAAAGAGTAATATGCATTCACCTTTATTTTTAAAGTACCAGCTTTGTACATTGGCAGTAGTTCTTTTAGTTTGCAAATATTTTTTTATTTGTTGATATCCCGAATGCGAAACCTCTCCCTTCGCCATAAAAAACCAGGAGTACTCTTTCCAAAGCTCCGCCAGAATCAGCTCATCAAGCAGCTTTTTATTTTGTATCAATTGTGCAAAATCCAGATTCTCAACAATTCCTTTTAGTTTATTGATATTTTCCAGATTATCTGACTTTGCTTTTTCAACAAGAATATCATTTATAGACTTAAGCAATTCTGATTCGTTGATTGGTTTTGTCAGATAGTCCTTTACCTGATAGCGCAGCGCATTTCTTGCGTACTGAAAATCTTCATATCCGGTTTCTATCACTACTGAGCATTTCGGCACATGCTCCTGCACATATTTTGCCAGCTCCAGTCCATCTACATTTGGCATCCGGATATCCGTAATGATAATATCCGCTTCGTTTTCCTGAAGATATTCTATTACTTCTTCCCCATCTTCAAAATCTCCATTCACCGAAATCGGCAGTCCGGATTTTTCAAGCATCATGACAAGTGCTTTTCTCGCATAATATTCGTCATCTGCAACTAAAATTTTAAAATTCATTTTTATACCTCTTTTTCCAATACCGGAAAACGAACCGTTACACAAGTGTATTCTCCCTGATTACTTTCTACCAAGATTCCAAATTCTTCTCCATAATAGTTTTTAATCCTCTGGTGTACATTTATCAGGCCGATTCCGGATGAACTCTGATTCACGCCTTGCTGCAGGTCTTTTTCTAATTCCTGGTGTAACATCTGCAGTGTTTCATCGCTCATTCCATTTCCGTTATCACAAATACTGATTTCTGCTATATTAGCCGAAGTGATTTTTCCGGTCACTTCTATCCGCCCTCTTCGTTTGCAGGGAATGACACCATGTTCCATTGCGTTTTCCATTAATGGCTGTAATATAAACTTTAACATTTCACAGGTCAGCATTTCCTCTTCCACATTATAAATCACGTCAAATTTTCCCGGAAAACGCATGGACTGTATTTTTACATAGCACTGAAGATTCTCAAGCTCCTTTTTCAGCTGTACAATATTTCCCCCTTTTACGTTATAATGAAAAATATGAGACAGGCATTCTGAAATTTCCGATATTTCATCAACTCCATTTAGTTTTGCCAATGCACTGACAATATTTAATGTATTATATAAAAAATGGGGATTGATCTGATATTGCAGCATTTGCAGTTCTGTTTTTTTCTGGCTTATTTCGTTTTTGTATGCCAGAATAATATTCTCTTCAATACGTGATACAAGATCATTATAGCCACTTACCATTGTAGAAATTTCTTGTGGAACATCCTCTTTTAATTGGATATGCCGTGGTTTTTGTTTTTTATGTAAGGTTACCTGATTTAACGCATTGGAAAATTCAGTAATCGGCTTGGTAATGCGACTGATCAGCTGCATTCCTCCAAACAGTAAGAAAACAAAAACCATCAAAATCCCAAAACAAAAAAGCAAAATATTCTTTATACTATTGAGAAGAAAGCTTTTTCGCTGCATACATTGAACCAGATACCAGTCCAAATCATCGATCTTAACAACATATGCGTTCCAGACAGAGCCATCCGCTTCCAATGTTCCCTGATGGTTTGAACTTTCATAAATTTTCTTCACGTCCTCAAGAAGAAAATTGTTTTCTTTTTCAGAAGAATAAATAATCCCGTTTCTGTTAAAAAGACAGCATTCAATTTCATCATTTGAAAACACGGAAAAGCTCTTTTCTATTTCTTCAAAATCCAAATCAATATAAATTGTAGCAAGCTTTTGATCCGATTCCACAGGATACATAGCGTATGCGATTGTCAGCAATTTATAAGAAAGCATATTTATTTCGCCTTCATATACATCTGTAACGTATTCCTCATTTTTATAGCCAACCCTTGAATAGGCAATATGCTTTTTTGCTTGCTTAATCTGTGTCAACGAGTCTTCCACAAAGTTACCATAAACATTTCCATTTTCAGTTAAAATAGTAGTGCGCAAAATAAATGGATTAATTCCACTGATATCTTCCAGAATACCATTTACATATTCCTTTGATGAAAGCTGCTTTTTTAAAGACTGTTTTTCATAATCGTTTCGAATATCTGTCATGATATTTTTATCTATCAAGGGCAGATATTTCAAATAATCCAGATTCTTTGTTATGGTCTCGATTTCCATCTCCCACTGACTGTTCATTTTGTGCAAATAAAACCAATTATTTTTTTCAGCCTCCTTCACATCAATGAAAAAGGAGGCACAAATTACTATCAGGGAAAACAGAAAACAGCATGCTAATCCAATAAAAAGCTGCCACCATACAGGTAATCTTGAAATTCGCTTCACACTCAGGCTCCTTTCTGCAAAATCAAAAGATCATTCCATTCTTTCAAAAATGCTCTTTCTGTATATGTTTGAGGGGAACTGGTCAAGTTCTGAAACAAGGCATCCCTGGCATCAGTTTTTTCGCTCTCATAAGCAAATTCCTCCAGGAAAAACTCACCGCTTCTGATCCTATCCGTAAATACCTTCGCATAATTGTCTTCTACATCTACAGATTTTATGCAGGAATAGGCCCCGGCCTGATCTGCATAATATTCACTGACATTTTTTGAAAATACATAATCCAGAAATTTTCCAGCCGCTTCCGGATGCTTGCAGGATGCAGAAACCCCCAATGTCGCATCTATTTTTACTACAACCCTTGCCTGATTTTCATTGTATGTAGGAAACGGCATAAATAACAAATCCATATACGGGTTTATTTTTTTTATTATAGGATATGCCCAGTTACCCTGAAGGAACATATAGGCTTCTCCCTTTGCAAATTTTTTTACAGCTTCATCATATCCTGTGTTTATAGTCTGTTTCTGACCATATTGTCTTATTTCTAAAAATTTCCTGGTAGAATCAAGTGCAATAGGATCTTCATATAAAACGGTAGTGCCGTTCAGCACATTCTGAAATAAATTATCCTGGCTTCCTCTGGAGGACATGTCAATTGCATCCCATCCCTGATGAAGCGTCCAGCTGTCTTTATCTGCAAAAACAATGGGAAGCTTTCCGGCTTTTTTTATCTGCTGCATCGTCTGAATAAGCTCTGCATATGTAGAAGGGATCTGGTACCCGTCCTTTTCCAGCATCCTTTTGTTATAAAATATCCCTCTGTAATTCACAGACAATGGAAGCACATAAGTACCATTAAGAATTTTTAATTTTTCCAAAAAATGTTCATTTACACAATGGATTGCAGAAAAATCATCCAGCTTCTGCAAATATCCGCCTTTTACATATTTAACCAGATCATCCTTCTGTGCTCCGATAAATTCAACAATATCTGGAAATTCTCCCTGAATTGCACGGATTTGCAGTTCCTGCTCCGGATTTGGTACTGCCATAAGTTCTATATATATATCATCCTGTGATTCATTAAAATCTGCAATAATTTTCTCAAAAATATGCCGCGTTTCTCTTTTGGACGTAAGAAACACCAGCGTTTCCTTTTCTTTTTTTTCGCTGTGTATTTGCTGTTTTTTATTTTCTTCTCTGACATGTAACATACAGAAGCCTGTAATTACACAAACAGCAATTAATAAAAATATCTTCAGATTTCTTTTCATATTATAGAAACTCTCTTTTCATAAATTTTTTTATAAAAATACAATAGCCTTTCTTATAAAATATACTACAACCTATCAAATTGTTTTTCAATCAGATTTCCAAAACAATCAAAAAAATAACAGTGACTGATTCAAAAACTTATAGCACCAACAGCCCTGTTTTTTTATAATAAAGTCACTTGATTTGAAGGAGGGTTTTTAAAATGAAGAAAAAGATTATTAGTATCCTTTTAAGCAGTGCTATGATTTTCTCTATGGGAATTTCAACCGTTTCCGCTGCTGCAGCTGATGACACAGCATCCACAGAAAGTATTGTAGTCAGCAAAACAGAAGGCATTACAGACACCACATATGGAAAGGTTCGTGGTTTTATTGACAACGGAACTTATACCTTCCGTGGAATTCCTTATGCAAAAGCGGACAGATTTGAAATGCCGGAGGCTCCGGATAGCTGGGACGGCATCCGCAATTGCCTTGTCTATGGTTCAACAGCTCCTATCACAAAAATGACTGACCCGGATGGCGGAGATTTCATCATTCCTCATCGTTACTGGGCTCAGAGCGAAGATTGCCAGAATCTGAATGTCTGGACACAGGATCTGGATACCAATGCAAAGAAACCGGTTATGGTATGGTTCCATGGTGGCGGATTCACCAATGGTTCCTCTATTGAAGGCGTTGCATATGACGGAAAAAATCTCAGCGAATATGGTGACGTAGTTGTGGTAACTGTAAACCATCGTTTAAATGTACTGGGCTACATGGATCTTTCCGATTATGGTGAGGATTATAAGTATTCCGGTAACTGCGGCACAGCAGATATAGTTGCATCCTTAAAGTGGGTAAAAGAAAACATTGCTAATTTCGGCGGCGATCCTGACAACGTAACTATTTTCGGACAGTCCGGCGGCGGCTGCAAGGTTCTTAATATGTTTGCTGCCTCTGAGGCAGAAGGATTATTTGATCAGGCCATTGTACAAAGTGGTGGTGAAGGTCATATTGACCAGGATACTGCAAAAAAAGTAGCTGCAAAAACACTTGAAATTTTAGGAATTTCAGCTGACCAGATTGATCAGATAAAGGATGTTCCTTATGACACTCTTGATGCTGCTGCAACGGAAGCACAGAAACAGGTAGGCGAGGAACTTGGAACCTATGTAGGTTGGAGTCCGGTTCTTGATGAAGATTATCTTCAGACTGATTACCTTGATTGGACAAATGATGTTCCGGTTATGGTAGGTTCTGTATTTGGAGAAATGAATTGCTGGACTGCTCTGGATCCTAACGAAACCAACAAGAATTCCTGGACTGATGAGGAAGTAGACGAAAAATTAACTGAAAAATATGGTGACAAAGCGGAAGCTGTAAAAAAAGCATTCCTGAAAGCTTATCCGGAAAAGAGTGCTTGTGATGCTTATTATGTATCCAACCGTACAGGAGACTTCGACACACTGGCAAAAAGACTGGAATCCGGAGATAATAAAAACTATAATTATCTTGTATCCTATGAATCTCCGCTTGATGGTGGTGTAAACTTATGGCACTGTGGCGAGATCCCATTTGTATTCCACAATGTTGACTTAGTAGCCGGTTCCTATGGCGGAAGTCAGGACGCTTATGATCTGCAGGATGTAATGGCAAGTGCGTGGGTAAACTTTGCATGCACCGGAGATCCGAATGGCGAGAATGTACCGGAATGGAGCACTTATACAGATGACAACAAGTCTACTATGGTATTTGATACCACAAGTGGTGAAAGAATTGGCTATGACGCTGAATTACAGGAGCTGATCAGCCAGTAAGCTTATATAGGTCCTCTAAATAATCATACATATACTATAAATCCTCCTGAATGGACAGGTGCTCAAGCTCCCTGTCAGTTCAGGAGGATTTTTTAAGTCCAAATAATCAAAAAAGTAACAGTGACTGATTCAAAAACTTATAGCGCCAACAGCCCTGTTTTTTTATAATAGAACTACTTGATACGAAGGAGGAGATTTAAGAAATGAAGAAAAAAATTATAAGTATCCTTTTAAGCAGTGCTATGATTTTCTCTATGGGAATTTCAACAGTTTCCGCTGCTGCAGCTGATGATACAGCAGCCACAGAGAGCATTGTTGTGAGCAAAACAGAGAGCATTACAGATACCGCATATGGAAAGGTTCGTGGTTTTATTGATAACGGAACTTATACCTTCCGTGGAATTCCTTATGCAAAAGCTGACAGATTTGAAATGCCGGAGACTCCTGATACCTGGGACGATATCCGCAATTGTCTTGTCTATGGTTCAACAGCTCCTATCACAAAAATGACAGATCCGGATGGCGGAGATTTCCTGATTCCTCATCGTTACTGGGCACAGAGCGAAAATTGCCAGAATCTGAATGTCTGGACACAGGATCTGGATGCCAATGCAAAGAAACCGGTTATGGTATGGTTCCATGGTGGTGGCTACACAAATGGTTCTTCTATCGAGGGTATTGCATATGACGGAAAGAATCTCAGCGAATATGGTGATGTAGTTGTAGTAACTGTAAACCACCGCTTAAATGTACTTGGTTACCTGGATGTTTCCGAGTATGGTGAGGATTATCAGTATTCCGGTAACTGCGGTACAGCAGATATGATTGCATCCTTAAAGTGGGTAAAAGAAAACATCGCTAATTTCGGCGGCGATCCTGACAACGTAACTATTTTCGGACAGTCCGGCGGCGGCGGTAAGGTTATCAGCATGTTAGCTTCCCCTGAGGCAGAAGGATTATTCAATCAGGCTATTGTACAGAGTGGAAGTGAGCGTTACATTGAAAAAGATACCGCTAAAAAAATAACTGCAAAAACACTTGAGATTTTAGGAATTTCAGATAACCAGATTGAGCAGTTAAAAGAGGTTCCGTATGATACTCTTGATGCTGCTGCAACGGAAGCATTAAAACAGGTAGGTGAGGAGCTTGGAACTTCTTTAAGCTGGCGTCCGGTTCTTGATGAAGATTATATTCAGAGTAATTTCCAGGAATGGACAAACGACGTTCCGGTTATGGTAGGTTCTGTATTTGGAGAAATGAACTGCTGGACTGCTCTGGATCCAAATGAAACCAACAAAAACTCCTGGACTGATGAAGAAGTAGACGCAAAATTAACCGAAAAATATGGTGACAAAGCGGAAGCTGTAAAAGAAGCATTCCTGAAGGCTTATCCTGAAAAGAGCGCTTGTGATGCTTATTATGTAGCAGATCGTACCAAGTTCTCCAAAACCCTTACAAAGCGAGTTGAAGCTGGTGCAACTAAGAACTATGATTACGTTGTATCCTATGAATCTCCAATTGACGGTGGTGTAAACTTATGGCACTGTGGCGAGATCCCATTTGTATTCCACAATGTTGACTTAGTAGCCGGTTCCTATGGCGGAAGTCAGGACGCTTATGATCTGCAGGATGTAATGGCAAGTGCATGGGTAAACTTTGCAAGCACCGGAGATCCAAATGGCGAGAATGTACCGGAATGGAGCACTTATACAGATGACAACAAATCTACTATGGTATTTGATACCACAAGTGGAGAAAGAATTGACTATGATGCTGAATTACAGGAGCTGATCAGCCAGTAAGCTTATATAAGTCCTCTGAAAAATAATAAAGACGCTGTAAATCCTCTTGGATTGATGGGTATTCACTCCCATCATTTCAAGAGGATTTTTTAGTTTGAAAAAAGATAGAGGTATCTTGACAATTACCCTTCTCCTCATTATAATTACCAATTGTAATTACTTATGGTAATTATTTATCATGAGTCTCTACTACTTTTTAAGGAGAAGCATCTATATGGACATTGAACTGTTAAAACGAATGATGGATGCCTTTTATCAGGCGAAAAGAATCCGGGATATGCTGCCGCCACTGCCGGAGGGAGTGACCTCCTCTTACATTCAGTATCTGGATGTCATTCATTCCCTGAATTGCCGGGGGATTCAGGCGAAAGTGTCAGATATCAGCGATGCGCTGGCACTTCCAAGACCAGGTGTTACCCGAACCATCAAGGATATGGAGACCAAAGGCTATGTGAAAAAGCTTGCATCTCCTGCTGATGGCCGCGTCACCTATCTTTCCATTACAGGCAAGGGTGAAGAACTGCACCAGAAATACAATGAACAGTATTTCCATGCATTGGCTTCCTGCGTGAAAGGAATCTCTGAGGAAGATGCCCTATGTATGATCCGCACTATTGAAAAATTCTATACTATTATGTGTGAAAGGAGAATTTCCATTGACAAGTGAAAAAAACGATTTTACTAAAGGAAGCATTCTGAAAAAGCTTGCCCTATTTATGCTTCCTATTCTGGGTGCACTGGTACTGCAGGCCGCTTACGGTGCTGTAGACCTTCTGGTAGTAGGCCGCTTTGGCTCCACCTCCGGACTTTCCGCGGTTTCCACCGGAAGCCAGGTACTGAATCTGGTCACCTTTGTAGTAACGCAGTTTGCAATGGGAATTACCGTTCTCATTGCCCGTTATCTTGGCGAAAAGAAACCGGAACAGATTGGTTCTGTAATTGGAGGTGCTGCAGTTGTATTTACTGTAATTTCAGCTGCACTGTTCGTAATTATGGCAGCTTTCGCACGCCCCATTTCTGTGCTTATGCAGGCACCACAGGAGGCACTTGAGTTGACCACCAGCTATGTGCGTATTTGTGGCAGCGGCATTTTCTTCATAGTAGCCTATAACCTTCTGGCTGCTATTTTCCGTGGTCTTGGGGACAGCAAATCACCGCTTTTGTTTGTTCTGGTTGCCTGTATCATCAACATTTTTGGCGACCTGCTGCTGGTTGCAGGACTGCATATGGATGCCGCCGGTGCTGCACTTGCCACTGTTTTTGCACAAGCCATCAGCGTTGTTTGCGCCATTGTAATTTTAATCAAAAAGAAGCTTCCGTTTTCCATCACAAAAGAAGATTTTTGTTTTAACCATCAGTGCAAAAAATTTCTGGGAATCGGTCTTCCGCTGGCACTTCAGGAATTTCTTACGCAGATTTCCTTCCTGGCTCTCTGTGCATTTGTCAACAGGCTGGGACTTGAAGCTTCCTCTGGCTACGGTGTTGCCTGCAAAATTGTAAATTTTGCCATGCTTATTCCAAGTTCACTGATGCAGTCCATGGCTTCCTTTGTTTCCCAGAATATTGGTGCCGGAAAACAGAAGCGTGCAAAAAAATCCATGTTTACAGGAATTGGAGTAGGGCTTGTATTTGGATGTCTGGTTTTCATTTTGGTTATGTTTAAGGGTGATGTGCTTGCCGGTCTGTTCTCAACTGACACAGCTGTAATCCAGAAAGGCTATGATTATCTGAAGGGCTTCGCTCCTGAAACCATTTTGACTGCCATAATGTTCAGTATGGTAGGCTATTTTAATGGAAACAATCAGACACTTTGGGTGATGTTTCAGGGACTCTTCCAGACTCTTCTGGTTCGTTTGCCGATGTCCTATTATATGAGTATTCAGTCTGATGCCAGCCTGACCAAAATCGGTTTGGCTGCGCCTGCTTCTACAGCAGTTGGAATTATATTGAATACCTTGTTTTTTATCCATTTCAATAAAAAAATGAAGGCACAAAAAGCCGCATAAGATTTTCCAATATAGAATTTCATAAAACTGACAAATTCATAATATTACAAAAAAGTCTCCTAGAGCGTGTTTGAAAAAGGCTTTCTGCAAGATGTGCGTCACAATTTGTGGGAGATTTTGTCCGGATGAGGGCGCCGTAGCGGGCTACGGCAACTGAATTCGGGCAAAATCTCCCGCAAAGTGGGGCGTGCAGATTGCGGGAATGATTTTTCAAACACGCTCTAGCACCTTATTTCTGGTGTAAAGGGACTTTTTTGATAACAATATTTCTTATTTTTTTCATTTCTTTATTTCTTTCTGAAATGCTTCAATATCTTTCGCTATCTCTCCGCTGAGCAGCAGCATGCAAATCAGATTCGGAATTGCCATCAAAGCATTGGCAATATCAGAAAAGTTCCATACCAGACTCAAGGTCTGTGTACAGCCGACATATACTACCAGAGAAAATACGATTCTGTAAATCATGTTGTACTTATGTGTTCCAAATAAATATTCAAAAGCTTTTTCTCCATGATATTCCCACCCAAGAATGGTAGAAAATGCAAATAATGTAATTCCAATGGTTACCAGCCATCCTCCGGCACTTCCAAGAACAGTTTCAAATGCTGCAATAGTAACATCAGATCCTGTCAGCAGATTTCCTGCTGCATCAGTAGTGCCAAGTACTCCGGAAGAAGCAATTGCAAGACCTGTGATGGTGCATACCACAATCGTATCCCAAAATGTTCCTGTCATATTTATGTAGCCCTGGCGAACCGGGTTATCCGTAGTCGCTGCAGCAGCCGTAATTGCTGCAGAACCCATGCCGGCTTCATTCGAAAAAACTCCACGCGCAACACCGTATCGCATAGCACTCATCATAGAAGCAACAATACTGCCGCAAAGGCCACCGCCTACAGCTTTTGCGGAAAATGCCATCTTAAAGATCATAGAAAGTCCTGAAGGCAAGTTGGAAATGTTTCCAAAAATCACAATAAGTCCACAGATCACATAGAAAATTGCCATAGCCGGCACAACTACAGATGATACTTTGGATATGGATTTAATTCCACCAACAATAATTAATAATGTCAATATTGTTATAATAACCCCAGAGACCCTTACTGGAACATGAAATGTAGCATGAAGTGCACTTGCAATAGAATTTCCCTGAGTCATATTTCCGATTCCAAAGGAAGCTACAACTGCAAAAAATGCGAAAAGCCATGCCAGAATTACTCCCAAAGTCTTATTTTTCAGTCCTTTTTTCATTGTGTACATAGGACCGCCGCTCATTTCACCTTTGGCATTCACTTCGCGGTATTTAATTGCCAGCATACATTCACTAAACTTGGACGTAATGCCAAAAGCAGCTGAAATCCACATCCACACCAGAGCGCCAGGTCCTCCTGAAACCATAGCAGTGGCAACGCCAACAATATTTCCGGTTCCAATTGTAGCAGCAAGTGCAGTAGTCAGTGCAGAAAAAGGAGAGACATCTCCTTCTCCACGGCTTTTCGTACGCGCTTCCTTGCTGAGCGTGCTCTTTAGCGCATATCCAAGGTTTCTCCAGGGCAGAAATTTCGTCCGGATTGTAAGAAAAATTCCAGTTCCCACAAGAAGGATCAGCATTACCGGCCCCCACACAAAATCGTCAACTTTTGTTACAATTTCGTTTAATCTCTCCATCATATACGTCCTCCCTTTTGATATTTGCATATACGCACAGCCTTTTACGGGTTTTGCATAAATACAAAAAAGAGCCATGTTCTGAACAACATCGCTCTTCTGTGTGTATACGTATTCAATTAGTGTCAGACAAATATTTTCCCTGACATTTTTAATTGTTAACAGTATATGCTTTCTTTCCTCTATTGTCAAGATAATTTATCAAGCGAAGCCACATCCAAATATTGACAAATATTATGAAATGTTTTATAATTTCTACATAATAACAGTAATTATTATCATTTAATAAGGAGGATTTGTTTATGAAATATGTATGCGATGTTTGCGGTTGGGAATACGACGAAGAGCAGGGCTATCCAGAGGGTGGAATTGCACCTGGCACGAAATGGGAGGATGTTCCGGAAGACTTTGAATGTCCTCTGTGTTCTGTAGGAAAGGATCAGTTTTCCCAGGAATAATTTTGTTGAATAATTGAAGAGAGGGAGGGTGCGCCTATGCAGAATCCAGTTCCTGACGAAAGATATTATGTGGCCAATGAGGCTATCTTAGGTGCTTTTTTTAAACTATCACGGGAAAAAGCTCCTGATAAGATCACAGTATCTGACATCATCAAAGCTGCAGGTATCGCCAGAAGCACCTTTTATAATCATTACCAGGACATCCCCTCGCTGGTAGCTGCCGTTGAAGAGAAAACAATCTGTGATGTTTTTTCCATGATGGAAAAATTCCATCCCAAAAATGACCTGGATATCTGTCGGTCCTATTTTTTGTCAATCTGTCAGTACACCATAGAGAATCCTTTTCTTGCAAGTCTTTTGAGCACACCTCATGGCAATGACTTGTTTGAAAAAATGCTGACCATGCTCCATCACTACGTCACTGATGCCACATCCAATTCCAGCCCAAATGAACACACAAAGGAAGAAATTTCTTATGTGATCACCTGCGCGATTGGCAGCACCATTGGTGTCCTTCACAAATGGGCCAGAGATAATTTCGATCTGGAACCGGAAGCTGTCGCTGATATTTTGTCCCAGGTTTTTTTATTGGGCATGCTGCCCCTTTTGTCCTAATACGTGTTTGAACGCAGATAAGCGATGCGACTGCGTTCATGAGCAAGTAGCGAAGCGGATTGCGAATGTCTGCTTTACAAAGGCTTTCTGCAAGATGTGCATCACACTTTGTGAGCCATGCAGAAAGCCTTTTTGTTATGCAAGAGGTTCGTCAATCAGAGCATCCTGCCTCTTAATCTTTTTCGTTGTGCTGCGGATAAAGGGATTTTTTCGAACAATCAATCCTGTAATCTGGCGATAGGTCGGCTGATTTTGATTGTACTTATCCAAAAATGCCTGAAGCAGTCCTTTAACAGCCTCTGCATCTAATGCCTTTGCTTCCACCACTGCCTGCTCCGGATAAATCCGGGCTGTCAGACCATTCTTCTCACCAGTTACGATCACTTCGCCTACAAGGGGATTCAGGGCAAGTTTATTCTCAATCTCTTCCGGAGATACATTTTCACCATTTGACAAAATGATCAGATTTTTCACTCTTCCGTTTATGAACAGGTAGCCATCCTCATCCATATATCCCTTGTCTCCTGTGTGAAGCCAGCCATCCGTAAGAGTCTCCTGGGTTTCCTTCGGCATCTGATAGTAGCCCTTCATGACACTTGTTCCCCGCACCAGAATCTCCCCATTTTCAAATCTGACCTCCACGTTTTCAAGAGGCTTTCCAATAGATCCAGGCTTATTATTTTCCGGTGTATTGTTGCTGATAACAGGTGAGCATTCTGACATTCCATAGCCTTCCAGTATCTGAATACCGTACTGTGCAAAATATTCAATGTAATATGGATCCAGATGCGCCCCACCGGTAAATATGGTATGCAGCTTTCCTCCAAATACCTTCTCTGCCAAAATCTGTTTTGGAATTGCCGGGTCAGAAGCAGCCAGCCTTTTATAAATTGTCTCAATCATCATGGGTACCATGAGCATAATGTCTGGTTTAAAAATGCTCATATTTCTGACCATATGGAGCAAAGAATCATTGATACAAAGAGTTGCTCCCTGGGAAAAGCCCTTCAGCCAGTCCATAACAAGGCAAAATGCATGATGGATGGGAAGTACGCTAAGCATCACGGTTCCCGGTTCTGCTGAAATTTTTACAGCCTCAACATTAGATGCCAGATTCTTCTGAGTCAGCATAACTCCCTTACTTTTTCCGGTTGTTCCTGAAGTAAAAATAATAGTTGCAATATCCTCCGCATCCGGACAGGCAGCATCTTTGGATGCATTATTTCCTATATTCCGAAGCTCATTGATACTGTATACCTTTTCCGGTACATCCTCCACCTCTTCCTGAAGCATCCATACCTTCTGAAGCCCCGGACAATTTGCCAGAAATACTTCAAGATATGGTCTGTGCTTCGGACTTAGGAAAAGGGCTGCACAATCGGAGCGATTGATAAGATCTACCAGATCCTCGCAGGGAAGTGCTGCATCAAGCGGCACTGCTGTTGTACATCCTGTAATAATCCCAAGATAACTTTCAATCCACTCTACAGAGCTGGTGCCAATTAGTGCAATGTGTTTTCCCTCAAAGCCCTCTGCAAGAAGACCTTTTCTGACAGAAGCTGCATTTTCCATTATTTCATAATAGCTTCTCTCTGAAATTTCTTTCTTTTTAAGCCATTTTACGGCTTTGACTTCACCAAACTTTTGTACACTTTCTTCTAATATATTTCTGACCAGCATATCCATTTCCTCCTACTGAAGGTTTTCCAGCAATTGAAGTGCCTCTCCAAGGGTTACGATTTTCATTACCTCGTTTTCTTCAAGTTCAATATCAAATGTATCCTCAAGCTCACCTAAAAAAGACATAAAATCCAGAGAGCTGAATCCAAGGTCCTCACGGAACCTCATTTCATTTGTCATTTCTTCCGGTGCTACTTTGCTATACTGGGCTACAATATTTTTAAATTCCATTTCCTGACTCATTATACGTCCTCCTGGTATACTATCAAATCTGTTCCATAATTTCACCGATGCTCATATCCGGTTCTGCGATTCCTTTAAATAAAATACGCATCATATAATAATAGAGAAGTTCCATATCATGTTCTTCCAGATGTGCTGTTTGATAATGATAGGAAAAATTCATTCCACCATCCTCTGTATGAGATACGGTCAAATACATTTTCTTGGTTGCTGCACCATTTGCAAACCATTTGGCATGCTGGCGGACAGTTCCAAGCATTTCATTTTCCACTTTTACCGGCATGGGCTGATAAGTCAGATAACAGCTTTCATAGCTGGTGTGCTCTGGTGTATTGTATCTTTTTCTCATCTCTTCCATAATAAGTGCCGGATCATAATTACTGTGCATATAAATACGATTCTGCATATTCTGGATTTCATAAGCAGCAGAAAGGAAATCTGTTTCAGGCGAGATTACGGTTCTGCATGGAAACATAATCGTTCTGCTTCCGCCAGAGGTCCACTCTTCATGGGTGGAACGTCTGGATATAAAATTCTGGATCGTAATATCCTCCTGTCCGTCATTTACCTTAGACAGATAAGTACGGATGCCGAGCAGCAGAAGATTTGTCATGGAAAGCTGATGATTCATACAGAAATCAATCAGGTTCTGAGTCGCCCCTGGCTCCAGATGGTAATCCTTTACTGCCACGAATAAATTTTGCATTTCAATATCAGCGGAGCGAAGTTCCGGATTTCCATGCCTCTTTCTGGCGGCCTCCAGTACAGACGGGCCCTGAATATCGGAATACAGCGGCTCTCCCAGGGCATCCAGCTGATCGTCCCAGAATTTCTTGTCTTTTGCAAAACGCTTTTCATTGCCGGCCTTTGCCAGATCCTTCTTCAGCACTGTTTGGAAATCAGCCAATTCCTGAGGATATGCTGTTCCATATTTGTAATAGGTATACAGCTGGAACAGATCCCCGATCATTACCACCAGTCCGCAGGAGTCAATCAACCGATGATCCATATGTACAAAAAAACCATTATATCCTTCCGGCAGCTTCAGCATGGTGAACTCACACATGGGAATGTTATCACCATCAAATGTTTCATATGCCCATTGCTGCATCAGTTCATCAGCTTCTGCAAGATTTCCCATTCCGGACAAATCCTTCAGTTCAATATCACGAGGATCCTGTTTTACAATATACTGCTTCACATTTCCCTCTTGATCCGGTTTGGTGAAGCGTACTCTGGTGCAGCCTGAGCGCTCTATTTCCATCTGGATACACTTTTTCAATAGTCCAAAATCCAGTTCAGCTTGTACAGACGCCACAACACTGACACCGGACACCTGTTGTGTCCCATAATCCACAATCCAGTTGTGATGCATTTTCTGAGCAGCAGTTAAAGGATAGTACTCTCTCATTCTTAATCAAACCTCCATTGCCCCTGTTTTTTGCTCTTGATGAGAAAATAGCATATATTTCAGGGAAATACCAGTACCGCCCGGACTTAATGAACACTTTACAAAAAATTGACCGGAACTTATCAAACCTTTTACAAAAATTTGTTTGATAAGTTTCGGTCAGGAAGGAGTATTGCTGTACTGTTAATCGTATTTTTCAAAAAATTGCATCATTGTATTCTGATACAGCGCAGGGTCTGCATAGGCACTGCACAGATGCCGTGCCCCGGGAACAATAACAAGCTTCTTCGGAGCTTTACATAACATATAATTCTGAAATGAATTATGAGGATAAACGTAGGTGTCCTTTTCTCCGTGGAAAAAAAGGACCGGCCTTGTATTCTTTTTCATTGCCTCTGTAGTATCTGCATCCTTCATATGAAATCCAGCCAGTAAACTACAGAACCAGTCCATTTCCATTAAAAGCAAGGGAATGTGAGGAAGATGAAACCAGTTAGCCGCCATATCCTGCATTTGTCCTTCCATGGAATGAAAGCCGCAGTCAGCAATCAGACCTTTCACCTCCGGAGGAAGCGTATGTCCGGATGCCATCAGTACAGCTGACGCTCCCATAGACTGCCCATACAGATACACAGGGAGCTTTTCCTTGTTTCGTTCAGATACATAGATTGCCCATTGCTGAACATCCCATTGCTCCATTACTCCAAAGGTAATGTATTTCCCTTCACTGTCGCCACAGCAGCGCTGTTCCATAAACAGAAGATTGCATTGATGCTCATGGAGGTATTTTGCCATAAATGACATGGTGCCAAACCGACTGCCACGGTATCCATGGCTTAATATAACAAACCGTTTTGCATTCTCAGCCGGCAGGTAAAATCCATGCAGCTTTAATCCATCTGTACTTCTGATATAGCAGTCCTGCATCTTCTGTGCAAAGCACCATTCTTTACTCTCATTATATTCCTCTGCATACCCATTCTGAGGATGGTTTTCCCTGATGTGCGACAATTCAAACCATTTCTTTCTCTCTTTTTTCCGGGCGCCCCGTTTGCAGCAAATCATCATATTGAAAAGGCGCCAGCCTGTCTCCATAGAGCCCAAAGCAATAATAAGAAGAACAGCACATATTTTAGAAATTTTCTTTTTCATTATAGTCCTTTTTCTGTAATGGTCGGTGCAGTCCATGTCTCCAATGCATCCATATCAGGCGTATAAATACGCATATACAGGTGGAAGCCTCCGTCACCTACAGGAAGCCAATTGCTAGTATCCTCAGGTGCATCCTGCTCTGTCTTTGGATACAGCGCAACTTCAACTGTATTGGCACCAAGCCCTGCAAGAGCTACTATTCATATCCTTCTGCTTCCGACCAAAACTTTATGGTTCAATAATATTAAAATATTTATAGTCTGACGTAACCGTAACTGCATTCATCAATCGTGTCAGGCAGGTCTCATCACCCTCCTGCTGAATCAAAGCAGCAACATTCTCTGCGTTTTTCTGAACAACAGACAACAGTCCGGCACGTTTGGTAGTCCATGTTACATCTGCATCCGCATCCTGTGTATCCTTCTGATAAAGAAGTACACCATTTT
The DNA here is from genome assembly GCF_003460605.1 of Ruminococcus sp. AF31-8BH. GTDB lineage: Bacteria > Bacillota > Clostridia > Lachnospirales > Lachnospiraceae > Blautia_A > Blautia_A acetigignens. The sequence continues at coordinate 201,988 of NZ_QTVN01000004.1, forward strand.
TCACACGGAGTACATAATTACCTTCCGGCAATATAAGATTTGCTGTAAAGGTCAGATCTGGAATCTTCGTCGTATCTACAAGAATTCCCAGATAATCCAGAATCATATCCGGTGTCATATGTGAGAAAACATCACCGTTACCGCTGCTTCGCGTTGCATCATCGGTATTTGTACCATTTCGCAGTTCCTGTGCAGCACAAAGGTAAGCACTGCGCCATGGACCTGATTCTGCCTGATATCCCAATTGCTCCAATGCATCCGCACACAGATAACGTGCATCCGTATTTTCCGGATCAGCAAAAACCAGCGTATTGGTAATCTGGGCAACCCACTGATATTCTCCCTTTGCAAAATCTTCTTTTGCTTTTTCAAGAACCGCATCTGTATCACCGAAATATTCTACCAGCTTTTGGGCATAATCCGATGGTGTAAGTTCAGCAAGATGGACGGGATTACCGTCATACCAGCCCATATATTTCTCATATACTGCCTTCGAATTATGAGAAACTGTACCGTAATACTGACGGGTATACCAGACTTTCTCCAGTTCCTCCGGAAGCTGGATCATATTGGCAATCTCTGTTTCCGTATAACCTTCATTAATGTAGAGCAGTGTCTGGTCGTTAATAAACTTATATACAGCTGCAGTATTGGTCATATATTCCTGAATGGTATCATTTCCCCAATGTGGCCAGTTATGGGACTGGAATACCACATCTGCCTTATCACCATAGCGAGCCAGAGATTCCATGATGTACTCTGCCCATGCGTTTCCGTCACGCACCTGGGCTCCGCGGAGTGTATACAGATTATGGAGTGTTCCTGTACAGTTTTCAGCCATCCACAAAGCATTTTTCGATTCAATCCAGAAGTTCATCTCTGCCGGTGCTTCGGTACCCGGAGTAAGCTGAAATTCAATTTCCACTCCGTCAATGGTATGCTTCTCACCAGTTTGTGTGATTTCAAGTGTAGGAGAAATATAACTTGTTTTGCCCTTGGACTGTCCCATACCAATACCAATGGCAAGGGATCCTGTTTCACCACCCTCAAGCATTGTTCCATACTGGTAACTTGCTCTTCGTCCCATAGCAGTACCTGCATAAATATTCTCGCTGACAGCATGCTTCTCAAAGCCTTCCGGTGCAATTATCTGCACATTTCCGGCTTGCACCTCTTCTTCCGCAACAACTCCCTTGACTCCACCGAAATGATCAACATGGGAATGGCTGTAAATCACTGCCTTTACAGGAAAAGTGCCCAGATTCTCTTCCACCAAGGCAAGAGCCGCTTGTGCACACTCTACACTCATCAATGGATCTACTACAATCCATCCTGTATCACCTTTTATGAATGTGACATTGGACATATCATAGCCACGCACCTGATAAATTCCATCGGTTACTTCAAAAAGACCATAAATATGATTCAGCTGTGTGTTTCTCCAAAGACTGGGATTCGCTGTATCCGGAGCGTCCTGATCCAGAAAAGCATATGCCGTCTGACTCCATACAAGCTTTCCGTTCTCATCATAAATATCCAAAGTATCCGGAGAAGCGATCTGCCCCTTTGTAGCATTCTCAAACTCCGCAGTATCCTCGAAATCCAGCAACGCATAAACTTCCTGATTTGCATCAATCGTATACTGGGTGGCTGGTTTACTTTCCGCTGTTAATTCTGATGCTGCAATTGCGGTCGAGCTGCCACAAACAGTCATGGTAAATGCCAATGCAGCGGTAATCAAAGTAATTACTTTTTTTCTTTTCATGATATTTTGCCCCCTTCCTTATAAAAAGCTCAAGTCTTCTTTACTGTAAATCTTGGAAAATATAAGTAGAAGTTACTTAATATATAAATAATATAATATAATATCGTTTTATTCCAGTCAATAAACATGGAACAAAACGACATCCAAACGGCTTAAAACGACATATTTTTTAGTTATTTTGTACGATTTTTCAGGTATGTATTCCACATTTTATGGATATTGTTACCACTGTCAACTGCCTTAATCGTATCCAGATCAAACAAGATACAGCCACAATGACCCTTAAAAGTAGGAAAACAAATTACTTTCAGGTTTCTGTCTACTTCCGGGCTATAATCCATAAGTTCCAGTACTTCTCCATAAAGTGCCGAACGTTCATAACTTCGCAGCCATTTCGGGTCCATATTGGCAAACAGACTTCCAAAAGATTTTCCAAGCAGCTGATCCAGTGAAAGCTTTTCTAATTTGGCGAGTTCCTGATTTGCGTAACGGAAAATCCAGTCTACCGCATGGCTTTCTTCATTAAATACCATTTCTATGTCCGTAAATGCAATGGGCAGATATTCAAAAGAACTATAATGACGGCAATATTCTTCTTTCGTAGCAGGAATACCTTTTTTTCCCAAAGCATTAATCATTTTTTTCTGCTTTTCCTGAATCTCAGTCACTATTTGTTTTTTCTTGCGAACAGTATATGGCAATTCTTCTCCATTGCTGAGATTTACCATATCTGTCACTTCGTGAACAGCTTTTACTGACACAATACAGCCTCTATGTACTTTTACAAAATCTTCCTTCAATAGTCCTTCCAGATCTTTCAAAGCAATACGCGTCTGGTATACTTTCCCTCCGACAATATGAATCACCGCAATTTTTCCGTTCATTATAATATAAAGAATCACATCCGAATTCAAAGTTATATTTTTTCTATCTGAAATTATATTAATAATTCCCATTTTTGTTATCCTCACATCCAGCTTTGGTATTTGGTTTTTCGAAATTCAAAATCAGGCAAGTCAATATAGCGGTTACTTAGTATTCACTGTACTAGTTTTACAACACTTATTATATCATTTTCCTCTGATAATAGTTGTAATAATTTTGCATTTTTCATATTTTAGGGAGACTTTGTGCTGTACATAATGCTCCCCACCCAACCATATCATCCGGATATCTTTCAATTCCCGGCAATGGTCTGGCGCCACGACGGAGATAGGCTTTTAGTTTTTCTCCATAGAGGTAGGGATCATTGCCGCGGATAATTCCCCATTCCATCAATAAAGCTGCAGCTCCGGTTACGAATGGGGTGGAAAAGGAAGTACCGGAAAAGCGTGCGTAGCCTCCGCCTGCTCTGGGGGCAAGAATGTCAACACCTGGAGCAGTCAGATCCGGTTTTGGGTAGGGAAGGTTACAGCTGCCACGGCCGGAGAAGTCCGCATAAGCATTTAATCGGGCATCATAGGCACCTACACTAATTACACGGCGGGCAGTGGCCGGAATAGTCAGGGTACCCTGGGCACGTGGCAAATAAAATGCAGTACCAGGATTTAATGTTTTTCCACCTGGCAGCCAAAGAAAATATTCCCCATTTTTAATATTTCCTGCCACAAGAATGATTTTCCAGACACCGCTGTCTATATAGCTGCTTTGTTGTATTCTCAATGGATCTGCCTCATCCTTCACAAGAAAATCCACATAAATTTCCTGAGTCACATGATAAGGCGCAGGTTTTCCATAATAGATGAGAAGCTCCGTATTTCCAAGGCTCCAACGCTGGGCACCTAATGCTTCCTTCAATGGTCCAACCCGTTCCCCGGAAGGATTTTCCAAATAAATTTCCATCTCATCTTCGTAATCTTTCCACAGCTGTATGTTCAGATTTGGCTCAAATGGACCTACTCCAAGCTCAATTTCCTGGATTTCCCCGGCAGAAAGTTTTCCACCGCAATGCAGTGCATCGCTTCCGTTATTCCCCATTCCTACACAAATTGCAAGCTTTCCCATGCTCGATACGCTATCCAGATAAGTTTCCAGCAGGGAATCTCCTCTGTGTGAGCCATAGTTATTTCCAAAACTTAAATTGATTACCATTGGTCGTCCCATAGCCAGTGCCTGCCGCACCAGATAGTCTACTCCCTGCATAAGCTCTGTAGTTCTTGGAAAAGAATCCTGTCTTGGAATTCCCATTTTCACAACCAGAAGGTCACTTTCATATGCCACGCCCCGGTTCACTGCGCCACGGGAAAAATCGCTGCCTGCAGCTACTCCAAGCACAGCTGTTCCATGACCGCTTCCATCTTCAGACGGAACAAGGCGCCTCCCCTCTTGTACAGAAAGGGACAGCGCCTCATTGATTTCCTCATTCGTATATTCAGTTCCTGTTGCATATCCCTTCGGCGGATTACCGGGAATGCCCTGATCCCACAAACGCAATATCCTGGACTTTCCATCTGCTGTGAGAAATGCCAGATGGCGGTAATCCACACCAGAATCCACAATTCCAACCAGCACGCCGCGCCCTGTCAGCTGTAGATTTCCCGGCTCATTGCGCTGTACCTGGGTAATACAGCTTGCCTCTTTTGAAAAAAAGTCTTCAAAATACAGACGGGTGGGCTTTTCTATAAATTCGATCTGGGGCCGCCTGGAATATTCGTCCAATATACTTTCGGGAAGCGTCACAATAGCGTATCCTCCAAGGAGGGAGACCACGGAGATTCCGCTTCCGCCTAGCAATGCCTCAACAGAATCCTCATCTTTTCCCACCTCACTATACTTCACAATAATTTCCCACTTTCGTGTTTGTTTCTCATACCCCACATTCAGATTCCGGGATTTCTCTCTTTCCTCTTCTGTAGCATCCAGCGCAAGGTTTAAAAGATTATCCAGCTTCTGATCTGGCATATTCCCTCCATTTTGCATCGTATGCATGCTCATAGTGTATACTCATCTTTAATTTACGCCAATCCGCTTTAAATAATGCCTCAGCCTTCTTATTACATTTTTAAATACCAGTTATTTTTCCTCTGCTTTCACCTTTCCAAGCAAAAAAACCATTATCAGCAGCACCACTGGGAAAATCAGTCCTACGCCCATACCTATGCGGATATTATCTCCGGTATTCTGGGTGACACGGCCGACGATTCCAGGCCCTATGCTGCCTCCAAGATCTCCTGCCATGGCAAGAAGGGCGAACATGGCGGTTCCGCCTGCCGGAAATTTCTTAGAGGATATACTAATAGTACCCGGCCACATTATTCCAACGGAAAATCCACAGACAATACAGCCAATAAGTCCTGCTGCCGGATTGGAGGACAGAGATGCAAGAAGATAGCAGAATACGCATAAAATTCCGGAGCCTGCCATAAATTTCATCAGATCCATTTTATCTCCGTATTTTCCAAAAATCACACGGCTGATTCCCATCGTAATGGCAAACATACAGGGACCAGCCAAGTCTCCGATGGTCTTGGACAGTCCAAGTGCCGCCTCTGCATAGGCAGATGCCCACTGGGACATGGACAGCTCTGATGCCCCGGAACACACCATCAGACACACAGCAATCCAGAACACAGGCTTACGAAACAGTTCCCCGATTTTCATTCCTTTCCCTTCGTCCACCAGATGCTTGATAGGACAAGTAGCAAAATTGTAAACATTAATGGTTGGAACGATTGCCCACAAAACTGCCAGCCACTTCCAGCTGTCCATTCCAAAAACTGCGAAAAACAGGGTGGAAACTGCAATGGTTCCCACAGACCCCCAGCAATAGAAGGAATGAAGAAGACTCATAGTTGCCTCTTTATTTTCGAAAGGACACGCTTCCATAATGGGACTGCAAAGCACTTCAATCAGTCCGCTTCCAACAGCATAAACAATAACACTGATGATAATTCCCATAAAAGGATCTGGCAAAAGCTCCGGAAGAAATGCCAGCCCAACCAGTCCTAAAGCGGAACTGATTTCAGAAGTCACAATGCACACACGATATCCGATTTTGTCTACAAACCGGGCACAAAACAAATCTATCAGCAGCTGGGTAAAGAAAAAACAGGTGGAAATCAATGCAATATTTCCAAGGGAAATATGATAATCTGTGTGAAATTTCAGAAACAGCAGCGGTGCAAAATTGGCTGCTATAGCCTGGGTAATAAAACCCAGATAACAGGCTCGTTTGGTTTTTTGGTAATTTGGCATGATTGGTTCTCCTTTTTTCTTCTTTGAAGAAGATTTTTGTCTTATTGGATTATATTATATTTGATTGTATTTTTCATTGGATTATTTTCGATTTTTATTGTATAATATCGTAAAACAAAGGATAAACCAGATATGAAAGAAACCAACGTATATACCAAAATTGTTACAGACGAAAATTTAATGGAGACCCAGTCTCACGGAAGCCAGGACTATCCCTTTCGCTACTATTATGAACATTTAGCCCAGTTTGATTTTAACTGTATAGACTGGCACTGGCATACGGAGCTGGAATTTGTATATGTTCAATCCGGGACCGTAACTGCCTGGATTGGGGAAAAGCAGCTGGAACTGCCAGCAGACAGCGGCATTTTTATTAACTCCAAACTCCTTCACCGTTTTTCCTCTCCTGAGGATGCTGTCATCCCAAACTTTCTCTGCATGCCCTCTTTTCTTGCAGCTACAGACAGCTATATCTACCAAAACTATGTGAAGCCTATCGTTTCATCAAATATTCCTTTTTGGACTTTCCACAGGGAAATTTCCTGGCAATCCAGAATTCTGGATCTTATGAAGCAAATTATTTCTGCACAAACTTCCGGTTCTTCCTGCCATCTTCTGACCGCATCCCTTATGCAGCAGCTCTGGCTGGAAATATATGAACATACAGACCTTTCCACTACATCGGAAGTCACTGGGCAATTCTCTGTAAACCGTGCAAGGCTCCAGCTGATGATGCAGTTCATTCACGAAAATTACAGAAGAAATCTTTCCCTGGATGAGATCGCCGCACAGTCTATGATCAGTAAAAGCTCTGCACTAAATCTTTTTCGGAGCTATCTTCACATCACGCCGGTTAATTATCTCATAAACTATCGGCTGAAACAGGCTGCCCTTCTGCTTTCCCATACAGAGAAAAAAATCAGCACCATTTCAGCCGAAACTGGTTTTCACAATGTAGATTATTTTTGCAAAGCCTTCAAAAAGCACTATCAGGTGACCCCTAGGGAATATCGAGAAGAAAAGCGGGAACTTGTCAAAATGTCTTGCATCCTGAGTTTTTGAGCCAAACTTGTAAGTTTCCTGTCCTTAATCCATAACATCAAAACCAGGGCTGCTTGTACTCCTCCAATGGTGTTGTTATGCCATCACTGCCTCTGCGAAGCAGACCGGCAGGTGAAAATCAGGTTTCTCACTTTCAATGGGAGAGTAGCTTCCGAAATGCAGAATTTCCTCTGACTCTGAAATTTTATAGAAATTACAGTAAAAGCTTCTGCCCTTTTTTATTTCTTCAAAATCACAGATTTCTTTGAGATATTCTTCCGGGAAAAGTACCTCCAGATACCATTTATTCTCTTCTACAGCTGCCTTCACACCAGTCATGGCAAACTGCTCTTCGCTAATGGAGCATCTGCTTTTTCTCCCGCGTCCATAATTGGCAAGCATTGCACCGTTTGCATTGATCTCAAAATTTGTATACATACATTCATTTGAAAGTGCCTGGTTTTCCTCTGGGAAAGCAAGAAAAATTTCCATTGCACTATCTGTATAAACCGGATCATTGTGCCTGTAATACCGTCTGAGAGGATTTTTTTCTTCGCAAACCATTTTCACAAACAGTCCTTCCCCTTCCACATATCCCATCCATCCGTAGACAAGTGGGCTCTGTTTGCTGTTCCACATATATTGATTAATAAAGAACTTTTCACAATGTTCAATCTGCTCTTTTCGTTCTATTTTTTTCACATGATATTGTAATCCCATAACCATCCTCTTTTCTATATTTTTATTAAAGCCATTGCACTGTTATAAAACCTGTTTAAATATACTTCAGTATACCATATTTCTACTTCCATTTCCGCTGAAAAAGGAATTGTTTTAGATTATATTTCCAAAATATGCTCTATATCTTTTTTACATTTTTTGCTGCAGATATGTTATAATGGGGACGTTGATTGAATAAAACAGTTTTGAACATACTTATGAGGTAAAATACTTATGAAATACAGAGATGAATTTCGCATTGCTTCCACAGCCATTTTGCTTAGCGTGGCTATGTTTGGAATTTCCGTGGTAGTTCCAAAGGAGAGCCGGGTTCCTACAGCCAAGACTACTTTGGTAGAAGCACCTGAGACAGCTGCCGAAGCAGAAGCTGCTGCCGAACAAACAGAATTTCCTATTTATAACCAGGAAAGCAACTATGATACTTCTTATGACAACAGCCAGGATTACTATGAACCTGATACTTCCGGTGACAGCTCAGATCCTGCAAACAGCGGCGATTCTTCTGGCAGTGATCAGATCACTTATCCTTCTGAGGATACCGGTGATGGCTCCGGAGATACTTCCGGAGGGGATACTTCCGGAGGAGATGCTCCTGCGATTCCGGATTACACAGAGACTCCCGGCGATGGCTATGAGCCAAGTGAAGATAACAACTGGGATTATGTAGCCCCTGGTGCTGACTCCGGAGCAAATGGTTCTGACGGTTCAGACAGTGCCCAGCCGGATATGGAGGTTTATGAATAGCGTCGTTTCAATTGCATAATAAGAAAACAAAATCCCCGGGGATTTATTTCACGAAGCATTCCAATTTTGTTCAGCTTCTGAAAACTCCCGGGGATTTTTTAATTTACAATCTAATGCTAAGATATATCATCATTTTATTTGATTCAAAAATGCAAATGGCTCCTTATCTTCCAGAAAATGCATCAGCATATAGGCAGTCATGATTGCCACATTCTCCTCCTGTAAAATACGCTTCACTTCTTCTTTATCCGCAAGAACAACTTCAATCTCCTCTGTAGCCTCCTGAGCCTTGGAGCTGATCTGACCGCTGGCATATCCGTACACAGTCGCACAGGATTCATCTGTCATCCCTACCGTGGTAAAATAAGGCTTCTGATAGGCCTCTGCTACCGGAATCGGTTCCAGCTTTAAGCCTGTTTCCTCGTACATCTCACGGACTGCACCCTCATGATAATTTTCATCTGGTTCTACCAGTCCTGCCGGAAATTCATAAATATAATCTCCCAGCGTGTAGCGATACTGCCGAATCAATACCACCTTGTCGTGGTTTTCTCCGTAAATACTGTAAATAATTACGCCATCTGGTTTGTTTTTGCGGGTTACAAGCTTCAGGCTCTCCACATCTCTGGCACGGGATGCCACGAAGTAATTCACAGGTGTGTTATGTACACTGGTTGCCTTTACATTATAAAGGTTTACATAACGGTTATCTGTCTGCTTGGTAATGCTGTTGATTTTTCCCATAGGAACCTCTTTTCATCAGTCACCGCGAAGGATTACACGAATTCTTTTATAAATAAAGAATACGATCACTGAGGTTAATGTGTATTTAAATAAGTTAAATGGCACAAGAATCATAATTGCAAAGGTAAGAAGGTTCGTAACACCACTGTGTACTGCTGCGCCCATCTCGATAAATGCCTGAACCGGCATTCCAAATGCCTTTCCGTATGCCGGAAGAAGAACAAATGCATTTATAAAGCATGCAAGGATAGTGGTAAGAATTACACCAACTGCCATTCCGGCAACTGCATGTGTTCTTGTTTTCTTATGCTGGTAGCGGTAGATCAGGCCTGCCGGAATTACATAAGAGCAGCCAAAGATGAAGTTCGCCACATCTCCAACACCTGCTGTCATAGTTCCTTTGGTTACCAGATGAACCAGAATCTTCACCAGCTCGATCAGCATGCCCGCTACAGGTCCCATTGCAAAGGAACCGATCAGTGCCGGAATTTCGGAAAAATCCAGCTGGTAAAAGGATGGAGCAAGAAAAGGAAGCGGCACCTCAAAATTCATAAGTACGCCGGCCACAGCACCTAACATTGCTACCTGGGCAATGGTTCTGGTTCGGCTTCGTTCCATTACATTTCCATTTCTGATTACTTGTTCGCTCATACTCGTCACTCCTTAAATTATAATATTTAAAGAAAATTTCTGCAAGTATGCGAATAGAAAATCTTAGGATCTTTTCCAGCACTGCAGCAAGCAGCTATTTCCATCCACACAAAAAGCCCCGGAATTTCTTCCGGGGCAATGAGTACGTACAAATAAATATCAACTTATCTGATCATTCTGCGCGTTCTTCTCTCATCCAGACTTTACTGTCGGTTTTGGAATTTCACCAAATCAGCCGCCTAAGCGGGTCGCGGACTATACCGCCGGTAGGGAATTTCGATATTCAAGTTCTCGATCACCCTGCCCCGAAGAAATTTTCTTTATTCATGTGGATTATACAATAGAAAAACAATAATTTCAAGAAGAAGTAAAAATATTTTTTTATTCTTCCGTTCTTTTCTCCACCACATGCACATCCATCTGGGGATAAGGAATTCCAATTTCGTTAGCATCGAATGCTATTTTTATTTTTTCATTCAGGCGCCATTTGATGTTCCAGTATTTCTCTGTAGGGACCCAGACCCTAAGCCCCAGGACCACTGCGCTGTCTCCCAGTTCATCTACAAACACCTGCATCTCCTTATCTGACTTTGTGCCGGGATCCTCCTGCAAAATGTGATAAAGAAGCTTTTTGGCTTTTTTAATATCGGAATCATAGGAAATCCCTACTTTAATTTCCAACTTACGCAAAGCCTGGGCAGTTACATTAATGATAGTACTGTTGGACAGCCTGCCATTTGGAATGATCACATGCTTATTATCTACTGTTGTAAGGGTTGTATAAAACATCTCAATTTTATACACTGTGCCTTCTGTACCACCTGACTGGTCCTGAATAATGTAATCACCTACCTGAAAAGGTTTAAACAGTAACAGCATTACACCACCTGCCAGATTTTCCAGTCCTCCCTGAAGAGCAAGACCAATCGTAACACCGGCAGTTCCAAGAAGAGCCGCAACTGAAGATTCCTTCACGCCAAAATAAGTAGCAATATTAAAGATCAGAATCAGATATAACAGGAATTTTCCGAAGGAGCAGATAAACTGGGCAACTCCCTTATCTACGCCAGCCTTTTCCATGGATCTTTTTGTTATTTTCAGGAACCACTTGATCAGCTTTGTTCCTGCATAAAAAGCAATAACTGATAAAACCACCTTCATCCCGAACTCGATTAAATCCGGAATGTGTCCATTAAAGTAAGCCTTGAGCTGACCCATATTGAAATTGACCTTATCTACGGTTTCCTGTACCGTTTCCTGAACTGCATTTTCAATTACCTGTTCTTCCAAATTATCATCTCCCGCTTCTCATCGTCAAACGTTTTCCACAGGCATCGGCCTGCTTCCACTTGTTTATCCACCGCTTACTGTACCATTCTCCACAATATCAGCTGAACTGCCAGAATCAGCGGCACACCCACACGAAATTTCCACTTTCTGGTCTTATGATGAAAAAACTGCATTCCCAGAATTGCTCCCACAGAACCACCAAGGGCAGCTACTGCAAGCAGCTGGGCTTCCGGAATTCTCCACTGCTTTCGGATTGCCTTTTGCTTATCCACTCCGTACATGCCAAAGGCAATCAGATTGATAACAGTCAGATATACGGTCAATACATTCTGTATCATTTTATTTGTTCAGACCTTTCATGGAAAGACTGATGCGGTTCTTTTTCTCATCCACGCCAAGTACACGTACTTCCACAACGTCTCCTACGCTTACTGCTTCCAGAGGATGCTTAATAAACTTCTCACTCATCTGGGAAATATGCACAAGTCCGTCCTGATGCACTCCGATATCCACAAAGGCACCAAAATCAATTACATTACGGACAGTTCCTTTCAGAACCATGCCCTCCTTCAGATCCTTGATATCAAGAACATCAGTACGAAGGATTGGCTTTGGCATCTCGTCACGAGGGTCGCGGGCAGGCTTCTCAAGCTCTTTTACAATATCCTGAAGTGTAATCTCACCAATTTCCAGCTCTGCTGCCAGCTTCTTGTAATCCTTAATTTGTCTTCCAAGTCCTGCCAGCTTTCCTCCTGCAATATCCTCTGCAGAATATCCCAGCTTCTCAAGAAGACGGGATGCAGCCTCATAGCTCTCCGGATGTACACTGGTGGCATCAAGTGGATTGGTTCCGCCTGTAATACGCATGAAGCCTGCACACTGCTCAAATGCCTTCGGCCCTAGCTTAGCAACCTTGAGAAGCTCTTTTCGGGTAGTAAAGCGACCGTTCTCTTCTCGATAAACAACAATATTCTTAGCTATAGCTTTGGAAACGCCGGAAATATATTCAAGAAGGGATGCAGAAGCTGTATTTAAATCTACACCAACTTTATTTACAGAATCTTCTACTACTCCGGTCAGTGCCTCGCCCAGCTTCTTCTGGTTCATATCATGCTGATACTGACCTACACCGATAGATTTGGGATCAATCTTAACCAGCTCTGCCAGCGGATCCTGCACACGTCTTGCAATAGAAGCTGCACTTCTTTGTCCTACATCAAAATTAGGGAATTCTTCTGTTGCCAGCTTACTTGCTGAATAAACAGAAGCACCTGCTTCATTTGTAATGACATACTGAACTTTTGCCTCCGGGATTTCCTTAAGCATGTCCACGATTACCTGCTCAGATTCTCTGGAAGCCGTGCCATTTCCCACAGAAATCAGAGAAATGCCATATTTTTTGATCATTCCCTCAACAGTATCCTTAGCAGCACGGATTTTTTTCTCATTGGTAGGTGCTGTTGGGTAAACAACAGTGGTATCCAGTACCTTTCCGGTAGGATCTACAACTGCCAGCTTACATCCGGTTCGAAAGGCCGGATCCCAGCCAAGTACAGTCTGTCCAGCGATTGGAGGCTGCATCAGAAGCTGCTCTAAGTTTTTGCCGAAGACTTTGATCGCGCCGTCCTCTGCCTTCTCTGTCAGGTCACTTCTGATCTCACGTTCAATTGCAGGGGCGATCAGACGCTTGTAGCTGTCCTCTGTTACTTCCTTAAGAATCGGTGTGGTAAACGGGTTGTCGCGGGTGATTACCTGTTTCTCCAGGTAACGGATAATATCTTCTTCTGGAGCTGCAACTTTGATGGTAAGGAATTTCTCTTTCTCACCGCGGTTCAGCGCCAGCACACGATGGCCGGCAAGCTTCTTCACCGGCTCCTCGAAGTCATAGTACATTTCATAAACAGACTGTGCCTCAGGATCCTTTGCCACCGAGCTGATAGTTCCCTTCTTTGCGGTCAGGTCACGGATATGGATTCTGTAATCCGCCTCATCGGAAATATGCTCCGCAATAATATCCTTTGCACCGGCAATAGCCTCTGCCACGGAAGCTACTTCTTTTTCCTCGGATACAAAAGCCTCTGCTTCTTCCTCGATGGACTTATTTGTCATCTGAAGCATAATGATGTTTGCCAGTGGCTCAAGGCCTTTTTCCTTGGCAATGGTGGCACGGGTACGTCTCTTCGGACGGTATGGGCGGTAAAGATCCTCCACAACAACCAGGGTCTGGGCGGCAAGGATCTGCTCCTTCAGCTCTTTTGTCAGCTTGCCCTGGTCCTCAATGCTGGAAAGAACCTGTTTCTTTTTGTCTTCCAGATTGCGCAGGTAAGTCAGTCTTTCATTCAGATTACGAAGCTGCTCGTCATTTAAGGTTCCGGTAGCTTCCTTTCTGTATCGAGAAATAAAAGGGATGGTGTTTCCCTCATCAATCAGTTTCACAGCAGCCTCTACCTGCCATTTTTCCACCCCAAGTTCCTGGGTGATCACCTGTAAAATATCCATTTTTCAATCTCCTCTTGTTGCTTGTCTTACATTTTCCGGAATTTTTGATACTGCAAAATACTTCTGCAGCATCTTTTATGCTTCCGAATTATAATCATCCTCACGGTCATTCCTGTAACCGCTTTGATTCTCCGAATCATATCCGTTTCCCGGATCATCACTGCCTGCATTGTATCCATTATAAAAGCTGCCGCTTCCGCCATAGTACCCGTCTCCCGGCAGTCTGTGATCCAGCTCGCCGTTCAGATCCCGGTAAAAGGTAACCAGCGACATCTCCATATACGGCATGATCCAGAACAGTGCAATATAAAAAGTAAATACAGATAAAAACAAAAGCGGGACAAAGCTGAGATTCAGCTTGATATATCTCCACATATTGCCCTTCATCAGGCGTGCACTCTCTTTCAGCCCCTGAATTCCCCCAAGATCCGGATCATCTGCCATCAGAAAATAGGTCATGGCAAACGGAATGGAAATCAGGAAATTCAGCAAAGTGCTGACTGCCAGAAGTACGAATATAGTAGAAAACCACTGAAGCTGTTCCTCCACTGTTAGTCCCGGATCTGTGGTATAGCTTACATAATAGTAGGGAATGGCTGTGATCACCTGGATCAGTGCCAGCACAAATCCGGCAATGATGACTCTGTCTGGCTGATTTCGGAAAAAATATCCAAGATCACCCAGTGAGAATTCTTTTCCTCTGGAAATATTCAGAAGCATATATCCAAATCCTGCTGTTATGATACCCACGATCAGAGATACAACCAGCAAAAACACCTCACTCAGAACAAGATCAAGCACTGAAGTTCCTGAGAACAGCGTTGTAGACAGGATCGTTCCCAGCATATTCAAGCCGTATACTGCCAGAAGTCCTAAAATAACAGTACCTAAATGTCCCTGCAGTGCCATTTTCGCCTGCTGCTTTATCTCCTTTGTTCTTCTTTTTTTCATAATGATCATTCTCCTTTGCAGTGAAACAGCAAGCCGGGATTTTAGTACATCCCGGCCTGAAAATCAGAGCGTGTTTAAAATTGGGGAAACAGTCCCCAACTATGCAGTTCTCTTGCTTCCCCAGAAAAACAAGGCCACAGTGCCTGGACCTGTATGGCTTCCAATGGTAGTTCCAATGCTGTTGATCTCAACCTTTCCGTTAAGCTTAGGAAAACGCTCCTCTACCAGTCTTGCAACTTCTCTTGCATCTTCAATGCAGGCAGACTGAGAAATATAGCATTTACCGGAGTAATCAAGACCACCCTCTGCATATTCTTCCATTTTGTCCACAATAGCACGAATCACTTTTTTCTTGGTACGAATCTTATATCTTGGAATCAGTCTTCCCTGATCATCCATATTCAAAAGCGGACAAATATTCAGCATTGTGCCAAAAAATCCGCTTGTTTTGGAAATACGGCCTCCTCTGATGTAGAAGGTCAGATCTGTGGAAAAAAACCAATGATGCAGATTCAGTTTATGCGCCTCTGCCCACTGATAAACCTCTTCTATGGTTTTGCCCTCATCCCTCAAATCTGCCAGGCGATCCATAAGAAGTCCGTATCCGGAAGATGCCCCAAGAGAATCCACGATCAAAATTTTCCTGTCAGGATATTTTTCAGACAACTCTTCCCTTGCAATATTTGCAGAATTTACAACTCCGGTAATACCAGAGGACAGGCATACATGAAGAATATCCTTGCCTTCTTTAAGAAAGCCTTCAAAATACTCTGTAAATTCATCTGCGTTTATCTGGGATGTCTTGGTCGTGGCACCATCCTGCATTGCCTTGTAGAACTGGTCAAATGGCATAGACTGCCCCAGATCATCTGCATATTGTTGGCCGTTCAGCTCATAATGAAAGCAGATATAGGAAATATTTCTCTTGGCAAAATGTTCTTTTGTAAGATCTGCTGTAGAACAGCAGCTAATCACATAACTACTCATATTTCCCTCCCTTTTTGCATCAGTCTGCAAGACCAAATGCATCATGAACCGCATTCATGGCGCGGACACCATCTTTCTCGCTAATCAGAACCGTAATACGGATCTCAGATGTGGAGATCATGTTGATGTTTACGCCCTCATTATAAAGGCTCTCAAACATTTTTGCAGCTACTCCCGGATTACTGAGCATACCTGAACCTACAATGGAAAGCTTGGCAATGCCCCTTTCTGAATGAAGCTCTTTAAAGCCAAGGCGTTCCTTATGCTCTTCCAGAGTGGCAACCGCATCCTCCAGATCATCTTTATTTACTGTAAATGAAATATCTTTAGTTCCTGAGCGTCCAATAGACTGCAGGATAACATCTACATTTATATTTTTCTTTGCAAGAGTATCAAATACTTTAAATGCAACACCAGGCACATCGCGAAGACCCAGCACTGCAATTCTCACAGCATCTGTATCCAGCGCAACGCCGCTGATCAACATTCTTTCCACGCTAACTACCTCCTTAACTACCGTTCCTTCACTGTTATTCAGGCTGGAGCGGACCACAAGGGGCACTCCGTATTTCTTTGCCATTTCCACAGAACGGTTGTGAAGCACGCCCGCTCCTGAAGTCGCCAGATCCAGCATCTCATCGTAGGTGATTTCTTTAAGCTTTCTGGCAGTTGGAACCTTACGCGGATCGGCTGTGTATACGCCGTCCACATCTGTATAAATCTCGCAGGCGTCTGCATGAAGTGCTGCTGCCAGCGCCACTGCTGTGGTATCAGAGCCGCCTCTTCCAAGAGTAGTATAATCGTCATACTTATCTACCCCCTGGAAGCCTGTGACAATTACGATTCTGCGTGCATCTAGTTCACGGCGGATGCGCTCTGTATCGATTCTTTTCAGTCTTGCATTCTGATGGCTGCTTGTAGTATGCATGGTCACCTGAAATGCATTCAGGGAAATGGCAGGAACGCCAAGTGTATGCATGGCCATAGCCATCAGAGATACAGACATCTGCTCTCCAATAGTAAGCAGCATATCCATTTCACGCTTAGGCGGTCTCTCGTCCATATCACGAGCCTTACTGATCAGCTCATCTGTATATTTACCCATGGCTGATAAAACCACCACTACGTCATTTCCTTTTTTGTATTCTTCGATACAACGATTTGCAACATTGAACATACGCTCCTTGTCTGCTACAGAAGTACCTCCGAATTTCTTAACGATCAGCATAGTTTTTCCTTTCACAAAGGGGTCAGTCTTTTACACGGATCATTCCAAGTACATTATCACCAAGTGCCTTAACCCGCTCTTTATACTCGCCCTGTGTCATAAGTCCGGTAATAAAGCCAAACTCTTCCGGAAGTGCATCCGGCTCAATCACTGCATCCACTTTTCCAAATGCCTTGTCCACATCATCCAAAGAGGTATCTTTTACACGGACAAAGAAACGTCCCTCTACAGAATCCGGATCCATAAGGGTCATCTCTTCATTGCTCCAGTTAACAGGAATTGTATCGTGAAGATGTCTGGAAGCCTCCACAACGTCAGCAACAACTGCACTTGCAGTAGGAAGCTTGCCTGCTCCGCTTCCGTAGAACATAGCATCTCCCAGCATATTTCCATGAACGAAAATACTGTTGAACACGCCGTTTACACTGTGAAGAGGATTATTCTTTCCTACCAGGAATGGTGCCACAAGTGCATAGAAGGAATCTTCTCCAACTCTCTTGCTGGTACCAAGAAGCTTAATATTTCTTCCTATCTCCCTTGCATATTCCATATCCTCTGGTGTGATTTTTGTAATTCCCTCTGTATAAACCTTCTCAAAATCCAGGAATCTGCCATATGCCAGTGAAGAAAGAATTGCTATCTTACGGCATGCATCCTGTCCTTCCACATCAGCGGTTGGATCTGCTTCTGCATATCCTTTCTCCTGGGCTTCCTTTAATACGGTATTAAAATCAGCTCCCTCTGTATTCATTTTATCCAGCATATAGTTGGTGGTTCCATTAAGAATTCCGGTAACTTCATCAACCACATCTGCTGTAAGAGAACTGTTCAAAGCACGGATAATAGGAATTCCGCCACCGCAGCTTGCTTCAAAAAGAAAGTTAATCTCTTTCTCTTTGGCAATTTCCATAAGCTCCGGTCCGTATTTGGCAACCAGTGCCTTATTGGAAGTACACACGCTCTTGCCAGCTTCAAGGGCTCTCTTTGTAAAATTATAGGCAGCACCTGTTCCGCCCATAACTTCCACTACAATATCTACTTCCGGATCATTTACGATCTGTTCAAAATCATGAACAAGAATCTCCTCAACCGGATTCCCTGGGAAATCACGAAGATCAAGAACATATTTAATCTTAATTTCTTCCCCGGCTCTTTTGTTAATGGTTTCATGATTCGTACGGAATACTTCTACTACGCCGCTTCCAACTGTGCCATATCCTAACACTGCAATATTTATCATCTGTCCGTTACTCCCTGCCTAAAATTTTCAAATAATGGATTCCTTCCATCTGCTCAATATCGTCTACCATAGCTTCTGCATCCCCCTCTCCCTGAAGGATCTGCACACTTAAAGTAAGAGTGGCAATTCCGCTGATGGGAATACTCTGATGAATAGTCAGAATATTTCCGTGATTCTCCGCAATCGCCCGAAGAACATTGGATAAAATCCCGGGTTCATCATCCATCTGTATAATAAATGTGATTGTTTTTCCTTTGGCTTCTTCATGAAAAGGGAAAATATCATCTTTATATTTATAAAAAGAACTCCGGCTGATTCCAACAGCATCTGCTGCTTCCTGAACAGTAGCCACACGCTTTGATTCCAGAAGCTTCTTGGCAGCTACCACATTCAGCAGCACCTCAGGCACAGCCCGCTCTCTTACTACAAAATACTTGTTCTTATCTGTTGTCTTTGGCATTCTGCGCTTCCTTTTCCGCTATGAACTGTACCTGGCAGCTGCTGTTCTTACTTATTGTTCTGCCGGTTTCTTCGCAAGTGCGATCCATTTCAGATATGCATTGATGAAAATATCAATTGCACCGTCCATAACTGCATCTATATTTCCGGTTTCCTCGTTGGTACGGTGATCCTTGACCATGGTGTATGGCTGCATAACGTAAGAACGGATCTGGTTGCCCCAGCCGATGTCGGTTACCTCACCGCGGATTCCGGAAAGCTTGGCCTCTGCTTCCTGCTGCTTCAGAAGATACAGCTTGGCTTTCAGCATCTGCATAGCCTTGTCTTTATTCATATGCTGAGAACGCTCATTCTGACACTGTACCACGATTCCCGTTGGGAAATGGGTGATACGGATCGCAGATGAGGTCTTGTTGATGTGCTGTCCGCCGGCACCGCTGCTTCGGTAGGTATCAATTCGGATATCCTCGTCGTTGATCTCTACATCCAGGTCTTTCTCAATATCCGGCATTACATCGCAGGATACGAAAGAGGTCTGACGCTTTCCAGCTGCGTTGAACGGGGAAATACGGACCAGACGGTGAACACCTTTCTCAGACTTCAGAAGTCCATATGCGTTCTCTCCGTTTACCTGGAAAGTAACGGATTTCACACCAGCTTCATCTCCATCCAGATAGTCCAGTACTTCGATGGAAAAGCCCTTGCGCTCAGCCCAGCGTGTGTACATACGGTACAGCATGCTGCACCAGTCGCAGGCTTCTGTTCCGCCGGCTCCTGCATTCAGCTTAATGATGGCATTCTCGCTGTCATACTCTCCGGAGAGAAGAGTCTTCACGCGGATGCTGTCAAACTGAGCCTGGAACTCGGTTAACATTTCCTGGATCTCCTCGATCATGGACGGATCATTTTCCTCATAGCTCATCTCGATCAGGGTCTCCATATCTTCTTTCTGGGTGATCAGATTCTGATAGGTTTCCATGTCGTCCTTCATGCTCTTTAATTCTTTCATTTTCTTCTGGGATACTTCTGCATTGTCCCAGAAATCAGGCGCTTCCATTTCGCGCTCTAATTCTTCAACCCGCTTTTCCTTGTTAGCCAGGTCAAAGTGAATCCCTCACTTCCACTAATGGTTCTGTGTATGTTGCAAGAATGCTCTTGAACTGGTCTAATTCAACCATAGCTTCACCTTCTTTCTTATATTTCTCCAACAATGCCGCCCACTGGATACAAGGTTTCTTCATGCCTTTTCCCGGCGGCACACAGACTTTCAAACTATACAATAGCATATTTGAGGCAGAATTACAATAAAAAGCGGCAGTGCAGGACAGACTGCTGCAACATTTTCTAAAAACAGGCCTTACTATGACTTGAAATATGAAACTTTTTCTTTTATCATGGATTTGTACAGCAACGATTCCATACTGACTGCATCTATGCAGGAGCTTCACTTTCGCTGTACCGGTATGTATTCGAAATTTTGAAAAATGAGGTAGCTTATTTGAAGAAAAAAGAATTTATATTTATCGGGGCGCTTCTGGCGGTTTCGGTTCTTCTTTGTGTTTATGTGTATGTGCTTCCCCACGTGAAATACGGGTCCATCCAGATTACAGTGGATGGGGAGCTTTACGGTACTTATTCTCTTGGGAAAGACCAGGTGATTGCCATTGGGGATACCAATGTGTGTGAGATCAAAAACGGGGAAGTGAAGATGACAGAAGCCAACTGTCCGGATCATCTTTGCATGAAGCAGCCGGCAGTTGGAAGTGCGGGTGGGTATATTGTATGTCTGCCTAACAAAGTAGTAATTCAGGGAGAGGGAGAGGGCGATGCAGATCCACAGGATTCTGATGGTGGATTTGACGCTGTAGTATAGGATTATGGATCAGAAGAAAACAGCTTATCTTGGGTTGTTTGCGGCGATTGCGATTATTTTTGGATATGTGGAGTCGTTGATTCCGTTTTTCGCGGGGATTCCGGGGATGAAGCTGGGGCTTGCCAATCTGGCAGTGCTTTTTGTGCTGGAGCGGTATACCTGGAAAGAGGCGGCGCTGGTTTCGCTGGTGCGGATTTTTGTTGTTGGATTTCTGTTTGGAAATGGATCCAGTATTATGTATAGTCTGGCGGGGGCAGCTCTTAGTCTGGCTGTGATGGTTTTTGTGAAAAATAAGGTGGGATTCGGGCATCTGGGCGTGAGTGTGGCTGGAGGTGTTTCCCATAATATTGGACAGCTGATGGTAGCGATTCCGGCGACGCATACGGTTGGGCTGCTGTATTATTATGCGCCGGCACTGATGGTGTCGGGAGTTGTCACGGGGCTGCTGATTGGGGTGCTGACACGCGAAGTGCTGAAGAGGATTCCATGAATGAATCGTCCCGTACGCATCTGGGCCTGGCATATTCCACGCTGGTCGGCGCGCTCTTAATGACCAGCTTAGGAATATGCCAGACCCAGATGCTGTGTGTTGAATAAAAACTTGGGACTATACTTTAGTTCTTATATATCTGATAGAAAATCTTTTTTCAAATCTGTCTTAAGAGAAAAAGCTCTCTGCTACACTTACATCTGCAATGTATCCAACCGTTCCTGTCATGAAAATGGTTCCGTCGTCTTTGATGTCGATCTGGATCATGCCGCCTGGCTGGTTTACGTTGATGCGATTTTCCATGAGGCCTTTTTTGTATGCGGCAATGGCTGCTGCGCAGCTTCCTGTTCCGGAAGCTTTGGTGTAACCGGAGCCGCGCTCCCAGATTTCGATGTCCAGGTTGCCCTTATCGATCTGGCGGCAGATCTGTAAGTTTACTTTTTCCGGGAATTCCTCTGCATTTTCTACATATGGTCCAAGTTCTTTCACTTTCTCAGGTGTTACCTGATCCATGAACAGAATGCAGTGCGGATTTCCTACGGTGAGACAGGTTGCCTTGTATTCTTTTCCCTTAAAGGTGAACGGCTCGTCGATCACCTCGCGGATTTCTCCTGTTACCGGAATTTCTTTGGAAAGGAAAGATGCCTTGCCCATGTTCACACGGAATTCCGTTGCTCTGGCGTTTAGGCATTCTACTTCGATGGTTCCGGATAAGGTTTCGATGGCGAATTTTTTCTCTTTCACATATTCATTGTCCATGAGGTATTTTGCAAAAATGCACACACCGTTTCCGCTGATGGCAGCCTCGCTTCCATCGGAGTTGAAAATGCGCATTCCCATTTTTCCATTTATTTCAACTGGACCGTACAGAACACCGTCTGCTCCAAGTCCGAAGCCGCGCTGGCAAAGAAGAGCAATTTTTTTGCCCTGAAGCTGCAGCTGGTTTTTGTTTGCGTCAAGCACCAGATAATCATTTCCAAAGCCCTGATATTTCGTCATGATAATGCTGTCTCTCATTGTTTTATTCCCCTTCTTATCAGAATTTTGATTTCCGTCACGTTTTTATCTACTATCTAGTATATCGTTTATTTTTCCAATGTATATAGGAGAAATTGCGGATTATATTGCAAAAAATGCAATTTTGTGGTTGTGCCAGGAAAGCTTTTGGAATAAAATAAGAAAAAGGAGTGAGAGCATGCAAAACAAACCATTAGATACCTCCGAAATTTCCATAGCATCGGCTGCTGAGATTTCTACAGAAAAAACCGGATATCTGGATCAGGAATTCCGGCTTTTTCATATCAAGGATCAGACCAAGCGCACCTTCGCCTACCATTATCATGATTTTCACAAGGTCATCATCTTTCTGTCCGGCAAGGCAGCTTACCACATTGAGGGAAAATCCTACTATCTGAAGCCCTGGGATATTCTTCTTGTGAACCGGCATGCCATCCACAAGCCGGAGATTGATTTTTCCGTTCCTTATGAGCGTTTCGTGCTTTGGATCCGGGACGATCTTGCCCAGACTGACCTGCTTCGCTGCTTCCAGAAGGCCATCGACCGCAGCTTCAATCTGATCCGTCTGGACTCTGGCACTCAGGAAAAATTAAAGCAGCTGCTCTACGAACTGGAGGCCGCCCTGAAGGATGAAAAATTCGGAAGTGATCTTCTTGGCACTGCCCTTTTCACCCAGTTCATGGTTTATGTAAACCGCATTTTCCTGGAGAAGCAATACATCTACGACACCCGCTCCTACAGCAGCGACTCCCAGATTGAAGAGCTTCTCCGCTACATCAACCACAATCTGACCGAAGACCTCTCCATCGAAACCCTTGCCCGGAAATACTATCTCAGCAAGTACCACATGATGCGCAAATTCAAAGAAGAAACCGGCTACACCATCCACAACTACATCGTAAGCAAGCGCCTGCTCCTTGCCCGTACCCAAATTGCCGAGGGAACCCCCGTCTTAAAAGCAGCCCAGCTCAGCGGCTTCTCCGACTACACCACCTTCTCCCGCGCCTACAAAAAGCAATTCGGCTCCGCCCCCAGCCAACTACAGTAAATTAGTAAATTGCTTTTTTTCCTATTCTCATTACCAGTAACCAGCGGCTTTACAATGTATATTCATGTAGCCGTGCATTTCAGGAACGCTGCGACGCACGGCGGTGAATATACATTGTAAAACCGCGTCCGGGAATCTAAATAAATAAAAAGAGCGACTTTCCAGATACATCTATTCTCCAGAAATTCGCTCTTTATTTTATACGAAATTAAACATTAGCTGTTTTTCTGCCGCAGCACTGTTTGTATTTCTTGCCGCTTCCGCATGGGCACGGATCGTTCGGGTAAACCTTGATTTCTTTACGCTGAACTGGCTTGCGGGCACTGGAATCGTCCTTGTTGGTTCCGGTAACCTTAGCAACCTGCTCACGCTCAATCTTCTGCTCAACATGAACATGATACAGCATTCTGACTGTATCTTCCTGAATGGAAGTAATCATGCTGTTGAACATATCAAATGCAGCCATCTTGTACTCAACAACCGGATCTCTCTGGCCATAAGCAGTCAGGCCGATACCCTGGCGAAGGATCTCCATATCATCAATGTGATCCATCCACTTGCTGTCAATACTCTTCAGAAGGATGACACGCTCAAGCTCACGCAGCTGCTCCGGCTCCGGGAACTCAGACTCCTTGGCTTCATAAAGCTTCACAGCCTCTTCCTTAATAAGATGCTTCATCTCATTCTTTTTCTTGCCTTTTACTTTCTCAGGAGTAAGAGGCTCGATCGGGATGATCTGGCGAAGAACGGTATTGAACTCGTTCAGATCCCACTCTTCTGCATCCACATCATCAGAAAAGCACATATCCACTGCATTGTCTACAATATCTGTGATCATCTTGTAGATGGCATCGCGCATGTTCTCTCCATCAAGAACCTGACGGCGCTCCTTGTAGATGATCTCACGCTGCTCATTATTTACCTGGTCATAATCAAGAAGATTCTTACGGATACCAAAGTTGTTGAACTCAATCTTCTCCTGTGCCTTCTCAATAGCATTGGAAAGCATCTTGTGCTCGATCTGCTCGTTCTCTGCAACTCCAAGGGAAGTAAATACCTTCATCAGACGCTCGGAACCGAACAGACGCATCAGGTCATCCTCAAGGGAAATGTAAAAACGGGATTCTCCCGGATCTCCCTGACGTCCGGAACGTCCACGGAGCTGGTTATCAATACGTCTGGACTCATGACGCTCTGTACCGATGATCTTCAGACCGCCGGCAGCTCTTGCCACGTCATCCAGCTTAATATCTGTACCACGGCCTGCCATGTTGGTTGCGATGGTAACGGCACCTGCCTGACCAGCCTGTGCTACGATCTCAGCCTCAAGCTCATGGAACTTGGCATTCAGTACATTGTGCTGGATTCCTTCTCTCTTCAGCATACGGCTGAGAAGCTCGGAAGTCTCGATGGTGATGGTACCAACCAGAACTGGCTGCTGTTTCTCATGAGCTTCCTTAACGGACTGAACAACCGCGTTGAATTTCTCCTTCTTGGTCATGTATACCGCATCATCTAAATCCTTACGCTGAACAGGCTTGTTGGTCGGAATCTCAACAACGTCCATTGCGTAGATATCACGGAACTCCTTCTCCTCGGTAAGGGCAGTACCGGTCATACCGCCTTTCTTATCGTATTTGTTGAAGAAGTTCTGGAAGGTGATGGTTGCAAGAGTCTTGCTCTCACGTTTTACCTTAACATGCTCCTTCGCCTCGATTGCCTGATGAAGTCCGTCAGAATAACGGCGGCCCGGCATAATACGTCCGGTAAACTCATCGACGATCATAACCTCGTCGTCTTTTACAACGTAATCCTGGTCACGGTGCATCAGGTTATGGGCACGAAGTGCAAGGATAATGTTGTGCTGGATCTCAAGGTTCTCCGGATCTGCAAGGTTCTCAATATTAAAGAATTTCTCAACCTTCTTCACACCCTGCTCAGTAAGGTTGACAATCTTGTCTTTCTCATTTACAACGAAGTCTCCGGTCTCAATAACTTCCTCGCCCATGATAGCTGCCATCTTGGTCATCTCATGGCTGGCTTCTCCACGCTCCAGCTGCTGTGCAAGAATATCGCAGACCTCATACAGCTTGGTGGACTTGCCGCTCTGACCGGAAATGATCAGAGGGGTACGCGCCTCATCAATCAGGATGGAGTCGACCTCATCGATGATACAGTAGTGAAGATCACGCTGTACCAGCTGCTCCTTGTAGATAACCATGTTATCACGAAGGTAATCGAATCCAAGCTCGTTATTGGTAACATAAGTAATGTCGCAGTTGTATGCTGCACGGCGCTCTTCCGGCTTCATATCGTTCAGTACAACGCCAACGGTAAGACCAAGGAATCTGTGAACCTGTCCCATCTCCTCAGCATCACGCTTAGCCAGGTAATCATTGACAGTTACAACGTGAACGCCCTTGCCTTCCAGCGCATTCAGGTAGGATGGAAGTGTGGCTACCAGGGTCTTACCTTCACCAGTCTTCATCTCAGCGATACGTCCCTGATGAAGAACGATACCACCGATCAGCTGTACCTCGAAGTGCTCCATTCCAAGTACTCGCTTGGCAGCCTCACGGACGGTAGCAAATGCCTCTGGCAGAAGGTCATCCAAGGTTGCTCCTTCTTCCAGACGTTTCTTATATTCTCTTGTCTTACCGCGAAGTTCTTCGTCGGTTAATTTCTGCATTTCAGGACGCAGGTCTTCAATTTTCTTAACGAGAGGCATGATACGTTTAACCTCTCTCTGACTGCGGCTTCCGAAAACTTTTGAAAACATGTTCATTTAGCTCTTAACTCCTGTCTATATTTTTAGATGTCATATTGTGGAATATGACGGATTTCTTTTCCTGTAATATTATACAATTTGTTTAACATACCAGCCTATTTTAGCACTTTTTCCGTAGGAAAACAATAAATATTTGATGAACAAACTATGTCTGAAAGGTTTTATGGAAAATAATATGGTATACTAATGGAAATCAGATGAATTTTTTCAGGAGAATTTGGACAAATGATCTATCTTTTCGAGGAACTTGATATTTTTTCACAAGAACAGCTGGAACGGTGCCTTCCTCTGCTGCCCCCAAAACGAAGGGAATATGTGCTGCGATTTAAGCAGGCTGCAGATCAGAAGCAGTCCGCGGTGGGCTGGCTTCTTCTGGCTTATGGAATGAGGCAGGAATACGGAACGAAAAAAATTCCGGATTTCCAGAAAACCGCCTCAGGAAAACCTTTTTTTGCCGGGAAAAATATGCCCTTTTTTAATCTCAGCCACAGCGGATCCTTTGTGGGCTGCGGACTGCACAGGGAAGAAATCGGGCTGGATATTCAGAAGCTGACGCCTGCTAAGCCATTCCTTGTGCAAAGGGTCTGCACGGATGAGGAACAGGCATCTGTGAAGTCTGATCTTAATTTCTGCCGGATCTGGGCCATGAAGGAAAGCGTGGGAAAGCTGACCGGGGAAGGGATTACGAGCAGCTTCCGGGATATTCTGGTGCTTCACCCGGAGATTCATACCCGTGCTATTCCCCTGGAAAACGGCGCCGGATTCCTGGCCTACAGCACTTATAGCGGACAGGAACTGCCTGTTATGAAAGTATCTGCGAAGCAGCTGCTGGCAGAGCTTTCGTAATTCCCTGCTTCAGAGCAGTTTTGAAAAAGTCCGTCTGCAAGCTGCTTTGAGTAAAAAGTCCCGGAAGCATAGCCTCCGGGACTCTCATATTTCCTCTATTTAATTTTCAATTTAGGAAGCTGTTGTCCTTAATCTTCCGGCTCAATCAATCCATAGGTGCTGCCTTTACGTTTGTAAACAACATTCACCTGATCGGTCTCTGCATTGCAGAATACGAAGAAATTATGTCCAAGAAGCTCCATCTGAACACATGCATCTTCCGGATACATAGGCTTGATATCAAATTTCTTGGTACGGATAATCTTAACTTCCTCATCCTCCTCATATTCCTTATCCAGGTATGCCTTCTGGAAGCTGGCTGCTGCCTGCTGCTTGTCTACAATCTTGTTCTTGTATTTCCTGAGCTGACGTTCGATTACTTCCTCAACAAGGTCGATTGACACATACATGTCGTTGCTGACCTGCTCGGAACGGATGATGTTGCCCTTAACCGGGATCGTCACCTCAATTTTCTGTCTTTCTTTTTCTACACTAAGAGTTACGACAACTTCAGTGTCAGGAGTGAAATACCTTTCCAGTTTACCGAGCTTGTCCTCAACTGCTGTACGAAGCCCGTCTGTCACTGTGATGTTCTTTCCGCTGATAATGAATTTCATGCTTCCATCCCCTTTGCTGTTTGATGGCTATATTATAACACATTAATTCAGAAATTAACATCATTTTCTGAAAAAATTACGAATTTTTTCACAAACTTGCCGGATACTTTTCCAAAAGCAGCGAAATTTTCGCTCACTTGTAATTTTCCCACTCTATTTTATGTCAGGTTTGACATAGTCAGAACTGTAGGATTAAAGTTCTCCAATCAAATTTGTAAAGGGTATGGTTCCACCGAACAGATCCAGTGCGCTTCCCACTGTTACATCCACTTTTCCCCTGGCCGCCTGCTTCAGAATCTGGATGTCTTCCATGCTGCCAACGCCGCCTGCGTAGGTTACTGGATGTCCCTTATATTCGCCCAGCAGCTTTGCTAGGGGAACTTCTACGCCTTTGGCTTTGCCTTCCACATCTACTGCGTGGATGAGAAATTCATCGCAGTATCCGCCCAGTTTTTCCATCAGGTCCAAGGTTACCTGTTCTTCTGTAAATTTCTGCCAGCGGTCTGTGACCACGTAGTAGGCATTCCCTTTTTTCCGGCAGCTGAGATCCAGGACCAGGTGCTCTTTGCCTACTGCCTGTACCATTTTCTCCAGGTTTTCCCAGGAGATGTGACCGTCGCGGAAAACATAGGAGGTGACGATCACATGGCTGGCGCCTGCATTTAAGTATTCTGCAGCATTGTCCGGGGTTACGCCGCCTCCAAGCTGCAGGCCGCCGGGATATGCGCCAAGTGCAAGAAAGGCCTGCTTTCTGGTTGCTTCAAAGTATTCGGAATCTGCGCGGTTCAGAAGTATGATGTGGCCGCCTTTCAGGTCTTTTTCTTTATATAAAGATGCATAAAAGGCTCCGTCCTGCTGGGAAACAAAGTTCTCCTGTGCCTGGTTTCCTGTATCCCGAAGGCTTCCACCTATGATCTGCTTTACTTTTCCGTTATGTATATCGATACATGGTCGAAATCTCATGATCTTCCTCCTTGTCATTGGATGTCAAACCTATTATTTACTTGAATCTTCTGTTAATAATAGCATTCAACTAATTCTTATGCAAATATTAATTGATCTGCATATAAATAAAGCGCTGAACAAAGCTTTTATCTGCTTCATCCAGCGCTATCTCTTACTCCTTATCTTCCGTCTGCGGCATTGCCTGCCGCATCACCAACATCTTCCACGGCATTTCCTACACCTTCCCCGATGTCCCGGACGCCGTCTGCCACACCGTCTCCTAAGTCTTCCACGCCCTCGCCAATGGCGCCGGAAACGGAATTGTTGTTCTCGGTTACATTGTTACCAGGAACTGCAGTGCCGTCATTTGCGGTGTTTGCATCATCCGGTACTGCTGTATCGCCAGCCATGTTACCGTCTGTTCCGTTGTTTCCATCATCGTTTCCATTATTGTCCGCGTCATCTGTCAGGTTGTCCTCTGCGGCTCCATCTCCTACGTTATCTATACCGTCATTTGCGGTGTTTGGAACCTCGTCCGCCGCGTTGTTGTTATTGCCGCAGGCGGTAAGCATACATAATGTAAATACCAGCAAAGCACTTATGAGCATACGTTTTGTTTTTTTCATCTCATCTGTCTCCTTTTCTTAAGAATATTTTCAGCTGAAAATACTGCTGCTTTGTATTCCTAATATGTACAGATGAGCAAAAACTATTCTGGCATAATTTTCCATTTATATGCTGCCGATCTACCTCAGGCAGGCATGAAACATCTTACAGCAGCAAAGCCTCCATCACCGCATAATAACATTCCACACCCCCGAAAAGCTGAGTCAGCTCCACATACTCATCCACCGTATGAGCCAGGTCTTCCCTGGAAGGGCCAAGTCCGATGGTGGGAATTCCTTTTTCGCCTGCATAGTGGCTGCCGTTGGTGCAAAAGCTATACTGGGTAAGTTCCGGATCGTAGCCTGCCTCCCGGACTTTTCCAAGAATTTTCTGAATATAGTCTTCTTTTGGATCATAGTACCAGCCCGGGAAAAAGCGCTCACCCTGAATTTCCGCGTCCGTATAGCATTTCTCTTTTCCAACAGAAAAGGAAGCCTTTGCCGAAAACTGAGGATCTTCTTTTTCCAGCCTTGCAATCAGTTCCTTAACAGGAGCCAGGACGCTTTCTTTCGTCTCACCGGTGAGAAGCCGGCGGTCCAGGGTGGCACGGCAGTACTCCGGCACCACCGAAGCTCCTGGATATGGGGAAGAAATAATATCCGTCACTTCCATGATTCCTTTTCCAAGCTGCTCATGGACAGGTGGTTGAAGCTTGTCTAATTCACTGATCAGCCTGCACATTTTCTTCACCGCATTCACGCCCTTTTCCGGGTTTGCGGAATGAGCTGCTTTTCCAAAGGTTTCCAGAAGGATTTCTGCCCTTCCCCGCTGTCCGGTCTTAATGTTCAGCCCTGATGCTTCACCGATCACAACATAGTCTGGATTCACCAGTTCACTGATACTTCTGGCCGCTACGCCCTCGAAGCATTCCTCGTGAACCACACCTGCTGTATGGATTTCCCCGGCAAAATTCTTTCCGTGGTCTTCCAGGAAATATGCTGCTGCGCAGAAAAATGCCGCCACAGCCCCTTTCATATCAGAGGTTCCTCTTCCATATAATTTGCCGTCCTCTACCACTGGCACGAAAGGATCATGGCTTTCCTTCCTTTTCAATTTCCAGAGCGTCTCTGGAGTACTCCGCTTTTTGAATTTCGGTACTGATCTTTCTCCACTGCAATCTCCCCGCCAACCAGTACGTAATCAAATCCGGTGCAGTACTGATCCGGGTTCTGGAAATCTGCGTGAATCTGAAGCTTGTCCAGATGAAATACGTTTATATCTGCTGGCATTCCTTTTTGGAGTATCCCACGGTTCAGGCCCAGAACGGCGGCTGGTTTTGCTGTCATTTTATACACGGCTTCTTCTATGGAAAAAACATTCCGGTCTCTTACATAATCGGTTAGAAGCTTCGGAAAAGCGCCGTAAACTCTTGGATGATATTTTCCGCCAGCCGGATATATGGCATCGGAGATCAGGTTTGCGCGGCTGTCCTTCAGAAAATAAAGCATATCCTCCTCGGAGGCGATGGTATCCAGCATGGTAACCTGACAGCGCTCCGCAAGAAGAATGTCGTAAAGGGTATCATAAGGATCTTTTCCCAGCTGCTTCGCAATAGCCGAAATGGACTGGCCTGCATAGCTTCCAAACTGCTGCGTATGCAAGGTACTGGCATAAATCCGCTCAAAGCCAGCCAGTTCCACAATGTTTTCAAAAATATCCGAGGGCTGCTGCAGTACTTTGGTAATTTCCTTCCGGCATGCCGGGTCTGCCAGTCTCGCACAGATGGCGTCTGTGCCGCCCTCCTGAAACTGCGGAGGAAGCAGATGTACCAGCTGGGTGGAACCTGTCAGATAGGGATACAGATCAAAATCCACTTTCACGCCCCGCTCTGCCGCCTGATCAAACAGCTGCAGGATCTTCACAGGCGTATCGCCCCAGTTTTTCTGTCCGATGCATTTCAGATGGCTTACATGCAGCGGAATCTGAAGTTCCTCCGCTACTGAAATCACCTCCTGCAAAGCCAGAAGGATTCCGTCCCCTTCGTTGCGCACATGGGTGGTAATGGGAATTCCAGTTCCTTTCAACGGCTGCAGTGCCTGCGCAAGCCCATCCCTGTCATATTCAAATTCCGGTGCATAGGCGACTCCAAGGCTGACTCCAAGAGCGCCGGCTGCAAGGGATTCCTCCAATGCATTCCAAACCTGGTGCATTTCCTCATCAGACAGCTTTCCGGGGGCATAGCCCTTTACTCCGGCACGAATGGTTCCGTTTCCGGCAAGCATTCCAGTGTTGACGCTGCGTTTCTCTTTGGAAAGAGCAGCCAGGTAGGATGACATGGTTGACATAACGTCTGCCTGTCCCTGCCGAACTTCTCCCGTAACGCTGCTCAAAAAACCTGCAATCTCTTCTCTAAACTTCTCCCCGACTGGCGCCACAGACAGTCCGCAGTTTCCATTTACCACAGTGGTAAGCCCCTGCCTGTTCAAAAGCTCATCATCACCATTTCCAAAAGCCTGCCAGTCGCCGTGCCTGTGAATGTCAATAAAGCCGGGGGTTACATACCCACCGGCCGCATCCAGGACACATTTTCCGGAGAAGTCAGAGGGGACTTCAATGTGCTCCCCCACTTCCTCAATTTTACCATTTTTTACTGCCAGATCGCCGTAAAAAGGCTTTTCATTCTTTCCATTTACGATCCAGCCGTTTTTGATTATGTAGTCCATCCTGAATTATCTTTCCTCAACTTTCCTGATAAACTGACGAATACGCTCATTCTTTGGATGTTCAAAAAATTCTTCCGGAGACGCATCCTCCACGATCACGCCATCTTCCATAAACAAAATCCTGTCTGCAACCTCCCGGGCAAAATTCATCTCATGGGTTACAATTACCATGGAAACGCCCTCTGCTGCTACCTTACGGATGACGTTTAATACCTCTCCAACCAGTTCCGGATCCAGTGCACTTGTAGGCTCATCGAAAAGGATCACTTCCGGATCCATGGCCATAGCTCTGGCAATTGCAACCCTCTGCTGCTGTCCGCCGGAAAGGTTCTTCGCCATGGCATCCTCCCTGCCTTCCAGGCCAACCATTTTCAGAAGCTCCTTGGCCCGGGTGACTGCCTCCTGCTTTGGAACCTTTTTCACATGGACAGGTGCCTCGATCACATTCTGCAGAACACTCATATGGGTAAACACATTAAATCTCTGGAACACCATTCCAATATGCTGTCTCAGCTGGTGAAGCGCCTGGCCGGAGTCCACTGATTTTCCCATGTAATCAATCTCACCGGAATCATAGGTTTCCAGCTGGTTGATGCAGCGGAGAATGGTGGATTTGCCGGAACCGCTGGGTCCCAGAATTGCGATCTTTTCCCCTTTGTGGATGTCGAAGCTGATTCCTTTAAGTACTTCCAGATCTCCGAAGCACTTGCTGATATTTTTTACGCTTAAGATTACGTCCTCTGCCATTTATGCCATCCTCCTTTCCAGAACTCCTGCAAGCTGGGTAAATATAGTTGTCAGGATCAGGTACAATACCGCAACCGCTATGTACGGCTCAAAATAATGGAAAGAATTGTAGGCGATCAGAGTTCCCTCCCTGGTAAGCTCTGTCAGTGTTATGGCTGATAAAATGGAGGTATTCTTAATGGTTGCAATAAACTGGTTCACCAAAGGCAGAATACAGATCTTGGTTGCCTGGGGTGCCACGATCCGGAGCATCTCCAGATGCCAGGGCATTCCCAGAGCCTTGGCTGCTTCTCTTTGTCCAGGGTCAATAGCATGGATACCGGAGCGAACGATTTCCGCAATGTATGCGCCTGTATTTAATGACATGGAGAGCACGCCTGCTGTCATGGCGCTGAATGTGACTCCCAGGTTGGGCAGTCCGAAATAAATCAGGAATGCCTGTATCATAAGAGGAGTTCCTCTCCAGATCCAGATATAAAGCTGTGCGATCCTTGCCACGATCTTCACGCGGCTGTCGCGCATCAGCGCCAGCACTACGCCAAGAACCGTACCAAATATAAGCGTCAGAATCGATATTTCCATCGTCACTGCACATCCATGAAGCAGTGATGACATTTTGTCAAATACAAGTGACCATTTCAATGTTACCATACTATTTACCCTGTGACCAGTAAAGATAGCCGGTTTATCCTTTCTTTCTTACTTTTTTGTTACTGCTCACAGTAACACGTTTTTCTGCCTTGTTCTTATCTTATTCTGCAGTATCCTCTGCTGCGGAAGCGGCTTCCTCTCCATCTCCAGAAGCATCGATCCATTTTGTCCACAGTGCATCGTAAGTGCCGTCTGCATAGTAGTCGTCAATGCACTCGTTGATAAATGCAAGCAGGTCATCTTTTCCTTTCTGTACTGCAATTGCATTCTCTGCATGTGTGAATGGATCACATACGATCTTGGTTCCCTCATATTCCTGGGAAAGGATCTTCTGATTCAGAAGGTCATTGACTACAACATCCACACGGCCTGCAAGAAGATCGGAAACGCATCCAACGGTATCTTTATACTGAACGATTTCATAAGAAACATCCGGGTTTTCATCCAGGAAGCTCTGTGCCACATTGTAGGAGGTTGCACCTTCCTTTACTGCTACCTTCAGGCCATCACAGTCAGCCAGGCTCTTGATGGTGTCTGCATATTCGGAATCTTCTTTTACCGCAAGGATCATACCGCTGTCGCAATAGGATTTGGACATGTCCACGACCTCGCAGCGCTCATCTGTTTTATACATGGCTGCGATGGAAAAATCATATTCTCCGTTCTGGATGGATGGAACAATGGACTGGAATTCCATGTCTGTCACTTCCATATCCACCCCCAGCTTATCTGCAATATACTGAGCCAGGTCAATGTCAAACCCTACAATATTGTTGTCGTCATCACGGTACTCAAAAGGTACATAAGTTCCGGTTGCTACTGTGATCACGCCTTTTTCCTTGATTGCTTTAATGTTGTCTCCTTTTTCCCAGTCTACTGCTGCAGTGTCATCTGTACTCTCTGCATATACCGGAGTAAAAGCGGTCATGATCATAGATGCTGCTGTAAGAAGTGCCATTGCTTTTGCTGTTTTTCTCATAATGATTTCTCCTCTCTGACTCTCGCCGGTACAGATAGCCTGCGCAGAAAATACTATCTTATCTTCCAGCTGATGATACGCAAAAAGGCCGCCTGACGGCAGCCCTTTCTGCAAATAAAAAACGGAGCAAACCACTTAGTAGTTTGCTCCGTTGCAACTTGTTATGGTGGAATTATAGCAAACAGATTCCTGTCTGTAAATCCATAAATTCAACAATTTTTTTGTATGACTTTTACTTTTTTTGTATATCTTAGCCAGCGATCACATCGCTCATATCGTATCTTCCGGCTGGTTTTCCGGCAAGATATTTGGCTGCTTCTACAGCGCCTTTGCCAAATATTGCCTTGGAATATGCGGTATGCTTGAACTCGATTACTTCGTCCTGGCCGGCAAAAATTACCTCATGCTCTCCAACGATAGAGCCGCCGCGCACTGCAGAAATACCGATTTCCTTAGCATCGCGCTTCTCTCTTCTCTGGCTGCGGTCATATACATAATGATACTGATTGTCCATTGCCTCATTCAGGCTGTCTGCAAGGGCAAGGGCAGTTCCGCTTGGGGCATCCACCTTCAGGTTGTGATGCTTCTCCACGATCTCCATGTCAAAGCCGGCTGTTGCCAGAACTTTGGCAGCATCCTGAACCAGCTTCAGAAGAGTGTTGATTCCAAGGGACATGTTGGCAGATTTGAGAACTGCGATCTTCTTCGCACTCTCTTCTACTCTGGCAAGCTGCTCCTCGCTTAAACCTGTGGTGCAAAGAACAACCGGCATATTTCTTTTCTCACAATAATCCATCAGCTTGTCAAAAGCCTTGGGTGAGGAAAAATCGATGACAGCATCTGCCTCTACCTGGCACTCATCAATATTTGTGAATACCGGATAGCTGTTTTTCCCCTGGTCTGCAATGTCAATTCCTGCTACGATCTGGGCATTGGGATCCTTCTCAACGATTTCGGAGATAACCTGTCCCATGTGACCATTGCATCCGTGCATAATAATTTTAACCATTGTAATTACTTCCTCTCTTATGCAAGCTTAATTCCGTAATCTGTAAGAGCCTTCTTCAGTCTCTCCTCATTCTCTGTCTCCATCTCGCAAAGAGGCATACGGGTCGGTCCGACCTTCCATCCCATCAGGTTCAGGGCAGTCTTAACCGGAATCGGGTTTACCTCGCAGAACAATGCGTTGATCAGCGGAACAGCATCCAGCTGAAGCTTGGCAGCACCTGCAAGATCACCTTCCATAAATTTCATAACCATGTCATGGGTGTTCTTCGGAGCAACGTTGGATAATACGGAGATTACACCAAGTCCGCCAAGAGAAAGGATCGGAAGTACCTGATCATCATTTCCGGAATAAAGCTCAAGGCATCCGTCAGCCATGGACATCATCTTGGCGATCTGGGAAAGATCTCCGCTTGCAGCCTTGATTCCTACAATGTTCTTCACATTCTTGGCAAGTGTGACTGCTGTGGCAGGCTGGATATTGCAGCCTGTACGGCTTGGTACGTTATACATAATGATCGGAGTATCCGGCACGGAATTCGCAATCTCTGTGTAGTGACGGATCAGTCCCTTCTGGCTTGCCTTGTTGTAATATGGAGTTACGATCAGAAGAGCGTCAGCTCCGTAAGAAGCAGCTTCCTGAGACATCATAATTGCAGTCTCTGTACAATTGGAGCCTGTACCTGCGATTACAGGAACTCTTCCGGCTACCTTGTCAATTGCGAATTTGATCGTCTGAAGATGCTCTCCATGTGTCAGGGTAGAAGACTCGCCTGTGGTACCGCAGATAATGATCGCATCTGTACTGTTGGCAATCTGGTATTCCAGAAGTTCTTCCAGTTTCTCATAATTTACTTTTCCATCTTCATGCATGGGGGTTACGATTGCAACGCCTGCGCCTTTGAAAATTGCCATTTTACTTCCTCCTATTCATCCTTGTGTATCGTTTCAGCAGTTTAGAGCATGTTTAAAAAAGGCTCTAGAGCGTGTTTGAAAAATCATTCCCGCAATCTGCACGCCCGGTCAGACCAGCGGCATTTTATCTCTTTCGAGAGTGGTAATGGTAGTCACACGGTCTACATAATCCAAGAGACCTTGGTCTACCCGGTTGCCTGTGAGAATAATATGCATAGATTCGTCCTTCTGCTTCAGAAGCTCGGTAACCATATCCACAGTTGCGATATGCTTATCCAGAAGTCCAAGGATCTCGTCCAATACCAGAAAATCGCATTCCTGGGTTGCAATTACCTTGCGGGCAAAATTTAGTCCATTCAGAATATTGCGTTTCTCTTCTGCCTGCTCTTCCTCATTTAACTGGTCGTAGCAGGTCTCCATCTTCTCGAAGCGGAAGATCTTGATGTCCAGCTGATCCAGTTCTTCCAGGAAATCCAGCTCGCGCCGTTCATTTCCCTTCAGGAACTGAATGATGATCACGCTCTTGCCCTGAGAAGATGCGCGCAGTGCCTGACCAATTGCCAATGTGGTCTTGCCTCTGCCATTTCCGCAATAAACCTCTGCCATTTCTTTTTCCATACTGATTCCTCTTATTGTTGTTAAAAATAATAGTAACTGTTCAGTACCTTTACAGCTACGCGCAAAATGCGCCATTTTTAATATGCTTATATTACCGCAAAACTGCCAGAAATGCAAGCTATGCTTTTTTCATGGCTATGCACTGTCTTTTTGCCGTTACTGTTCACTGGTAACATTCCGCGAGGTGTTTTTTGTGAACAAAGTTCACAGAAAACCCGAGAATTGCAGCGCGAAATCATGCGAATGCATGATTTCTGTGCATCGCGAAGCGTGTTACTGATCACGGAGTGAACAGTAACTTTTTGCCTGGAAATCAGCTGGGTGGAGCCAGTTTTTATACATATTCCAGCTTGCTTACGGAGACCTCGTAGGCGGTTCGCTTCTGGGTCTCGTTTTCCCCAATCCGCTTCATGTATTCCCGGCTCTGGATTCTGCCCCAGATCAGCACATGTCCGCCTACCTCAAAGGCAGATGCGTAGCGGGCATTTCGTCCCCAGCAGATACAGGGTATGTAGTCTGATTTCCCATAGGGGCGGTTTACAGCAAGAAGGAGGTCCGCGATTTCCCTTCCAAGCGGGGTTTTGCGGTAAACCGGAGGCTTGCAGATATATCCGTCCAGGAAAATCTGGTTCACTGGCGTCATCGCCTCTTCTTCCTCAATAAAGCGCAGCTCCCGGGCAAATGCGGAAAGCACCAGGCGGTTATGCTTCTCCTCATGTCTGTTATAGGAACGGAACTGTCCGTGGATTTCCACATACTGTCCCACATAATCCTGTGTAACGTCTACCAGTCGTTCAGATACCATCACAGGGATCCGGTCCTGAGAGTCACTTAGTCTTTTCACAAGAAGCTCCATTGTGTAAAAGCCTTCGCCGTAAACCTGGTGACTGAATGAAAAACCTGTTGTGATCTTTCCTGTGATGGAAACCTGATTGTTTTCAATAATTTTATCTGCCATGATGTAGTTCTCCTTCCTCTTCTCACTTTTTTCTGCAGACTTTCCCGGCATCCCGTTTATATCTGGGATACTTGTCTTACTTGTTGGTCTATAAAATCTATGAGAGGATGCACGCATTTAGAACCAGAAATTTTAAAAAAATTTTTTTAACACCTTGTAATCTGCGAAAAATGTGGTAAACTGGGAATTTGGTTACTGTTCACTTCGTTCACAGCAACCGCTACGCGATGCACAGAAATCATGCAAGCAGGATTTCGCGCTGCATTTCTCGGGTTTTCTGTGAACTCTGTTCACAAAAAACACCTCGCGGAACACATCCAACGGACAGTATCTGACTATAGACAATGCACAATAATCACATTATAATTAATTAAGGAAAGAAAGCGACAGAACCTCTTCTGCCGCGATAAAGAAAGGATTTCGATTTTTATGAAGACGAAACGCGAAGATGTACGTAACGTAGCCATCATTGCCCACGTTGACCATGGTAAAACCACACTGGTAGACCAGCTGCTGAAGCAGAGCGGTGTTTTCCGTGCCAACCAGGAGGTTCAGGAACGTGTCATGGACTCTAATGACATTGAGAGAGAGCGTGGTATCACAATTCTCTCCAAGAACACAGCAGTTCATTACAAAGACACAAAGATCAACATTATCGATACCCCAGGACATGCTGACTTCGGCGGCGAGGTTGAGCGTGTACTGAAAATGGTAGACGGCGTTATCCTTCTGGTTGATGCTTTCGAAGGTGCCATGCCTCAGACCAAATTCGTTCTGAAAAAAGCTCTTGAGCTGGATCTGCACGTAATCGTCTGCATTAACAAAATAGACCGTCCGGAAGCAAGACCGGATGAGGTTGTAGATGAGGTACTTGAGCTTCTGATGGACCTTGGTGCTTCTGATGAGCAGCTTGACTGTCCGTTCCTGTATGCATCTGCAAAGACCGGACATGCTGTTCTGGATCTGAAGGATACACCGGAGAACATGGAGCCTCTGTTTGAGGCAATTCTGAAATACATCCCTGCTCCGGAAGGAGACCCGGATGGAGATACTCAGGTACTGATCAGTACAATTGATTACAATGAGTATGTTGGACGTATCGGTGTTGGTAAAGTTGAGAGCGGTACTATTTCTGTGAACCAGGAGCTTACCCTTCTGAACCATCATGACCCGGACAAGAAACAGAAGGTTAAGATCAGCAAGCTTTATGAGTTTGACGGTCTGAACAAGGTTGAGGTAAAAGAAGCAACCATCGGATCTATTGTTGCAATTTCCGGTATTGCGGAGATTCATATTGGAGATACTCTTTGCGGCGGCGACAACCCGGAGGCAATTCCGTTCCAGAAGATTTCTGAGCCTACTATCGCTATGAACTTCCTGGTAAATGACAGCCCGCTTGCAGGACAGGAGGGTAAATACATTACTTCCCGTCATCTCCGTGACAGACTTTACAGAGAGTTAAATACAGATGTCAGCCTTCGTGTTGAGGATACTGAGACAACTGAATGCTTTAAGGTTTCCGGACGTGGTGAGCTTCATCTTTCCGTTCTTATTGAGAATATGAGACGTGAGGGATATGAGTTTGCAGTCAGCAAGCCGGAGGTTCTTTACAAAATTGACGAGCGCGGCAAGAAGTTAGAGCCAATGGAGATCGCTTATATTGATGTTCCGGAGGAGTTTTCCGGTACTGTAATCCAGATGCTTAGTGAGCGTAAGGGTGAGCTTCAGGGAATGAGTACTGCAAGCGACGGTTCTGTTCGTCTTGAGTTCCACATTCCTTCCCGTGGACTGATTGGTTTCCGTGGAAATTTCCTGACTTCTACTAAGGGTACTGGTATTATCAATACTATTTTTGATGGATATTCTCCATATAAGGGAGATTTCCAGTATCGTAAGCAGGGATCCCTGATCGCATTTGAGGGCGGCGAGGCTGTTACTTATGGTCTGTTCGCAGCTCAGGAGCGTGGTACTTTGTTTATCGGACCTGGCGCAAAGGTTTACAGCGGTATGGTTATCGGACAGAATGGTAAGGCAGAGGATATTGAGCTGAATGTCTGCAAGACCAAGCATCTGACTAACACTCGTTCCTCTTCTGCTGATGAGGCGCTGAAGCTGACTCCGCCGAGAGTTCTCAGCCTGGAGCAGGCTATCGAGTTTATCGACACCGATGAGCTCCTGGAGGTTACTCCTACCAGCCTTCGTATCCGTAAGAAGATTCTGGATTCCCGTGACAGGAAGAGAGCTTCTATTAAGAAGAATGCATAAGAAATTATAATAAAAAAAGCAGATAGGTCTTAGCTGGGTGAGTTAAGATTTATCTGCTTTTTTATTTTTATATTCGCATAAGTTGGCGGAGTGTTGCGACGACCTGCGATGAATATACCTTGTGAACTCGCGTCCGGGCAACGATTT
This sequence comes from Ruminococcus sp. AF31-8BH, assembly GCF_003460605.1. Classification (GTDB taxonomy): domain Bacteria; phylum Bacillota; class Clostridia; order Lachnospirales; family Lachnospiraceae; genus Blautia_A; species Blautia_A acetigignens. Next base: position 241,799 of record NZ_QTVN01000004.1, read on the forward strand.
CTTCACTAAGCCACTCTAAAGCTCCTTCTTCAGCTTATAAAAATCCTTTACAGCCTTCCACCCGATCTTCACGATCTTTTTCACGTTGATGGAATTGGTTCCGCCTTGTCGGGGTTTGAAGGTGATGTCGATGAACTTTACTTTTTCTTTGTAGTGGACAAAGTATGTGGTGAACATGATGTTGGGGATGTTGAAATCCTCTGGCAGCTTGCCGATGTATTTGGCCACCAGGTCTGTTTTCATCAGGCGATAGGGCGCATTGGCGTCGGACACTTTTACCCCGAAGATCATTCTCAGGAGAAAACACACTACATTCTCCACAAACTTCCGTGACTTGCCGTCACCGCGAACAGAACGTGTGCCGATCACCGCATCATAGCGGCCTCTCTGGTTCCAGAAGGGCTCGAATTCATCCGGGTTGGTCTGTCCGTCAGAATCAGTCTGGAAAATGTAATCTGCATGATTCTGAATAGCATAGCGGTATCCATAAAGAACTGTAGGACCATGTCCACCATTTGGTTTGTCCAGAGGAATAAGCAGGGGACGTGATGCGGCGCATTTTTGCAGAAGCTGGTATGTATGATCCTTGCTTCCGTCATTGATGATCACAAGCCTGGATTTGCCTTCATCATTGTGCCGCTCCACCACCGGATACCACTGGTCAATGGTTCTCTCAATATTCGCAGATTCGTTATACGCTGGAATTACGATATATAAACTGGACATAATCCCCTCCGATTTTCTAAATTTTATTTCAGTCCAAATTCCTCTGCCAGTTTTGCAAACTGCGGCAGAGAATTCATAATAGTCTCATAAGATACGCAGTAAGCCAGTCTCACATATCCAGGGCATGCGAAAGAACTTCCCGGTACCATAAGAATGTTGTATTTCTTGCCAGCTTCGCAGAATGCTTTTTCATCTGCAACAGGGGATTTCACGAAAAGATAAAAAGCACCCTGCGGCTTAATGCATTCGAAACCGAGATCCTTCAGGCCATTATAAAGAGCAAGACGGTTCTTATCATAAGCTGCCACATCAACCTCTGCATCCACACATTTGGCAATTACCTTCTGGATCAAAGACGGTGCGTTGACACAGCCCATGGTACGGTTTGCAATAGCTGCTGCCACAATCAGCTCTTCACTTCCATCTGCCTCATCCGGGATAACCAGATATCCGATACGCTCTCCCGGCAGGGAAAGGGATTTGCTGTAGGAATAGCCAACAATGGTATTTGCATAGTATTTCGTCAGATAAGGAACCTGCACGCCGTCGTAAGCCAGCTCTCTGTACGGCTCATCCGAAATCAGATAAATCACGGTGCCAAATTCCTTCTGCTTCGCTTCCAGAATCTCTGCCAGCTTCTTGATAGTTTCCTCGGAATAAACAACTCCAGTTGGATTGTGAGGGGTATTCACAATGACAGCACGGGTCTTCGGTGTGACTTTCTCCTCAAATTCCTTCAGGTTCGGCTGGAAGGTGGCGGTATCCGGTGAAATTTCCACAAGCTTGCCGTCATAATTCCTTACATATGCACCGTACTCCAGGAAATAAGGTGCAAAAACAATGACTTCTTCCCCAGGATTCAGGATTGTTTTAAAGGCTACGTTCAGTCCGCTTGCCGCTCCAACTGTCATAATCAGGTTCTTTGCCGCAAAGGAAGTTCCAAATCTGCGGTTCAAAGATTCTGCGATGGTCTGGCGCACATCCTCGAAACCTGCATTACTCATATATCCATGAAGAACGGTAGGTTCCTCCTCATTTACCAGGTCAATGATTGCCTGGCGCACACAGTCCGGAGCCGGAACGCTTGGATTTCCAAGGCTGAAATCAAACACATTCTCCGGTCCGTAAATGGCACGAAGACGGTTTCCTTCCTCAAACATCATACGGATTGCAGAATTGTTTTTTACGTAAGGTTTCATTTTTTCTGCTATCATTTTGGGTCACTCCTTTGCTTATGTCTTAAATGTTATCGCTTTGTCTTTTTGTTTCCGAAAATGATCCAGCCTACAAATGCCAGCACCAGCAGGCTTACGATCATCCATACAGCCAGCACAGCCAGTCCTTTCGGACTAAACATATCATAATAGCCTTTCAGATAAATTACAACTACCACTGCTGGAATTACGTACAGCATATATTTCTGCACATTTGTGGGGAATTTCAATCCCTCGCCAGTGTCAGCCTCTTTGATGAAATTTTTCCATCCCCAGCCGTATCTGGATACGCAGAACATAACGAATACTACAGAGCCAAGGGGAAGAATATTATTGGATACAATAAAGTCCTCCAGGTCCATAATGTTGGTTCCTGCTCCAAGGGGCTGTATGCCGGACAGCACATTGAATCCCAGCACTGCCGGAAGGGAAAGAAGGATCATTACAACCATATTCACTGCTACTGCTTTCCCCCGGCTCCGGCCTTTCCGGTCCATGGAATAGGACAAAATATTCTCGAATACTGCAATTACCGTGGACAGGGAGGCAAAAGACATAAACAGGAAAAATAAAGCTCCCCAGATTCTGCCGCCTGCCATCTGGTTAAATACATTCGGCAGCGTGATAAATACCAGTCCCGGACCTGCGCCTGGCTCTACACCGAATGCGAAGCATGCCGGAATAATGATCAGTCCAGCCATCAATGCCACGAAGGTATCCAACACGGTAATGTGAATGGATTCTCCCAGAAGGGATCTGTCTTTGCCCAGGTAGCTTCCAAAAATAGTCATGGAACCTGCACCAATGCTTAATGTAAAAAATGCCTGTGACAATGCTCCGAAAATTACATTTCCAATCCCGATTTCTTTCATGGAGGCAAAATCCGGCACCAGATAAAATTTCACGCCTTCCATTGCCCCATCCAAAGTGAGGGAATGGATTGCGAGAACTACGATCAGTGCCAGAAGGCTGAGCATCATTACTTTGGTGATTTTCTCAAGGCCGCGCTGTACGCCCAGGGAACAAACGCCAAAAGATAAAACAACTACGATCACCATCCATAAGGTCATTGTACCAGCGGAACCCTGAAGTTCTGTAAAGTAATCTGTTACCTGTGCGGAATCTTTTCCCGCTAATTTACCTGCTGCCATGGCATAGCAGTAATACAGCATCCATCCCGCTACCATTGTGTAGAACATCATCAGCACATAGTTGGAAACCATGCTCATGTAGCTGAAATTGTGGAAATTGGAGCCTTCCGGTTCCAAATCGTGGAATGCTCTTGCCGTACTTTTGCGGCTTGCACGTCCTACCGCAAATTCACATACCAGCACCGGCAGCCCAAGCAGCACCAGAAATACCAAATAAATCAGAATAAATGCCGCGCCGCCGTATTTCCCTGCCATGTACGGGAATTTCCACACATTTCCCAGTCCGATGGCGCATCCTGCGGAAACCAGGATAAATCCCAGCCGCGACCCGAATGTTTCTCTTTCTTTCAAAACGTCCCCCTTGTTTCTTTTTTTATTTTTTGTTGGAAAACATTAAAAAGGACCGGTTAAAGCCAGCCCTTTTCATTATTTTTCCGATATCTTATTGTAACGCTCCCACTCTTTTATGTCAACGCTTTTATGTGATGGGAGTTTAATGTTTTAAAGTCATCATCTGACTTTCTCTTATTTAACTTTTCACGCTCAGTCTCACAAGCGCTCTCTGCAGCTTGGCTTCGGCGATTTTGTATTCTTTGTCGGAAAGTCCGCCTTTTGCAAGTTTCTCCTGGGCACGCTCTTTGGCTTCTCCGGCACGGTCGGCGTCGATGTCCTCCTGCCATTCCCAGGTGGTTGCAAGAAGGCTGCAGCTTCCATCAAGAACGGTAAGCATACCGCCAATGCAGGCTGCGCTTCGCACAGAACCGTCTTCCAGAATCACATGGGCCTCGCCCATTCCAAGAGCGGTACAGAAATTGCAGTGTCCTGCCATAATTGCCATGTCCCCGGTAATGCTGCGGCAGACTACGCGCTGCACCTCTCCCTCGAAAAGCAGGCCGTCGGGAGTACCGATTCTAAGGGGAAATGTCCTCATAGGCAGCCTCCTTTACTGGTTCTGGTTATTTTTTGCTTTCTCGAAAACATCATCAATAGTTCCGGTAAACAGGAAGCAGCTCTCAGGAATGCTGTCGCACTCACCATTCAGGATCATCTTGAATCCGCGGAGAGTCTCTTTGAGCGGAACATACTGTCCCGGCATACCGGTAAACTGCTCTGCTACGGAGAAGCTCTGTGACAGGAAACGCTGTACCTTACGTGCACGGCTTACGGTCAGCTTATCCTCCTCAGAAAGCTCATCCATACCCATGATTGCGATAATATCCTGCAGTTCCTTATAACGCTGCAGAACTCTCTGTACCGCACGGGCAATTTCATAATGCTCCTGTCCAACAACCTCCGGTGAAAGGATACGGCTTGTGGAATCAAGCGGATCCACTGCCGGATAAATACCCTGGCTGGCAATCTCACGGGAAAGTACGGTGGTTGCATCCAGATGGGTAAATGTGGTAGCCGGAGCCGGGTCAGTTAAGTCGTCAGCCGGCACATAAACAGCCTGTACAGATGTAATGGAACCCTTTCTGGTAGAAGTAATACGCTCTTGAAGAGCCCCCATCTCAGTAGCCAGTGTAGGCTGATATCCTACTGCGGAAGGCATACGTCCAAGAAGTGCGGAAACCTCTGAACCAGCCTGTGTAAAACGGAAAATATTATCAATGAAAAGAAGCACATCCTGATTCTTCACATCACGGAAATACTCTGCCATCGTCAGTCCGGAAAGACCAACACGCATACGTGCTCCCGGCGGCTCGTTCATCTGTCCGTAAACTAATGCGGTCTTATCGATAACGCCGCTCTCCTTCATTTCGTTATAAAGGTCATTACCCTCACGGGTACGCTCTCCAACACCTGTAAATACGGAAAGTCCGCCATGTGCTGTGGCAACATTGTGGATCAGCTCCATAATCAGAACTGTTTTGCCAACACCAGCACCTCCGAACAGACCGATCTTACCGCCCTTTGCGTAAGGACAGATCAGGTCAACAACCTTGATTCCAGTCTCCAGGATTTCGGTAGCCGGCATCTGCTCTTCATAGGAAGGTGCCGGACGGTGGATGGCCCAGTGCTCCTTGGTCTCTGGTGCCGGAAGGTTATCTACCGGATCGCCCAGAAGATTAAATACTCTTCCCAGGCACTCTTCTCCAACCGGAACCTTGATCGGCTCTCCGGTGTCCACAGCCTTGGTTCCCCTTACCAGACCGTCAGTGGAATTCATGGCAATGCAGCGCACTGTATTATCCCCGATCTGCTGGGCAACCTCTGCGGTGAGCTTGGTGCCTTCATGATCAATTTCGATGGCATTGAGAAGTGCAGGCAGTTCATCATGTCCGAACCGGATATCCAGTACCGGACCGATTACCTGCACAACCTCGCCAATGTGTTTTTCGCTCATTTAGCAGTCTCCTTATATCATATACTATGAAAGTCCCAGACGGCAGCCAAGAATAAGCCATGCTCCGCATGAGCGAATTCTTGGATATCGGATGGGCTAGACCATATGAGTAAGTAGGGCGACAGCCCGGATTACGAATGCGGTCGGCAGCTGTGGGAGCGCTCAGCGCGGAACAGCTGACTTTCATATATGGTGATGTCGCCGGCAGGCGACATGTCCTTTTTATGCGGCCGGATCAGACTCCTTCCGCACCTCCAACAATCTCTGTGATTTCCTGCGTGATGCTTGCCTGACGTGCCCGGTTGTAATGCAGATTCAGCTTCTCGATCATTTCCTCGGCATTGTTTGTGGCAGCCTCCATGGCAGTACGTCTTGCAGCCAGCTCACTGGCAACGCTCTCGCACACAGCGCCATAGATCAGTCCGGCCAGATACTCCGGAACAATGGCTTCAAATACCTCAGATGCATCCGGCTCATACAGGATCAGATTCCGGATGTCCTTCGTATCGTTCTCCCCTGTCAGGTCATCCAAAGGCAGTACCGGAATGGCATCCGGCTGCTGAGAAAGCATGGAAACAAATTTGGTATAGCAAAGATCAATATGTCCAAACTCCCCGTTCTTAAATTCCCCACAGAGCAGATTCGCCATCTCAAAGCAGTCTGCCACGGAAATATCCGCGATCTCACTGAAGCTTTCTGTAACACAGGCAAATCCATTGCGCTTCGAATACTCCACAGCCTTTTTCCCAATGGGAAGGACTACAAAATCCTGGTCCTTAGAGGCTGCTTCCAGACATTTAAACAGGTTGGTATTATATCCGCCAGCCAGACCCCTGTCTCCGGCGATCAGCACATAACAGCGCTTCTCATTCACGGCTTCCTTTACATACACAGAGGTAAAATCTGTATTGCTCTGGGCAATATCCGCCAGAGTCTTGTGCATGGTCTCAAAATAAGGCCGGCATACTTCAGCCCTTTCCTTGGCTTTACGCAGTTTGGAGGATGCTACAAGTTCCATTGCCTTGGTAATCTGCATGGTGCTCTGCACACTTTTGATACGCAGCTTTACCGCTTTCATGTTTGCAGCCATAAAGTTTCCTCCTCGTCACAATTTATTTCTCAGGTCTTGTATTTACAAAATTCTCAGTATACTGTTCCAGGGCAGCTTTCAGCTTGGCCTCTGTCTCAGCTGACAAAGCTCCGGTGGAACGGATCTCCTGCATGGCAGCTGCGCCCTGCGGGTCACTGTCGATCCAGGTATAAAGTCCGGTCTCGTAGCTTCTTACATCCTCTGTCGCCACCTTGGAAAGGATTCCCTTGGTAACTGCATAAAGAATCGCTACCTGCTTCTCAACCGGAACCGGAGCATTCTGATTCTGCTTCAGAACCTCCACAATTCTCGCACCCTGCTCAAGACGCGCCTTGGTATCTGCATCCAGGTCAGATCCAAACTGGGCAAAGCTCTGCAGTTCACGGTACTGGGAATAAATCAGCTTCAGGGTACCGGCAACCTTCTTCATTGCCTTGATCTGGGCATTTCCACCAACTCGTGATACGGAAATACCAGGGTTTACAGCCGGCATAACGCCTGAATGGAACAGCTCTGTCTCCAGGAAGATCTGTCCGTCTGTAATGGAAATAACGTTGGTGGGAATATATGCGGAAACGTCTCCTGCCTGCGTCTCGATAATCGGGAGGGCAGTAAGGGAACCGCCGCCGTGTGCCTCGTCCAGTCTTGCGGCACGCTCCAGAAGTCTGGAATGAAGATAGAAAACATCTCCAGGGTATGCCTCACGTCCCGGCGGACGGCGGATCAGCAGGGAAAGTGCACGGTAGGCAACCGCATGCTTGCTCAGATCATCATAAATGATGAGAACGTCTTTTCCCTTATGCATAAAATACTCGCCCATTGCACATCCGGAATAAGGTGCAATGTACTGCAGCGGGCTTGCCTCAGAAGCAGTAGCCGCAACAACAATGGTGTAATCCATAGCGCCGTTTCTGCTAAGTGTTTCAACCATGGAAGATACGGTGGAACGCTTCTGTCCAATGGCAACGTAGATACAGATCACATCCTTGCCCTTCTGGTTGATGATGGTATCTGCTGCCAGAGTGGTCTTACCAGTCTGACGGTCACCGATGATCAGCTCACGCTGTCCTCTACCAATGGGAACCATGGAATCAATTGCCTTGATGCCTGTCTGCAGAGGCTGGTTTACGCCCTGTCTCTCACAGATGCCAGGAGCCGGGCTCTCAATTGCCCTGTACTCGCTTGTTGCTACAGGTCCTGCACCGTCAATCGGCTGTCCAAGGGCATTTACAACTCGCCCGATCATAGCCTCTCCAACCGGAACGGATACAACCTTTCCGGTGCGCTTTACGGTCTGACCTTCGCCAATACCGGAATCATCACCAAATAATACGATAGACACACTGTTCTCTTCCAGATTCTGTGCCATTCCGAAGCTGCCATCTTCGAACTCAAGGAGCTCGCCTGCCATACAGTTGATCAGGCCGCTTGCTCTGGCAATTCCATCGCCTACCATGAGAACTGTACCAGTCTCATTCTGTTTGATGGCGTTATCGTAATATTTGATCTGACTGCGGATGACTTTTGAAATTTCTTCAGGTTTAAGCTGCATTTTCTCTATCCATCCTTATACTATAAGCTCGTTTAATTTCCTGGAAAGACCATCCAGACGGCTCTTTACAGTTCCGTCCAGCTGTTTTCCCTCCAGCTCCACACGAAGACCGGCAAGCACTGTGGGGTCTGTCTTCTGGGTAAGAGTCACGGTCTTGCCGCTTAGCTTCTCCAGCTTGTCCTTCAGCGCCTTCATCTGCTCCTCTGTCAGGGCAACCGCACTGGTCACCACTGCAGTGGCAATGTTGTGGTCCACGTTATACCGCCGTGTAAATTCTTCGCAGCATCCTGCATACTCTCCAAGGATCCCGCGCTCACACAGCAGCTTCAGAAAATTCACAAGATACCGTTCTGCCTCCTGACCAAATGCAGTTTCCAGAAGCTTCGTCCGCTCCACCTTGGGAATGGACGGCTCTGACAGCAGCCTTACATAGTCGGGATTCTCCCCGAAAAGCTGCCGGATGGTCTGCATCTGCTCCATCACAGTATCGGTGATCTTCTCTTCGGCAGCAAGGTCATACATGCTGCCGCCATATAATCTGGCAATCTGCGTCATGATGCCTCACCTACATTCGAAATAAACTCATCGATCAGTTTCGCGTGATCCTCTTCCTTGATCTCACGCTCGATCACCTTGCCGGCAATCTCCATTGCCATGCCGCCAATCTCATTCTTTACTTCATTGACAGCCTTGCGCTTCTCCTGGGCAATATCGCTCTCTGCCTTCTCCTTCATGGCCCACGCCTCCTGGGCTGCGGTCTTAAGGATCTCCTCGCTCTGGAGTGAAGCTGTCTTCTGTGCCTCTGTCACAATGCTGCTTGCCTTCTCTTTGGCCTGCTGCATATTCTGCTCATACTCTGTCTTCATGGCGATTGCCTCTTCCTTGGCCTTCTGGGCATCCTGGATCTGGGCATCTGCCATTTCTCTTCTTTTTTGAAGCATTTCATTGACAGGCTTAAACAGAAATCTCTTCACCAGATACATCTGGATAAAAAGGTTGCAGATCTGTGCAACAAACGTCCACGGCACAATTCCTACAAGTTCCTGTACCTGCATCTTCTAACCTCCTGTGGTAATTACCATTCACATCCTATTATCCAAGGAATCTCATGAAGGTACCAGGTGCAACGAAGATCAGAAGCAGACCAGTTACGAAACCGTAAATACCTGTGGTCTCTGCGATAGCACATCCAAGAAGCATGGTAGATGTAACCTCACTTCTGCACTCAGGCTGACGTCCGATTGCTTCCAGAGCCTTCGCAACTGCGTTACCTTCTCCAATACCAGGTCCGATACCAGCGATCAGTGCAAGACCAGCACCAATTGCACAACCTGCCAGCGCGATACCTTTTGCCAATACTGTAAAATCCATAGTCAAATCCTCCTGTTATTTATGATTTCTCTTATTTTTGTTCTGCAAAAATCTTTGTCTTTCTGGCGGACATTATTCTTCTGCTGCATTGGCAATGTACATAACTGTCAGCATACAGAAAATAAATGCCTGCATGATTCCGGAAAACCAGTCAAAATAGACGGACAGGATGGCCGGAATACCAACATCCAGGAATGGAATCTTCGACAATACACTGCCTACAATACCTGGAATCAGTCCGAACAGCTTAGAGCTTGCCAGCGCTAACGCTGCGTAGATCAGACCGTTGATAACTACACCGGAAAGGATATTTCCGAAATGTCGGCATGCCATACTGATGGGCGTTGCAAGTTCGGAAAGAATATTAAACGGTGTCATAATCTTGATCGGGGTTGTAAAGCCCTTCAGATATCCGCCAAATCCGTTGGTCTTGATCTTCTGTGCCGTGATCATGGTAAATACCACAATTGCCCATGCGGCTTCTGTGGAAAGATCTGCCGTAGGGCTTCGAAGCCCGATCAGGCTGATCAGGTTGGATACCACGCTTGTAGCAAATAAAGCCGCCACAAAGGGAATCATGTAGCTGAATTTCTCGCCCATATTTCCGATTACAAACTTGTTGGCTGTCTCTACCAGAAGCTCGGCAACTGCCTGCCGTTTGGATATCTTTTCCACCTTCAGGTCATGGGTCAGCCAGATGCACAGTCCTGTGATCAGAAGCATGACCACCCAGCTTACCAACAGCGTTTCCGTGATCTGGAATTTCCCCAGTATGGGAATGTCAAAGGGGAACGTATAGAATATCCTGCCACCGGTTATTTCTATGTCCATGTACTCTCACCTCCTGTCATTTTTAAATTTGTAAAAATCTTTCTTATACAATTATCTGCGCTGCTTCATGCCTTCTGCTTACCGCCCAGGATTCCCACAGTCTTGATCACAATGTTTGGAAAAAGAAGGGGAAGAAGCCCGGCCACGAACTGAAAGCACGGAGCAGCAATTGCAAGAACTCCCCAGAGAAGCTGAAACATCATTCTCTGGCTGTAGCTTGTCTTCATCTTCATGGCAGCCTGCTTATCGTCTTCCATGGAAACCACCTTCTGTACGGTCATTCCCATCAGGAAAAAATTCAGCACTGCCACGATCCCGCCGATCAGTCCGGCCAAGATCACTGTATAATCAAACGGAATCTTCTGGGGCATAACTGCGTGTCCGATTCCAAATACAGCCCACATCAGAGCTACACAAATAAATGTACCAATGGCAACCTTCTTCGTCTCTTTCTTCACTGCGGGCTGCACATTTGCAAACATACTGCTCATATTAGTCTCCCTTCTAATGATGTCGGTTAAATGAAACTTTATTCTTCTTTTTCTCTTTTCTCTGATGGCTGGTTACGGACAGGTACAGCTTATATGCTACTGTAAAGGATCCTCCCAGACCAAAAAAGAAGCCGGGAAGAAATACCCATTCCCCGATTCCCAGATGGGCCGTCAGCCACCAGCAGATCAAAAGGCACAGAAGCAATGGAGTGATAAAGGACAGTCCAAACTGACTGAGCATTGTCAGATTCCTGATTATATCTCCCCACTTTTTCATAAAAACCTCCTGCTTAAAGTCTCATTTTATAGACAGATTTTAACACACTCCCGTGTGAATGGCAACTTTATTTGTGAAAATTGTTTAAAAATCAACTTGTATTTTTTGTCATATCGTCAATTTTTTCACACTTCAAAAAGTAACTATATGCTAGCAAATTTATTTGTTTTTGTCGCTATACAATCCTTCAGAATTGACTAAAATTCAGACAGACCCTGTGATTTTGTCTAAAATTTGTCAGAAATTTTTCTGCGGTGCTTCCGAATTTCTCCGGAAATATAAAAAAACTGCCTTGTAACAGCATTCCCATTCTCTGGTAAAATCATGCTATACAAAGCAGTTTCTCTTTCGTAAGTTCTGTGTTCTTATGTGAATTCTATATTTTGTCTGCGGCTCCTGTCAGTCAGTTGGAATACAGATACGCGCTGTTGGCAGGATCGTCAATATTGGAGGCATCGATCCAGGCCGGATCAATGCGCAGGTTTCTGGTGATCTCCACGCTCTTATTCGGCGCTGTGGTCAAAAGTGCAGTCCAGATTGTCTGATAGCCGATTGCATATGGCTGCTGGGAGACAACGCCCACTTCCTTGCTGTTTCGGATGGCTTCCTGCTGCTTGGCTGTGGCATCTACGCCTACCATCACAACCGGATCCTGAGTTTCATCCTTCGGCATATCCAGATAAAGGTCGGAAATATCTGCATTGGTACAGAAAACGCCCTCCAGCTGCGGATTCTTTTCCAGCACTTCCTGCATAGCAGCAGTCATGTCGTCTACCTGATCCTGATATACAATCTCAACCACATCAATATCCGGATAGTTCTCCATATAGCTGGTAAAGCCTTCTACGCGCTCCTGGATGCTCTGAGTCTTCTCCTGTGCAGAAAATACCGCAACCTTGCCCATCTTGCCGATCGCCACTGCAAGCCTGTATGCAGCGATCTCGCCTACACGTTTATTATCGGTTCCGCGAAAAGCACGAACCATCTTGCTGTCACTTACGCTGGAATCAAATGCCACAACCGGGATTCCGTTCTCTTTGGCGGATTCAAGCTGTGCCTGAAGAGAATTGGTATCGCTTGCGGAAATACACAGCACATCTGGATTCTCGGCGATAACGGCATCCAGGGTATTCACCTGGCTGGACACATCCTTCTCATCACTGGCTCCTTCAAAGGTCATAGTGATCTGTTCATCTTTTCCAAAGCCGTATGCCTCATTTACATCCTCCACAGCCTGTTCCATTCCCTGTCTCACAAGGCTCCAGTAGGAACCGCTTGTACTCTTGCTTACCACCGCAATGCGGGCTCCCGGCTGAATTTCCACGGAGGCATCGATTTCGGGAATAACCGGGTCCTCTTCCTCCTGCGCTTCCTGTGACGTCTCTGCAGTCTGTATGTCTGCAACCAAAGGTTCTATTACTTTCTCAACTTCTTCTTTTTTACATCCGTTCAAAGTGCATAATACAGTCAGAAGAACAGCAGGTATCACTGCTACTTTTCTCATTTTGTCCACTCCTTATATCTCTAAAACATCTGTCTTTTTATAAAAGCAACTTAAATTGCCTGGTTAACCTTATTTTAATCTTGCTTTTACATTATACACGTTTTCCGTCTGCCGTCCATAGTTTTCATTATTTTTTCATATTTTGAAGCCGTCAAATGCGGGAGACTGGGGTGTTGTCTGGAATTTCATCACCTTTCCGAATGCCGGATGGGTGAAGGTCAGGCTGGCTGCACATAGGGCCAGCCCCCCGGTTCCAATAGGGATTCCGGTGTCTGAGCCGTATTTGCGGTCCCCTGCCAGGGGCATTCCTGCATGCGCCATCTGCACCCGGATCTGGTGATGGCGTCCGGTGTCCAGGTGAATGCGCAGCAGCCATTTGGGCTTTCCGCTGATCTTATCCTGTGTTTCGTCCAGCACTTCGTAAGAAAGTCTGGCCTTTTTGGCACCGGGAGTACCAGGGGAAACTACGGAGGAGGTGTTGGTTTTTCCATCTTTTTTCAGATAGTCTTCCAAAATCTTTGGTTCATGCTTTTTTCCTGACCTGGTCTCATCTGAATCTGCTTCCGTGCTCCTTGCTGTCTCACTTTTTTCATATTCAGCAGGTCTTCCAAAGGTTACTGCCAGGTAGATTTTTTCCATTTTTCCAGCGGTAATCTGTGCGCTTAAATTCCTGGCTGCCTTAGGATTCCTGGCGAATACCAGAACGCCCTCCACCGGCTGATCCAGCCTGTGAACCACCGCCAGATAAGGAATCTGTCTCCCATTCCCGGCTGATGCCAGGTAATTCTTCAGGCCGCTTTCCAGATCCATCGCCCCAATCCTGGCATTCTGCACCGCAATCCCGGCAGGCTTGCGGCATACGATGATGTCTTTATCTTCAAAAAGAATGTATTTCTCTGCGTTTGCCTCCAGCACTTTATACGCTCCTCTTCTTAATACTTATGACATTTCTATTTTCCAGAGCCATAAATATTATGCAATTTTATAAATCGTAAAGTTATTGGCTTCTCCAACCTGTTCAAGTCCTGTGGTATCTTCCATATCCTGCAGGCTTAAAACATAGGTTACGCCAAGCTCTTTCAGCTTCTCTGCTGTTACTTCTACTTTCAGTACATCCGCTGCTCCAAGTCCCACCTTGGTTTCGTCACCGATCTCTACGCTCACATGTGCGTAGCGGTTCCAGTACTGATCCTGGTCACTGAGTCCCAAATCTTCCCAGAGCTTCTCATCCGGATAGGTTGCCACGGCATTTAATGTTTTCGCCCCCACAACGGTAGGAAGATTTTCATACATAAATGCGTCTCCGGTAACTACCCACATACCTTCTTCCTGGGAATTCAATTTCTCAATCTGCTGTACCACAGGAAGCTTATAAACGTTGTCAAGGCCGCTGCATACCGGATTGACAAGACCGCCGCCCACCAGGTTTACAGAAATCATAAGAACTGCAAACGCCATCTGGTATTCCTTTTTTTCAAAGTGAAGCAACAGCAGGGTAACTCCAATTACGGAAATCAAAATGATCACTTTAAATGCAGGCGTGATGGATGCTGTGTTTCCCCAGTATGACATGATGGCAGTCACAATTGCAACTGGAAGAAACAGCTTGAAATTTGCGGCTGTTTTTTCCGATGCTGCCAGGCTTCTGAGAAGCAGAATAATATTCAGGAGACCAATGGCATTATACAGACGATAAGATGCATGTCCAAGAAGAGACAGCTTTATAATAAGGTCCGGCATTCTGAACAGGAAAAACAGGATCAGAAATGCATTGAATACATTTAAAACGATCAGCCAGAGATCTTTCTTTTTGCTTTTCACTAACGCGATCAGAGAAAGAACCATGCCAAGTGGGAACAGACTGATGAAATCCGACTCTTCGCAAGGGTTGCCTGTATCTCCAAATGACCACAGCCAGGAACTCCAGCTCTTGAAGAGCCTGTCAAAATCGCCCATAGATCCGGCGTAGGTACGGGCCCCCGGATATACGGTATTCATTTCTGCCGTAATTGTGTCCATAGAAGTACTGAAAATATAAACCATGCTCACAGCCAGCACCAGAATTCCGGCACCCCAAAGCAGTACATCCTGTTTCTTTATGTGGATCCGCTTTCGGTCCTCCAGGATCATGGCCAGCGCACATGCAAGGAAAACGAAAAACAGTGGGATCATCCACGCCGGATATAAGGTCATGATATAGCCGCCTGCACAGATCACCAGGCCCACAACCATAATGCATTTTCTTTTCAGGGAATCCGTGCGTACATAATAATAAAGAATGATCAGCGCCAGCTGTCCAAAGATCAGCATTTCTACCAGTTCGTTAATGGAAAACCACCACTGCACCACCGGTGCAAAGCTGATCATAAACGCGTATACGGTGGAAAGCATCCGCTTATCTTTTGTAAAAATACGGCCAAACTCAAAGGATACCAGAAAACAAATCACAAGTCTTGAAGACCAGTAAAATGCCAGTCCACGTTCTGCACCAAACAGGATATATCCCATAGAAAACGGGCGGAACAATGTAGTCAGGTTCAGCACCGGCTGACCATATACAATAAACATATCGGAAGGTGTATATCCCCACACATCTGAAAACCAGTGGAATCCTGATCTCACCTGTGACAGTGCCATCTCTGTAAACACTACATATTCATCTGTCCGAATGCTTCTGGAGGTTCCCCATACTCTGGAAACGTCCCTTCCGGTCAAAAGTTCCCCAAGGACTCCAATGGAGGAACCATGCAGCTTCAAAATCGTACAAAAGGCAATTACGATTGCGCCGATCACCCAGCGGTAACGAAATGCCATTTCACAAAATCTGCCAAAATCCTGTGCTGCCAGAAACAGAAGAAAAATTCCTATAAAATACAGGAAGATCCGAAGGCCTGACAGATTCGCAAAGCTGTGCTTCAGATAGGTCAGCGTATGCGGGTTTAAGCAAAGTTCATCAAAAACGTAAGAATCCCCTTCTTGATCCCCGATGTCGACTCTCAGAGATTCCACTTCTCCATTGATCGCGGAAGTAACAAATCTCTGATTTTCATAATAAGAAAATTCCACACTCTTTTCTTCTGAGAATTCCTCGCCTGAAGCGGCATAATAAACACGGACATCCAACACAGAGGATGACAGACTCTTTAAGCCCAGCTGAAAGGAACTTACACTTTGGTTAATATCTTTAAAAATCAGCTGCGGGTCCTCCCCTGCAGCTGTTACTTTTCCATCTTTGATCTCACAGTTGACCAGTTCCGCATCTTTCATGGACAAAGTCAGCTGCTGGTTTGAATTCCCATGTGCACCCAAAAGTGAATGATAATCCAGGGTCATCATAAATTCTGCAAGAACAGCAAGTACTACTGCATACAAGATATATTTCAGCAGTGTCCTGCCATTTTTCATTGTTTCTTCTCTCATTTTCTTCTCCCCAGGCTAGAGCGTGTTTGAAAAAGGCTTTCTGCAAGATGTGCGTCACAATTTGTGGGAGATTTTACCCGGAGGAGGGCGTCGTAGCGGGCTACGACAACCGAATTCGGGTGAAATCTCCCGCAAAGTGAGGCGTGCAGATTGCGGGAATGATTTTTCAAACAGGCTCTAAATCGTGTCTGCAAAATCAATTTTTCTTTTCTGCCTCCAGTTTCCTTGCATAGCAGTCGTGCAGCTGCATTTCAAAATCCTGACGGTTCTTGCGGTACATGGTCTGCAGGATCAGGCCAGCAAAAAAGGACTGGATGGATGCCAGTGCCACAAAGCCACAGACGATCAGAGTTGGGAAATTCGGCACCATTCCTGTATCTGCGTATGTGATCCACACCGGAATGAAAAATCCAATGGCCAGCACCATAAGGATCGCAGCCACGGTTCCAAAGAACGCAAGAGGACGATAAGTCTGGAAAAGGCGCACAATAGTTCCGATTACTTTGATACCGTCTGAATAGGTATTCAGCTTGGACACACTTCCTTCCGGGCGGTCTCTGTAATCAATTACCACATTCTCCACAAACATGTTTTTGTCAATGGCATGAATGCTCATTTCTGTCTCAATCTCAAATCCCTTGGACAATACCGGGAATGTTTTTACAAACCGATAGCTGAACGCACGGTATCCGGTCATAATGTCCTTAATATCATTTTTGAAAAATGTATTGATTCCCCATCTTACAATGGAATTTCCAAAATTGTGAAATGGGCGTTTATTTTCCTCAAAATAGGTGGAGGAAAGGCGGTCTCCTACAACCATGTCCACATTTCTCTCCAGCACTTTATCTGCCATCTCTCTTGCAGATTCTGCCGGATAGGTATCATCTCCGTCTACCATAAGATAGCACTCTGCATCTACTTCCTGGAACATTCTTCGTATTACATTGCCTTTTCCCTGGTAATATTCATGACGGACAACTGCACCGGCTTTCGCTGCGATTTCGGCAGTTCCGTCTGTAGAATTGTTGTCATACACATAGATCACTGCTTCCGGCAGTACTCTCTTAAAATCTGTCACTACTTTTTCGATTGTTTTCCCCTCGTTATAACAGGGAACCAATACTGCTATTTTATCCATAACTTCTCCTGTAATTTAATTATAATTTTCCGTTTGGGTATGCGGTATTTTTCTTGTTAATTCTTAGTTATCTTACTATATCCGCTCCTGTTTCGCAAGCCGGAAATCCCCCACTTCTAAGTTTCCCTGCAAAATATCTTTATTTTTCCTTACAGACAAAAAGGTCGGTCATCACTTGTACTTGCGTTTCAAATGATGACCGACCTAAAACTCTTCAGTATTCAATGGTCTTTTCCTCGTTTTTCAAAATTAATTGTCAACGTGGTCTGTATTCAGTTGTTCTATATTCAGTTGCCTGTTTTTATTTAAAATATCTTCTCTTATTTCCTGCTCATAAACGATATGATTTTTATCATTCGGTTTATTTAGAAGTTTCATAGATTTAAATTATAATTTCACGGATTATAATTCGTTTCCAGAAATACCGGATATACTTCTCATGCTCTGAATCATTCTTATAAACAATTTCAAACTTAAATATGTTAAATCCAAAACCACTTACCGGTCCATTGCTCTCTTATAAAAGAAAAGTATGAGCGGAAGTTCCTGATGTATTTCTGATCAGAATATCGATTGTGATATTCTGCTAATGCAAAGCTTCGATTCATATTCTAATGGATCAATATGGATCTCAAGATATCGTTCTTATCTGTGATAAGGGTTATATCCTTCAGAAAATGTTTCTTTACACAAGTTCTGAATCTTTGTATTAGGGGTGGACAGTTGTTCA
Source organism: Ruminococcus sp. AF31-8BH (assembly GCF_003460605.1). GTDB lineage: Bacteria > Bacillota > Clostridia > Lachnospirales > Lachnospiraceae > Blautia_A > Blautia_A acetigignens. The sequence goes on from NZ_QTVN01000004.1 coordinate 259,644, forward strand.
ATATAAGTAATCGCTTCTATATTACCTTGGATACGGTTCTTAGTATCAACTTGATCAAGTGATATCTAAAAGATTGTTTACACGTTATTCGTATCAGGTCTTCTTGCAGGAAATGCGATTCCTGTCTCTCTTATATTGATGGGGTGAAATTCTATGTTCCCATTGGAATCACTAAGCTCCTTTCTGCTTGTATCTTATTTGCCTTCAGATCTTTGATTTAGATCTTTTTGTTTTTCTTTTGTTTTCTTTTGATGGTCTTATATTACCATGGCTTTCCACATTTGTCAACACTTTTTTAAATATTTTTAAATTAATTCTGTTTTATTTTTTATAGTCGTTTTTATATCTGTTATTTATTTTAATATTTATAATTATTCTGAATATTTATAAAAAGCATGTAACTGCAAAAGGGGGCAAAAAGGGCAGCTCTGTCACTGCTGTAACAGAACTGCCCATGGACCAGAAAGGAACCTAAATAAGGGTTCCTTCCCTGCGTTTTATTTTCTGTTGTAATTGATCAGACAGCCTTTGAGGATGATTTCTCTCTCATCATCTGTCAGCTCGCCAAGTGTTACGGTAAACGGAACCATCTTGTCCTCTTTTACGGTATATCCGGTAATGCTGTCTGCTTTCTCCTCAACGGCCTTGCGGACTCCCGGGAAGAACAGGTAGTCGCCGTTTGCAAACGGAAGGTCGCCTGCCGGAATAAGGAATGGAAGCATGCCCCAGTTGATCAGGTTGGAACGGTAACGCTTGGTTGCATACTCATTGGCAATGTTTGCCCAGCCGCCAAGTACCTTCTGGCAGGAAGCAGCCTGCTCACGGGCGGAGCCATCTCCTGGCTTCACGGCAAAGATCGTGCTTCCAACGCCAAGGTTGCCTTTGCCTACTTCCGGATACTCTTTGTGTACGGTTTCCATAACCGATTTCAGCTCTGGCAGTACATCCAACGGACATTCTCCATTCTCTATAGCATGCTCTGCTTTCTGTACCTCTTTGGCACGTCCTACATAAGCCGGGTCTTTTCTGGAAAGAGTGAACTCGGCAAGTCCCAGAGGATTGGAACGATAGGAGGATGTCTCACCGGAAGGAATCAGCTCATCTGTGGTAGTTACCGGATCATGAATCTCGGATACAACCTTCAGCACCAGATTCTCTGCAAGTGCAGGCATCTTTGGCCAATCCTTGATGTTCGGTCCAAACTGAATCTCAACAGACGGATCAGCCACACCCTTGCTGTCAAATACGCGGTTTGCATAAATATTCTTATCAAAGAAATACTTCTGTCCTCTGTATTCGCCTGTGAAGTTCTCTGCAGAGGTCAAAAAGCCCTTGTTCGCTGCAGTGGCTGCAATGGAACGTGCATCCATAAGTGCAACGGAAGAAATCTGACCGTTCTGGATTTTGGAGCCTTCACGGTTCGGGAAGTTTCTTGTAGTATGACGGATACTGAATGCATTATTTGCAGGAGTATCACCAGCGCCAAAGCAAGGTCCGCAGAATGCAGTTTTTACAACTGCACCTGTCTCAAGAAGGTCTGCCAGAACACCGTTTTTAGCCAGTTCCATATAAATCGGTGTGCTTGCCGGATAAACGCTTAGGGTGAATGCATCTGCACCGATGCTGGTGCCACGGAGAATATCAGCTGCTGCACAAATATTCTCAAATCCGCCGCCTGCGCATCCTGCGATGATTCCCTGATCTACATAGAGCTTGCCGTCGATTACTTTATTTCTCAATGTAAACGGAACCTTACCGTCCAGACTGATCTGTGCCTTCTTCTCAACATCTGCGAGAATATCGTCCAGATTTGCATTCAGTTCATCAATTGTATATGTATTGCTTGGATGGAACGGCATTGCGATCATTGGCTTGATTTCACTAAGGTCGATTTCCACGCAGCCATCATAATATGCAACATTGCCTGGCTTCAACTCCTTATAGCCTTCTGCTCTGCCGTGGATCTCGTAGAATTCCTGAATCTTCTCATCAGTCTGCCAGATAGAGGAAAGACAGGTAGTCTCTGTAGTCATAACATCCACACCGATACGGAAATCTGCGCTTAAGCTTGCAACACCAGGTCCTACGAACTCCATAACCTTATTCTTCACATAGCCATTTCCAAAAACCTTGCCGATAATAGCAAGCGCAACGTCCTGCGGTCCAACACCTGGGCGTGGTGTGCCTTTCAGATAAATGGCCACAACACCTGGCATGTTGATATCATAGGTCTGGGAAAGAAGCTGCTTTACAAGCTCCGGTCCGCCCTCGCCCATGGCCATGGTTCCCAGTGCACCATAACGGGTATGACTGTCTGAGCCAAGGATCATCTTACCGCACTCAGCGAGCATTTCACGGGCAAACTGATGAATAACGGCCTGATGAGGCGGAACATAGACACCGCCGTATTTCTTCGCACAGGTAAGACCAAACATATGGTCATCTTCATTAATAGTTCCACCTACTGCGCAAAGAGAGTTATGACAGTTAGTGAGAACGTAAGGAACCGGGAAACGCTCCAGACCGGAAGCTCGTGCAGTCTGGATAATTCCTACAAAGGTAATATCATGAGATGTCAGCTTGTCAAATTTAATCTGAAGCTTGTCCATATTACCTGAGGTATTGTGGGCACTTAAAATGGAATACGCAATGGTATTTCTGGCTGCTTCTTCCTGGGAAACCGGAAGCTGTGCCTTGGCTGCAGGAATAATTTCCTGTCCATTATTAAGATACACGCCTGTATCATATAATTTCATAATAAAGCTCCTCCTAATGTGAATATGATTGATAGATGACGAATATTACCGTAATTATAGTAGATTTCTCACCAAGAATCAAGCACAAACACTTTAGTACGCTAAAAAGTATTTCTGCAGCTCTTACTTTCCGGTTGCAACTTGTGTAAATCAATGTTATGGTAATAACTATTAATTGCAAAACAAATAGGAGGTGTTCCACATGTTCCGCCTGTGGGGAAGAATCTGGAAAGATAACCATATGTTAAAAGACACTGTAATCTGTGATGACCGCCAGGAGACCAGGACACACAAGGTTTTTCACTGCCTGGAGCAGATCTGCTATGAGCTGGATCTTGGCAATCCCATCTGGCTTGACACCACTGTCCGGGATTTTAAGAAGCACAGCAAAGCACGGTTTTATCAGGATAATTTCATTGAGCAGATTGACTTCGATTACCTGGAAATCCAGGTGATTGAGGAGGATTAGATGCGGCAGGGGGATGGCAGATGTATGGTCTGCAATCCCCCTTTGGTTATGAATTTGTATTCTTTTTGTTTTTTGCCTGGCGTTTTCTTTCTTCGTAGAGACGGCGGCGTTCGTTGCGGGCTTTGGTTTTGGCGTCTATCAGTTCTTCATGCTTCACTATATCACTTATTTCAACTTTTACGCCCCATTGCTCTAACTGTGCCATTGTTTTCTTCTTCTCTTCATTATTTTTCCAACAAATACAAAAATCTGTTAAAAAGTGAAGATTAAAGTCAGGCATAAAATTATCTTTGGTAAGCTTCTTTCCTCTCCAATTCACAGTTCTAGCGGAAAAATATAGCGTATCAGTCCTATATTTTCTCGTTATATCATTATAAACCAGGTGAATCTCTTCCCATCTATACTCTTTTTTTATCCACAACCACTTAACAGTACATCCATCTGAGGTTAAATCAACAATTACAAATATTTCTATTATACCAAGTATCCCGACCAGTGAAATCAACACACATGAAATCATTCCAGTGATCCCCATTACCGGATCTTCAGCTCTGTTTAAAAATGACCACGCAGCCATTCCAAGCCATGCAGTTGTATAAGCTACAAAGAGCACCAACGCCCCAATTTTAGATTTCATTCCTATATCCCCAGTGCTGATTTCGCAAGCTGATCAGCCATGTCGTTATATTTGTCATTGGAATGGCCTTTTACTTTCACGAAATGGATCTTTATTTTCTTAGAGGCAGCCTGGTAGAATGCCTGGTAGGCCTGGGTGCCGGATTTGTTGGCTTTCCAGGCGCCGGTGCACCATTTGGCAATGCCTTCGTAATCGTGGTAGATGGTAATTTCGGGAATGTTGTGATCCATTGCGTACTGCATGGCGGCCTCGGAGCCTTTGATTTCTCCTGCCACGTTGTGCATCAGCGCCAGTTCTTTGTCTGTCATTTTCTGGCAGAAGGTATGCTCTTCGCCATCCTGAAGAATCACCATTCCGTAGGAAAATTCGCCAGTGTCTGAGCGGTAGCTTCCGTCTACGTAAGCTATCACACCCCCTGATGAATTTTGGCTGGGTATTCTATTGCCAGCTGCAACACCGCAATCAGCAGACGCATTGCTTCTGACTGCATATTTCGTTCCAAACGCTCCACTGCCAACTGCTGCGTCTCCTTGTCTTCCAGCTGCACTTATCACATCTGACGCCCCACTACCTGCTGCATCACCTTTATTCCCGGGCGCTGCCTGCGCGCTCTCACCGCCGACAAAGGCCTTCGCTTCCTCCATAGTCCCGAAGCTCTTAAACTCCGCCCCGGAAAATCCGGTCACCTGCTTCTGGCACTCTGCCCAGGTTGCAAACACTCCTGTTTTTCTTCCTTTTCTCACTGCATAGTATTTCTTCGCCATGTAGCCTCCCTGATTCCAGCTTAAAATCGGTTACTGTTCATCTCGTGACCAGTAACCAAAACTTCTCACATCTTTTCCCCCATTATAACTGTCCCTTTCACTCTCTTCAAGAAGGAATCGCTGCATGTGTATTTTTCTCTTAATAAACCCGGTTTGTTGCATCCCCATTCTGGAAGCGCTGAATGTTTTTAACTACCTCATCTACTACGCGGAAGCGGGTTTCTTTGGCTGCCCAGGCAATGTGAGGGGTGATGATCAGCTTGTTGCTGTCCTGGATTTTCAGAAGAGGATTCTCCGGGTCCATGGGCTCTTTGCAAAGCACATCCAGGCCTGCTGCCCCAATGGAACCTTCTGTAAGAGCGGTATACAGATCTGCCTCATTGACGATTGCACCTCTTGCCAGGTTCAGAAAAATGGCGGTCTTCTTCATCTTGCGGAAATTTTCCAGGGTCATCAGATTCTCTGTATAAGCATTCAGTGGTGCATGTACAGACACAATATCAGACCGGGAAAGAAGCTCGTCCAGGCCTACCTGCTCATAGGTGGTATTGTATTTGCTTCCGGATGCGGAATAGCACAGAATATGGCATCCGAAGGCTTCCGCAATCTGCGCCACCTTCCTGCCGATGGCTCCAAGGCCAATGATTCCCCATGTTTTTCCATCCAGTTCAAAGAAATTCTGGGCAAAATGAGAGAAGCAGCTTCCACGGGAATACTCCCCGGATTTCACATAATTGTCGTAGTAGTTCAGCTTCTCCAGCACATAGAACAGCAGGGCAAAGGTATGCTGCGCAACTCCGTTTGTGGAGTAGCCTGCAACATTGTATGCGGCGATTCCTCTTTTTTTCAGATAGTCACCGTCAAGGTTGTTAAAACCAGTGGCAGTCAGGCACACCAGCTTCAGGTTCTTCGCTTTCCCGATGGTCTCCTCACAGATTGGCACCTTATTGGCTACGATCACATCTGCATCCAGAGTCTTCGCTTCCATCTCATCTGCGGTTGTTGTGCGGTAAATTACCACTTCTCCAAGAGCTTCAAATGGAGTGAATACCATATCCTCGCCCAAGCTGTCTGCTTCCAGAATTACAATTTTCATCTCATTGTCCTCGCTTTCTTTTGTTTTGATCATATAATACTGCAATCGTTCCGATATCTAAACCAATTTGTAACGGAACAATCTTTGAATCTAACCTCTTAAAAAGGCGCAGGAATGTAACTCCTGCGCCTTTGCTGATTGCTATGCCATAAATTCCCGAATGATTTCTCTCATAATCTTCTCTTCCTCAGGTGTAAGCATTTTGCTGAAATGGCTGCCGGATGCGGCAGTCTGTTTAATGCTGCTTGTGATCCGGTCGATCACCTCTTCCTGGAGAACCGGATCTGTCTTCTTTCCTGCCGGAATTTCCTCTGCCCAGGTGCGCATCTGCTCCACATAATCTGCAAGGGTGTTTATCACCAGTTCTTCTTTGTAGGAAAAGTCCAGTGCCTGGCGCAAAAGCAAAAGCGCCACCGGAAGCGTGGCTCCCACATACAGATACGTAAGGGGCAATCCCTCCTCCAGCTTCAGAACTGTGGAAAAATAAACGGCAAGTCCAAGAAGCGCTATGGATATAAGCGCCGGATACCACACCAGACGGTTCATCCTGTGCAAAAGCCTGTCCCTGGTTTTCCAAAGGTTTAGCCATTTCTCTTTCAGATTCACCTTGCCTGTGATGCCCCCATTTTTACTTCCTGCTTTCCTGCTTCCAGTACTTTTTAACATTCTTCTGTAGGTGAGGTTTGTTGCCAGCATTCCAATTGCTCCCACAGCCCCAATGGCTGCCATACTGTAGAGCAATATATGCAAGTCCATGATTTTTTCCAGCATAATGTCCTCCTTCACAGATAAGCTTTAAGAACATTATACCTCTATGTACATTTATGGGAAACATAATTCGTTCGTCAAATTCCTGCCAAAGCTGCGCTTTTTCCATGTCTGCTTTGCAAATCTGACGTTTTCCCACGAGATCTCTCATCGGCAGCTGCGGCGCTGGCCAAAATACTACATACCAAACTCAAGTCATTCCATATGGCTGCTGCTTATATTACAAATGTATATGCTTTACATCTCCTGCAGCTTCGCAACCACTTTCTCGAACTGCATAAAATGAGATGCCTTTACAAGGATCGTATCACCTGTTTTCACATAAGAATCCAGATGAGCCAGAAGGCTGTCTCTGTCCGGTTCTTCAATGACAGTAAGCTGCGGATTCTTTCTTGCTTCTTTTGCAATATTTGCAGAAAGAGCCCCGGTGCAGATGCACACATCAATTCCGCACTGTGCAGCATGCTCTCCAACCTCTGCATGAAGCTGCACTTCATTTTCACCAAGCTCACCCATGTCTCCAAGAATTGCTACTCTTCTGCCGGCACCATCCTTCAGCACATCCAGGGATGCTTTCATAGACATAGGATTGGCATTGTAGCAGTCATCTACGATCAGGAAACGGTCGGTCTCGATCATATGGAATCTGCCGCTGATAGCCTCCAAGGTCTCAATTCCATGGCGGATCTGCTCCAGGGTAAGTCCATAGATTCTTCCCACTGCAGTAGCTGCCAGCGCATTGTACACCATGTGACGTCCCGGCATTGGAATATCGGTCACAAAGGACTCTCCTCCCACATGAATGCGGCAGGTCATGCCTTTCAGGCCTCTGCTTACAATCTCGTCTGCATAAATATCTTTATCCGCTTCCATGCCGAAGAATACAGGCTTGATGCCCTCATATGCCTTAACCGTGCAAAGCTTGTCGTCATCACCGTTCAACACAATGTGACCATCTTTTTTCAGGTATTTGAAAATCTCGGTTTTTGCTTTCAGGACACCGTCTCTGTCGCCCAGATTTTCCAGATGGCAGGTACCGATGTTTGTGATCACGCAAGTATCCGGTCTTGCAATCTTCGCCAGGCGGGTCATCTCACCGAAATCGCTGATTCCCATTTCCAGAACTGCGATCTCATCCTCATCACGAAGACGGAAAACAGTGAGGGGAAGTCCCAGCTCATTGTTGAAATTTCCCTGGGTTTTCAGAGTACGGTATTTCTCCTTCAGAACGGACGCGATCACTTCCTTGGTGCTGGTCTTGCCAACGCTTCCTGTGATTCCCACTACCGGGATCTGAAGCTGCTTCAGGTAAAACTCCGCAATGTCCTTCACTGCCTGAAGGGAAGATTTCACTTTAATGTATGGGAAATCTGCGTTCTCCAGCGTGCGCTCGGACAAAGTGGCAAGTGCCCCTGCTTCCATTACCTGAGGAATAAATTTATGCGCATCCACACGCTCTCCCACAATTGGAACGAAAAGAGAGCCTGCTTCTATTTTTCTGCTGTCTGTTGTGATGGAGGAAACTTCCTGGTCCAGCTTGTCAGCCGGGCCGAAGTAAACGCCGCCGCAGACCTTGGTTATATTTTCAAGAGTCAGATTTTTCATTTTAAATTTTTCCTTACTTTATATATTACAGTACCGGAGACAGTTCTGCCTCCGGCTCCTATGATTTTATTCGTATTTCTTCATGGAAATACGGATCAGTTCCTCGCAAAGTGTAGGATAATCCATTCCCAGGACCTTGGCTTCCTGAGGAATCAGGCTGGTTGGTGTCATGCCCGGAAGAGTGTTCGCTTCAAGGCAGTACATGTCGCCGTTCTCCTTCATCATGAAGTCCAGACGGCTGTAGCCAGTAAGTCCAAGAGCCTTGGCTGCCTTCACTGCATTTTCCTGCATCTTAGCAGTAAGCTCAGGGGAAATCTCAGCCGGACAGGTCTCAACTGTAGAGCCTGCCTGATATTTGTTCTTATAGTCATAGAATCCCTGAATCGGTGCAATCTCAATAATCGGATAAGCCTTGTCATCTACTACCGCAACAGAGAACTCACGTCCTTTGATGTATTCTTCTACTACAATATCTGCCTCATACTGGCTTGCATCCGCAAGTGCTTCCTCGTATTCCTTCTGGTCATTTACAATATAAACGCCTACACTGGATCCACCGCAGCTGGTCTTTACCACTACCGGGAAACTTAAGCCATGCTTTGCAATATCCTTCTCAAGAGCGTCTGTGGACATAGAGAAACCGCCTGGTGTCGGAACATTGTTCATCAGGAATACTTCTTTTGTAATGCGCTTATCCATTGCCATTGCGCTGCTGAGATATCCGGTTCCTGTGTAGCGGATTCCCATTAGGTCAAAGGCAGCCTGCACCTTGCCGTCCTCGCCGTTGGCGCCGTGAAGTCCCAGGAAAACAATGTCGCATGCCTCGCAGAGCTTCAGCACGTTTGGTCCGAAAAAGCTTCTGCGGGTTTTCTGCATCTCTTTGATCTGCGGGTTAAAACTCTTCATGTATTCTGCAGCTTTCTCCACATCATACTCAGCCGGGAACAGATTCTCCCAGTCTACATCCTCTACTCCGCAAAAAATATCTACCAGTATTGCTTCATGGCCTTTCTGGCGCAGTGCGCCACAGATTCCGGTACCGGAAACAATGGAAATCTCTCTTTCCGTACTGGTTCCTCCAGCCAAAACTACTATCTTCATGATTCTGCATCTCCTTGTCTGCGCTGTGCGCAATTTTGTTATGATCGTCCCCATTTATCTGCGGACTTCGATTTATTCGTATACAACCACCGGCATGCCCACTTCTATATTGGCATAAATGGCTGCTGCCTTATCATACGGAACATTGATGCATCCGTGGGAACCGTCCCACTGATACATATTCCCGCCAAACTCCGTGCGCCATGTGGCATCGTGGATTCCTACATTTCCTGCAAAAGGCATCCAGTAAGTCACATTTGTCTCATAATCCTCTCCCGTAAGCACGGCCGGGGATTCCTTGGCATCCAATGCGTAGCAGCCTTCCGGCGTAGCGCAGCCGTCAATATTGGGATTGCCGCTTACAATAGGGGTATCCACAATAGGGGTGCCTTTCATATAAAAAACAAGGCGCTGGTTTGTCAGATCTATCTCTACATAGGTAGAGCCAATATCATTGGTACCACGGCTGTAGCCTGAATACAGATAAACAGGCTCACGTACCTGGGTAACACCACTGTTTATAGCTTCGATCAGTGCCTTAACTTCAGCATCCTGATCAATTACCCAGCCGTAATCGCCGCCTTTGATTTCTACTTCACGATTGTCATAGGTCTGAAAAGTTCTTGTCTGACCCATGGTATCATAAATCAGCCCTAAATTGGAAACATACTGGCGCACAAGTTTCTCGTCCAGGATCACATTTCCATCCTGATCATAGCCGAACCAGTTTTTGATCACGGTACGGTCTACTGTTTCTGTACGGTCAGCAAAATCATATGTAATGATGATATCACAAAGCTGATTCATTTTTTCACAATTAGCCTGAAGCTGTGTATCTGTACTGTATACAGAGGGCTTCAGGTAACAGCTTTCTTCTTCCAGATTTACAGAAGTCCTGCCACGCAGCATAGCGCCTGCGATCACTTCTTCTGTTTTGGTACGATCCAGGGCATTTCCTGTTACTTCGGGAATGATCTCGAAGCACTCACCTGTATCCTGAATCTGTGCATCCACAGGCTGCACAATATTATCCGCCTGCATACACTTCAGATTATCTATTGTCTGGGACATCATCTCAGTATTATAACTAAGAGATTCTGATATATCATAATTTTTGTTCTGGTTAAAAGCCAGAAACCATGTAAAGCGTTCCTGATCCCGGATCAGTTTTCTGATAATTCCTGAAGAAACATAAGACAGGTCCACATCCTTTGCAGATATGGCTTCCTGTCCGTTCTTCATCGTCTCTACTGCAAGTACATAAGCTTTTACACGCTGATCCAGAAGGCTCTCTGTGTCCTCCCTGGTCATATAAGAGCAATTAAAACCATTTACCATTGAGCCAGGAAGGAAGTGGCTGGAAAAATAGTAAACACCATATCCGTAAGCTCCTGCTGTGAGAAGCAAAAGCAAAACCACCAGTGAGATTACGATTTTTCTTCCTGTGCCTGCTTTTTCCTTATTTTTTGACATAGCTTCCTCCCTGACTGAATAGATAGAAGATTTCATTCACATGCCAGACCTTATGCAATCTGGCACTTTTACAGTCTATGCAAGGTTACACGCTAAAATCCTCGTATAACGCAAGGTTTACTATTAACCCAGAAGCTTCTCTACACTTACAAGCTTCACGCAAAGCACGAATACCTGTGCCGCTTTGCCCAGATCTTCCAGTGTAGGGAAGGACGGTGCAATACGGATATTAGAGTCTTTTGGATCTTTGCCATATGGGTAGGTTGCACCTGCACCAGTAAGAACTACGCCTGCTTCTTTTGCTTTTGCAACGATTGCTTTTGCGCAGCCGTCTAAGGAATCAAAGGAAATGAAGTATCCGCCGTGAGGCTTTGTCCACTCACCGATTCCAAGTCCGCCAAGCTCTTTGTCCAGAGTATCCAGTACAAGCTCAAATTTCGGGCGGAGAATGTCTGCATGTTTTCTCATGTGTGCATGAAGTCCCTCAAGATCCTTAAAGAATCTCACGTGACGAAGCTGATTCAGCTTGTCATGTCCGATTGTCTGAATCTGCATATAGTTGCGGAAATCATCCAGGTTTGCCTTAGAAGCTGCAACAGCTGCGATACCGGAGCCTGGGAAGCTTACCTTGGAAGTGGAGGTGAATTTGTAAACAAGGTCCGGATTTCCGGCTTTCACACACTCACCGAGAATCTCAACAAGGAAATCCTGATTGTCATCATAAAGATGGTGGATGCTGTATGCATTATCCCAGTAAATACGGAAATCAGGTGCAGCTGGTTTCAGTCTTGCAAAACGCTCTACAGTTTCCTTGGAATAGGTATAGCCCTGCGGGTTGGAATATTTCGGTACGCACCAGATTCCTTTGATTGCGTCATCTTCGCTTACCAGTTTCTCTACCATGTCCATATCCGGTCCCTCCGGAGTCATAGGTACGTTAATCATTTCAATTCCAAAGAACTCTGTAATCTTGAAATGACGATCATATCCTGGTACCGGACAGAGGAATTTCACCTTGTCAAGCTTGCACCACGGAGTATTTCCCATTACACCCTGAGTCATGGAACGTGCAATACTGTCGAACATAACATTCAGGCTTGAGTTTCCGTAAATGATAATGTGTTCCGGGTCTACCTCTGACATCTCTCCAAGAAGACGTTTTGCTTCCGGAATACCGTCGATTACACCATAGTTACGGCAATCAACTCCTGTTTCGCATTTCAGGTTAGAATCGCCCTTCAGAACATCCATCATTTCCATGGAAAGATCAAGCTGTGCATTACTTGGTTTTCCTCTTGACATGTCAAGCGCAAGTCCCTGTGCTTTGATCTCTTCAAACTCTTTGTCCAGCTCTTTTTTCAGTGCCAGAAGCTCATCATGATTCATTTCGGTATATTTTTTCATAAATTCCTCCTTTGGCCAATGCCTGTTTGGTGTGTCCTCCTCGTATATCCTGTCCATTTTAGTATGCTAAAGTGGCTGTTGTCAAGTGTTTTGACCGATTTTCATTACTTTCCCCATGTCTTCCCCAAAACCGCATATTTGCCATAACAGGCATGTTACTGGTTTCGGTACTGCTCCGGTGTAATTCCTTCCATTTTCTTGAATACACGGAAAAAATATTTTGCATTCTCATAACCCACAGCCTGCGCGATCTGGTAGGTCTTTTTATCTGTTTTTTTCAGCATTTCCTTGGCATGGCTGATTCGCACCTGATTTACATAATCCACAAAGCTGGTTCCGGTACGTGCTTTAAATGCGGAGCTTAGGTAACTGCGGTTCAGGCGAAACAGGGAGGCCACAAATTCTTGGGTCAGATCTTTTTCATAATGAAAATCCACATAATTTTTTATGTTCTCCAAAATGTCTTTTTCTGAGTAGAAACCGACACTTTCAAAAGCCATGGACATATTTCTGAAAAAGCGCTGAAAATATTCCTCCAACTCTGAAAAGCTGAATATAAAATTCAGATTCGTGATCAGATTCAGACTGGTGGCTGTGCTTTTGTGTATCTGCATATCTTTTGGAAGGGATTTTTTCAATGTCTCTGTAATTTCCAGACAGTAATCCTTGGCATCCTTTAAGCGGCATTTTTCATTCCTGGCAAAATAATGAAACAATTCCGGAAATACCGTTTCCATTTCATCTTTTTTTCCCGACTCAACCAGGAAAAGAAACAGTTCCAGCTTGGGCCACTCTAATACACAGCCATTTTCCTTATTTTCCGCATAAAATACATAATTGACTTTCTGTTCTAGGGTCATCTGGTTCATAGCCTCTGTAGTTTCCAGAAAGGCTTTGTGAAGCTCCCCAAGAGACTTGTGGACACCGCTGATTCCATAGAAAGGATGCCCACTGATGCTTTTGAAAAAATCATCCAGCATATTCTTTATATCCATAATCTCTCTTTGCAGTACACTTTTTTCTTTTGGAAAAGCAAGGAGCAAAAAACACATATTTTCTGTATGATCTCTGGTAAACAAAACTGTCTGTACATCCAGATCCCGGGTTAAAAGAAATTCTGACAGTACCTTTTCATCCAGTTTTTCCTGCATAGTAACCGTCAGCAGCACATACTGGCTGCCATTTTGTATTTCTCTTGCTTTTTGTGAAGTGAGACCTGAAACATCCCTGTCTGTTCCAAACAATACATTTCTCATAATCTGTCTGTCATACTCGTATTTCAGCTTTTCCTTTTCCGCCTCATCCAAAGTTATTTTTTCCTGCAGTGTTTCCCTGCTCTGCAGCAGTTCCACTGCTTTATCCACTGCACTGCACAAAGCTTCCCTGCTGAATGGCTTCACAATATAATCCAGGGTCTTGGCGCGCAGGGCTTCCTTTGCGTAATCGAAGTCTTTGTAGCCACTAATTACAATAATATATTTTTCCGGATACTGAGTGGAAAGGACCGGCAAAAGCTGGGTTCCATCCATGATTGGCATTTTCATATCCGTAATAACAAAATCAGGATCCTTTTCTTCGATTTGCTCCAGCGCAGCTTTTCCGTTGGAAGCCTGTGCAACACATTGAATCCCCGGATAATTCTCCAGCTTTTTCAGAATTCCCCGTCGGATCAATGGCTCATCATCAATCACAACATATGTATACATATCACCCACTCCATTCCCTTTTACGCTTCCTCTTTTGTTTCTTCTGCTAGCTCCGGAATCTTAATCTGTACAGTTGTGCCACATCCCTGCTCACTCTTAACAGAAAGACCATAGTCTTCTCCATAATATAGCCTGATACGGGCATTGATGTTCTTAAGGCCAATGCTTTCATTGGCATGCTGGCTTAGTTCCCCGAATTTCGGCTTCTCTTCCAGAAGCTTCTGAAGCTGTTCCAGAGTCTCTGACGCCATTCCTACACCATCATCTTTCACTGTAAAATATATAATTTTGTTTTCCTTCCTAGCAGATAAATAAATAGAACTTCCTGCATTACAATGAAGCAGACCATGATACAGGGCATTCTCCACCAGAGGCTGAAGAATCAGCTTCAGAATACGGCAAGAGTACAATTCTTCCGGTACATCCATCTCAAAGCGAAATCCATTGTCAAAGCGGATCTGCTGAATGGCAACAAAATTCTTCACATGAGCCAATTCTTTCTCCAATGTCACCAGCGCCCCTTTGGTTTTGATGCTATAACGGAACATATCTCCAAGAGCCAGTGCCATAACGGAAATGTCTTCTGCTCCTTCAATCTCTGCCAGACTGTTGATTGCTTCCAGAGTATTATAAAGGAAGTGGGCATTGATCTGAGATTCCAGTGCTTTCATCTGGGTGTCCATCAGGATCATTTTGTTTTCGTACTCGGATTTAATGTAGTGATTGTTTTCCTCCAGCATGGTCTGATATTGATTGTACAAGGTTCCGATCTCATCTGTACGATTCATATAAGGAGACTCCACAGCTCTGTTCTTTTCCCTAGGATGGGCCATAATATGGCTCAGTACCGTAATTGGTTCTGTGAGATATCTGGCAAGAAAATAAGCCAGCACAATAAACAAAATCAAAAATACCACCAGCGCAAAAAGCATTAAGGACAAGGTCACCCTGAAATCAGCAGCCAGCCCTGCTTTGTCAAAAACTGCGGTCAAAGTCACACCCTCTCCTGCGATTTCCTGATTGTATTCTATTTTGTGACTTTCCTTATTAGTTTCAGATGAATTCTCCCAGTCAAAAGGATTGCTTTTATACAGAATTTCGTTCTCCCGTTTAATCACGAATTCCGTTGCTTCCGGCAGTACATTTACCGTATCCAGAGAAAAAATTTCCTGAGAACAGTTGATGTAGAGAACGCCCAGGAAATCTCTGGAATACACATCATACACGCACATAGAAAAAGAAATGGAGGGAGTGTCATTCAGCAGATAATCCCGTTCCTTCACTCCGTCTACATAAATTTTACCCTCCAGCTCCAGCGTCTTTTCATACCAGTCTTCTCCCGCCGGATCATAATCACTCCTTACATCCACACCATTTCCATAACCTTGTCCCAACACTACCTTCGATGGCGTAAAGATAAAGATTCCATTGATATTTTCTGTAGAAAAAACAAAATTCTGAAAAATGTATTTCATTTTTTTGTTGGCTTCATAAATATCCTGGTCACTGTGTTCAGAATTCGGATCTGCAAATTTCCCAAGCTCCTGTAAAATAGTTTCTTCATTGGGCGAAGTATATTGTACCAGTTCCAGAATATGCTGCATACTGCCAAAAACAGAATCCGTCTCTTTCACAGCCTGCTCCATAATTTTGGAAGATGTCTCTGTAATCTGTGAATTGGATAAATTGATATAGTGGTTATATGCAATATAGGAAAAAAGAAACAGCGGCACCACTGCCAGTGCGGAAAAGATAAGAAAAAAGCGATATTTCAATTTCATATGGAAATCCTCTTTTCGTTTCGAAGCTGTAGTTTACAAATTTTCAGACACTATTTATACTGTAAGATATGGGAACATCATACCATGTCTTCATCAAATTTGGTAGTGAAAGGATGCAATATGAAAAAAATCACTAATTATATTCTCAGCGTTCTTCTCTCGGGCAGCCTGCTTTCAGCTTCCTTGTTTTATACTGCGCAAACCACCAGTGCTGCTTCTGATAAAACTACAAAAGAAAAAACAAAAATCACCTTTATGGCAAGCGGAACCGGAAACTATGCGGATGTAAGAAAACAGTCTCTGGAGGCTCAGCTTCTGGATGATTTTCCAGACATTGAGATTATTGTGGAGGCTTACCCGGAAGAGCAGTACTACAGCATTTTAAACACACGACTAAGTATGGGAGAAGGTCCGGATTTCTTCAATATACAGCCCAACTGGGCAGGCCCCAATGCAGTTCAGAAGCTAGCTCCTGCCGGATATCTGGAGCCATTGGATGACCTGGCGGTTATTCAGAATGCAGACGAAGCTGATACGGAATCTGTTACATGGAATGGACATACCTACTCTCTTAATCGTTTTTCCATGATTCTATGCACTTATTATAATAAGAGTATTTTTGAAAAGCTCGGGCTTTCCATTCCTCAAAACTGGGCAGAATTTCTGAATATGTGTGAAAAGCTGAAAAATGCCGGAATTACACCTGTTATTTCTGGAAATAAAGATTCCTATGCTCTCCAATTCGGGCTTTATCAGATTGCAGCAAATCAGGTCTATTCGGAAAACCCGGACTTTAATACCCAGCTTGCTGACGGAACAGCTTCCTTTTCAGACCCTGGCACCTGGGATAAGGTCATTGACCAGTATCTCCTTCTTTATAAAAATAATTACGTGGAGGCTCATTCCCTTACAATGAGTTCTGCTGAAGCAATTAGGCGTTTTTGTAATGGAGAAGCTGCAATGCTTTTCAGCGGCAATTTTAATTACTCTACTTTATTAAACGCCTTAGGAGAAAACCTGGGAGCCTTTCCTCTTCCAGCCAACGATCAGGATCAGCCCCTTTGCACTGTTGTCTCCAAAGGCGGCGGAACTGCCATTTATTCAGGAAGTCAGCACATTGAATTATGTAAAAAAATCTTCGAAAAGCTTTATGAACCTACAAATGACACGCTTTCCAGTGAAGATGAAATCTGGAAGGTTTTCCATGACCTGAAAGAGAAAGGACATTTCACTATAAACTGTAATCAGGGCTGGAAGGGCGATGTGGAATGGGCTTTGGAGGACGGCGTTTCCAGAAAAATTGGCGGAGCTGCAATTTCTGTGAACTATATCACTTCCATGATGCAAACAGCTTATGAAAATGGATAAAGATAAGAACCTAAAAATTGTATACCAAATAAAAATCAAAAAGAGACCCTTCGTTTATTATAATAAAATCATCAAATAAATAAACGGAGGGTCTTTATGAAAAAAAGGAATATTGTTCAAAAAGGCGTAACATTTGCTCTGACCGCAGCAATGGCTGGAAGCAGCTTTGTTTCTGCATTTCCAGTATTAGCTGCAGAGGATGATTCCAAGAGCATTGTAGCACTGACTACAGACGGTCTCACCAATCCACTTGGTGTAGACACCCTGACACCTGTTTTCACCTGGCAAATGGAATCCGGCAAAACCGGCGCAAGCCAGAGTGCTTACCAGATCACGGTAATGGATATGGGCGGAAATACTGTGTGGGACAGCGGTGTGGTAGAAAGCGGCGAATCCACTAATATTAAATATAATGGAGAAGAACTTCAGCCCAAAACTGAATACCAGTGGAAGGTTGCTGTTACTGATGAGGACGGCAGCACATGGGAATCTGATGTAAATACATTCGAAACCTCTTTCCTTGATACTACCTATGATTCCTGGGGTGATGCGAAATGGATTGGCTCTTCCAAAAAGAATCTGGATGCAGCTGCTGCAAATCTCTTTGACATGCACGTAAACGTGACCATTCCTGAAGGAAGTACAAAAGCCTCTGTGATCTTAGGCGCAAACGATTTCCGCCTTCAGAATAAGGCAATGAACGTCTGGAATAAGGAAAATGAGAATTATTTCCGCTACGAGATTGACATCTCAGACCCGGAAAATCCAAAATTAAACATTTATGTAGTTGGTATGCCGGCTGCTGTCAACGAGCTGGATGAAAATGGCGAACCTGTCATGGTAGAAAGCTGGGGTGGACTTAAGCCTTCCATTATCAGCCAGGAGGAAGAAAATGCAGCAGATGAACCAGATGCTGTCGTAAATATCCCGGCAGAGGTATTCGAAGGAAAATCTTTAAACGATCCGATTTCCTTACGTCTGTGGACTAACCAGTGCAACCAGGTAAGTGCTTCCATGAACGATGTGGATGTAGATGCAGGACGCCAGCTGAATCCCCTTGGCGGTGATCACAACTCCAATACCTTCCCTAACCTGAATTCCATCGGTTTCGCTGTAAACGCAGGCGAGACAGCTTATTACAATGGGCTTGCAATTGATATGTTCGGCGACAATGATGATAATGTTGTTCTATTTGATAAGACAACAGGTGCAACCTACAGCATTTTCGAAGGTCTTGACGATGTAACTGTAGACTCTTCTGAAGATAAAATTACAGTAGAAGGCGGCGAAAACGGTACTCTGGTTTACGCAGATCCTTCTGATGGCGCATCCCCAATGGTAAGAACTCAGTTCTCTACCAATGACAAAGAAGTAGCAAGTGCACGAATGTATGTAAGTGCACAGGGTACTTATGAAATGTTTATCAATGGTGACAAGGTAGGCAACGGTCTCTTTAATCCGGGAAATGAAGAGTATTCTACCTATATGCCATATCAGGTTTATGATGTAACCGATCTGCTTCAGACTGGTGACAACGCAATCGGCGTTCAGATGGGTCAGGGCTGGTGGAGCGGCGAGCTGAACTATACTACCGGTGACTACAACTACTATGGACCATATCAGGCAGTTATGGCCCGTATGGATATCACTTATACAGATGGAACTACAGATACCATCGTAACAAACGAGGATGACTGGACTGTTTCCACAGAAGGTCCTGTAAAATCAGAATCCCATTACAATGGTGAAAGATATGATGAACAAACTGCTGAGAAATATGAAGGCTGGACAACTGCTGACTACACAGAATCTGAGGACTGGGAAAAACCGGTTATACATGAGCCAAGAATGAATGACTTTAGCTTCGTAGTCCGCTACGACGAAGAAGCCTCTGTTGTAAAAGAACTGGATGTAAAAGAGGCCCTTGGAGAATCCAAGGAAGGCTCCGGATCTTACATCTATGATATGGGTGAGAATGTAATCGGTGTTCCGCATATCACCATCCCTGCTGACTATGTAGATCCAGGCAGCACAGTTACTGTTCGTTATGCAGAAATTCTTTATCCGGACCTTCCGGAGTATCAGGAAGACGGACTTGTAGGAACCATGATGGTAGAAAACCTTCGTGCGGCTCTTTGTACAGATTTCTTTATTGCCGGTGAAGGTGATCAGGAATTTGAGCCTCATTTCACCTTCCATGGCTACCGCTACATTGAGATCAGCGGATTGAAGAAGGAACTTCCTGCTGAAAACATTAAGACAGAAGTAATCTCTTCTGTAAACATGACAGCTACCTACGACAGCTCCAATGAGAATGTAAACCGTCTGTTTAAAAACGTACAGAACTCCCAGACAAGCAACTTCCTTTCCCTGCCAACTGACTGCCCGCAGAGAAATGAACGTCTTGGATGGACTGGTGATGCACAGGTATTCTCCATGGCAGCATCTTACAACACAGATGTTTACAATTTCTACAGAAACTGGCTGAAATCTCTGCGTGCAGTTCAGCGTAAGGATGGTTCCCTTCCGGTATATGCTCCTACAGCTGAGCCTCAGGAAGATGAATTTGGCGGACGCGGATTCTCCGGTGTTTCCTGGGATGCAGCCCTTACCGTGATTCCTTATAACATGTACATGCAGACCGGCAACCCGATCATCATCGAAGATAACTTAGACGCTATCGATCACTATCTTGACTATCTTGACAGCTATGATATGAGCGAAGAGTTTACGCACCTTACCAGCAGAACCGGTATCCTTGCAGACTGGCTGTCTGTTGACTCCACCGATGCAGGCCTTATCAACAACGCCGTTTATGTATACCTGATCGGTCTTGCAAGAGACATGGCAGAGGTTGTTGGAAACACAGAGCTTCATGACAAATATGCAGCTCAGTACAATCTTGCAAAAGAAGAGTGGAACGCTTGCTACGTAGAGGCAGATACCTGCAGACTTTATACCAAGACAACTACTGACGCTGACGGCAACCAGCTTGATGAGCCGGAAATTACATATTATGACACAGAAGCAGCTTATGCTACCCCTCTCCGTTATGGTGTATTCAACGAAGAAAACGAAGCAAAAGCAGTTGAAAACTATGTAGAAACTGTAAAAGCAGCAAACTACACTATTACATCCGGATTCTCCGGAACCCCGAACCTTGTTCCTGTACTGACCAAATATGGTTATGTCGATGATGCTTACAAGCTGTTCGAGCAGACAGATTACGCATCCTGGCTGTATCCGGTAACTCAGGGTGCAACCTCCATCTGGGAGCGTTGGAATTCCTACACTGTAGAGGGCGGCTTCAATGGAAACAACTCCATGAACTCCTTCAACCACTTCTCTCTTGGTGCAATCTCTGAGTGGATGATGTCCTATCAGCTTGGTATTACAAGAGAGGATGGACAGGCTGGTTATAAGAGCTTTGTATTACAGCCTACAGTTGGCGGTACCTTCACATATGCAAACGGATCTTATGAGTCCAACTATGGAACCATCGAAAGTGGATGGACCGCAAAGGACGGTGCTATGGAAACCTATACAGCTACTGTTCCTGCAAACACAACTGCTACCCTTTATCTTCCAATCTCTGAAGAGCAGGCAAAGGCCACAACCGCTCCGGAAGGTGCAGCATTCGTAGAAATGACAGAACACAACGGAACCATCTGTGCAGTTTACACACTGGAGTCCGGAAGCTATGCGTTCACAATTGGTGCATAACAGCTATACGAAACAACTAACAGGCTGACAGCCTGAAATAACATGATCCCGCAGAGAGCATGAACAAAAATCATGGGCTTCTGCGGGATATTTATTATGCACGACAGTTTTTTATTTTCTCTCCCTGATTTCTTTTTCTGCTAAAAAAGTCTAACAAAATTGACGTGATTCGTGTTTTCTGCTATCATAAAAATGTTATAGATGCTTCACAACACAAAGCATCTGTGAATCATTAATAGAGAACAATCTAATGAATCAATAAATAAAGAATGAGGTAAACAGAATTATGTGGATTGCAAATGGCTGGAAAGAATATGAAGTAATTGATACTTCCTGCGGCGAGAAGCTGGAGCGATGGGGAAACTATCTCCTTGTGCGTCCGGACCCGCAGGTAATCTGGGATACCCCCAAGACAGAGCCGGGATGGCGCAAGATGAATGCACATTATCACCGCAGCTCCAAGGGCGGCGGCGAGTGGGAATTTTTTGATCTGCCCCAGCAGTGGGATCTCCATTACAAGGATCTGACCTTCCATCTGAAACCCTTTAGCTTCAAGCACACAGGACTTTTCCCGGAACAGGCCGTAAACTGGGACTGGTTTGGCGACAAGATCCGTAAAGCAGGAAGACCCATCAAGGTTCTGAATCTTTTTGCCTACACAGGCGGGGCTACTCTTGCAGCAGCTGCTGCCGGAGCTTCTGTCACACATGTGGATGCTTCTAAGGGTATGGTCACATGGGCTAAGGAAAATGCCGCAGCAAGCGGTCTTGCAGATGCTCCTACCCGCTGGCTGGTGGATGACTGCGTGAAATTCGTTGAGCGTGAGATCCGCCGTGGAAATCATTATGATGCGATCATTATGGACCCACCTTCCTACGGAAGAGGACCCAAAGGCGAGATCTGGAAGATCGAGGATGCCATTCATCCGCTGGTGAAGCTCTGTACCAAGATTCTCAGCGATGACCCTCTGTTTTTCCTGATCAATTCCTACACAACCGGACTTGCTCCAGCTGTGCTGACCTATATGCTGGCAACTGAAATGAAGAAATACAACGGCCACGTTGATTCCCAGGAGATTGGTCTTCCGGTGAAGTCCAACGGACTGGTTCTGCCCTGCGGTGCTTCCGGACGCTGGGAAGCCAATGAATGATATCCCTGAATCTGCTCATGGCTGTTATTCCGTAATTTCATATTAAAATTAACCAAAAATCTCACGCTCTTTTTTCAGATATTTTCCATTGAATGTGATAATTTTTCGCATTATAATCACAGTAAAAAGGAGCGTGATTTTTATGTCCGAAAAGACAAATACAGACAGCAAACTTCCCTACACCTGCACCTCTGCTTATGACCGTGAAGCATGTAAGGGCTGCGTCTGTTCCACCTGCTATGAACAGGAATTCTGTGACAGGTGCAGCACCTGTGAAAAGCAGTCTAAGCGCAAAGAGCGCTGCAATGCTTACGAGGGAGCATACAACTACTAAAGTATGTCTGAGAGGTTCTAAAGAATGCCTAGATGGCTCTAAACTAAAATAAGTCTGAATACAGCTTTCCGAGATTTCGGATATGGTAACTGTACTCAGACTTATTTTTTCGGCCTTTCCAGATAGCCCTACACTATTTTACAGGGTTATCTGGCTAAGTTCTTAGTTTTTCTTATACAAAATTGGATTAACAGCCTGCCTTGGCAGCCTTTTCCTTCTGTCTCTCATCCCACAGCTGGTCGGCTTTTTCCTTCCAGCAGGCAGCGTACTTATCGCACTTGCCGCAAAGGTGCTCTGCACTTTCCGGTGACTGCAGGTCTGTAGATTTCGCGCCAGTCTCTTCTACCAGCCTGCGGAGGATTTCCGGATTTTCCAGCATTGGACATGGACGCAGCATATTCTCATTGAACGGCTGATTGTCATGATATGCCTGGAAAATCGGACTCTTCAATGCATCAAGTAAGGAAGTATCCTTGATATTGCAGTTTGAATAATGAATAAATACACAAGGCTCCACATCACCATTTGCATTAATATGCAGGTAATGTCTTCCGCCTGCAATACATCCATGAACAAACTCTGCATCGTTCTGGAAATCCAGGGTGAAAATAGCCTTTGTGCTTCTGTACTGGCGGATTGCACGATACATTTTCTCACGCTGTTCTGGTGTAAGAAGAAGCTCCGGGGAAGCATCATTTCCAACCGGCATATAGTGGAAGAACCATGCAAATAATGCGCCGCAGTCAATCAGCTTATCGAAATATTCCTCACTGCTTACACTGTCTACATTCATTCCTGTATAGCAGGTTGAAACACCAAATGGAAGACCTCTGTCTTTGAGCAGCTTCATCGCATGCATAACCTTCTGGTAGATACCTTCTCCACGACGTCCGTCATTGGCTTCCTCTGAGCCCTCCAGACTAAATGCCGGAACGAAGTTTTTCACTCTTAAGATTTCATCACAGAATTCCTCATCAAAAAGTGTTCCGTTTGAGAAAGAAAGGAACTCGCAATCCGGGTGCATCTCGCAAAGCTTAATCAGGTCTTTCTTGCGGACTGTCGGCTCACCGCCTGTATAAATGTACATGTAAACGCCCAGTTCCTTGCCCTGACGGATAATGGAGTCGATGGTCTCCAAATCCAGGTTCAGCTTGTGGCCATACTCTGCTGCCCAGCATCCTGTGCAGTGCAGATTACAGGCACTTGTTGGGTCCAGAAGGATTGCCCACGGAACGTTGCAGTTGTTTTCAGCGGCAACTTCTTCCTGTCTTGCACTTCCCTTTAAGCTGGCGTTTACGATAAAGTTATTAAAAAATACTTTACGAACACCTGGATCCAGCTGATACAGATTCATGATCAGCTTATACCAGTTGCTGTTTGTATCCTGAATCGCATTACGAATGGCATCCCTCTGGCTCTTGTACCAGTCCTTTGGAGTGAATTTATCGACCAGATCCATCAGCTTCGGAATGTTTGTCTCCGGATCCTTGTCCAGATATTCTAATGCTTTTGTTACTGCACCTTCCACAGCGGCCTGTTTTGCCTTGTCAATCAGTTTCATAATGCTCCTCCTTTGTTTAAGCTATGATACAAATCCCATGAACATGTATTTTTCATGGAACCTATTTCCTTAAATTCTATGTAACGCGGCTGATTCTTTCGCCGCAGGTTACTTTCATGAAATTTCCTGGTATTCTTCCTCGCAGACTACATCGCCGTTTCCCCGGATTTTCACCGTATAGACAGCTACGCACAGCTTCAGGATACCTTCCAGCAGAAAACCGATTCCGGTAAAGATCACCGTCATCTTCGCGCCCCCTGCAGGATCAATGAGAAGAATCATTCCGAACACGCCAGTCACAACGGCAATGATCAAAATTCCCCACCACAGTTTCAGCCCGAATTTTTTCGCTTCTACTGACATCTGGATACGAAGCAGCGCATCTGCCAGGATCACTAACCCGAAGATTACAAAAATCAGGCGAAGAATGGATTCCCTTCTCACCAGAATCAGAATTCCAATGGCAATCATCAGAATCCCAAATCCCAGATCAAACTGAAAAGCCAGACAGTAGAAATCTCTGGAAAAATAGCCGATAATCTTAATGATCCCATCTGCAATAAATAAAATTCCTGCAAGCACGCAGATTATTTTCATCGCTTTTGTAGGGTTCACCATGAGAAAAATTCCAAGCGCGCAGAAAATAACTGCCATTACAATATAGCCATTCCTTGCTATTTTCAAAGTACCTGAAGAATTCATACAGATCCTCCTTTCTGTCTTCCTCTGCTTTTCATGCCCCTCATTATAATGAGAATTTTTCCCAAAAGAAACGGACAAAAAAAGAACTGTGTCTGAAATTCAGACACAATTCCCGATTTGTCTAATTAAGAATTTCACTCATTAGAGCGTGCCTCTCTAGAGCCTGTCAGATAATTTTCAGCTGGGCGGGCTTGGCTCCTGCTGCCTTCTCCAGGGTTTTCTCGAAGGTGTTGCCGTACAGCGCCCGGATCTTCCCTGCATATTCCGTAAGATCATAGGACATCCTGTGATCCATCCAGTCCAGCATGACCCCTGTCATCACACATTTATGAAAATGCATGAGAACCTTTACTTCTTCTTTCTCCAGAATTTCCGGATCAAAGTTATGCTCTGCGTACTGTCTGACTATGTACTGGCACATTTTATCCAGGGCATTGGTAAAGTTCTCTCTCTGCAAAGAACCGTAAATATGAAGCATAGCCTTCCGGTTCTCCCCAATAAGGTTCACCAGCACCTCCAGACATTCCAGCACAGAATCTATTTCTACCGGCTGCTCAAATGCCTTATCTACTTCCCGCTTAAGCGCACATTCCACCACATCCGAAATATCCCGGAAATGGTAATAAAATGTATTACGGTTCACCCCGCAGCGCTCTACAATATCCTTAACTGTAATCTTCGCCAGCGGCTTCTCATTGAGCAGTTCAAATAATGTTTTGATAATAACCTCTTTTGTAAAACTGGACATTTTCTCACCTGTCGCTAATTCGTTAAGTTATTATCACAGATTATGCCACAAACCTTTCAAAAAAGCAAGCGCGGCGGCTATTGAAATTTTTCAGAAATTGTGTTGCATTTGCTTCTGGTTTCCACTACACTCATAAAGTGGTCTGCCTCACAATTCCGGAGCATTTTTTCAAACATGTTCCCATGTGGGGCTTTTAATAAGAAATTCTTAAGATTTTACCCCTTTCATCTTAAAAATTATCTGGTAACTTATAAATCACAGGGGAGGTGAAAAAGAAAGTGGCAGCAATTCTTGTTTGTGATGACGATAAAGAGATCGTGGAGGCCATCAGCATCTATCTGGAACAGGAGGGACATCAGATTCTGAAAGCTTATGATGGTCAGCAGGCCCTTTCCATTCTGGAAAAAGAAAAGGTTGATCTGCTGATTATTGATGTTATGATGCCAAGGCTTGATGGAATCCGGGCTACCTTAAAAATCCGTGAAGAGCATGCTCTTCCTATTATTATTCTTTCTGCGAAATCTGAAGATGCGGATAAAATTCTTGGACTGAATGTCGGCGCAGATGATTATGTAACCAAGCCGTTTAGTCCCCTTGAGCTGATTGCCAGGGTACGTTCACAGCTTCGCAGGTATACCCAGCTCGGGGCAGCTGTTTCCATTGAGAGTCAGCATGTTTATACAACGGGCGGACTTATGGTGAATGATGACCGGAAGGAAGTGCAGGTGGATGGCGAGGTTGTGAAGCTTACGCCTATTGAGTATAATATTCTGCTTCTTCTCATTAAGAATCAGGGACGGGTATTTTCCATTAATCAGATTTATGAAAATATCTGGAATGAGGAGGCGATTGCGGCGGATAATACCATTGCGGTACATATTCGGCATATCCGGGAAAAGATTGAGATTAATCCGAAGGACCCGCGGTATTTGAAGGTTGTTTGGGGACTTGGGTATAAAGTAGAAAAGATTTAGTAGTTTCCCGGACGCGCTTGGACAGTTGGTATTCCACGCAGGTCGGGATAGTGCTATTAAGAAAGGGGTTTATAAAATATGAAGAAGAAAAAATGGTACCGCAGTGTGTCCATGAAGGGGAATCTGCTGGTTTTGCAGTATTTGCTGCTGGGGGCGTTTCTTTTCTGCGGGGTGATGTTTGTGTCACTGCAAATGCAGGGGCTTCGGGTTTCGGACTCGGGGAAGGAGTATGTAGATTCCCAGGCATTTGCTAATAAGTTTTATGGCGCTTCCATGGATGTAGCACATGCAATTTCGGGGACATTTGCTTATGGGGACTTTGAGGAAGATACTAATGAACAAACATCAACTTCCTTAACTCAAGGTGATAATTCTACAGGCGCTGCCGTGACTTCTGGGGCAGTTTCTGCAGACAGCCGCGTTGTAGATCTAAGTGAGGTGGCAGCGGATGAATCACTTTCCTTCACCAACACATCTGGACTTGCCTACTCTCTTTCTGATTTAAAAGAATGGGCACAGATTCCGGATTATGATTCTGAAAGTGCAGCCCCAATTGTAGTCTGCCACAAGGCTTCCGCTTCTGAGGAATCCTTCTCACTTCCTATGGAATATTATTACGCAGATGATTTCCTGAAAAAAATCAACGCAGGGGAATTTGCACTTTCTGTCTACGCGGATATTGATGATTCCGGGAATCAAACATGGTTTACCTACCAGGAACCAGATGAATTTGCAGAAGATGATACCAGTGACTACAAGAGATCCATTATCGAGAGTATCAAGACTGCCATCCGCTCTGGGGATCTGGATCCGGACTTTTTCTCCAATATCCAGGTGAAATCAAAAGACGGCGCTACCCTCTACGATCAGATTTATTCTTATCAGGGCTACTACCAGCTGACCGAGTACTTTGCCCCACAAGGTGCTGACAATCTTCTGGATGTGCTGAACTCCAATGCCAAATGGAATAACAGTATTGACGAAGCATTTGAAGATCTTTATACCATACTTTCCCAGCTTGGTGTTTACAATGATATGAAACAGGAACTGGACGCTTACGCACAGGGGCTGTCCAACATGAGCTACCTCTATATCAATGAGGATACAGGCAAAATACTTTCCAATGACAGCGACCTGGTGAAAGAACTGGATTACAGGAAATCCAGCGGAGTTTCCATTACAGCTTCTGGAACCCAGGCATCCACAGATTCAAAAAATATCAATTCTGCTGAATCCCAGAATTCCACAGCTTCCAAAAGCATCAGCTCCGCAATTGATTACTACCAGAATCTGCACGAGATTCTGGATTCCAGGGAAGAAGTTTCCTATATACTGATTCAGTCTAAACCCGAAGAATTCACCAGCAATCTGAAGGGACTTGATATCCGTGACACCTTTCCTGGCAATGACATTACTGCAGACAGCTGGCAGGAATCGCTGCACAGCGCTCTCCTTGAAGAAACTGGCAACTATATTTTTGCAGCTTATGTAAACCAGAAGCTGCCTGTCTCCGATGTCTTTTCTTCTGGAAAAACATTTTTTGATTCTTATTCCAGCTATACAAGACCAGTATTTTGGATTGGAATTTTGTGCCTCCTGCTGTTTGTGGCTTCCTTTGTATTTCTTACCGCAATTGCAGGCAGAAAAAGTACAGACGAGGAACTGCATCTTTGCTTCTTTGACCGCTGGCCTACCGAGCTTGCTGCCGGACTTGTAGTAATTGCCTGGCTTCCGGTTATTGTCTTTGGCTTAACCCATCTGCCAATTGCAAGTTACCAGATTGCACGGCTGCAAAGTTCTCTGATCGATGCATACTTCCTTTTCAGACTGATGCTTTTCGGACTTTACACTTTATTCTGGTTCCAGATCGGCTATCTTAGCCTGGTAAGAAGAATCAAGGCAAAGCAGCTGTGGAAAAACAGCATCCTGAGACGGCTTCTTCTCCTGATCGTAAAAATCATCAAAAAAGCCGCTCACAAAATCCGCGTTCTGGCTGATTTCTACGCCAGAAATACAGCAGCCAGATTAAAGGTAACCTTCGCATTCCTGGTCTTTGTTTTCCTGAAATACTTCATCTGCGCAGTAGTTCTTGACAGCGGGCTTTTGTTCTTTGGCTTCAGTTTCCTGGTGGATCTCTTAATCCTGGGATTTGGCATAACAAAAGCTTATCACCGGGAACAGATTCTAAAAGGACTGAAGGAAATCTCCAGCGGAAATCTCCAGTACAAGATTCCTCTGGACAAACTGTCCGGTGATAACAAACGCATTGCCGAATACATCAACAACATCGGAAGCGGACTTGACGCAGCCGTGGAAAACAGCGTGAAAAATGAGCGCATGAAAACCGAGCTGATCACCAACGTTTCCCATGACCTGAAAACCCCGCTGACCTCTATTATCAGCTACATTGATCTTCTCAAACGTGAGAATTTCACAGACCCTAAAGTACTGGAATATCTGGATATTCTGGAAGCAAAAGCAGCGCGCCTGAAAGTACTGACCGAGGATGTAGTAGAAGCTTCCAAAGCAAGCACCGGAAACCTAACTCTGAACATGACCAACCTGGATTTCGTAGAAATGCTTCATCAGGTGATCGGAGAATTTGAGGAACGGTTCGAGGAACATCATCTCACCATGATGGTACACTTCCCGGACGAGCCCTCTGTGATCTGCGCAGACGGACAGAGAATGTGGCGTGTGCTGGAAAACATTTTCGGCAACGTAACCAAGTACGCAATGGAAAAGACCAGAGTTTACGCCGAAGTGCAAAACGCCAGAAACCAGGTGATCTTTTCCCTGAAAAATATTTCCGCCCAGCCTCTTAACTTCGCAGCAGAGGAATTAACCGAGCGCTTCGTCCGCGGCGACGTAGCCCGAAACACGGAAGGCAGCGGCCTTGGCCTTAGCATTGCCAAAAGCCTTACGGAACTCCAGGGCGGCAAATTCCAGCTCTACCTGGACGGCGACCTTTTCAAAGTAACCATCACCTTCCAGGCCCAGACCCCCAGTCAACCCACTCCCTCCCTGCCCGAGCAGCCAGAACCGGAAGTAAGATAACATCTTAAAGCAATCAGAGCCGGAAATAAGATAACATCTTAAATATTAAAAAAGTCTCCCGCACATTCTAATAATAAGATGTGCAGGAGATTTTTTATTCCTCTTGTCGATAACCAGCGGTTTTGCAATGTATATTCATGTAGCAGGTCATTTCAGGAGCGCTTTTAACGTAAACGAGATCCACTGCCTACGAAGACTTAACATCGAAGGCTCTCCTGAGATGTTTAGTCGTAGTTGGCAGTTAGCTCGTTGGAGTGTTGCGACGACCTGCGGTGAATATACATTGTGAAAGCGCGTCCGGCTAGCGATAATCTTAATACTCCAGTCTCGGCATGTTCTTAAATTTCTCAAACTCCGCGTCCGTACATTTCACATAATGTGTTCCGCCAATATGGTGATAAGTACCTTCCCCATAATTGATTCCTGAAGTCTTATAATCATAAGTCTCCGCAACACGGTTCTTCTCCACAGCCGGGTTCGGGGACGGGATTGCGGAAAGAAGGCTTCTGGTATACGGATGCATTGGATTCTCGAAAATCTCCTCCGTAGTACCTGTCTCAAGCAAATGTCCCAGATGAAGAACTCCGATACGGTCTGAAATATATTTTACCATAGAAAGGTCATGGGCAATAAACAGATACGCAGTACCTGTTTCCTGCTGAATATCCTTCATCAGGTTTATCACCTGCGCCTGAATAGAAACATCCAGCGCAGAAATACACTCATCCGCAATAATCAGCTTCGGGTTCATGATCAGCGCACGGGCAATGCCGACACGCTGTCTCTGTCCGCCGGAAAACTGATGCGGGTATCTTGCCGCATGCTCCGGAGCAAGACCAACCTTTGCCAGAATGGCTTTGATCTTCTCCTCTCTCTCCTCTTTGCTCTTGTACATATGATGGATATCAAGACCCTCACCCAGAATATCCCGAACTTTTTTTCGGGGATTCAGAGATGCCATAGGGTCCTGGAAAATCATCTGCATCTGTGTTCTTAATGCCTTATTGGTTTCCTTGTTCATCTTGCCGCCGATATCCATACCGTTGAACTTAATGGTTCCTGCGGTGGGGTCATAAAGGCGGATGACACTTCTTCCGATGGTGGACTTTCCGGAACCGGACTCTCCAACCAGACCATAGGTTTCCCTAGGATAAATTTTGAAGGAAACGTCTTCTACTGCATGTACGGTAAAGCTGCTGCTCACCTTAAAGTACTGTTTTAATCCATCCACAGTAAGGATCGGCTCAGCATTATAATTTACAGCCATGTTCCTCGGCCTCCTTCTTCATTCTTTCGATTCGGTTCTTTAACTCCACTGGCATTTCCACCTTCGGAGCTCTTGGATCAAGAAGCCAGGTTGCTGCGAAATGATCCTTTGTGATCTGAAACATCGGCGGCTCTAACTTGTCATCGATCTCCAGGGCGTAGCGGTTACGGGGTGCAAAAGCATCGCCAGGCTTTTCATGAAGCAGGTTTGGCGGGGATCCCGGAATGGTGTACAGTCTCTCATCGTCCGTATCCAGGTCCGGCATGGAGGAAAGAAGTCCCCAGGTATATGGATGGCGCGGATCGTAAAAGATCTCGTTGGTAGTTCCTCTTTCCACGATTTTTCCTGCGTACATAACGTTGATGAAATCTGCAACCTTGGCAACAACTCCAAGGTCATGTGTAATATAGATTACGGAAATTCCACGTTCCTTCTGAACCTTCTTGATCAGCTCAATGATCTTCGCCTGGATGGTAACGTCAAGAGCGGTAGTCGGCTCGTCGCAGATCAGAAGATCCGGGTTGCAGGACAGGGCAATGGCAATTACCACACGCTGTCTCATACCGCCGGAAAGCTGATGGGGATAATTCTTCATACGCTTCTCAGGCTCTTCGATTCCAACCTCTCTCAGAAGCTCTACTGCACGGTCCCATGCTTCCTTCTTCGGGGTTTTGAAATGCCAGCGCATACCTTCCATAATCTGTTTTCCGATGGTCATAGTCGGATCAAGGCTGGTCATAGGATCCTGGAATACCATGGCAATTCGCTTGCCGTTAATATGTCTGCGGATCCATTTTTTGTCTTTTGTCAGGATATCTACTGTTTCAGGAGTTCCGTCTGCATGATGATAGCTGAACTCGATGGTTCCTTTTTCTACCTTTGCATTGGATGCAAGGATTCCCATTGCAGCTTTCATGGTAACGGATTTACCGGAACCGGACTCACCTACGATGGCAACTGTCTCGCCTTTGTAAAGGTCAATGTTGATGCCTCGGATAGCGTGTACCGTTCCTGCTGTTGTGGAAAAGGTGATATCCAGGTCTTTGATATTAAGAATTCTTTCATCTGACATTGAAAATCACCTCACATTTCTTTTAATTTCGGATCAAGTGCCTCACGAAGGCCGTCAGCTACAAGGTTGAAGCTGAGCATCAGAAGTGCCATAACAATGATCGGCGGGATGATCTGATAGGGATGAGTGGTAAAGAAGTTAAATCCGTCGGAGATCAGAGATCCCAGGGAACACTGCGGTACCGGAATTCCAAGTCCTACGAAGCTTAAGAATGCCTCTGTGAAAATCGCGGTAGGAATGGAGAACATTACCTGTGTGATGATCGGTCCGATAATGTTCGGAAGTACTTCTTTGAAAATAATGAAGAAGCTGCCTGCACCAAGTGTTCTGGATGCAAGTACGAACTCCTGCTCTTTTAATTTCAGCATCTCTGCACGGGCAATACGGCTCATGCCGATCCACTCCGTGAGCATCAGGGCAATGACGATGGTCAAGATACCAGGTTTAAATACCAGAAGCATCAGGGTTACGATAACAAGTCTCGGAATACCGTTGGCAACCTCCAGGATACGCTGCATGACCATATCCACTCTTCCGCCAAAATAGCCGGAGATCAGACCATAACTCATACCAATGAGCATATCGATGATGGCTGCTGCGATTGCAATGATCAGGGAAACACGGGCTCCAGACCAGGTTCTTGTCCAGATGTCACGGCCTAAGTTGTCGCTTCCGAACCAGTAATAAACATCGGTAAGGCCTTTTTCTTCGTAATTGTTAATGGTTTTGGTTCCTTTTGAGGTATTGAAATTTTCGTTTCCATCGAAAATACCAAATTTCTCAAGAGCTTTTACACGGGGTGCACAGTTCTTTTCATTTAAGTTCTGGCCGGAATATGTATAGCCGTTCATACCCGGACCAATGGCTGCCATGATGGTAATGAGGATGATCAGAATCAGACCAACAATGGCGCTTGTTTTTCTTACGAAGCGGAGCAGGACATCTTTCCAGAAGCTCTGTGCCGCAAAGTTGGAATCAATGCCGATCTCTTCTGCATTGTTTTTCAGGCGGAAATCAGATTCTACAGGAACGTATGCTGCCTGAACATTTTCTGCTGCGGTGCTTTTTTCCATGATGTCAGTCTCCTTTCTTTGCAAGTCGGATTCTCGGGTCGATCACACCGTAGAGAATATCTACAACCAGCATAATTACAATATACATTGCGGAATAAATAAAGCTTAAGGCAATGACCACGTTGTAGTCATTGGACTGGATGGCATTTACCAGAAGGCTTCCTACTCCAGGGATTGCGAAGATTTTTTCTACTACCAAAGAACCAGTCATCAGGTCTACGATCAATGGAGCAAGAACGGTAATAATCGGGATCAGGGCATTTCGAAGTGCATGACGGAAAATCAGTGCGGATCCGGAAATACCTTTACTCTCTGCCAGAAGCATGTAGTCACTGCCCAGAACCTCCAGCATTTCGCTTCGGGTAAAACGTGCAATGGATGCCATAGTAAACATGGATAGCGCGATACTTGGCAGCACGCTGGACATGCCCGCATTGTTTGCCTTATACAGCATTGGGAACCACTGGAGACGGAAACCAAGGCTGTAGCTAAGACCAAGGGCAAATACGTAGGACGGCACCGACACACCGATAACCGATATGATGGTGGCCAGGGAATCCCATATGGTATTATGCTTCAAGGCCGCCAATAGTCCCAATAGCAGGCCCACAATGGCTCCAATGGTTACAGCAAGTCCTCCGATTCCAATAGAAATAGGAAGTCTTGTCTGGATCATCTGGGAAATCGGGGTGTTCTTGGAAATGTTGTAGCTGACGCCAAGGTCACCCTTTAACATATTCTTGGCATAATTTGCAAACTGGACAACTACGGGTTGATCCAAACCGTATTTTACGTACAGCGCGGCACGCTGGTCGTCATTTAACTTCTCATCATTGAACGGGGAACCTGGCATGAGCTGCATCAGGATAAACAGCACCAGCAGGATTACCAGCAGTGTAAAGAAGGAAGTTAAAACTCGTTTGAGCGTATATTTTTTCACGACAGTTCCTCCTTGGGTTCATTCGTTGCAATCCACAGAATAAACAGGTTGGTTCTTATTTGTTCTGCGGATGGCAACGGCATTATTACTTCAAAAGCCGCACCGGGTAAAACCCTAGTGCGGCTGAAGTTATTCAATTGATTACTTATTCAGATTTTACTGCATTTTTGTATACACGGTTCAGTGCGCATGGATGGAAGTCTACGCCAGTTACTGAGCTGGACATCATCTCTGCGTTTGCCTGTGTGTAAAGCGGGAAGATTACAGCGTCATCCATAACAAGTTTCTCTGCGTCATACATTCTAGCCCAACGTCCTTCAGCGTCTGTGCAAAGGTCACCAGTTGTGCACTCTGCGATGATGGAGTCATACTCTTCGCTGCTCCACAGACCATAGTTGTTGGAGTTGTCTGTAATCCACATTCCAAGGTAAGTCATTGGGTCTGCATAGTCTGGTCCCCAACGGGTAAGCGCTACTTCGTAGGTTCCGTTCTGCATATCCTCAACACGCTGTTTCTTAGGCTCTACTGTAAGGTTTACAGTTAATCCTGGAAGAGCTGTCTCCCACTGCTCTTTCAGAACCTGTGCAACCTTCTGAGGTGCATCATCAGCGTCAACGATCATATCAAGCTCAACCTCTGTCTCGCCAAGTTCCTCAAGACCTTTTGCCCAGTAATCAGCAGCTTTCTCTGCGTCATATGTGCAAACATCGGAGAATTTCTCCTGATCTTCAGAGAAGTCAGATCCGTCTGGACCTGCAGCAAACTGCATAGGTACTGCTGTGTAAGTCGGAAGGGAACCATCTTTCAGAACGTCTGTTGTGATGGATTCACGATCGATTGCCATTGTCATAGCAAGACGGATATTTAAGTTCGCAAGCTCTGGAACAGCTGAGATGTTAGGGCTTACATACCAAAGATATCCAGCACCGATTGTCATGAACTCAGGATCATCTTCAACCTGGTCAACCTGCTCACCGTTTACAAGTGTAAGATCAAGGTCGCCTGTCTGATAGCTCATAAGAGCCTGCTGGGAATCCTGAATTACCTGATAGTTAAGTCCCGGAAGGGAAATGTTGTCTGCATCATAGTAGTCAGCGTTCTTTGTGAGGTGAATCTCTGTTGCAGCTGGCTCATAGGTATCAAGTACGAATGCACCGTTGGAAAGTGTTGTCTCCGGGCTTGTACCAAAAGTATCTGCGCAGGATTCAAAGAATGCTTCGTTTACAGGATAGAATGTTGGGAAATACATCAGTGACAGGAAATAGGATACCGGAACGTTCAGCTTAACTTCCAGTGTCTTGTCGTCAACTGCTGTAACACCAAGCTCAGATTTGTCTTTCTCACCAGCGATGATCTCTGCTGCGTTCTCAACCTGGCCAATGTCGCTTAACATGTAAGCATACTCGGAAGCTACATCCGGGTCTACTGCTCTCTGCCATCCGAATACGAAATCGGATGCGGTTACAGGATCACCGTTGCTCCACTGTGCGTCGTCACGAAGATGGAAAGTATAGGTAAGTCCATCATCTGATAAATCATAGCTCTCTGCAATGGCCGGAACTGCCTGTCCGTCTGAGTCCATCTGCATAAGACCATCGGTATAGTCTGCGATTACCTCAAAGGATGTTCCATCAGTAGCCTGCTGTGGGTCAAGGGACTGTACCGGAGTTTCCAGCATAACATTCAGGTCAGATGTGCTTTCTTCTGCTGCAAAAGCTACGGTGCCAGTGCTCATGAGACCTACTGTCATTGCGGAAGCTGTCAAAAGGGAAATTACTGCTTTTGACTTTTTCATAATCATTTCCTCCTCTTCTCGAAAATAGATCTAAGACTTTTTAATTATACGTCTTATATCTGCTTTTCGTATAATAGCACATCACCGCTGTAAAGTAAAGAACTTTTTGTCTAAATTGTGAACTTTTTTCTGTACAATGTGGGCATGTGTGTTTGTGAGGCGGACTTTTGGGGGACTGTGTCCGTGATGACGGACTGGAGGGGAGTTTTGTTGGGGGAGTTGATTATTTGAAAATGAGGGGATTAGTTAATCAAAACGGACGATTTCCCCCATGTGTGCCGGGACAAACAATGACGAATTTCGGGATTGTCTGTCCCGGCACACATGGGGGAAATCTGGTTGTTGAAAATATGCTGCTTTGTGGAAATTAATGTGTTGCTTCGCTGAAACTAAGTTTTAGTTTATTAGATTACGTAGTCGTCTGCGCTGGCGGCTTGCCAGTCGAGGAGGTCTCCTAATGTAATATTGTCTACTACTTCGTTGATGGCGTCGTCAATCTTCTTCCAGAGAATACGTGTTACGCAGGCGTCGCCTTTCTCGCAGCCGGCTCCGTCTGGGGCTACGCAGTCTACAGGAGAGAGGCACCCTTCGGTAAGGCGAAGGATCATTCCTACGGTGTACTCCTCCGGTCTGCGCTGCAGGGAATAGCCGCCCTGAGGGCCGCGGACACTTTTCACATAGCCAGCCTTATTTAATACGGAAATGATCTGCTCCAGATATTTCTCGGAAATCTCCTGTCTGCGCGCTACATCCTTCAGCCTGATCGGTTCCCCATTATCATTGGTAGCCAGGTCAAGCATTAACTTTATTGCATATCTACCCTTTGTGGATATTCTCATTTCAATTCCTCCTGCTCTGTGATTCTGCCTGTGTCAGCGGCAGAATCCATCTACAGAAGATTATACCTTTTAATTCCTATTATTTCAATAGGAAATTACCTTTTATTCGTATCCGCCAAATGGGGCATCCCCTTCAATGTTGTACAGGATATAGCTGGTAAGAAGATCTGGATCATTGCTGCTGTATTCTACACCGCTCCAACCTTCTGGAACCTGCAGAGGAAGTTCTGAGGACTGGACTTCCGGGACATACAGATAAAATTCGGATCCAGGGACCAAACCGTATGGTTCTGAATAAACTTTCAGACAGTCATCTATAATTTCCTGGGTTCCAGATTCCTGTTCCAGCTGAAGATCTGTCAGCTGCATGGAGTATACGTGGTCGTTAAGTTTCTTTATCTCTGTAAACTTCCCGGTAAAATCACTGCAGTACATGGTGTAGCTGTAGCCTTCGCCTGCTGTCACATCGCTGTCTGAGAAAGAACCGCTGAAGCTTCCGTCCTGATTCAGATTCAGCATTGTGCTCCATGCACCTACACCGCTGGCGAAAACAAAATTTGAGGGAGTTCCCTCTGGAAGTGTATCTACTGCAGTCCACTGTTCCTTTGCTACTGTTTTCAGATAATCCAGTACGCCTGCAATAGTCATACTCTGCGCACCAGCTGCCGCCCGTACAGACAGACCGGTTTTTAACGTGAAATTCTTCTCACTGCCTGGGGTTCCTTCGTAAACTACAGGAACTGCAATGTCACCAAATGTCTTAATTGCCAGGATATCCGTGTTTCCATCCTCATTGTAGTCTACAAAGCTGATGGCATCTAACTTGGTAAAGCCATAGCTGAGCACTGGAGGCGTCACCAAACTGTCCAAGGTTTCCACAGGTTCTTCATTCTGGATGATTTTGAAAATTACATCTTTTTCTCCGTCAGCCGGAGCATAGGATGCAAACCATACATCTCCAGTGTATTCGGAAAGCTGGGTCTGGAAGGTCTGATCTTCAATAATGCCATTGCGCCAGTTGGGGGCTCCACAGGAAATGACGTCTGCATTTGAAAGATCATTTTCCTGATTCTGGTCTGCTGCATTTTCGGTCTGCACAGACAAGACTTCCGTATCTTCAGCCAGTACTGGCTGAGCGGCTGTCAATGTTAAAATGCCTGCTATTGTTATAAAAATTGGGGCTGGGAGTTTCTTCATGGAAATGCTCCTTTCTTATGAAAATAAGTCTGTAATGGGAATTATAAGAACTTCTTTTTTCTACTATATTAAATTGGGCATTATTAATTGTAACCTTTATTTTTCTCTGGACCGTGTTTGAAAAAAGGAATTCTGCAAAATATGCGGCATAATTGATATAGAAAGGATGATTTGATTTTTAAGAATTTGGACAATAAAAAACGATAACCAATCGGCTACCGTTTCATTTACTGTACCTTCAAAACTACATACATGTTACATCCTCTTTGGAATCTTTTGAATCATTTCTCAACCTTGCGAATAAATCGGAAGTTCCATCTCACTTCGTTCGATGGAACGACCTTCGTGCTTAGCACTCAGGTCAAGCCCTCACCCTATT
>NZ_QTVN01000004.1:297392-300333 GCF_003460605.1 Ruminococcus sp. AF31-8BH
TTCGTGCTTAGCACTCAGGTCAAGCCCTCACCCTATTAGTAGCAGTCAGCTCCATGTATTACTACACTTCCACCCCTGCCCTATCTACCTCGTCGTCTTCAAGGGGGTTTACTTCTTTCGAATGGGACATCTCATCTTGAGGGGGGCTTCACGCTTAGATGCCTTCAGCGTTTATCCCTTCCGGACTTGGCTACCCGGCCGTAGACTTGGCAGTCTAACCGGTACACCAGCGGTCCGTCCATCCCGGTCCTCTCGTACTAAGGACAGCTCCTCTCAGATATCCTACGCCCACGCCGGATAGGGACCGAACTGTCTCACGACGTTCTGAACCCAGCTCGCGTACCGCTTTAATGGGCGAACAGCCCAACCCTTGGGACCTACTACAGCCCCAGGATGCGATGAGCCGACATCGAGGTGCCAAACCACTCCGTCGATGTGAACTCTTGGGAGTGATAAGCCTGTTATCCCCAGGGTAGCTTTTATCCGTTGAGCGATGGCATTCCCACTTAATACCACCGGATCACTAAGCCCTACTTTCGTACCTGCTCCACCCGTCGGTGTCGCAGTCAAGCTCCCTTCTGCCTTTGCACTCTTCGAATGGTTTCCGTCCATTCTGAGGGAACCTTTGGGCGCCTCCGATACCCTTTCGGAGGCGACCGCCCCAGTCAAACTCCCCGTCTGGCATTGTCCCACCGCCGGTTCACGGCGGCTGGTTAGAAGCCCAGTACTGCAAGGGTGGTATCCCAACAGCGGCTCCGCGGCAACTGGCGTTACCGTTTCTCAGCCTCCCACCTATCCTGTACATGCAATACCGGACCCCAGTACCAAACTGGAGTAAAGCTCCATGGGGTCTTTCCGTCCTGGCGCAGGTAACCAGCATCTTCACTGGTACTTCAATTTCACCGGATGCAT
Organism: Ruminococcus sp. AF31-8BH; assembly: GCF_003460605.1. Classification (GTDB taxonomy): domain Bacteria; phylum Bacillota; class Clostridia; order Lachnospirales; family Lachnospiraceae; genus Blautia_A; species Blautia_A acetigignens. Next base: position 298,305 of record NZ_QTVN01000004.1, read on the forward strand.
TGTCGAGACAGCGCTCAAATCATTACGCCTTTCGTGCGGGTCGGAACTTACCCGACAAGGAATTTCGCTACCTTAGGACCGTTATAGTTACGGCCGCCGTTTACTGGGGCTTAAATTCAAAGCTTCGCTTGCGCTAACCTCTCCTCTTAACCTTCCAGCACCGGGCAGGCGTCAGCCCATATACCTCACCTTTCGGTTTCGCATAGACCTGTGTTTTTGCTAAACAGTTGCTTGAGCCTATTCTCTGCGGCCTGTTCTCACAGGCACCCCTTCTCCCGAAGTTACGGGGTCATTTTGCCGAGTTCCTTGACAATGCTTCTTCCGCCGGCCTTAGGATTCTCTCCTCATCCACCTGTGTCGGTTTACGGTACGGGTACGGTATAAACAATAGCGGCTTTTCTTGACGCATGGCTCACGGACTTCGCTACTTGTATTTCGCTCCGCATCACGGCTTCCCATTGCCACCCGGATTTGCCAAAGTGGCTGGTACCCCGCTTGCACCGGGCTTTCCATTCCCGGCTTCCGCTCTCCTTACGTGTCCCCACAGTTCTGTCATACCGCAGTACAGGAATCTCCACCTGTTGTCCATCGGCTACGACTCTCGTCCTCGCCTTAGGCCCCGACTTACCCAGGGCAGATCAGCTTTACCCTGGAAACCTTGGATATTCGGCCTAAAGGATTCTCACCTTTATCTCGCTACTCATTCCGGCATTCTCTCTTCCATGCAGTCCACAGCTCCTTACGGTACTGCTTCCTCCCGCATGCAATGCTCCTCTACCGATCCTTGCGGATCCCTTAGTTTCGGTGGTACGTTTCAGCCCCGGACATTTTCGGCGCAGGGCCTCTCGACCAGTGAGCTATTACGCACTCTTTGAATGAATGGCTGCTTCTGAGCCAACATCCTGGTTGTCTTCGAGACCCCACATCCTTTTCCACTTAACGTACACTTTGGGACCTTAACTGAAGGTCTGGGCTCTTTCCCTTTTGACCGCCCAACTTATCTCGTGCGGTCTGACTCCCGGTCTTATCTACATGGCATTCGGAGTTTGATATTCTTCGGTAGGCTTTGACGCCCCCTAGGAAATTCAGTGCTCTACCTCCACAAGACTCATGACCGAGGCTAGCCCTAAAGCTATTTCGAGGAGAACCAGCTATCTCCGGGTTCGATTGGAATTTCTCCCCTACCCACACCTCATCCCCACCCTTTTCAACGGATGTGGGTCCGGACCTCCACTGCCTCTTACGGCAGCTTCATCCTGGACATGGGTAGATCACCCGGTTTCGGGTCTACTCCTACTGACTTAAGGCCCTCTTAAGACTTGGTTTCCCTACGGCTCCGCACCTGAAGTGCTTAACCTTGCCAGTAAGCGTAACTCGCCGGACCGTTCTACAAAAAGTACGCGGTTGCACGCATAAGGTGCTCCCACAGCTTGTAGACACAGGGTTTCAGGTTCTCTTTCACTCCCCTCCCGGGGTCCTTTTCACCTTTCCTTCACAGTACTATGCGCTATCGGTCACTAAGTAGTATTTAGCCTTAGGGGGTGGTCCCCCTGACTTCCCACAAGGTTCCTCGTGTCTCGTGGTACTCTGGATCCTGCTCTGTCTCATCAGCTTTCACGTACGGGGCTTTCACCCTCTGCGGCCGGCTTTCCCAAAACCGTTCTGTTAGCTTCCAAGAATCATTAATGCAGTCCGTAACCCCGGAATGCACGCATTCCGGTTTAGGCTCTTCCGCGTTCGCTCGCCGCTACTTGCAGAATCGAGTTTTCTTTCTTTTCCTCCGGGTACTTAGATGTTTCAGTTCCCCGGGTTCCCTTCCATACGTTATGGATTGGCGTATGGATGACGGAGGTGTGCTCCGCCGGGTTTCCCCATTCAGAGATCTCCGGATCAATGGATATTTGCTCCTCCCCGAAGCTTATCGCAGCTTATCACGTCTTTCATCGGCTCTTAGTGCCAAGGCATCCGCCCTGTGCCCTTATTGCTTGACCTTTCGCTCATCACCCTAGCGTAGGTGATGCGGTCTTTT
>NZ_QTVN01000040.1:0-413 GCF_003460605.1 Ruminococcus sp. AF31-8BH
TGGATAGAAAGGCAGGAAAACAATATGCACATCAGCTATAAACCACTCTGGCACACACTGTTAGAGCGTGATATGAGGAAAGAGGATTTAAGGCTTGCCGCTGGTATGACAACGAATATGATTGCCAACATGAGCAAAGAGGGAAAGCACATCAGCATGGACACATTAGCCCGTATCTGTGAAACGCTGAATTGTGAGATTACCGATGTGATTGAGTTAGTACCAGACGAGCCTGCTTCCACAGGAGGTAAGGAACATGAGAGAATTGAAACCAAGAATAACGGAAAACGGAATTGATTATATCCTTGTCGGAGATTACTATATCCCGGACTTGAAACTGCCGGAGGAACACCGCCCTATCGGAAAGTACGGACGGATGCACCGGGAATATTTAAGGGAAGTCCACCCAGCCA
>NZ_QTVN01000040.1:423-2666 GCF_003460605.1 Ruminococcus sp. AF31-8BH
GGAAGTCCACCCAGCCAGATTGAATACATTGATACTGACCGGAGAATTGTGGACATATCTTGCAGACCTGAACGAACAGGCACAGGAACGGTTAGACACTATCATGGAGCAGATGAAAGCCACCGAGGGCGTGACAGAGGAATTGAAGCGAACTCAACAAATGGAATGGGTGCAGCGTTGTAATAACATTCACAACCGGGCAGAAGAAATTGTTTTGCATGATATAATTTATTCATACGGGAGTAATTAAATCGGAGGTATATAAGATGATTGAAATTGTATTTGGTGAAAGTGCCTGTGGAAGTTTGAAAATTGCCCAAACTTACGGTAAGGGAAAGTATAGAGGAAGTGCAGTTTCGGTCTTTATGAGGCACGAAGATGGGAGTGTTCCATCTTCAGATGAAATGAAAGAAGCACAAATTCAAGCACAGGAACAAGAACATATTGCTTGGGAGAATGCTATTCCATTGGGAGGCAAGAGCAGTGATGTTTATTGTTTTGATATGGCTCTTAGTGTGGGAGATATTTCTGATAATGGAATTGGCGAACAGCGGAAAAATGTTCTCAAGAAAATGCTGTCTGTCTGGTTTGTAGAGGATTTAGACTATCAGGTTGAAGAAAAAATACAGAAAATTAAAACTACATTGTCTTCGGTTATTGAACGATATGTAGCTGGGGAAGAAGTTCGTATTTGGTATAGCTATAATCCGGATGAACTTTGCGGTATGTACTGGCTTATGAAACAACTTCGACCATTAAACTGTCAGACAACAATTTATTTGGTTAAGTTACCTGCCTGGGAATATGGAAAAGAAAATACTATGACATCCAAAATAGCATGGGGTGAGGTTTCTCCTGGCGAATGGGGAAAATATATAACTCTACAAGAAAAAGCTAAGCCTGTATTTCTTTCAGCTTGTGCTATGAAATGGAATCAACTTCAAAATGAAAATGCACCTTTGCGTGCAATGCTAAATGGTAAATTGCAAAGTGTTTCAGAAGATATATATGATAGTTTCATTCTTCGTGAAATTGCGGAACAGCCAGAGCAATTCAAAATGGCTATTGTTATAGGTAATGTTTTAGGAAAATATCAACTTGGAATTAGTGATGTATGGATTTCTAATCGCATTGATAAAATGCTTGAAGATGGTGTGTTGGAAATTATACAGGACGCACCAAAGGGAGAAACAAATTATCGCCGGATATTAAGAAAACGAATGAAATAATAACCACAGCAAGAACCGCTGCTACATGGAAGGCACCCCAACCATGCAACAGCGGTTTTTTTACCGTTTTTTCCTCTGGCTGATAGGCGTTCCCATTTTCTTTGATTTTTTGAGAATCCGAATCAGCCAGCGAAATTCTTCGTCTGACAGATTTTTATAGTTGATACCGAGCTGCTTGCAGTAAAGGACAACCAGCTTTTCATCCCGGCTGCCCTTGAAATTTTCGACTGCTTCGAGATTTTCTTTCAATTCATCGGCAACGGTGGTCTGGGGCGCACTCTCACTGTCCTTTTTGTGGGCTTCCCGAATATCCCGGATAATCAGGTTGAGGTCATCCAGAACCATGTGACTGAAATACTCATCATCACTGATATGGGCGGCTTGCAGCACTTTCAAATGCGGGTCATCTTCGCCTGGGCGATACCGTTCAATGATTTCATGCCGGACGGTATCGACAAGTGCATTGAGGTTTTGAATCTGCATGGTAGCAATCCCGTCCACATAAATCTCAATGTCTGCAAGAAACTTGATGAAATCTTTATGTGTAGCAAGCTCACAGAGCAGACGGTTGTTAATCCGACCGCTTTTCAGCAGTGCCACCATCTCATCATTCAAATGCAGCTCCGTCAATGGTGTGTTGATCTGCTCCCTGTTCTCTGTCCGGCACAGTAGATAATCAACAGAGACCCCATAGAAGTCTGCCAGCGTGATAAGGTTGCCATGATTGATTTCCTTAAAATCCTCTTTTTCATAACTTCCAAGAGCTGATTTGGAAATGCCTGTCAGCTTTGATAGTTCTTCCAGATTTAAGCCTTTGTCCTTGCGGAGTTCCCAAAGGCGTTCCTGTATGCTTGTTGCTCCTTTCATGGGCGCACGCTCCTTTCCAATGGTTTCATTGCTGCCGCTTATCTGGATTATATCACACTTTCCGCAATCGTGGAAATTTCTGATTTTTACCCCTAATTCCTACTTTGTGGACATACGGCACAGGGCACAAAAATGTTCTATGATACA
>NZ_QTVN01000041.1 GCF_003460605.1 Ruminococcus sp. AF31-8BH
TGCAAATTACGTTCAAACGGAATGCCAGTTCCGCTACTGCGGAACGGCTATTCCATTTTTAACGGTACGAAGTACCGCTAGATGATATCATTCTGTTTCACGCATATTTATACCGTTCATTTCCAGACGATATGTATGATGTTTATCTGTGATTCGTGTAAGGCACGCATCAGCGTAGGTATTATCAGCAAACATATCAAACCATGTACTGACTGGAAACTGTGAGATGACTACAGTTGATTTTCTTCCATCCCTGGTGTCAAGGACTTCAAAAAGATCCCGGCATTTATCAAGATCAAGATCCATAAGGCCAAAATCATCGATCACAAGAAGATCCAGCTTGGTCAGCCTATTCAGGTAATCCAGATTTGTGGATTTGATACGTGCCTGTTCCATTTCGCTCATAAGAGTGTTCGCTTTTATATACTTTACACTCTTAGACTGCTTCATTGCAGTTACACAAAAAGCATTGATTAGATAAGTTTTTCCACTGGCGGAAGATCCTGTTACAATGAGATTCTTTCCTTCCTCTATCCAATGGCAGGTACTCAGTCGCTCTATTGTCTGGGTATCAAGCTGACGTTCTGGACGGTAAATAGTTTCGTCAAGATCCGCCGCCGGATATCGCAGATGCGCTTCTTTCATCAGACGATTAAAACGTTTATCTGCCCGCGCCTGCCACTCTGCATCAATCATTGCTGTCATGCGTTCCATAAAAGTGTTCAGATCTGCATTGGGATCTTTCAACTGTTCTTCCAGGATATGTGCCATTTCTGGAACACGGAAACTCTTCAGACGCATGATCAGAGCCTGTTCCTGAGGTGTTAATGTAATGTCATGGGATGAACTCATTTGTATGCCTCCTTTCCACGGATGTTTGTATGGGAAGGAAGTTTTCCGGTTCCGTTTATAGCACTGCTGGAATGATTATTCTGAACCATGCTAAGTACTTTCTTGAAATAAGAATACTTGCAGGCATTGGCTTCTACGCATTTCTCAGCAGCCTCCTGAACCAGCCTGTGAGGAACATCTTTACAGGAATGGAGTACACCGGCACAGCTGTTGTATGCCTGTTCCTCATGCTTGGAACTGCGGAGTATCCTATCAATAAGAGTTACCATAGATTCTCCATAAACAGATGCCCATCGTCTGTAATAAGCTCCGTCATGTGCATTCACTTCTTTGTAATACAGGTGTTCTGGAGGCATATGATTGTCATCTGTAATGTAAAGAGGAAAATCACGGTAAGATCTTGGATGGCGGCAGATCAGCCGGTTATACTCATCACAGATCCGTATCTCCGTCATTGTAGCCTTAAGAATTGCAGGCTTCCCTTTATAGGTATACAATACAGAATAGTAGTGGGCATCATACTCAAGGTGGTAATTATCTGGAACTTTAAGAAAGTATTTATAATCACAAAGTGTATAACTTTCGCCTGGAAGCTGGTTCATACGCGGTTTGTCGTACTTTTCGAATCCATTCATGCGGGATTTCCGAATGTCGGATTTTTTCTGGAAAGGACGCTGGTTGATGTCCGCTACGATCTTTTTGACCGCAGCATTCAGAGCTTCCAGAGAGGTATAAGTATCTTTCTTTAATTCTTCTACCAGATGCGTCTCCAAGAAACGCACATGATTTTCAACTGTTGGTTTGCCTTTCGGTTTCCTTGGTGGTGGCGGCAGAATGATCGTATCATAAAAAGTTTCCAGATCTGAAAAAGCTGACTGCAGCACAAGTTCATCTTTACTATGCCTGGTAACAGCTGTTCTCAGATTGTCCGGGACAAGATATTTAGGAACTGCCCCATAATAAGACAGTGCATGTACTGTGCCGGTAATAAAATGTGGAAGTTTTTCATCCGGAAAGATCTCTGCATAAACAAGGCTGCTAAAACCAAGTGTAGTCGTAAAAATATGAACTTTTCGAAGTTCGCCAGTAGTTGTGTCCAGTAGCAGTTCCGGCTGGTCGCCTATCCAGTCAATATACATCTTTTCACCAGGGATCCGCTCTACAGGCATAGATGTTTTTGAAGTACCATACGTATCTACCAGGAAATCACGATACAGCTTATAAAACTGAGCAAGCTGGTAACCGTTGGGATGCTCTTTTTTATAATCAATCCATAGAAAGCTCAAGTCGGCATGTTTTCCCATTTGGATCATCTGCTCATGTATTTTTTCGAAATCAGGTAATGGAATATCCTTATGTCGAAGGTTTTCTTTTGGATAGATGAGATCAACCACCTTTGAGGTTGGCATTTGTCGAAGATCATCCAATGATAAGCCTGAATCCTTGTAGCGGTTCATGATTAATGCAATCCCGCTTCGTCCAATCCGGTAACGTTTTTGTACGGCGTCATAACTGACTTTACTGAGTCGAAGTTCTATGACTCCAAGAATAGTATTGTAGTCGTGCATAATAGTTCCTCCTTTGCACTGTGATGAATAATAGTTACATCACAATAATAAAGGAAAAACGTACCGCTTTGAGCAGAAAACGCATACCGCTAAATCAGAATGGATGTACCGCTAATTTCAGAATAGGCGTACCGTTCGGGCAGAATTTGCA
>NZ_QTVN01000042.1 GCF_003460605.1 Ruminococcus sp. AF31-8BH
GTTCAACCAGAAAAAATCGAAATTGATGCAAACGAAAGGGCAGTTAATGAAAAGTCTCCATACTGCTTTTTCGTTTGCACCACCTTCGATTCTTTCCTTAACGATTTTAATGTCTCTATTATACCATAATGATACTATTATAAAAAAGGAAAAAGAGCTCCTTCGAGCTCTTTTGATTCAGTTCTGTAAACTTGAATTTCTGGATGCGTATAATATGCGAAAAAAACTTAACTTCATCTTAAATATAGTGCTGAGTTTCACTGCCATTCTTTAACACCATTTTCACCACACCAAGCAATGCTGCAAACAAAACACCAGCAACCGGCCATACAATCCATGTAATATCCCAGCTCATCGTCCAGAAGCTCCATGCAAGGTAAATCGCTGTAGTCAAGCACCAATATACACCAGAAAACGTGTCAGTCTTTTTCTTAAACAGTTTTTCTTCTTTTGTATATTCGCCTTCCTGAAGAAGGGTATCGTAACTGCTTTTTACCATCCCAACACGAACCAACAGATTCACTCCTATTGCAAGTATGAATAGCAGTAATCCAACGGAAAGACCACAGTAATAGTCGGACGCTTCCATAGATTCGGCAATAATTGTCGGAATCACTGCCAGTATACAAAGCACTACCCCAACAGCTGTTCCTCTGATAAAAATTGGTTCATAGGAATCTTTTTTTTCTCGTACCATTCCAGATACACCATACTCTGTTTCAAAGCATTCTTTTTCAAAATGTTCCATATGTGATTCACTCATTCCATATGTAATAAACAAAAAGACGGCTGCCGCAACCATTCCAAGCAAAAAAACACATCCAAATACTGTTGCCAGAGATTCCGAAACATGAAATACGCTATCTTCTGCCATTGTCACAAGAACAATCAATAATATTGGACTTAAGATACACATACTTGTTGCGTTTGCCACTACTTTGGATCCATTTCTTTTCATGTCAAGAAATTCATTTGCATTCTCCATAGTTACTTTTTTCAACGGTTCTGCATAGCTTTCAGTACTTTCGTGATAGGTGATATTTTCTGCTTTCATTTCATCTTTTAATAGGTAATCTGTACTAACACCAAAAAGCTCCGACATCTGTAAAATTCTTTGCAAATCTGGAACAGCTCCTGCACTTTCCCACTTAGATACTGCCTGTCTGGATACGCCCAACTGATTGGCTAGTTCTTCCTGTGACCATCCATTCTTTTTTCTTTCCTCTGTAATCTTATCAGCTAAAATCATTTTTTCCTCCTTTTGCAGATTTTATGAGCTAAATATAACAGTTTTGCTGTTTGCATTCCACCATTTCAGGCTGTAAATCTGTCAACCAGAAGTTGCAAATCACAAAAGGATTCTATGAATCCCGATTTTCCAACAATACAAGCAGGAAATTATTTATCATCTGTATTTGTTTTATTGTTTTCCTTTTTCTTATAAGTCGAACCTACCTTCGCTTTACTATTTCTAATAGTTTTCTCACATAATCATCTGCGTGGTTTATTGAAAACTCTCCATGATACATATTAGGAAGAACTTGTATAAAACTATCCTGCAATTTTTCATGAATGATTTTAGCAGATTTTTTCATTGATTGCTTTTCTTTTTCTCCAACATAAATTTGAATGGTTGCTTCACACTCTCCAATGCCATCTTTTAGTGAATATACTGAGTTTTCCTGTAAAAAGGCAATCATATCACTCTTTCTAATAGCACAAGTATCTTTGTAATATTCATCAAACAAATTCGACTTTATTCGTAGTGATTTGAATTGTAATTTTGAAAACCACTTATACTTTATTAAGCCATAGCAACTTCCAAACGCCGGTTTAATCATAGAATATGTAAATTTTGAAGGTATCACAAGTACACTTTCCACTATTGCATACTTACATATATCTTTGCGTTGAGATAAAATTTCAAGCAAAATCTGCCCTCCAAGCGATAGTCCTCCCATCATTAAAACAGAACCGCCCAATTTGCTATTTACAAATTCTATAATATCCAAAGCATTATTCTCTATCGTCGTAAACTGCTTATCACATCCTGCATGACCATCTAATATAGGCAAAACCACATGATAATCTGTTTGAAGTCTTTCAGCAACCTCTTTGTAATTCCACCATGATAAACCGCCTGCGTGTAAGAGGATAATTACATCGCTGTTTTCTTTTCCATATTCTACATAATTCAACCTCTTTCACCTCGCTGTAAACTTCAAATTTTCATGTGTTCGACAAATCGTTAAGGAAAGAATCGAAGGTGGTGCAAACGAAAAAGCAGTAT
>NZ_QTVN01000043.1 GCF_003460605.1 Ruminococcus sp. AF31-8BH
CTCCACAGTTTTGCAGTAACATAATGTTCGCTTATTGCTTGAAAGCCTTTTGTTTCCTTGCTTTCAGGCTTTTTTATTTTTAAAAATTAGTCATGTTTTACTAGCGTTTTATATCGTTTTGCGTTATAATAAATATTATACGAAACGGAGTGCTTGCCATGTACCTCAAAAAAACACCTAACCAGAATGGTCGAATTCGCCTTTCCATTGTTGACACATATTACGATAAAGCTAAGAAATGCTCCCGCCAGAAAACAATAGAATCTATTGGCTGGCTGGATGAATTGGAAAAACAGTATGATGACCCTATTGCTCACTTTCAAAAAAGAGTGGAGCAGCTAAAAGCTGAAAAAGCAGCCAGGCAGGCTCCCATCCACTTTACTTTTTATGATTCTGACCGACTTTGCATAGGTGACGATCTGAGAAAAAACTTTGGCTATGCCGCACTGAGTCAGATCTATCACGAGCTCGGCCTCCATACTTTTCTAACAAACCGGCAGCGCCACTCGAAAGAACAGTATGATGCCAATACCATCATGAAGATGCTGGTTTATTCCAGACTTCTTTTCCCTGCTTCAAAGAAATCTTCCTATGATGACAGAGAACATTTCTTTGAGAAAACGGACTACTCTTTAGATGATGTTTACCGCTGTCTGTCTTTTCTGGACAAACACAAAGAAAACTTGCAGGTCTGGCTGAACGACCGCATCAAAGCGAATTATGGCAGGGATACCAGTCTCATCTATTATGATGTTACAAACTACTATTTCGAGACAGATGAGCAAACCGATTTTCTCCGTAAAGGAGTTTCAAAAGAACATCGTCCAAATCCAATTGTGCAGATGGGACTTTTCATGGATAACCAGGGAATTCCTATTACTTATGAGTTTTTTCCCGGAAATACCAATGACTGTCTGACCTACAGACCTAACTTTGGACGTATCAAAAAACAGTTTGATCTTGGCAGAGTCATTTCCGTTGCTGACAAAGGAATGACAACAGGTGATAACATCTGGTACACGATCAACACGCCCACTCATGACGGATATGTTTTCAGTATGTCCATCCGGGGCGCAGAAAAAACCATCAAGGACTATGTTCTGGAACAGAAAGGTTATGAATGGCTTGGTACAGAATACAAGCGGAAATCCCGCAAGTCTCCAAGAACAATCCAGGTATCCTCTGTTTCCGGCAAAAAGATAAAAAAGCAGGTAGATGAGAAACAGGTTGTCTTCTGGAGTGAAAAATATGCCAAACGAGCAAAAGCAGAGCGTGAAGCTGCACTGACAAAAGCCAGAGACCTGGCAAAAAATCCAGGGAATTATACAAGAGCCATATCTTATGGTGCTGCAAAATACGTCAAAAAAGTTGACTATGATAAAGAAACCGGAAAAATCCTTACCGCCTCTTCTGTTCTGGACATTGATGAAGAAAAAATCCGAGGGGAGGAAGCACTGGATGGTTACTATATGCTCTTAACCAGCGAAATGGAGACATCTGACGACGAGATTATCGATATGTACCGAGGTTTATGGAAAATTGAAGAATCTTTTAAAGTAACCAAAAGTGAACTGGAAGCCAGACCCGTGTATGTCTGGCCAAAAGAACATATCGAAGCACATTTCCTTACCTGTTTTGTAGCTTTGACAATCGCAAGAATACTGGAAAATAAACTGGAGAGAAAATACAGCATCGGAACCATTTTGGAATCTCTGTCAAAAGCCGAATGTAGTTTAATCCAGCAAAACTACTACCTATTTGATTATTACGATGAAGTTCTAAAAGATATCGGAAGAGTTACAGATATTGATTTTGGGAAACGTATCCGTACTCTGGGAGAAATAAAAAAAGTTTTAGCAAAGACCAAAAAGTAGAAAAAACGCCATGAAAATCTGACAAAGCCGAAAAACCGCCAAGCCCTGTATTTACTGGGTTTGACGGGTGTTTTATATCCATTTAGCTGCAAAAGTCAGGATA
>NZ_QTVN01000044.1 GCF_003460605.1 Ruminococcus sp. AF31-8BH
TAAAATACCATAAAGAACAGCACTTACTTCAAAGGAGTCACCTAGATCCAAAAATTCTATTGTACCATTATATTTTTCCACTACCCTTGTAACACTATGTATGCCAATTCCACTTTGCTTATAATGACGTTTGCTGCTCAATGCAATGTTTGCCTTTTTTATTTCTTTACTATTGCAGATTTTTAAAATCAAAGTATGTTCTTTATAAATGATATTCACAGCAATCCATCTTTTTGAAGCTTCTATTTTTTCACATGCCTCTATTGCATTATCCAGGAGGTTTCCTAATAATATCCCGGCAGCGCTATAGTCCAGATTCATTTGCTTGGGTACTAATACCGAGGCTTCTGTTGCGATATGCCTTTTCTGGGCATTACGAAGTTTATTATTCAAAATAGTGTTGACAATTATATTTGCAGTGTATATGGTTTTTTCTCCTTCGTCTAATTCACCAATGATCTTTTGAAATTCTTTTTTAAAATCTACATTTGCTTTCTCTATTGCATAAAGGGCAATCAGACGATTTTTTAAATCATGTTTTATTTCTTGTACCTTTTTATTTCCTGCTTCGATTTCACGATAATACTGTTCCTTCATCTTCACTTCTTGCAGAAGGAGTTCATTTTTATAATTATCAGCTATTACAATACTTAACTTGTGAAAAATAGCAAATGTCAGTATGTTTGTTAATAATACTAATAAAATAATTGCCAAGCATAGTACATTTCCGGTTAAATTATCATAGGTTCCAGTTAAATATATTGCCATACAACTAATAAATACGCTGGAAAGAGGTATTAAAAAAAGTAATAGGCTCATCTGTTTTGATAAATTTGGTAACTGAATTGCCCAACTATGGCATATAGCCCGAACCAGAAGATATCGAATAAATTCACAAATCAGCACGGAAATATAAAAAGATATTTCCATGCTGATTTGTGTTTCAAGTCGGAGTGTCAATAAAAATCCTATAGGCTCTGACACAAATCCCAAACCAATGTATAAAATCGGTAGAATTATATAATATAAACGAGAATACGAAAAAGATAAACTGTACAGGTATATCATACAGATACTACATAATAAATTGATAGTTGGATTTTTATACATGTTTACTATACTTGTAGTAATTGTACAAAAAAGAAATAGAAAAATCAGTTTATAGCGATCAACTTTTCGTTCTTGACTGAAACATTGCAAATATTTTTCTAATATCCCAAAATCTAAGCAATTCGTTAAGCATATAAAAAAGAAAGATTTCATAACTGCTCCTTTAGGAATTGTAAATGACGTAGTTTAATTTCCTGTCGATAGGCCCGTCCAACATGGAGAGTATTTCCATTTTTTAACAGAAGTTCATCACGTACCACCTGTACTATTTCGGAAAGATTCACAATACATGCCACTCGAATAGATGCAAACATACGCTTATCTAATTGTGACCATATCTCATCTAAATTTTTGTTACATTGATATATATCCCCTGTATTGGTGTGTATAAGGGCTTTTCTTCCAAGTTTTTCTATATATACAATGGATTGGCAAGGGATACTGTAGCTATTTTTACGATAGCTAAAGACAAAATTTACTTTAGCCATACATAAGAAATCACATGCTTTATGAAGCACTTTGCTGAAATTCTCAAAAGAAACCGGTTTTAAAATGAAATCAAAAGTCACAACTTCAAAAACATCATAAACATATTTAGAAAAACTTGTAAGAAAAACGATAAGGGAATGGGGAGAGTCTTGCCGTAATTTTTTAGCAAGTTCCAATCCTGACATCTCTCCCATTTCAATATCCAGGATATAAACATCAAAATCCAACTCCTGTTTTTTCTTATAAGAGTATAATTCCTCTGCGCTAAAAAATACTTCATAGTCAAATGAAATGTCTGATATCTTATCCAAATATTCTTCTAATTCTTCAATGATGGCAGGCTCATTGTCGCAAATAGCTAAATTTAGCATATA
>NZ_QTVN01000045.1 GCF_003460605.1 Ruminococcus sp. AF31-8BH
AATTCTTCAATGATGGCAGGCTCATTGTCGCAAATAGCTAAATTTAGCATATAATATATCTTCTCTCATAACAAGTTTACACTTCTAAAATGCCTAAAAATTTTTTTGTATCTAATTGCTCCCATGGAAGATTTAATTCAGTTCTCCCAAAATGTCCATAAGATGCTACCTGTTCATAAATTGGCCGGCGGAGTTTAAATATATCAATTATTCCTGATGGTGTAAGATCAAAATTATTATAAATAAATTCTGCAAGCAGTTCATCATCTTTTTTACCTGTTCCAAATGTATTAACATTAACAGAAACTGGATTTGCGATTCCTATGGCGTAGGATAATTGTACCTCACATTTTTCTGCTAATCCCACTGCAACAATATTTTTAGCAAGATATCGTGCCATATATGCTGCTGATCTGTCCACTTTTGTACAGTCTTTTCCTGAAAAGGCACCACCACCATGATGTGCACATCCACCATACGTATCTACAATAATTTTTCTTCCTGTAACTCCACTGTCTCCATGTGGACCACCAATCACAAAACGTCCTGTTGGATTAACATACACATTTGTATTATCATCCATCAATCCCTCTGGTATTATATCTTCAATCACATATTTAAGAATATCTTTATAAATTTTATCTTGGCTAATATTTTCATCATGTTGCACTGAACATACAATAGTGTCTATTCTTTTTGGTATATTCCCATCATATTCAATAGTCACTTGCGTTTTTCCATCTGGCCTCAAATACTTCAATCTTCCACTTTTTCTAACATTTGATAACTGTTTTGATAATTTATGTGCTAACACAATCGGAAGGGGCATATACTCTTTGGTTTCATTTGTCGCATATCCAAACATCATTCCCTGATCCCCAGCTCCAATTTCAGCTTTATCTTTTTTTACTTTAGCTTCCAATGCTTCATTTACTCCCAAAGCAATATCTTCTGACTGTTTATCTAAACATACAATAATTCCACAGGTATCTGCATCAAAGCCATATTTTGAATCATTATACCCAATTTTGCGAACCGTATTTCTGACAATACTAGGAACATCAATGTTAGCATTTGTTGTAATTTCACCCATGACAAGCACTAAGCCCGTAGTTATACATGTTTCACACGCAACACGACCATAAGGGTCTTTTTCCATAATAGCATCCAAAATAGCGTCTGAAATTTGATCACATATTTTATCTGGATGTCCTTCGGTGACAGATTCTGAAGTAATTAATTTCTTTAACATATCTCTTCTCCTTTTTAATTTTGTATTTCAGCCATTATGTACCAAAATCTACATTGCTTTTTTCTTATAATACATAAAAAACTCCTTAATTTTTTATATCTGCTATAACTTGTAAATTAATTGTCACATTTTGTTCGATGCAGGCTATATATAGACCTATATTTTCAAATTAGCGGTTACACTATATCTATAATTAGGACTATATATAGGAGGTGTTCGATGACTTCTAATCAAGCTGTCTGTAATAGAATTGCCGATTTGTGTAAAGAACAAGGCATTACTTATTATACATTAGCATGTCGTGCTGCTATTCCACAGTCCACCTTAAAAAATATTTTTCATGGAACTAATCCTACACTTTCTACTATTAGTAAAATATGCAGTGGCTTTGGCATAACAGTAAGTGAATTTTTCCAAGCAGATTATTTTTTGATATGTGAAGATGATTAATTTTGAAGAAAGGTATGAACTATATGCTAAATTTAGCTATTTGCGACAATGAGCCTGCCATCATTGAAGAATT
>NZ_QTVN01000046.1 GCF_003460605.1 Ruminococcus sp. AF31-8BH
AGACTGGATTCCCACCAGTTATATATTTGGCACCGAACTGGCGCACACCTCCACCTTGTTCTATTTTAGCACAGTCCGGTCTCATTAGGAATAGAAAATATATTAAAGATATAAAAAAAGGAATGGTTCGTCGAAAATACCAACCATTCCCTGCGGTTTTGATTTACACTAGCTTGGACGTATACGTTCTAAATTTTACATATCATTGCTTTCTTTTCTTTCTCTCTTCATAAAGCCTTTTACGTTCTTCTCGCATTTTAGTTTTTTCTTCCAGTATACGCTCATATTCTTTTCTTTGCGCAAAATCTGTGTCAATAATAACATTCACGCCCCATTCTTTCAACTGATTCATAATTTGTTCTTTCTCTTTTTCATCATTAAAAATAACAAAAAACTGATCAAAAATGTTCAAGGAAAAATAAATTCTCTCGATTGTCGTCATTCGTTTGCCTTTTGAAGTCAATGCTTTATTAGAGAAAAAAATTCCTTCCCAACTTTCCCCCCTTACTACCCCAATGTCTCCATAAGTAATCACTTCGAGCTCTTTCCATTTAAAATTCCTTTTTACTCCAAACCAAGATACGCTTCCCCCTTCTTGATTTAGTTCTACCATTCTTAAATGTGGCAATATCGAGAAAATAACAACACCCATTAAAAGAATACAGCAAAATATTGTCGCCGGATTTTTCAGGCTAACTGGAGGCATAGCAAACGGAAAAAATGCCAGAGGAATAAACATAACTCCATCTGCAACAAATGGTTTTTTTGATAAAATTTTCATTCATACCTCCAATCTGAACTGCTTCTATACAGAACACACATTAGACAATCTATAGGTTTTTACATTTTTTGAAAACGCCGATATTTTTCTCAATCTTAATTCTCTGCCCCCAACTCTCATAACTACATCTTACAATGCCTTTTCCGCCCTTGTCAATATGACTCCAACCACCATTCTATCATTTCAAACCTACATATAAATTTCTATTTCAACAATTCTGAAATTGTTCAGTATTTCATAAAGTAAAACCAGGAAATCAACAGCATACAATACTGTGATTTCCTGGTTTGTAAACCTAAACACTTCAGTTTCTACTTATCTTGCATCAAAGCCAGTTTTTCTTTCAGAATCAAAAGCTCCCTTTCTGTATTATCCGCACGCATTTTTTCTGAATCAGCGCGCCTACGCTCTTTTTCTGTATTCTTCTGTTCCTCTTCTTTTCCAAGTTCTCTCCCGAGTTTTTCCCCAAGCTCTTTCCCCAATTGCTCGCCTAATTCTCTCCCGGCCTCGAATTCTTCTTTTCGTAAAATCTCTTCTTCCCATTCCCGGTCGTATTCAAATATACTCATTGCAACCACCTCAGCTTTATTCGCTAGAGTGTGTTTGAAAAATAAAAGTTGCACAAAACATATATTCGTTTACCCT
>NZ_QTVN01000047.1 GCF_003460605.1 Ruminococcus sp. AF31-8BH
CCTTATGACGAGATAAACGTTATGACGAGTTAACGCTGATTATCTGCGTAAATACGGGATTTCTTTAAATTTATCTCGGCATAATACAAGCAAAAATGCTACACTTTGTTATTCTGTAATCATAAAAAAAGAAAGGAGTCAGAAACTCATGAATTTTGAAATGATTACAGAAGGACTAAAACAACTGTTGCAGGAAAACAACTATTCTTCTGCAACTATCCGCTTTTATGAAGGTGAATGGAATAAGATCCAGTGCTTTCTTACGGAAGAATACGGAAATACCGAATACGATATGGAACGGGGACTTAAATATCTCGAAAAACAATACGGCTTCATTACGAAATATAATAATGGAACGCTTTCCCAACAGAGAGTCCAATTGCTCCGTGTTGTGCATATGCTGGAAGATTACCGTTTGCATCAGGTGCTTACCAGAAGATACTATGCCGCAAAAAATCCTATTACGCTGAATGCGTACTATTTAAATTTATATACGGATTATTTAGATTTCCTGAATTCTACGGAACTGTCAGCAAGTACAATCGGACATTATAAAGGGATTTCCAGGGCTTTTATGGACTATCTTCAGCAGAGGAAGATTGGAACTACAGAAAATATCACTATGGATGTTTGCAATTCTTATCTGAAAACGCTGGCAGGGTATAGTTTTAAGACCATAGAACAGAATGTTTGCGGGATCAGACATTTTCTGCGTTTTATTTATTCTATCGGGATACTCTCCGCTGATTATGCTGAAAAGATCCATATGCCTGCTGTTTCCAAAAGTGCCAAAATACCTTCTGCATGGAAACTTGATGAACTGAAAGCAATGCTTTCGGTCATTGACCGGAACAGCCCTATCGGAAAACGTGACTATGCAATGATCCTTCTTGCATGTGTTCTTGGTCTTCGGATTGGAGATATCAAAAACCTGCGTTTCCAAAACTTTAACTGGGAAGATAAAAAACTGTCCCTCATACAGCATAAAACACATAAACCATTAACTCTGCCAATACCTGATGCTGTAGGCTGGGCGGTGATCGATTATATCAAAAATGGGCGACCTCAGTACT
>NZ_QTVN01000048.1 GCF_003460605.1 Ruminococcus sp. AF31-8BH
CTAGAGCGTGTTTGAAAAACATTCTAAGTTGTTCATTTTAACCAAATTAATATTGAGGCAATGCATATAATTCCTAAGAAGGTTGAAGCCAGTTTATCGTAACGCGTAGCTATTCGACGGAACGCTTTCAATTTGAGAAAATAGTTTTCTACTAAATGTCTCTCTTTGTAAAGCCACCAATCGCAATAACGATCAAACTTAGCTCCTTTTCTAGAAGGAATTGTTGGCTCTCCACCGTGGGTATAAATATAGTCAATCAGCTTGTTGCTATCGTATCCACGGTCAGCTAATACATTGCTTCCGTTTGTGTCGACATGATCTAACAAAGGGATTGCGTAATTAATATCGTTACGCTGCCCTTCGCTGATCATAAAATAAACCGGATAACCGTATGCATCTACAACTGCATGGATTTTTGTGCTGGCTCCTCCACGGCTGTGTCCAATTTCGTTTGATGGCCCCCTTTTTTTGCTCCAGCACTATGCTGATGAGCCTGGACGATAGAGGCATCAATTGATAGTTCCGTTAATTCAGCTTCTAAGCTCAAGACACGAAAAATATTATCAAGGATGCCATCTTCAATCCATTTACGAAAACGGGAATAAACCGTTTGCCAGGCCCCATAACGTTCTGGGAGGTCCCGCCAGGGAGCCCCACTGCGAGCAATCCAAACAATTCCATTTAGAATTGTCCGATTACATTTTGAAGGACGACCTTGCTTTCCAGAATTTTCAGGTGGCAGTAAGGGAGCAACACGATTCCATTCATCATCGGTTAATTCGTATCGGCGCAACATAATCAACACCCCTTTTTCTTTATTTTAACATGAAAAAGGGTAAACGAATATATGTTTTGTGCAACTTTTATTTTTCAAACACACTCTAG
>NZ_QTVN01000049.1 GCF_003460605.1 Ruminococcus sp. AF31-8BH
CGCAAGCAGGACTGTTATATCTGCGGCAACTACAAGAAACGCACCCATGACTGTACGGCGCACTTTATCCGCACCGACCTCTTGACCGCTGGTGTACTCTCCAATCTGCGGAAAGTGACCAGCTATGCGGCAAAGCATGAAGCCCGGTTTATGAAACTCTTGATTGAGCAGAACGAGGACGGGGGCAAACGCAGGAACGCCGCCAAGAAAAAGGAACTGGAAGCCGCCGAGAAACGCATAGCCGAGTTATCCGCTATCTTCAAGCGGCTGTATGAGGACAGCGTGACCGGGCGCATATCAGACGAGCGTTTCACAGAGCTGTCGGCAGACTATGAAGCAGAGCAACGGGAACTGAAAGAAAGAGCCGCCGCTATCCAAGCGGAGCTTTCCAAAGCACAGGAAGCCACCGTGAACGCAGAAAAGTTTATGAATGTTGTCCGGCGGCATACCAGCTTTGAAGAACTTACCCCTACTCTGCTGCGGGAGTTTGTAGAGAAAATCGTTGTGCATGAGTGCAGCTATGACGAGAACAAGACCCGCAGACAGGACATTGAGATTTATTATTCTTTTGTTGGCAAGGTGGACTTGCCCGAATAACCGCCCGACCTATCCGACACAATGCGCAAGTGCCGGATAGGAACGGCAAAATTTTTTACACTTCTATTACTTCTTTATCACACATTAGTAAAAAGCCAGGGCATTAAGCAGTTTATGGCTAATTAAAGGGAACAAAAAGAAAGGAAAAGCACAATCCAGACGGTATCAGCGGCAGGATACAAGAATAAATTGTGATTACACAAGATTGGTGTTATAATAAGAGAAAAGTTCCTGCCGGGGCAGCCGCCCCGGTGGTATGGATAGA